>NC_009486.1:607837-1215674 GCF_000016785.1 Thermotoga petrophila RKU-1
GAATTGAGTGTGAAAGTAGAGAGAAGAGAAAACGAGATACACGTTGAGGTCCTGAAGGACTCCGGAAAACCATGGAAGCTGCTGTTCTGGAACGAAAGGCTTGAAGCTGTGGAAGGCGCTGAGACAAGAGAACTAGAAAAAGGAACAGAGGTGGTTCTCAGCTTCCAGAGAGCGATTTTAAAGACAAAATGAGGGCGCTTCTGCGCCCTCATTTCATAAGCACAAAATCGATACCGGCTATTTCACAGAAGGTTTTGATCTCCTCCACGTAGTCTCCGTAGACGCCGTGGATGTGGTTGGAGGAATATTTGGTCAGGAATTCGTCTATAGGTGTCTCCATCTTCAAAAACGCGTGCGGCCAGTTGTTCTGTATGCTGTCTGCTATCTCGTAGTTTTTCTCCTCCCCAAAGTCCACGAACTCTCCAGGAACGACTGTGAATCTGTACCTTCCATCTTCCCTCGTGAGTCTTCCAAGTGTCACTTTTCCGGGTGCTGCTATGTGTTTTACCGCTGCACCACCTGCGGGGAAGTAGAACGTCTGTGGATAGAACTCCACTTTCTTCATGTTCTCGTCGGGATCGAACGATCTGGCTGCAAAGTACGTTGCGTGGTTTCCTGAGTTGCACAGATCCAGTACATCGTACTCCTCCACGTAGTGTCTCACGTCCGCAAAGAGCACGGGTGTCTTTGCGATCAACTTGAATATCTGCATCGTGAGCGCTCCATCGGAATCTGCCTCTGTTGCACACACGATCGGTTCGTGTTCTCCTTCCCAGTCGTAAGGATCATTCAGGAACGCCTCTGTCACATCCATCGTCACGAAGTGTTCTGTGAGTTCAAGCTGGCCTTTTATTCCCACAAAGTCCAGCTCCATCTCCTCCACGATCTCTCTCACCGCGTGGTAGCTCTTTATCTGGAGTTCAAGCTTTTCGGGTGTGAGGTACTTCCCATCGTAGTGAAACGCTTTTGCTTTCTCTTCAATCCAGAGCCTTCCTTTCCTTGCGCGCTCGTCCGGTATCAGCTGGCTTCTTCGAACGATTTCGAACTGGTCTATATGCTCCACATCGACACCGAAAATCTTGTTCCACAGATCCACGTTAGGAACGGCGGTGTACATACCCATCGATCTTCCACCGAACACACCGTATCTCTGACCCCTGAGTTTTTTGTATGTGCTTCCCGCTCTGATGAATGCCATCACTTTCCTGAGAACTTTCTCGTCTTTTATGCTGCCCCACATCCTGTAGTGCTTCGTTCCGTCCTGTTCCAGAGCCCCCGCCGCAGAAAGCATCGCAACCATACCAGGATACTGCGGGTTTATGTTGGAAAAGAGCAAAAACGGTCCCGGTGCAAATTTACTCGCAAGGACTGTGAAATGAGGAAACGCCCAAACTGCGTAGTTGAAGATGGTAACTTCCGCTCCCTCTTCTGCAAGTCTTTTTGCCTCTTTTTTCGCTATTGAGGGCTTCCACACGATTTCTTTTGCCCTGATTACCTCCACTTCTCCTGTTTCTTCCAGAGTTTTCGCTATCTCATCTTCGAACTTTTTCACAATTCCCTCAAGTTCCTTGTGCACGTACTCTCTTCCATCGGAAAAACTGATGAGTCCCACCCTGTATTTTTGCTTCATTCTTCCACCGCCTCCAGCACGAGCGTTATACTGTCTGTTTCAAGGAGCTTTTTGAGTACTGTGATTTCCAGGTTCTTCCCCACATTTTTGAAGCTCAATCTCTCCCCCGTCAGGAAATGTCTCACTGTCCCTGCTGATAGATTGAGATCCTCAATTACAATTTTTTCTCCGGTCGGGATGCCAAGAAAGATGGCAAAGATTCTGTTACATTTTCTGGTGAACCTGATCTCTGTTCCATCCTCAGTCTTCGCACAGCACCTTTCCCAGACAGAAGTACCGTAGATGGCATCTCCGTACTTTCTCAGCCATTCACCAAGGCCCAGGAGTCTTTCTTTTTGCAGATCCGAAATCGTTCCGTCGCCCTTTGGGCCAACGTTCAAAAGGAGATTTCCTCCCTTGCTCACAACGTCCACGAGTGTGTAGACGAGCTGTTCAACAGAGAGCATGTGTTCCGGTCCCTCGTTCTGGTTGTATCCGAAGGAGAGTCCTATTCCCCTTGTGAACTCCCATTTGTAGCCCGGCAGATCCCCCGGATAGTTCACATGGTATTCGGCCGTTTTGAAATCCCAGTGCGGCAGTCCCCACCTGTCGTTCACAGCACCCTCTGAATGTTTGTTGTAGTAGTAAGTGAAGAGATACTTCAGGTCTTCCTTTCCTTTATCCGGCCAGCCCATGTCGTTCCAGAGAACGTCGGGAAGGTACAGATCCACAAGTTCCATGACCTGTTTGTAGGCGTAATCCGCGTACTCGTAGGTGTTCGGCCTGATGTAGGAGAGATCCTCAGGATACCTTATCGGCTCGGTCGTGAAGCGCCAGTCCAGACCTCCTGAGTAGTACACTCCAAATCTCAATCCGGCTTCTCTCACAGCTTTTGCGAGCTCTCCTATGAGGTCTCTCTTCGGTCCTCTCTTCACGGAGTTGAAATCTGTGTATTTCGTCCCCCACAGACAGAATCCATCGTGGTGTTTCGTTGTCGGTATCACGTACTTCGCTCCTGCTTTTTTGAAGAGGTCTGCCCACTCGTGTGGATCCCACTTCTCTGCGGTGAAAAGATCTGCAAACTTCTCGTACTCGAAATCTTCCTCATAGGTCTTCACGTGGTATTTCCAGGTGGGACTCTCCTTGATCCTGAGGGAATTTTCGTACCACTCAGCGTACGGATTCTGAAAAAACCACACATCCATCGGTACTTTGCCGAGTTCTCCGGTGGGCGTCGCCCATCCCGGAACAGAGTAAATCCCCCAGTGAATGAAGATCCCAAACTTCGCTTCGTCGAACCATTTTGGTACTGTGTGTTCCCTCAGAGATTCCCATGTAGGTTTGTAACGATGATTCACTGTGTATCCCCCTCTTACAAATTGAGCCTCTGAACAACTTCCTCATAACTCAAATCATCGTGTATGATAGATTTCAGGGCTGCCATGACTTCTTCCATGTTTTCTCTCTGCCATACGTTTTTTCCAAACATCACTCCTTTTGCGCCTGACCTCACTGATTCCTGAACTACCTTCAGAACCTGCTTTGGATCGTCTGACTTTGGTCCTCCAAGCACAAAAACGGGAACACGAAGTCTATGGATTATCCGAGAGAGACGTTCTTCTCCCAAGAACTGAATCTTCAAAATATCCACTCCTATCTCCACAGCTATTCTCACAGCAGATTCTATGAGATCAAGATCGTTTCTCTCTGAAACATTCTCCCCCTGCAAGACCGGTTCGACCACCAATGGCATGTCCCAGTGCTCACATTCTTCAACGGCCTTTGATATCACTTGAACAACTTCGGCCTGTGTACTCTTTTCTAACCCCAATGGGAATAGAATCTTCACAGCATCCACGCAGGGGTATTTTTCCCTCTGAACAAATGATCTGTCAATCTCGCTACGCCAGGATTCAAAAGAACTCCATCCATACCACAGGATATTGCTCTCTCTAAAGTTTTCATAGGATCCTCCAGTCCCTCTACGTTCCCAAACATCAAGCCATGATCTAAAGCAACAATAAGAGATCTATTAGACTTCGGATTCAAAAGCCTCGAAAACCTCACTGCCTTTCCACCATACATCCAACTCACTCCTTATTTTAGAACCCATAGATTTTGCTTCTAAGCTTTAAATACTCGAGGTATTTCCTTTGGAAGTAATCGCTCTCACCCGGATAGAAATATTCATATTCAAAGTTCTGAGAAGTTTCTTTGAAAAACTCTTCCCAATTCTCTTGGCCCGTTTTTGCGATTTTAGCTATCATGGCAGCACCAAGAGCGACACTTTCATGAACAGAGAAGACTTTCACGACTCTGCCAAAGACACTCGCTTTTACCTTCAACCACTCTCTTAGCTGACTCCCTCCACCTGTTGCCACAACCTCATAATCTTTCAATCCCAGCTTCTCGAATTCGTTAAGACAGTTTTTCATCTCGAAAGCGATCGATTCAAGAGCAGCAGAGATGATAACATCCCGATCATCCGTGTCTTTCAAGTTGAAAAACGCTCCACTGATCTCTTCCCTGTCGAATGTACCACGAAGGTAGGGGAAGAAAAAGGCTGTATTTTTTTGATAATTAAACATCCTGAAAATGGAATAATCTTCCTTGAAAATTTTGCTGAGAAGCCAGTCTATACAGAATCCACCCGTGGGAAGACCTGTGAGAAGATAGTACTTACCAGGGATACAGTGGAAACCGGCTTGGAACACCTTTGGAACCTTCTTCAGGTATCTCTCTAAAGTTTCTCTGCTGACTGTCCAGAGCATAGCCTCCGTCGTGCCAGAGGAATCCATCAACTTGGTTTCATCGTGAACACCAACGGCATAGGAAGCCGTTATATGGTCCTGACCAGCTGTTGTTACAATCACCTCTTCGGGAAAACCGATCTCTTTGGAAATTTCCTCCCTTATCTTTCCTCGTGGAACTCCACTATCTACAACTTCGGGAAGGTGCTCTTTTGGAATGCCAGATGCCTCTACTAATTCATCGTCCCATTCTCCCGTGAGTATGTTCATCAACAACGTTCTTGAGGAGTGTACCCTGTCCATCGCAACGTTTCCTGTCAACAAAAAAGCTATCAAACTTGTCACATCGAGCCACTTGTAAACTCTTTGGCTCAATTCTTCACTTCTTTTGTAGAACTTTTTCATTTTGAACACAGAGTATATCCACGAAGGCCATAACCCTGTTTTTTTGAATATCACAATCGGTGGTACTTTTTCCAAAAACTCTCTGTATTCTCCCAGAACGTTTTTGTTGTACCACATCATTCCGCCCCGAAGTACTTCTCCATCATTCGATACTGGAAACACCGTCTCTCCGAGGGAAGAAACACCAATGGCTTCTATCTTCTTTTTTATCTCCTTTGGAATCGACTTGAGAGAACCCAGAATCTCCGCAAAGAGTTTCTTTGATGACAGAAAATCGCCTTCTTCACTGGAAATCACCGGTGTTCTGAATTTTTTCAAAAACACTACTTTGAAACTATCATTGAACACCAGAACTTTCGTGTTGGTCGTCCCCACATCTATACCGCAATACACAAAAATCCCTCACTTACCGAGAAAAAATCCCCTTCATCAACGCTTTGCTGTGAGACGATAGGTAATCCTTCACCCCTTCAAGATCCAGACGATCGGTGACAAGTTTTTCGAAGGGAAACTCTCCAGATTCTATGATCTTCACCGCTTCTTTCATTGTGAAGGGATTCAGGTAAGATCCGAGTATTTTCATCTCCTTTCGATATATTTCGAACGGTGAGATATCAACCATCTTGTCTTTGGAGATGACACTGAACTGAAGGAGTGTTCCACCTTTTCCTACGTGATCGAAACACGTTTTAAATCCCTCTGCCGTTCCGGAGCACTCGACAACAAGATCGTACTCACCTTTCGGTTCGTCCACTTTCAATCCAAAATTTTGTACAACGTATTCCGCGCGTTTCTCGTCCTTCTCTGCAAGGACTATCTCTGCACCCGGAAAAATTTTCTTGAAGATCAGACCAAAAATCACACCTATACTACCTGCTCCGACTACGAGGATTCTGTCGTAGAATCCATGTTTCACCATCTTCACTCCTTCGAGAACACAGGAAAGCGGTTCTGCGAAAACGGCTCTCTCTGCGGGTACATTTCTCACAGGATAAACCTGTGAGTTCTCCACGAGCACGTATTCCGCAAATCCTCCTGGTTCTGTCACGCCCGTTGCCTGAAGGTTTTCACAGAACTGAGACATACCTTTTCTACAGTAGTCACACTTCCCACAGGATCTGTTGGGATCGATCACAACCATCTGCCCCTTTTCGAAAACACCCGATCTTTCAACGACGCCGACGATCTCATGCCCTGGAACAACTGGATAGTTGGCGTTGGTGCCTCCTGAGAATATCTTGTAGTCGGTTCCACAGATACCGCACGCGAGTACTTTCACGAGGGTCTGATCTTCACCGGGAACGGGTATCTCTTTCTCCACAACACTCGCAACACCGGGTTTTTCTATCAAAAGTACTTTCATATTCTAACCTCCTCACCAGACGGTGTAGCCTCCGTCTATCACAAGATCGTGCCCTGTCATGTAATCTGAGGCGGGACTTGCAAGGAAGATAGCAGCTCCTATCAGATCGTCCACCTCTCCCAGTCTTCCAAGAGGGATCATGTCGAGCCAGAGGGGAACAAGATCTTTCACGTTTGGAGATTCTATGAGAGGTGTTCTGATGTATCCGGGGCTTATGCTGTTCACCCTGATTCCGTACGGGGCCCACTCGGCGGCCAGAGATCTGGTGAGATGGATCACACCCGCTTTCGAAGCGTTGTAAGCTGTCTGCTTCTGAGGTTTGTTCACGATGTGTCCGGACATGGACGCGATGTTTATGATCTTTCCGTATTTTCTTTCCTTCATAGCGTGGAACTCCGCTTTTGCGGAAAGAAACACCCCAACCAGATTCACATCTATTACCTTTTTCCATCGTTCAACAGGGTAGTTCTCAGCTTCGCACCAGTCCCCTATCCCCGCGTTGTTGACTCCTATGTCGAGTCTTCCCCATCTGTCCAGCGCCTTTTTGACTGCTCCAAAACAATCCTCTTCTTTCGTTACATCTCCAACATAGAAATCTGCTTCACCACCTTTTTCTTTTATCTCTTCGACCGTTCTTCTAGCTGTTTCTTCGTTTATGTCCATGATCAAAACAGCTGCACCCACCGCTGCCAGCGCCTGAGCAAGGGCCTTCCCGATTCCTTGCCCCCCACCTGTCACCATAGCAACCCTTCTTTTCAAAGAGAAAAGCTTTTCAAGAATATTCACAACGATCCCTCCCGGAAAAATAACAGTTCAACACAATATTAACACACTTCGCCTTGAAGTATAATGAAGATGAAATAGAAAATCGTTTTCCGGCGGAGGTGTATTCTTGTGAATGTTCTCTGCACCGGTGAAATCCTCATTGATTTCATCTCAGAGGACAAAGGAAAGAACCTTTCACAGAGTGAGCTCTTCAGAAAAAAAGCGGGAGGTTCTCCTCTGAACGTCGCCGTTGCTCTCAAAAGACTGGGAAGAGAAGTTTCCTTTCTCGGAAAACTTGGAGGAGACCAGTTCTCCGAGTTCCTACTTGAGGTGATGAAAAAAGAAGGCATAGACACAACACACATCATCTTCGATTCTTCTTGTAAGACTACCCTCGCTTTTGTGGCAAGAGACGCTCAGGGAAATCCGGATTTCGTCTTCTTCAGAGAAAAACCAGCCGATACGAATCTGAGACCGGAAGAAGTGAACATCAACCCCGCACAATTTTCTTTCCTTCACATCGGCTCGTACTCCCTCGCTATTGAACCATCAAGAAGTGCTTATCTGAAAGCGATGGAAGCGTTTTTGAAGGAAGGGAAGCCCGTCTCTTACGATCCGAACGTGAGACCCTCACTGATAGAAGACAGAAACACCTTCGTGAAGGACTTTCTCGAGATCTCTTCGAAGGTAGATATCGTAAAACTCAGCGACAAGGATCTGGAATACATCTTCCAGGAAGATTTAGAAACGGCCGTTGACAAAATTCCGATCAAGGAAAACGGCCTGCTTTTTGTGACCATGGGAGAAAGGGGATGTCTTGTGAAGTTCAAAGGAGAAAAACGTATGGTTCCTTCTTTCAAAGTAAAACCTGTGGATGCCACGGGGTGCGGAGACTCGTTCACAGCCGCTGTGATACACAAGTATCTGGAGAAAACACCTGAAACGATCGAAGACGCTGTCGAGATAGGAAAGTTCGCCAACGCCGTCGCCGCTATCGTTATCACAAGAGTAGGCGGTGTAGATGCTATGCCGGTGTTAGATGAAGTTGAAATGTTTCTATCAAATCAGGAACGTTGAGTTAACTTCTTATCAACCAAAGACTAACAGAGATTTTCAAAAACTCCTATCGAGCTCTTAAAGAAAATAAGAGAGAATAGCTTCTGGGAGGTGAAACGATGAAGATCTTTCTGGACACAGCAAACTTAGAAGAGATCAAAAAAGGTGTTGAATGGGGTATCGTGGATGGAGTAACGACGAATCCAACACTGATTTCAAAGGAAGGAGCAGAGTTCAAACAGAGAGTGAAAGAGATCTGCGATCTGGTGAAAGGTCCCGTTTCTGCGGAGGTTGTGTCTCTCGACTACGAAGGCATGGTGAGAGAGGCGAGAGAACTTGCCCAGCTCAGTGAATACGTGGTGATCAAGATACCCATGACACCCGATGGGATCAGAGCGGTGAAGACACTCTCTGCCGAAGGCATCAAGACGAACGTGACTCTGGTGTTCAGCCCAGCACAGGCCATCCTCGCCGCCAAAGCGGGCGCAACCTACGTGAGTCCCTTCATCGGAAGGATGGACGACCTCTCGAACGATGGGATGAGAATGCTCGGCGAAATAGTCGAGATCTACGACAACTACGGATTCGAGACGGAGATCATCGCCGCAAGCATCAGACATCCAATGCACGTGGTGGAGGCAGCCCTCATGGGTGTAGACATCGTGACGATGCCCTTTGCTGTGCTTGAAAAGCTCTTCAAACACCCGATGACAGATCTCGGTATAGAGCGTTTCATGAACGACTGGAAGAAGTACCTGGAGAACCTGAAGAAATAAAAAGCCCGCTTCCTGCGGGCTTTTTTCATGCAAGCCACATGTTGTCTATGTGAACGACCACCTTGTTTCCTTCGTATCCGAGGATCTTTCTCAAATCGGAAGATTTGTGACCCGCTATTTTCTCCAGATCCGAAGACGAGTAATTCACGATTCCTCGACCGACGAGTTCTCCTTCTTCGTTCACTATCTCCACCACATCTCCCACATCGAACGTTCCTTCCACACCTGTGACACCAACAGGCAGAAGGCTATTACCGCTTTTGAGTGCCTCTTCAGCTCCTTTGTTTACGTATATCTTTCCTGCAGGTTCTGAGAGAAAGGCAATCCAGGCTTTTTTTGCTTTCAAGCGTCCTTGTGGTTCAAAAACAGTACCGACAGGTTCTCCCTTCACAAACCTTGTGAGGTTTGAAACGTCGTTTCCGCTGCATATGGTCGCTTTCACACCGCATCTTGAAGCCATCAACGCAGATTCTATCTTGGATCTGATACCACCAGTTCCCCAGCTGCTCTTTCCCATATCTTTCAGTTTCACCGACTCGTCAAATCTTTCGACAAGGTTTCCGTTCTCATCGATGACTCCATCCACCGTTGTGAAAAGCACAAGGAAGTCCGCATCCCAGGCTATCGAGAACATGGCAGCGAGCGTGTCGTTGTCACCGAGTGTGATTTCTTCTGTTGCAACTGTGTCGTTTTCGTTCACGATGGGAACAACGTCGAACTCCGAGAGTCCGATCAGCGTGTTTCTGAGGTTCAGGTACCTTTTTCTGTTGGAAAAAGTGTCCCTTGTGAGCAGGATCTGGGCGATTTTGATGCCATAGAAATCGAAGGCGTTTTCGTACACCTTCATGAGCTGGACCTGTCCCACAGCGCAGAGAGCCTGTTTTATGTGAAGGTCCTGTGTTCTCTTTCCTTTTCCAAGATAAGTAAAGCCCGCAGCGCGGGCCCCAGATGTGATGATGGAAATTTCGTGCCCTTGACTTTTCAAACGTGCAACCTCGCGACAGAGTTCTGCGATGTAAGACTTTCTCAAGCCAGAACTTCCCACAAGCAGGTTGCTTCCAACCTTTACAACGACTTTCATAATCATTCCCTCACATGATAATTTCCAAGAACGACGAATTTGTACGTGGTGAGCTCTCTGAGTCCCACAGGACCTCTTGCGTGGAATCTCTGAGTGCTGATTCCGATCTCGGCACCGAATCCGAACTGTCCACCGTCTGTGAACCTGGTCGAAGCGTTCACGTAAACGGCTGCGGCATCGATTTCTGAAACGAACTTTTTAGCGTTCGAATAGTTTTCAGTCAGAATCGATTCGGAATGTCCTGTGGAATATTTCTTTATATGCTCAATTGCCTCATCCACATCTCTGACCACTTTGATGGCGATGATGAGATCCAGATACTCGGTGGGCCAGTCCTCTTCAGTAGCCGGTACCACGTCCGGCACGATTTCTCTGGTCTTTTCACAGCCTCTCACTTCGACGCCGTGTTTTCTCAGCTCCTCCACGATCACAGGAAGAAACTCCTTCGCTATCTTCTCATGAACGAGCAGTTTCTCTGCAGCGTTACAGGTACCAGGCCTTTGTGTCTTCGCGTTTATTATGACCGGAACAGCCTTCTTCAGATCGGCGCTCTCGTCAACGAAGATGTGACAGTTTCCAACACCTGTTTCGAGCACCGGAACGGTCGCGTTGTCACGCACAAAGCTGATGAGGCCGTATCCACCACGTGGGATGACGAGGGAGAGATATTCTCTGAGCCGTATCATTTCAAGAACGAGGGATCTGTCAGTGTTTTCGATGAATTCGACGGAACTTTCCGGAACCTCTGTTTCTCTGAGCGCCTCCTTTATGGCCAAAACTATCGCTTTGTTCGAGTTCAGAGCGTCGGATCCGCCCCTGAGAAGTATGGTGTTACCGCTCTTCAGGGCCAAGATCGTGGTCTCCACAGTGACGTTCGGTCTGGATTCGTAAATGATCCCTATCGGACCGATGGGAACCCTTACCCTTGCAATTCTGAGTCCATCCTCCCTCACCCAAGAATCGATCACTTCTCCAACCGGATCTTTCAATCCGATTACCGTTTCGCACGCTTTTATCATCTCATCTATTCTTTTATCGTTCAGAGCGAGTCTATCAACGAGGGACTCCTTCACACCCCGTTCGCGGGCCTTTTCCACATCGATTTTGTTCGCTTCGAGGATTTCTTTTCTCTTCTCGTCGAGTTTCTCGGCTATTTTCTTTATCGCCTTGTTCTTTTCCCTCGTTGTTGCGTTCCTCAGAACATCCCAAGCTTCCCGTACTTTCTTCGCCTTCTCGAGGAGTTCATCCACAATCCTCACCCCCTAAACTCTTGGGAAGGAACCGTGCTTTTTCAGATAGTTCACTATACCGTCTTCTTTCAGTATCTCGAGGAGAAACTTCGGAATCGGAGTGAATCTGTATTCTTTTCCTGTTGTGAGGTTCTTCAAAACACCGTTTTCGAGATCTATCTCAAGTTCGTCTCCCTGGTTGATCTCGTCGACTTCCTTGAGCTCTATGACTGGAAGTCCCACATTGATGGCGTTTCGGTAGAAGATCCTTGCGAAAGACTTCGCCACGATACAGGAAACACCAGCGATCTTTATGATACGCGCAGCGTGCTCTCTGGAAGAACCAAGTCCGAAGTTCTTGCCAGCCACGATGATGTCACCTTTCTGCACCTTCTTCGCGAAATCCTCCATGGCATCTTCCAAGACGTGTTTTGCGAGCTCCTCAAGATTGTTCCTCAGATGAAAATACCTTCCAGGTGCTATATGGTCAGTCGATATATTGTCACCGAATTTCCAGACTCTTCCCCTTATCATGCTTCACCCTCCTTCAAATGAATCTTCTTGGATCTGTGATGTATCCGGTTACCGCGGTGGCTGCCGCCGTTGCAGGAGAAGCAAGGTATATCTCCGCATTGGGATTCCCCATCCTTCCCTTGAAGTTTCTGTTCTGCGTGGAAAGTACCCTCTCTCCGTCTCCAAGAACACCCATGTGGATTCCAACACATGGGCCGCAACCTGGTGGTATAACTGCCGCTCCGAGTTCAACAAATTTCTTGATTATTCCCTTTTCAAGGGCGTCCATGTAGACCTTCCTTGAAGCGGGGCCGACGATCAGCCTCACATCCGGGTGCTTTCCGTGTTTCTCAAGAATTTTCAAAGCGATCTCAAGATCCTGAAGTCTTCCGTTCGTACAGGTTCCTATGAACACTTGATCTATCTTTATCTTTTCCTTTTCAACCTCGCTCACCTTTCTCACGTTGTCCACATAGTGAGGCAAAGAGACGAGTGGTTCGAGTGTGTCGGCATCTATCTCTATCTCTGTCTCGTAAACCGCGTCTGGATCTGCTTTCAACTCTCTGAAGTCCTCCTCTCTTCCCATCTTTTTCAGGAACTCTCTGGTCTTCTCATCAGAAGGCATGAGACCTGCTTTCGCTCCCACTTCCACCGCCATGTTGGAAATGGTGAGTCTGTCCTCCACATTCATATTTTCGATACAGCTTCCATGGAACTCCAACGCTTTGTAAGTTGCGCCGTCGCTTCCCAGAATTCTCGCGATCTCGAGAATGATGTCTTTCGCGTAAACTCCATCCTGTAACTTCCCGTTCACCACAACCTTGATCGTCTCAGGTACTTTGAACCAGTTCTGTCCAAGCCCGAAGATGATCGCAACATCTGTGGACCCCATTCCCGTTCCGAAAGCACCGAGCCCACCGGCAGTGCAGGTGTGCGAATCCGCACCTGCTACCAGATCGCCGGGTTTCACGTATTTTTCCGCGAGGATCTGGTGGGATATCCCGTCTCCCGCATCGAAAACCTTGACTCCCATCTCTTTTCCAAATTCTCTCATCATCTTCTGCGAATTCGAAAGCTCTTTCCTCGGGCTCGGAGAAGCGTGATCGATGAAGAGGAAGGCCTTCGGGACCTTCACTTCTTTGAAGCCGAGTTCTCTGAATTCGTTTATCATCAGGGGGCCTGTTCCATCCTGGGCCATGGCTATATCCACTCTCGCGAGTACGATTTCTCCGGCTTTCACGTCTCTTCCAGTATGTTCAGAAAAGATCTTTTCTGCGAGTGTCTTACCCATTCTCATCCCTCCGCTCGATAGGAATGTATTCGACATCCATAGGACCCACGTACTCACTAGTTGGTCTGATCAGCTTGTTGTCGCTCACGTATTCGATCACATGAGCGGTCCATCCGACAACGCGAGCAGTTGCAAACAGGGCAGTGAACATGTTCCTTGGAAAACCGAGCTCTTCGAAGAGAACGCTCGAATACAGATCCACATTCGGGTATATGTTTTTGATCTTGTTAGAAACGATGTATTCTTCCAGCTTGCTGGCGATTCTGAACAGTTTGCTATCTGGAAAGTGTTCCTGAAGAACTCTCTTCAAAAACACCGCTCTCGGATCGTAAGTTTTGTAAACTCGATGCCCGAATCCCATGATCTTTCTTTTCTCTTTCAGACACTTTTGAACGAACTCTTCCACCCTGTCTTCACTTCCGATCTCTTCTAGCATGGGCGGAACCTTTTCACTCGCACCACCGTGGAGAGGACCCTTGAGCGCACCGAGAGCCCCTACAATACAGGAATAAAGATCGGAGAGCGTGGAAGCTATCACAAGCGCGGCAAAGGTGGAAGCGTTTATATCTTGCTCCATGAGAAGAATGAACGCAGATTCCAGAAGACGGATCTTTTCGTTTCTCTCTCCGAACATCATGTAGTAGAAGTTCTCAACGTGTGATAAGTCTTTTCTTGGCTTTATCAGTTCTTTTCCTTTAGAGTATCTGTAGTAATACGCCAGTATTGTGGGAAAGACGCTGGCAACCCTGATGGCTTTTTCTCTGAGATCCTCATCGTTCCCATCCATGGAACCGTGAATGGAAAGGAATATCTTCAAAACATCAATGTAATGAAGGTCTTTCGGAAGATGGTAAAGAATTTCAAGGGCTTCATCAGGAAGCTCTCTGTAATCTGCCATTTTCCTTTTGAATTCTTCAAGCTCACTCTTTGTGGGAAGCTTTCCGTACCAGAGAAAGTAGGCCGTTTCTTCGAAAGTCGATTTTTCCGCGAGTTCCTCAACCGGTATTCCTCGGTAGTAGAGTCTTCCGTTGATGCCGTCCAGATAGCATATCGAACTTTCACATATTTTGACGCCTTCCAGTCCCTTTTGTATCAAAATAACACCTCCGTGTTGTATAACTATACACTGGAACGATTAAAAATGAAGGAGGGCTTTGGGAAATTTTACCATACAAACTTGAAGGTAAAGTTAAACAGTACTGCATGGCACAGGCTGGCATTTTAATGCTTTTCGTTTTGAAAAAGATTTAACACTTTCGCAGAAAAATTGGTAGAATATGTTTTGAAGACATTAAGCAAGGGGAGGGGTTGAAGTGGCTGAAAGATTGGGGATACTCGTTGGTGGAGGGCCGGCACCTGGAATCAACAGTGTGATAAGTTCTGTTACCATCGAAGCTATAAACAACGGACTCGAAGTGATCGGAATATACGATGGATTCAAACACCTCGTAGAGGGAAAAACGAATATGGTGAAAAAACTTTCCATCGAAGATGTCTCCAGAATCCACATCGAAGGTGGATCCATTCTCAGAACCTCGAGGGTGAATCCTGCCAAATCCGAAGAAACCCTCGAGAAGACAGTTCAGACTCTCAAAAAGCTCGGGATAAAGTATCTTGTTACTATCGGCGGGGACGACACCGCGTTCTCCGCGAGCAAAGTGTGTGAAAGATCGAAGGGCGAAATAAAGGTGGTCCACGTTCCAAAGACTATAGACAACGATCTCCCTCTTCCGGAGAACATGCCCACGTTCGGTTTCGAAACAGCTCGTCACGTAGCCACAGAGCTCGTCTACAATCTCATGCAAGACTCAAGAACAACGAACAGATGGTACTTTGTGGCCATGATGGGAAGGGAAGCCGGGCACCTCGCACTCGGCGTTGGAAAAGCAGCGAGTGCAACGATCACGATCATTCCTGAAGAGTTCAAAGAGGGAGTGACGCTCGAAGAAGTGTGCGACGTTCTCGATGGGGCGATTCTCAAGAGAAAACTCATGGGAAGAGACGATGGAGTAGCAATAATAGGTGAAGGTATCGCAGAAAAGATGGATCCTGAGGAACTTGCCAACACTCCCGGTGTGATAGTCGAAAAAGACCCACACGGACACCTGAGACTTGCAGAAATCCCGCTCGCCACCATTCTGAAACGGGCGATCGAGAGGAGATACGCTGAAAGAGGTGAAAGAATCCACATCGTCGATGTCACAATAGGATACGAACTCAGAAGCGCACGTCCCATACCCTTCGACATAGTATACACCAGGACACTCGGTTACGGTGCTGTGAGATTTCTCCTTGGAGACTATTCCGATCTCCCTGGCGGGATGGTGTGCGTGGTTGGTGGCAGAATCAAGATTCTTCCCTTCGACGCTTTCATGGATCCAAAGACCGGAAGGACAAAGGTGAGAGTGGTGGATGTTCGATCGGAAGATTACAGAGTAGCAAGAAAATACATGATAAGGCTGGAAAAGAAAGATCTCGAAGATCCCGAAACTCTCGAAAAACTAGCAAAGCTCGCAAAGATGGAACCTGAAGAATTCAAAAAGAAATACTGGCACACGACAGAGCTTCCATAAAACTTTTATGAGCCCCATCTTGGGGCTCATTATCTTTCTACAACGAGACCGTATTGGCTTGTGAAGAGCTCGTAATAAAAGCCTCGCTTTTGAATCAACTCATCGTGTTTTCCCATCTCCACAATTTCTCCGTCTCTTAAAACGATGATCAGATCTGCGTTTTTTATCGTGTTCAATCTGTGAGCTATGATGATGCTGGTCTTCCCCTCCATGAGTTTCCACATGGCTGCCTGTATGCTTTTCTCCGTCTTTGTGTCAACGTTGCTGGTGGCTTCGTCCAGTATCAGGATCTTTGGATTCGCAAGGAAAGCTCTTGTTATGGCAAGAAGCTGTCTTTGACCCTGACTCAGATCTTCACCGTTGTCGGTGAGGACCGTTTCGTAACCCTCAGGCAGGTGTTTTATGAAGTGGTCGGAATGTGTCAGTTTCGCTGCTTCTTTTATTTCTTCGTCGGTAGCGTCAGGATTTCCGTATTTGAGGTTTTCTTTCACGGTGGTGGAAAACAAAATAGTATCCTGAAGGACGATGCCTACGCTGGATCTCAGAGAACTCCTCTTTATTTTTCTTATATCTATACCATCCACGAGGATCTGCCCTCTGTCCACGTCGTAGAATCTCATCAACAGATTCACGATCGTCGTCTTTCCGGACCCTGTGGGACCCACCAGTGCAACCTTCTGACCCGGTTTTATGTGAAAGGTTATGTCTTTGAGAACGGGCTTTTTCTTGTCGTAGGAGAACCACACGTTCCTGAACTCGATTTCTCCTCTGACTTCCCTCAGTTCCACAGCATCAGGATCGTCTTTTTCTTCCTCCAGATCGAGAATCTCAAAGATTCTTTCAGCACTCGCAAGCGCCATCTGGATCATGTTGAACTGGTTAGAAAGCTCGTTCAACGGTCTTGTGAACTGCCTCGAGTAGCCTATGAAGGTGGCTATGGTACCCACTGTGATTATGTCTTTCAAGGCGAGCCATCCTCCAAAACCGCTGATCAGGGCAAATCCGAGGTTGTTGACCATGTTCATCAGAGGGGGGAGAACACCTGAAAAGATCTGAGCCTTCGTTCCCACCTTTCTGAGACTCTCGTTCACCCGGTCGAACTTCTCCATCTCTTTTTCCTCACGGGTGAAGAGTTTTATCACAGTGAGGCCGGAGATGTCTTCTTCTATGATCCCATTGAGCTGACCGAGAATTCTTTGATTTTCATAAAAGTATTTTCTGGTTCGGCTGGAGACGATCTGTGTAATGAGAACGGTCAAGGGAACTATTGAGAGTGTGACGAGTGAAAGGATCACATTCACTCTGAACATCATGATCACAGCGCCTGCGAGTGTCACAATTCCCGAGAAGAACTGAATGATACTGTTTCCAAGAACGTTGTTTATATTGTCCACATCGTTTATGACTCTGCTTATGATGTCTCCGTGAGGTGTTCTGTCGAAGAAGCCGACCGGAACTCTTTGAAGCTTCTCGAAAAGCTCCTTTCTCAAACGAAAAACAACATCCTGAGAAAGAGTTAGCATGATCTTTCCCTGAAGCCAGAAGAGAAGAGACGTAAGCGCGTAAATCGTTCCGAGAATCAGCATGTATCTGGGAAGAAGATCGAATTTTCTTGGAACGAAGACAACATCGATCGTTTTTCCTATGAGATACGGTGAGAGAACACCAAGTATGGAAGAAACGGTGACGAAAACAAAGACCATGATCAAAGTGAAAGTGTGAGGTCTCAGATAACCGAGGAGTCTTCTCAACGTGGCCGTGGGATTTTTCAGTGCGGGTTTTTCTAAAATTGGTCCGTGTGGCCTTCTTCTGATCTCAGGCATCGTTCATCACCCCGTTTCCAAACTGGGATTCATATATCTCTCGATAGGGTTTGCAGTGTTCGAGCAACTCTTTGTGGGTGCCAAATCCCGCTACTTTCCCTTCATGAAGGACCAGGATCTTATCGGCGAGAAGAGCCGTTGGGATCTTCTGAGTGATGATGAAGGTCGTACATCCCTTCGTGTATTGCTTCAACCCATCCAGTATTCTTTTCTCAGTTATGGGATCCACTGAGCTCGTGCAGTCGTCGAGTATCAGTACCTTTGGTTTTTTTACAAGAGCACGGGCTATGGAAAGTCTCTGTTTCTGACCTCCCGAGAAGTTCCTTCCTCCTCTTTCAACGCGAGAATCGTATCCTTCGGGCAGACTGATTATGAAATCGTGTATCTGAGCGATCTTCGCTGCCTCCACGATTTCATCATCTGTGGCGTCTTCTCTTCCCCATTTCAGGTTCTCTTTGATGGTTCCCGAAAACAGCACGGTTTCCTGAGGAACAACAGATATGCGACCTCTCAGATCTTTCAGCTTCACCGTCCGAACGTCCAGTTCATCGACTTCCACACGTCCACGCTCTGGATCTATGAGTCTTGGAATGAGGTTCATGAGGGTGGTCTTTCCGGACCCTGTTTCACCCAGAACGGCAATGAGTGATCCTGGTTCAACGGAGAAGTTCACTCCGCTGAGGACAGGATCGGTGTTTTCGAAGTATCTGAATTCGACATTTTCGAAGGAAACGCTCCCCTCCACATTTGGAAGTGCTAAGGCATTGTCTGCTTCTTCAATTGCAGGTTTTTCGTTCAGCACCTCCAGAACTCTCTTTGCAGAAGCACTGGCTCTTACAATGAAATTGAGAATGTTTCCGATCATCATGAGAGAGAACATGATCTGCATGAGGTAATTCGTGTATGCCATGATGCTTCCTATCTCCATCTGGTTGTTTCTAACGAGAACCCCTCCAAACCACAGGACGGCGATCATCCCCATATTCACGATGAATATGAAAAGGGGCAGTGCGAAAACAATGAGTGAAAAGGCACTGATGATGGATCTTCTCAGAGACTCGTTTGCTTTCCGAAAGTTCTCATTCTCGTATTCTTCTCTTCGAAAGGCCCTCACTACCCTGACACCCAGGAGATTTTCTCTCACGACTCTGTTGACCTCGTCGGTGCTCTCTTGAATCTTTCGAAAAAGAGGATTCCCTTTCCTAGTGAGCCACACAAAGAGAAGAACGATGGGAGGTATCAAAAAGATCAAAACGGAAGAGAGCTTCGCATTGATAGACACCGCCATGACAATTCCACCTACAAAGAGAAGAGGCGCTCTGACAACGATCCTGAGAAGCATCATCACCAAGTTTTGAAGCTGCGTGACGTCGTTGGTGAGACGCGTTATCAAAGATGAAGTGTGGAATCTGTTCACATTGGAAATAGAAAAACTCAGAACTTTTCTGAAGAGATCTCGCCTCAAGTCGGCTCCAAAGTTCTGACTGGCGTAGCTCGCAAAGACCGTGCAGCCTATTCCTCCCACCGCACCTATCAGTGCCACTATCAACATGAGGATCCCTGTTTTCAAAACCAGAGAAAAGTCTCCACGCGCGATTCCTTCGTCGACGATACGTGCCAAAAGAGTGGGTTGTGAAAGATCACATATCACTTCTACAACCATGAAAAGCGGTGCGAGAACGGCGAATAGCCAGTAAGGTTTTAAATATCTGGCGAGTGTTTTCATTTCGAGTTTTTCCCTCCGTAGATGATGTTGTATACGTTCCTTTCAAAGTCTTCCGTGGCGTGTTTTAATTTCTTCTTTTGTTCCGGTGTGAGATCTTTCGCGTTTTTGAAAATCACATCCACTACATTTCTCAAGGAAAGACCACAAATTTCAGAAAAGACTCTGAATCTCTCTGCGAAATCCAGTGCCTTCTTGATTTCCTCTTTGTGTTCTTCCAGGTACTTTCTCCCCTTATCAGTCAAACGGTAAACCTTTCTTTTCCCCTCGTTGTATGTTTCGATGTATTTCTGCTTCCTGAGGGAAGAGAGTATCGGGTAGAGCGCACCAGGACTCGGAGGCTCTGCCCCTATTATCTGGGAGATCTTCTTCATTATGTAGTACCCATGAGAGGGTTGTTGAGAAATTATGTGAAGAACCAGAAATTTCAGATGCCCTTTCGTATCTCTCATACTGTCACCAGATATATCTATAGAGTTATGATTTTCAACAAGAATTATACCGGATTTCTGGAATATCTCAAAACACCATTTCGGAAAAATTCTTGAGGATCTTCATCTCATCAAAGACATCCAAGATGGTGAACCTGTCCCTTATGGTGTTTGCGAGACGTACAACTCTTGACAGAAAGTCTTTGCTGTAACTGTTGATCACTGAGTTCACATCTATAGTCTCAAGAGTTCTTTTGAGATGGGGGAAAAACTCCCAGTAAATATCCTCCAATGGTTCTCCGACTATATCTGCTTCGATTTTTGGGAATTTCTTCTCAGCGTATGTTTTTAAAAATTCTTCTACTTTTCTTTCTTCGAAGAGCTCAAGAAGTTCTTTCCTTCTTTCCTCAATGGAGTAGTCTTTTAGAGGTATCTCTTTCTTCTCTACAAGTGCCTCGTACGCCTTCATCGAAACAAAAACTCCTATCATCACTGTCAAGCCATGGAAAGGAGGCATCTCCCCTTTTTCTTCGTGAAACATCTCTATCAGATGGGAAACCATGTGTTCTGCACCGGACGCCGGCCTTGAATTTCCCATGATGACCATGTTGATTCCTGAAACAAGATGGGCCTCTATGAGTGTTTTGATAGCACTTCTTTCTCTGTTGAGAATGTCCTTTGACTTCAAAAGAATTTCTTTCAACAGATCTTTCATGTCGTTCCAGACGAAATCACAAATGTTCTCACCCGTCACAACATGTGAGAGAATCCAGTCCATTCTCGCGGGAATCTTGGCAACGATGTCTCCTACACCAGCCCTCAAAAGATCCATTGGTGCATTTCTCAACACCTCAATGTCTAAAAGAATCTTCCCGGGAGGAATCGCTTTGAATGTCTTTTTCACACCGTTCACCAAGATAGGTGCCACGGTGGAAGTGTAAGCGTCCACAGAAGGCGCTGTGGGAACACACGAGAAACGCTTTCCTGAAAGATATGCCGCGTATCTTGCTATGTCTGTGAGACTACCAGATCCAATCGATACGATCTCTGGAAAATTTCCAGATGCTTTCATTACTTTCTCAATGTTTTCCATCGTCGCAAGGGGTCTTCTCTCGTTGAAAACGAAGGACCGCTTCCCGGGTAGATTCACCAGGGAAGCGGTGTTCAGGTCTGCTATGAAAAACGCATCTGGAAAAATATCAGGTGCTTCTCTTATGGATGCCTCCAGGATTTCTATATCTGGAACCTCATGAGTTTTCCCGCAACTGCACTCGAAAGTTTTCCCTAGGATATTCTTCATTTTTCACAACCTCGCCATCAGGTCTTTTGTTCTTTCATAGAGTTCTCTGTACACTTCGTAGTACCTGTCGTAAATCTTCTTGTTCTCGAGATCTGGTTCCACGGGATCTCTGTATTTCACCCACTCTTTTATTCTCTCGGGCTTGTCTATAACACCTGTTCCGAGTCCTGCAAGGAACGCATCTCCGTAAGGAGCCTCCACAAGGCTTGCGACCTGTCTCATTTTGAATCCTGTGACATCCGCAAATATTTTAACCCATACGGAAGATTTCGAAACACCACCAACGATCCAGCACTCGTCGTTCAGTTTCAAACCGGCTTTCAAGCCTTCTTCCATGTTGTGTCTCAGGGCATACGCTCCTCCTTCCATCAGTGCCCTGTAGAGGTGTGCTCTTTTGTGATAGAGAGTGACTCCAAAGAACACACCCCTTGCGGTAGGATCCCATATCGGAGATCTCTCACCCATGAAATACGGAAGAACGATGATGCCCTCGCTTCCAGCAGGGATGTTTGCTACCTCTTTGTCAAAGAGCTGGTATGGTGAGATGCCCGTTCTTTCGCCAACGATTGTCTCGCTCTCACCGAACTGTTCTTTAAACCACCTGGCGAGAGCCCCTGTTGTGGCAGACCCTCCAAATGTGTAGATCCTTTCAGTGTCGTAAACCACGTAAGGATAATTCACAAGACCGAAAGCCAGTTTAGAACCATCGTGGACCGTTCCCCAGCAGGTGGAGGTACCCACCATCGCAACGTGCTCTCCTTCTTCAAGTGCACCGGCAGAAAGCTGGGCAACTGGTGCGTCTATTCCCCCGGCTACAACGGGTGTTCCCTCGAGGAGCCCACACAATTCCGAAGCTTCTTTTGTCACCCTTCCAACCACGTCAGAAGACTTCACTATTCTTTCGGGGAGAAACTCAATTGGTATTCCGAGAACATCACACATCTCCTTGGACCAGGTGAGCTTTCTGACGTCAAAAACGCCACCCAGATTTCCAGCAGAAGAATAGTCGATGACAACTTCTCTCGTCATTTGATAGATCACGTAGTCCTTAGGAGTGATGAACTTGTAGATCTTTTTCCAGATCTCTGGTTCGTTGTTTCTGATCCACATGATCTTCGTAAAACCAAAGTACGAATCCACGTAATTTCCCGTGATCTCGAAGAGTTTTTCTTTGGGAACATTCTGTTTCACCCACTCCGTCTCTTTCACCGCTCTTCTGTCCATCCAAATGAGACAGGGTCTGAGAGGCTGCATGTTTTTGTCAACTGGAATGCCCGAACCACCGTAGAGCCCGCTAATAGCAATCCCAGCTATCTCTTTCCTTGATACCCCAGACTTCTCCACCACTTCTTTTACAGTTTCAAAGACCGCTTTAACCCAAACATCAGGCCACTGCTCTGCCCAGTTTGGTTTTGGAGTTATGACTTCGTACTCTCTGAAAGCCTCAGCGAGTACTTCTCCTTTTTCGTTCACGATGACGGATTTCGTACCCTGAGTTCCTATATCACTTCCGATGAGGTACATGTTCCCCCCTCCTCACTTCTGACCGTACTTGGTGTGGTACTGATTGTAGAGACGATCCACCTCGTCAGGTGGTAATGATGTGGGCTCTCCTGCAAGTGTCGCAAAGTACGCTGCCTTTGCTACCTCCTCAAGGAAAATCGCCTTTTTCACCGCATCGTCCACGGAGGTTCCTACGATCATAACACCGTGTTTTCTGAGAAGAACAGCACCGGATTTTCCAATCACTTTCAGGACGGCTTTCCCAATCGCTTCGGATCCTACAGGAGCGTATTCTGTAAGAGGAATCTCCTCTCCGAAAACATCCGCATGTGCCGTGCAAAGAACGGGGATTGATTTTTCGAGAATTGCCCACACCATGGCGAATGTTGAATGAGTGTGAATCACGGATTTTGCCCAGTCGAGGTGTTTGTAGAGATACAGATGTGTGGCTGTATCGACGGAGGGTTTCTTCTCTCCCTCGATCACGTTTCCTTCAAGGTCCACCACGACGAAGTCCTCTGGTTTCAGCTCGGTGTATGGAACACCGGAGGGCTTTATCAGAACATGATCACCGATTCTCACACTCACGTTACCGCTTGTGTAAGCGACAAGACCGTATTTTTCCAACAGAAGATGGGCATTGTATAGCTCTTTCCTTTCTTTTTCGTACATGCTTTTACCTCCTTTATGGGTAAACGTACAGTCAAAATTATCCACACAACAAGGCATCACAGTTCCGTTTTTGTTTTCAAACTTCAACAGAAAATCTATAAACAGTAACCTGTCTGTACTCCTCACCTGGTCTCAAGATGGTGCTTGGAAAGTTTGCATGATTTGGAGAATCGGGGAAGTGCTGTGCTTCAAGACACAAACCTGAGTACGGTCCGTAGTATGTACCGCATTTTCCCTTCACATCGAGGAAGTTTCCCGTGTAGAGTTGAAGACCCGGCTCTGTTGTGTAGACCTCCATCCTTCGACGAGATCTCTTGTCTCTTAGAACAGCTGCAAGCTTCAGCTTTCCATCTTCACCGTTTAAAACGTAGTTTATATCGAAACCTTTTGTTGTAGTGCTTTTCAACGGTTCGATGGCGTCTCTCAGAACTTTGAAAGATCTCAAATCGAACGGTGTGCCTTCAACCGGTGCAATCTCTCCTGTTGGTATGAGGTTATCATCAACGGGGGTGTAGTTATCTGCGTTTATCATAAGCTCGTGATCAAGTATTGAACCATCACCGGCAAGGTTAAAATAGGAATGTTGTGTGAGGTTCACAACGGTGGGTTTATCCGTTGTGGCACGATACTCTACCTTCAGCTCGTTTTCGTTTGTGAGAGTGTAGATAACTGTGAGATCCAGATTGCCAGGATAGCCTTCTTCGCCATCGTGGCTCAAATACTTCAGAACAAGGGAAGGTCCAGTGGGCGTTTTTATGGGAACGGCTTTGAAGACCCTGGTGTAGAATCCCTTCACACCACCGTGGAGCGCGTTTGGACGATCTCCATCGTTCAGGGCAAGCTGATAGGTGACTCCGTCGATCTCGAATCTTCCACCGGCTATTCTGTTCGCGTATCTTCCCACTATCGCCCCGAAGAAGAAGTTCGAGTTCTTTGCTTCGTACTCCTGGAGTGTGTCAAATCCCAAAACAACATCAGAAAGGGTGCCAGAACTGTCTGGCACCCACAATTCTCTCACTATCGCACCATAAGTGATGATCTTTGCCATCATTCCATTTTTGTTTATGAGTGTGTACTGATATACAGGTATTCCCTCAGAAGTTGCTCCGAAGAACTCCTTTTCAATGTGGCTCATCAGATATTCCATTTCTTTCTCCTCCTGGCAACAGTTTTTCTTACTCCAATTCTACCTCAATCACACTGCAAGAGAATGGTTTAAACGTGTGTTCAAATTCGGTGTCAACGGTGATGGTTTCGGAGGTAATATCAACGACGTTCGGATTTTCCATGGTGTTTCTCGCGTTCACGTCCGGACCTGTGAGTGTATAAACGGTGGCTTTTTTCTGTCCCAGACCTTCCACTCTGATTGGAACCTTCAAAGCGTCTTCTTTCCTGTAGTTTACAACAGCGATGAAAAGTTTCTTGCCATCTTCTGAGATGGAAGCGGCGGCATCAAGGAACGGTGCGTTCTCGACAGAGAAAGGCATTTTGTTGATGAACATGACTCCTTCTATGTTGTAAGTCTCCGATTCAACATGGGTCTTGACAAGCTTTTCTCCGGAATGATTCACGATGAGTTCAAAAGCCTTGTAAACGGGTGTGAGAATGAGACCGTCTTTCTCGGTGTGTATAGCTCCAAGGGCGTTTACAAGCTGTGCGAGATTGGCAAGTGGGACTATGTCGCTCATCTTTTGAAGAAGTACAAGCACTCCACATGCAAAGATACCATCTTTGAGATCGTAAGGTTCTTCGAGCTTGTTATCGGACACTCTGTACCATACGTTCCATTCATCAAGGGCGATTTTGACACCTCTCTTTCTAGCAGTATCCACCATATCAATGAGCTTTTTCACTCCGATGAGTCTTTCTTTGAGAAGGTAAACCGTGGAAACTGTTTCGTAGTAATCCTCGGACCCTGTGTAGAAATGGTAGGATATGAAGTCAATCACATCACCTGCTTCTTGAAGAACCCTGAGATTCCATATAGGGTCGTCACAGCCCACGGCGATCGCTTTAATTGTAGGATCGAAAACCTTCATCCATTTCGTGTATTCTTTGGCGGCTCTTGCGTATTCGTCCGCCGTCATGTGGCCTACCTGCCATTCCCCGTACATCTCGTTGCCTATTCCCCAGAACTTTACGTTGTAAGGTTCTGGATGACCGTACTTTCTTCTGAGTTGAGCGTAGTAGGTATTACCCTTTCCATTGCAGTATTCAAGCCAGTGGAGAGCTTCGTCGAGTGTTCCAGTTCCCATGTTTATACTGATGTAAGGTTCTGCTCCTATCTCACGACAGTACTCAATGAATTCGTCCGTTCCAAATCTATTCGTCTCTTCCTGTTGCCAGGCGAGATCGAACCTGACAGGCCTCTGATCTTTGGGACCTATTCCGTCTTCCCAGTGGTAGTTCGACACAAAGTTTCCACCGGGCCATCTCAAGTTCGGAACTTTTATCCTCTTTACAGCCTCCAGAACGTCCTTTCTGAAACCCCTTTCATCGGAGAGCGGAGAACCTTCTTCATAAATTCCGCCGTAGATACACCTTCCCAGATGTTCCGTGAAATGACCGTAGATGTGTCTACTAATCGGCTTGACAACTTTTTTTGGATCAACCACTATCCTGTAGGACATACTCTTTTCCCTCCTCACTTCACAAAAGTTGGTGTTATAGAAATACAGTCTACATTGGGTCCATAAACAGACACATAAGCAGGTGAAACTTCAGTGTTTGGATTTTCAAATCTCAAAGTATGAACACCTTTTTCAAGATAGAGGTACAGAATCCTTGTGGAAAAGCCGTCCATTCCTCCGGTATACCTGAAAAAGAGATCCCTTTCTTCCCCATCGATGATCAATCTACAGTACCTGTCCACCACGTTGAGGTTATAAGCATGAGTCCCCAGCGTTTCCTCGTTACTGTAGCGAATTACGAGAGAGTAATAATTACCTTCAGGTACTTCGAACCGTATTTCAAGAGCATTTTCTTTTCCTCTTCCAATACCAGCGACAAACTTACCGGATGAAGCATACTCAGAATTCTCCACGCGTGTATTTCCTGTTAGTGTACCTTCTTCTGCTTCATAGGTTTTCACGTCCTTTTCCACTTTCTCGAAAGAAATAGAACCCAAAACGATCGCATTATCAGAAGGATTTCTCAGCCTTAATAGATTCACACCTTTTTGAAGAAAAACGGTGAACTGATTGCTCGTTACTTTCTCTCTGGCTACTCTGTTGATTTCTACTTCCAATTCTCTGATTGCATCATTGTTCAGCTTCACAGAATAATAACCATCGTTCTCCACTACCACAAAAAACTCGACTTCATCGTTTCTTTTCAGAGTGATCTTTTCGCTATCGAGAAAACCATCCTTGGTGGTCAGGTAATCACATATCAGGAACTTTTGCTCTTTCGGATAAAGTCTTAACCCCACGCGATCAACACCAACACTCTGAGAACCACTTTCTCTGGATATTTTCACTGTATTCATCCCTTTTTTAAGCCAAACAGGTATTTCAACTTTTCCAACGTAACTTCCAGAGAGCGTAGGAGGAAAAATCACTTCAAAAGTTTCGTCATTTATCTCCAGTTTGTGTTTTACAGACTTAGCATTACCGTTCAGGTACCATATCTCGAGGAGATACAAACTATCTTTTGGTACTTCAACCTTGAAGGAAAGAGCACTCTTAGTATTATCAAGAAACACCACTTTTTCTCCAGAATAAGGTGGATTGTTTCCTCCTCCATGGATCTCTACCGTACAGTTTTCTAAGAAAGCATTTTCAGCCTCTTGTCTCCACTTCCATACAGACTGGTAGATCTGTCTGGAACCTTCATCTTTCCTTACCAGGATAAGATAAGCAGACATTTCACTCAAATTCTGGAGTTTTAAAGAGAATCCTCCATTGAGAACCTCGGTGTAACCTTTTTCCAGAAGATCTGGTGAAATGTAGATACCTGTGTAACCAGACCATTCGATCTCCCAGACTTCGTAATAAACCCTTTCTTTGAATGGAGTGTTCCTGAACGTGAGAGTGAGTTCTTCCTGATCATCTCCTCCCAGGAGAACTTTCAAAGTCTTCGTGTTTCGATCGTACACAGCCAGTGTAGAAATGGAAGTATAACTTGGTGTTGCTGAAACCAGTTCTCCAGACATGTTCACATATTCTCTGAACAACCACCATGCACTATTTGGTACATTCCCTTCTACGAGCCCCGAAAAGTTACCCGCAGCATGCCAGTAAGCAAGGCATCCATCAACCTTCGATTGTTCAAATCTTGCAAGCCATTTCATAAGCCTTCCTGGAACGGATAGTTCTTTTCCAAGGGCATATTCGTTTATACAGATGGGAAGAGATCTGATGCCAAGCTCTTTTTCAATTTTTCGGAAATCCTGGTAATAAGCGTGTCCTGCTTCTGCGTCCATAAGATTCAGTTCATGCCATGTGATCAGATCAGGAAGACAATTCTCTTGGAGACAGAATTCGAAGAATTTCTTCATGAATCTCGAGTTGTAAGTAGTTGTATTCGGACCTGCTATCTTCGCACTCGGTGCTACTTCTTTTATCGTATTGTAGACGGCCTTCCAGGCTGTGAAGAACTCCTTCATCCTTTTAGAGGACCAGAAAAGACCTCCATACCAGATCGCATCAGGTTCATTGAAAGGAACGTAAACAATCTTATCTCTGTACGGTAGCATCTCTAAAATTCGTACAGACTCCCTTACTTTCTCGAGGTAATCATCTGGCACATAATCCCTGTTGTTGTCAGGATTTTTTTCATATGGCCAATTTAGGTAAATATCCTGAAGATAAACCTGGAGGTATTCTCCCCCTGCCTTTACAAAGCTCTCCATGACCCTGAAAGCATCAGCACCGGGATGCTGTAAACCATACGGAGGTTTCTGGTTCACCGTCCTTACCCTTATAGGTACCAGAGAGATGACAGAAGGAACATCGGGTTCGGAAAGGGCATAGTGGGCACCAACCGCTCCAAAGCCAAGGGGCCCATTTGTTCGAGAAAGATCGAAAACGAGTTCATCAGCAAAAACCAGCGTGGAAAAACAAAGTATCAACATCAACCACCTCATTATCTCACCTTCAATCTCAAAACCGTCACTGTGTAAGCTTTAAAGGTGTATTCAAAGGAAGTGTTGAGACCGGTTATTATTCTTTCTTTTGGAACGATCTTTAGTTCATCGAAACTGTTTTCATCCTTTGGGCCACCACTGATGAGAATCTCCTTTCCATTTCCTTCGAGCCCAATTCCCTGAATTTCCAGACGAACGGTCCTATCTTCAGGCCAGGGATTGACAACTTTTATGATCAATTCCTTAGATTTTTCATCGTACGTTACTACATGATAGAGATGTTTGTATCTGTAGCCGAACATCCTGTACTCTTCGTTGGTGAGTTCGGAGTGAATCACCACATCTCCTCTGTTCTCAGCGAAAACTCTCTGGACATAGTAACTCGGTGTACCGAAAACCCTGTATCCATCGAACCAGATCAGATCCGGTACCCACTGAGACCAGCCCACTCTGTTGAAGAGGGGAGCGTAGGAAGCCATTATGACAACATCGGAATTCCTCTCGACTCCTGTAAGAAAAGCTGCTTCAGCGAGTGCTGCCTGCCAGTTGTTTCTCTTTCCATCTGTATGCGCCGCGTACTCTCCAAGCATAACTTTCGGACCGTTTCTGTCATATCTGTTGTATCTATCAGTGTTTGCCAGCATCCATTCCGGTGAGGCATAGATGTGCTCGTCGAAGATTTCCACGTTGTTTTCCCTTGCCCAGCGCCACGCCTGTCTGAAATCGGTTCCTTCGTAGGAAGGCGGTCCGCTGAATATGATCTTTACATCGGGATATCTTTTTTTTATCGCTTCTCTGAACTTTTCGAAATTCTCCCAGTATCTTGGCCCCCAGTTTTCATTACCAACACCAATGTATTTCACGTTGAAGGGTTCTGGATGACCAAGAGACGCTCTGACACCTCCCCAGTACGTGTCTGTTGCATCGTTGGCAAACTCGAGGAAATCTAGAACGTCTTGAATCCATTCTTTGAGCTCTTCTTCGGAAGCGTATTCCGGTGATTCTATCTGGAAAGATATACCAGGATTGAATATAGGAACAGGTTCTGCTTCCAGTCTTTCACAGAGGAGCAAATACTCGTAAAAACCGATACCAAGTGTCTGATAGTATCCCCAGAAATTCCACTTTGTCTTCCTCTGTTCAACTGATCCAATGCTCTCTTTCCATCGGTACGCGTTCTCCAGGGTGTTACCCTGAACCAGACATCCTCCCGGAAACCTTATAAAACCTGGCTTTAGATCCTCGAGCATTCTCAAAAGATCTTCTCTCATGCCGTTCCAGTTCTTTCTGGGCATCAGAGAAACCATGTCGATTCTGAGGGTTCCACTGCCCAGAATGGAAATCGAAAGTCTCGAGTTGGTGGATGTCTTTGTGGGAATGAGATTCAACATGTACTTTTTCCAGCCACCAGCCGGTTGATGAAGCAAAACATTCCCTGAAGCCAGAACTTCGTTGTCATCAGTGATCAAAGCGGTGATCGTTCCTGTGAAATCACCACTGAGATAGGTGGAGAAGGTGTATTCCTGACCCTGAAACACCACAATTCCACCGTATCCCAGGTTCGTGAGAGTCGCTCTATCTGTTTCGGGAAATTTCAATTCAAAATAATGAGTGTTGTTTTCGTTGAGAGGATACGTTTCTTCTATGGAAGATTTCACAGAATCTCCTCTTTCGATCTGCCACCCTTCGTACTTTCTCGTTTTCTGCTCAAACGATCTGTTTCTCACAAGTTCTACGTAAAGTCCTCCATCGACTGCGTGATTTATATCTTCGAAAAATATTCCATGAAATGTCTCTGGAATTTCCGGCCCCTGCCGAGAAAAGTCAATCCTCAACACATGTTGAACCTCTCCGACGAGGAGGACCGAAATTGTTAAAGTCAAAACAAACAGGAATCTTTTCACTTTCTCACCCCTCAAATCATTCTTTTCCAACGGATCCCAGGTAGATTCCCTGCATGAGATACTTCCTGAAAACGATAAATATCACAAGAACGGGAGCCACAGAAATGAATGCGCCAGCCATAAGAGTTCCTATTCCTCTGTAAGGATCACCCCATCCTGCATTGAATCGAACGAGAGCTATTGGCAGTGTGAATTTCTCAGGTGAAGAAAGAACAAGGAGAGGCCAGAGAAAACTGTTCCAGTATCCTAAGAAAGACATCAATCCCAGAACAATCATTGCGGGTTTGATGTACGGCACTACTATGGTCACAAGAAATCTGAGTTTTGAACAACCATCTATCCATGCGGCATCCTCCAGTTCTCTGGGTATGCCAAGCATATACTGTCTCAGGAGAAAGACCCCAAAAGTTCCTCCGAGTCCTGGAAGAATGAGAGCCGCAAGTGTATCCATGAGCCCTAAACGATAGATAATAAAATAATGAGGTATTAGAAAGATGATCCCGGGAAAAGCAAGAACCGCTACATAGCTCCAAAATACGACTTTCTTTCCTTTGAACTTCAATCTGGAAAGAGCATAAGCAGCCGGGACAGCCACTACCAATCCTGCCAATGTTCCCAGAATGGAGACAATCAAACTATTGATTATTCCCTTTGAAACACTTATACCGCTCGCAGGTGCAAAGATTCGCTTATAATTATCCAGCGTGGGATTATCAGGGATCCACTTGGGTGGATACTCAGAGGTTGCCGTTGTTGATTCTTTCAAAGACGTGGAAAACATCCAGAATATGGGTGCATACCAGAGAGCAGCAAAAAGCCATAAAGCAACAGAGATGATAACTCTTAACAGTTTATTCTTTTTCTTCGACATCTCATTCTCCCTCCGCACCACGGATTGACTTTGTGAGAATAAAGAGATTTATCAATGCGAATCCGAAGATAATGATGAACATGTACCAGGAGATTGCCGCTGCACGACCAAGTTGTTGCCTTTCAAAGCCAACCATGTAGAGATAATAGACCATTGTTCTTGTACTTCCCGCAGGCCCTCCAGCGGTGAAGAAATACACCTGATCGAACAACCCAAAAGCTAGAAGGACCTGTCGCACAACATCGAAAAACAACACATTCCTCATCCAGGGCAGTGTGATATGTATGAATTGAGCCCATGGACCTGCTCCATCTATTTTTGCCGCTTCGTACTGTTCTGGAGGGATTCTCTGAAGCGCTCCCAGGTACAGTAGGATACTGAACCCGATGATCCACCAGACAGTGACACCAATGATACATACCCAGGCACGTGCAGGTGTTGCGAACCATGAAATTGGTTGTTTGAGAAGACCCAGCTTGGTGAGATAGTAGTTCAACAACCCGTTCGGAGCGGATGAAAAAATCCACCTCCAAGTTGTCAGAACACCAACAGAGCTGAAAAATGTGGGCGAAACAAAAGCGACCAGAAGCCACAGCTTACCGTACCATTTCTTTTTCAACAGAAGAGCAAATATCATCGAAACAGCCATGACGAGGGGAATGCTTATGATAGCAAACATCACTGTATTTTTAACGGATTGCCAGAATCTGGAATCGTTCCAGATTCTCACGTAGTTATCCAGTCCCACAAATTGTGTTGTTCCCAGAAGCGACCATCTGTAAAAGCTCATTACGAAACCATAAACAACCGGTATAACTATGAAAAGAACGAAGAAAAAGAAGTGGGGGAGCAGGAACCCCCATGCTCCCAGCTCCCTCTTCAAAACACGCTTCATTCTCATCTTCTTTAATTGTTTTTCCATGAGAATATCAGTTTTTTCTGCCATCCTTTCAACCCTCCAGCCCGCTCATTCTCCAACTGTTGCCCAGTAATCATCAATTATTTCCTGAGCAACCATTTCGGCTTCCTCCATTGCTTCCTCAGGCGTCATGCTCTTATTGATAAGCACTTCTTCAATGTATGGCACTATCTCGGCAAGGATCTCAGCTATGTACGGGAACATCTGGAAGGTTTTAACATAAGATACCTGTTGAGCAGCGACGTACAGATGTGGGAACTTTTCTTTAAATTCTTCGCTCTCAGCTATGGATTTCCTGGCGGGTGTCTGACCAGCCGCATACCATTCGATTGCGTGATCCCACAGATACTTAACCCAAGTCATCACGGCGTTGAAGGTCTTTTCATCTTCCACCATGACCTTTGGAATTGCGATCACATGTGAACCACCAAACACGGATTTTGTTGTTCCAAGCTGAGGAGCTGGTGCGTAACCAAAGTCATTTCCAAGCAGATCAAGCCATGGATTGATTGTCCAGATACCTGTTATCAAGATAGAACCTGCTCCAGACTCAAAGGTTGGCCCTGCATCGATAGGTTGATCAGGATACAATCCTTCTTTTTGAAGTTCCTGGAGGAATTTGAGAACTTTTATACCAGCTTCTTTGAATGCAGGACGCTTGAAGTCAGGTGTCAGAATATCTCCACCAAACTGCCACAGCAAATGTACAAATTCCCAATCCCAGCTTGGAGACTCACACCATGGGAATGAACCTTCTGGTGTGACTTTTCTGAGAGCTCTCAGAACGTTTACAAACTGTTCGCTGTTGAGTGGCCCTTCCTTCAATGGAAGGTCTGGATCAAGACCAGCTTTTTTGAAATTGTCTTTCCTGTAAGCCATGTAGAAAATCCAGACGTCAATTGGTATTCCATAATACTTACCGTCTTTTGTTACAAGTCCTTCAAGGACAGAGGGATAAATATCATCGATATCGATACCCCACTGTTGGAGTTCTTCTTTTGTGAAGGTTCTGAAGTGATCAAGAAACAGCGGCATGTCATGTTTTCTAATAAACAGAACCTGGGGAGCAGATTTCGTGGAAATACCTGTGGCAAGCTTTTGTTTGTATTCCAGAGAACTTCCTACGACAAGATGAACAATCTCAATATCAGGATGTGTTTCGTTGAACTTCTGAATGATCTGATCCATATACGCTCCATCAGCACCGGAGAGTGGCGTCATGAACGTAATTTGAATCTTGGCTATGAGTGGAAGAGCTAAAACAAGAACTACCAGAAATACCAGTAACTTCCTCATGAAAGTTCACCTCCATTCGAGTATATTCAAAGATAGGTACGTACCAATTTTCGGTTGTAATTATAACCTTTCCATCTCAAACAATTCAAGGTGAATTTTTTGGAAATATTTTCTTTTAGAGCCAACTGCAGACAACTAGAAATAATTATTCCCCGATTTCTCATTTTTTCACCTTCGTTCAATATTTTGAACCGAGATGTCACAGTCTATATAATATATGTACGTACAAAATGGATTGAGGAGGTGCAGCAATGAGATTTCTTTTTCTGATGATTACGCTAACAGCATTGACAGGTTATATTCTCGCCGACGAACAACCCACCTTTCGATGGGCAGTAGTACATGATCCATCAATTATTAAGGTAGGAAACATGTATTACGTTTTTGGAACACATCTTCAAGTCGCAAAATCGAAAGATCTAATGCATTGGGAACAAATAAATACGAGTGCTCATGACAAGAACCCCATCATTCCTAATATAAATGAAGAGCTAAAGGAAACCCTGAGTTGGGCAAGGACTCGAAACGACATCTGGGCGCCTCAGGTTATCCAACTTTCCGATGGAAGATACTACATGTATTACTGCGCTTCCACCTTTGGTTCACCAAGATCTGCCATAGGAATCGCAGTCTCCGATGATATAGAAGGTCCGTATAAACATTACGCAGTTATTGTGAAATCCGGTCAGGTGTATTCTGTGGACGGTCCGAGTGAAGATGGGACACCATACGACTCCAGAAAACATCCCAATGCACTCGATCCTGGCGTTTTTTATGATAAAGAAGGGAATTTGTGGATGGTTTACGGGTCCTGGTTTGGAGGAATTTATATTTTAAAGCTCGATCCTAACACAGGCCTTCCCCTTCCTGGACAGGGTTATGGTAAAAGGTTAGTGGGTGGAAATCACAGTTCCATGGAGGGGCCATACATCCTTTACAGTCCTGATACAGATTATTACTATCTCTTTCTGAGTTTTGGGGGCCTTGATTACAGAGGAGGATACAACATCAGAGTTGCAAGATCCAAGAACCCAAACGGACCTTACTACGATCCCGAGGGAAAGAGTATGGAAAACTGTATGGGAAGTAAAACAGTGATATCAAATTATGGGGCAAAGTTAGTTGGTAATTTTATCTTGAGTGAGAGTAATACTATCGATTTCAAAGCTTTTGGATACGTATCTCCTGGACACAACTCTGCCTATTACGATCCAGAAACTGGGAAGTACTTCATCTTCTTCCACACGAGGTTCCCCGGTAGAGGAGAGACCTACCAGCTCAGGGTCCACCAGCTTTTCCTCAACGAAGATGGGTGGTTTGTTATGGCTCCATTCCCATATGGTGGCGAAACAGTCTCAAAATTGCCCAATGAAGAAATAGTAGGTGAATATCAGTTCATTAATCATGGGAAGGAGATAACCGATAAAATCAAACAGCCTGTGAGAATAAAACTAAACAGCGATGGAAGCATAACCGGAGCTGTCGAAGGAAGGTGGGAGAGAAAGGAACACTACATTACCTTGAAAATCATCGAAGGAAATACAACTGTTATTTACAAAGGAGTACTCCTGAAACAGTGGCATTATTCGGAGAAAAAATGGGTGACGGTGTTTACAGCTCTTTCCAACCAAGGAGTTTCTGTGTGGGGAATAAGAGTGGAAGAATGATCCCAATACTCTAAACGGAGGTGTTAGGTCATGAGAAAGGCATTGTTTTTGTTTGCACTGACAGTGCTACTCGGTGTGGGGTTTGCTTTTGATCCCAACAACGATCCTTCTCTAATTGCTTACTTTCCGTTCGATGGAAACTTGAAGGATGCAACAGGTCATTTCGGAGAAGCCGTCAAGACTGGTAGAACCATAGGAAGCGTAGGGAGAGGACAGATAACATTTGTAGATGGTGTTGTTGGGCAGGCTTTGAAACTTCCTGGAAGTAGAGGACTTCTTCTTCCTGAAGACCTTATAAAAGATTACGATTATACGGTAGCGTTCTGGGTGTATGCCAACAATCTCACAAGATTTACAACGACGTTCTTTGGAGCCTACATAGACAAAGACCTGAAAATCCACTGGATCAGCTTTGTTCCTCTGTGCTGGAACAACGGTACAATGCTCTGGGCAAGAGATGAAGCCCAGAACGTGTGGTACGATGGCATTCTCAGTAAGAATATTGAACCTGGAAAGTGGTATCACGTTGCAATCTCTGTATTGAACGGCATTGTTCGAGTTTACATCAACGGTGAACAGGTCCTCACGAGGATCCAGATAAACGGACAGGAAAATCTCAACGGAAAACTCCCAGATGTATTCAGTCTGAAACCAGGAGGAGTGTTCGCTCTCGGAGCCAATTACTGGGATGCCCCATTCGATGGGATGTTTGATGAGTTGAGAATCTATGACAGAGCATTGGAACCGTCCGAAATAAGGGCACTATACAATTATGGCAGGTGATAAACACATATGAAAATCCTTTTGATGGCTACTTTGTTTCTTATCTTGCCGAGTGGTTGTCTTGTTTTAGGAATTGAGGATAATATTCCAAGTTTCAGATGGGCTACAGTCCACGATCCATCTGTTATAAAAGCTGGCGATACTTTCTACGTTTTTGGCTCACACCTTCAAATTGCCAAATCGAACGATCTGATGCACTGGACACAGGTGAACGTAGGGGTTTATAACAACAACCCCATAATCCCAAATATATTCACCGAGCTGAAAGAAACTTTCGAATGGGCTGAAACAAACACTCTTTGGGCACCCCATGTGATTCAGCTTCAAGATGGTAGGTACTACTTCTACTACTGTGCGTGCAGAGGAGATTCGCCACGATCAGCAATGGGGATCGCAGTCTCCGATAACATCGAGGGCCCTTACAGAAACCTCGGGATAATTCTGCGATCTGGGTATCGCCCCGGAGAAGGAATGTGTGAAGAAGGAGTACCATACGATGCGAGAATCCATCCAAACGTTGTGGATCCACATGTTTTTTACGACAAAGAAGGTAATCTTTGGATGGTTTACGGGTCCTACTCCGGTGGCATTTACATACTAAAGCTCGACCCAGAGACGGGTTTTCCTCTCCCAGGACAGGGGTACGGAAAGAAACTCACAGGAGGAAATCACAGCAGGATCGAAGGTCCCTTTATCCTCTACAGTCCTGATACAGATTATTACTATCTCTTTCTGAGCTTTGGAGGGCTCGACTACAGGGGAGGATACAACATCAGGGTTGCAAGGTCCAAAAACCCCGACGGTCCTTATTATGACGCAGAAGGTCGAAACATGATAGATTGTTACGGCCCGTCGTTCCTGGAAGGCAACGATCCTTACATAGCACCTTTCGGTGTGAAACTGGTGGGTAACTTCACCCTGAGCGAAGGAAACACCATAGACTTCCGAGTGTTCGGATACGTATCTCCGGGGCACAACTCTGCCTATTACGATCCAAAAACTGGGAAGTACTTCATCTTCTTCCACACGAGGTTCCCCGGCAGAGGAGAGACGTACCAGCTCAGGGTCCATCAGCTCTTCCTCAACGAAGACGGATGGTTCGTCATGGCTCCTTTCCCATATGCCGGTGAGACCATTGAAGATCTATCTTTTCAAGAGATAGCAGGGGAATATCAACTATTAATACATGATAAGGAAATGACGAACGAGATAAGGAAACCCGTGAGAATCGCTCTGAATCCGGACGGAACTGTCACTGGAGCTCAGACTGGTGAATGGGAGAAGAAGGGACATTATATAACTCTGAAACTCGAAGGAGAGATCTACAAAGGAGTGACCTTGAAACAGTGGCACTATTCCGAGAAAAAGTGGGTGACAGTGTTTTCCGCTCTATCACAGAAGGGAGTTTCAGTGTGGGGTATAAAAACTTCTGAGTAGCTAGGGGGTGTTTCTCATGAAGAAGTCCTTCTGGATTGTAACCCTGGGACTCCTCATACTACTGGGAGCCTGCGCACTAATTCAGCAACCGGTGAGCTTTAATCCTCTCACTGATGAGTCTCTTCTGGCTTATTTCCCATTTGACGGGACTCTGGAAGGTATTGTGAAAGGCGCCACAACCACTGCTATCACTTGCGGATCCACAATCGGCACACCAGGGGGAACCATCACGTACGCTGAAGGAAAAAAAGGAGAAGCCGCTGTCTTTGATGGAACCAGTGGGGTGGTGTTACCTGACGATATTGTAAACGACTACGATTACACAATCGCATTCTGGGTGAACATACACGCCTTTACAGATCACACCCCGACAGTGTTCGGTTCCTCTGAAGCAGGGTGGATAAGTTACATGGTACCGAAACCGTGGTGGAGAAACCCAGGAGAACCGGCTATATGGTCACTCTCTGGTGAGCAGTGGTCTACTTATGAAATGGACACAGTGCTGAGTTCGAACACATGGTACCACGTAGCCATCGTTGTTGACGATGGAGATCCAAGAGCTTATGTGAACGGTGCCACGGTCTCCCTATCATCACTAGAAAATCTCCCACTACCTGATATCTTTACAGATGCCACCTCTACCATTGCGGTTGGTGTTAACTACTGGGACACTCCCTTCCAGGGGATGATCGACGAACTCTTCATCTTCGACAGGGCCCTCAGCAGATCCGAAATACTGACGCTTTACAATCTCGGTTACGGTGAATGATAAGGAGGTGATTAGATGAAAAAATTACCGCTGGTGATCCTTGTAGCCTCCACCGTTCTGTTGACCCTCGCAGTTCAGTGTTTTAGAGAAGAGACGACGGAATCGTTCGATCCAGACAGAGACGAAACACTCATAGCGTGGTTTCCTTTTGACGGCGATCTTGCTGACAAAACAGGGAAATTCGGATCGGGCAGGGTAATAGGAGACAAAATAGGAAAAGAAGCAGCGGATGGAACGGTAAAATTCGTAGAAGGTGTTTCTGGACAAGCAGTCTACCTCGATGGTACAAAGGGCATACAGCTTCCGGATGATCTCATAAAAGACTACGACTACACTGTCTCGTTCTGGGTGAAATGGGAAGGGAATATTACCCCGTTCACACCGGTGTTCTTTGGTGCTTACGATCCGAACAGCTGGATCAGTATTCCTCCTTACCATTCAGCGGTGGCTGGTGGATCCTTCCTTCTGTGGTCCTTCAATGGCTACTGGTACGATGGAATCCTCAACGTTTCTTTCAAACCCGGTACCTGGTACCATGTCGTTGCCGTTGTAAACAACGGAAGAGCGAGAATTTATGTGAACGGTAAATATGTTCTTTCGAAGATACAGATAAACGGTGTTGAAGATATGACAGGAAAAGTTCCCGACGTCTTTAGGAAGAAACCCGGTGGAATATTCACAGTAGGTGTCAACTGGTGGGATCCCGCGTTCAATGGAGTAGTTGATGATCTGAGAATTTACGACAGATCCCTTTCGAAAGCGGAGATTGAGGTACTCTATGGAAAGAGGTGATCATCGTGAGGAAATATCTTTTTATCGCTATCCTGGTACTTTCATCTGTGATCGCTGTATCAGAGGATATCAATGAAGGACTGGTAGCATACTATCCGTTCGATGGAGATTTAAAAGACAAAACAGGAAATTTCGAAGAAGGGTATCTCGTTGGAAATAGGATAAATGTTCCGGCACTTGGAAATCCCAAGTTTGGTGAAGGAGTGGTAGGACAAGCTTTGGTCTTCGATGGAAAAAAGGGCGTTGTTCTGGGGGATGATCTCATAACCGATTACGACTATTCTGTTTCTTTCTGGCTCAAAATCGAAGATTTCACACAACATACCACTACATTCTTTGGATGTTATATAGACGAAGAAAACTACTTCCACTGGTTGAGTTTTGTGCCGTATGGCTGGAACAATGGAACCCTTCTGTGGGCCAGAGATGACAGGAAAAATATCTGGTTCGATGGAATTCCTCCATTCAATCTAGAAAAAGACAGGTGGTATCACGTTGTAATAGTCGTAGACAAAGGAAAAGCACACATGTTCGTAGACGGAAAGGAAGTGCCTCTGAAAGTACAGATCAACGGACAACCTGATCCCAATGGACTGGTACCAGACGTGTTCTCTGTGGGACCTGGTGGAGTATTCTCACTGGGTGTAAATTTCTGGGATCCACCTTTCAAAGGAATGATAGACGAATTGAGAATCTACGATCGGCCATTGACAGCGGAAGAGGTAAAGGAACTTTTCCAGAAAAGATAAAAGAGCCCCTGCTGGGGCTCTTTTTCATTTCTTCAACCACACCGCCATAGGACCCGGTTCTCTGTTAGCCCACATGTGATAAGGAACGAGAGTGAACTCTACTGTCTTTTTCCTGGCTTCAGTCAGCCTCCTGTACAGTTTCCCCTCCCACTCAGAAACGTCCAATGCTCTTCCAGTCCCTTTGAGGAAAACGGCCTCTCTGTCCAGTATCTTCCCTTTTTCTTCTTTCAGGTTCTCCGAATTCAGAACCAGTGTCCAAACATGAAAATCCGGGTTATCTGCTTGTTCTATACAGTAGACAACGGGGCCTCTTCTCACTGCAACCTTTTCAAGGTTGTCTCTCACGAAGGGATGTGCTTCGATGAACTCCACTTTCATAGGAAGTGAGAGTTCCACCGTGTGTTTTCCTTTCCAGCTCTGGCTCAATTTCACATAGCCGTTCTGCGGATTTGCTGTCACCGTTTTTCCGTCCACCCTGAGAACAAAATCATCTGCCCAGGAAGGAATCCTGAGAGATATGGAGAACGGTTCTTCAATGTCCGTTTCAACGGTGAAGGTCACTTCCCCACTCCATGGATAGTCCGTTTCCTGTTCTATCTCCACAACTGAGTTCTTGAAATTCAGCTTCGATGTGCTTTTCTCGTACAGATGAACCTGTACACCATCGTCCGATGTAGTGTACATGTATCCCGGGAAAGAAGCTATGAACCTGGCAAGGTTTGGTGGGCAACACGCACAGTCGAACCATTTCTGCCTTCTTGTTCTTCCGAGGTCTTCAAGTGGATTGAAGTAAAAGTAGTGCTTCCCATCGAGGGATATACCGGAGAGAAGTCCGTTGTACAGAACCTGTTCCATCACATCTGCAAATTTTCCCTCACCTGTTGCAAGAAGCATCCTGAAGTTCCACATGAAATTCGCTATTGAAGCACAGGACTCAGCGTAAGATCTTCTGTTTGAAAGCTCGTACTCTTCTCCGAAGGATTCCCAGTCGTGCCTGGAGCCCGCTCCTCCTGTGATGTACATCTTCTTCGTCACAAAATTCTCCCAGAGTCTGTTGAGGGCCTGCCAGATCTTTTCATCACCTGTTTCAAGATAAAGATCGGTAGCACCAGAGCAGAGATACAGAGCTCTCACCGCATGGCCTGTGATCTCTTCTAGCTCCACAAAAGGTTTGTGATCGATGAAGTACTCTGGTCCAGGATTTCTTGGGACGCTGGCAAGCCCTTTTCCACGTGCGTAAATGAAGTACCTTGCAAGGTCCAAATATTTTCTGTCTCCTGTTTCTCTGTAGAGCTCTACAAGTGCCATTTCCACTTCAGGATGCCCCGGTGCCCCTTCTTTTTTTCCAGGACCGAAAGTGTTGCAAATGTGATCTGCGAATCTTTTTGCCACTTCAAAGAGGAAGTTCTTTCCTGTCACTCTTCTGTGCGCAACGGCAGCCTGAATCAAATGACCTGCGTTGTACAACTCATGATTCCACGCAAGGTTCGTCCATCGCTCTTTTTTTCTCTCTCCAGAAAGATAGGTTCCAAGGTAACCGTCTTCATCCTGAGCAGCTTTCACCTCTTCTATCACGCTGTCAAGGATCTTCTCCAGCTCCGGAAGTTTCCTGTTCGCTAAAGCGAAGGACACTGCCTCAGTCCATTTGTACACGTCTGTGTCGTCGAACGGAAAAAATGTTTTGTAAGATCCTTCCATCTTTCCAGCAGCGATTCTGAAGTTGTCGAGCCTTCCCGTGCTTTCCAGAAGATCGTACTGTGTGGGAAGAGTCACGTTGACGAGAGTTTCAATGTATTTACCCATGAATCCATCTACCTTCACAGAACCGACAGGTATCGTTTTGAGCTTTGCATAAGGGCTTTTGGAAACTTCTACGATTCTGGACATAAGCGATATTCCTCCCTAATCATACAATTTTATACATTTAGGTACGTATATTATCCTTTACGTGAATTCTACACTGCCCACCTTTGTTAAATCAAGAAGTTTTTTTCACGCTTTCACAAACTATCCCTTCACCGCGCCGAAGGTGAGACCTCTGATTAGATATCTCTGGGCAACAAGAGCGAAAATCACAACGGGAAGCAAGGTGACTATACCGGCCGCGGAAAGTGGTCCCCAGGCAACTCTCCAGCCAGTGATGTATCTCCCAAGGAAAATGGGTAACGTTTGAGCACGTGCATCGTTCGTTAAAACAAGAGCCAGAAGGAACTCTCCCCAGCTTTGAATGAGAGAAAGTACTGCAACCGCTGCGAGTCCTGGGGCACTGAGTGGAAGAATCACGTAGAAGAACGTTTGAAAGGGAGTAGCTCCATCTACATAGGCCGCTTCATCTATCTCCCTTGGAATCTCTCTGAAAAAGCTGATAAGGAGCCAGACTCCAAGAGGCACGACTATAACAAGATGTGACAGAATGAGAGCCCACCAGGTGTTGATGAGTCTCAGTTTCGTGAATATCACGTACAGGGGAACAGCTGACACAATAGGTGGGAGCATTCTGATGGAGATGATCCACTCCGCCAAGAACGGACCTCCTACCCTGTAGCGGGCTATAGCGTAGGCAGCGAGGGCACTGATCACCGTTCCTATGAGTGCTACAGAGACACCAACCACTATACTGTTTCTCAAGTACGGAAAGATGTTTTCAATAGAACCGGTTGTTCCGCCGAAAACTTCTGTCTCCTTTGTTCCAAAGAAGTTGGAAAGGGTGGGTCTTGTCGGAAAGAATCTAGGAGGCATGGTGAACCACTCGTTTGAAGGCTTGAAAGCCGTGATCACAAGCCAGTAAACGGGAAAAAGAAAAAATATCAAACAAACGGCGATCAGAATGTATCTCACGATGGTCAGGATTTTTTTCATCACTCTTCACCCCCAAACCCCAGTTGTTGTCTCATTCTCACGAGTCTGAACACCATATTCACGAGGATCATTGCCACAATCAATAGCAGAACGCTCAACGCAGAGGCGTAACCGATGTTCCATCCAAAGGAAATACCCACCTTGTAGATGTAGAAACTGTAGGTGTGGGTCGCGGAACCTGGGCCACCCCAGGTTGTCATGAAGACGATATCAAAGGTCTTCAGACAGTCTATGATTCTCAAAACAAGAGCGACCAGAATCAGAGGTCTTAGAAGAGGAAACTCCACGTGCAGAAAGACTCTTCCCCAGTCGGCTCCATCCACCCGGGCCGCGTCGATGAGATCCTGAGGTATCGACTGAAGACCTGCGTATATCATGAGAAAGATGAAAGGAGTCCACTGCCAGACGTCTATGATAATGATTCCCAGTTGTGCATAGAATGGATCTCCAAGCCAAGAAATTTTGGAGACACCGAATAGTGACAGGAACCAGTTCACCGGTCCAAAGGCAAAGTTGTACAACATCTTCCAGGCAACCCCGGAAACTGCCGGTGGAATCATCATGGGAATGAGGAGGGAAGATCTGATTATTTTTTCTCCCCTGACGCCCCTTATCAGAAAAGCGATGAGAACACCGAGGACAAGTTCAATAGGGACTGCTATCGAAAGGAGCTTTGCTGTGAATTTCATAGATTCAATAGCAGTTGAATCTCTGAAAATTTGAAAGTAATTCGAGAGACCTATGAAGTGAGTCTCCGCACTCTTTGAAAGATCGTAATCCCTGAAAGAAGCCCAGATCATGAAACCAAATGGATATATCGTCATGGCAAGAAAAAGAGCGAGAACAGGAAGGACCATCAGCCAGGGAACGATTCTTCTCTTCATATGGAAAGGGGGCGAGTGCCCCCTCTTCACCTCCTTATTTTCCAAGAATCTCTTCCCACTTCTTTGCGAGATCGTTCAGGGTTTCCATGGAGAGCGGGAGTTCTTCGGAGAGGATCTTGGAGAAGGTCTCAACGGTGATGTCTTCGAGTCTTGGTTCCTCCGGTATTCTTGGTCTGTGGGTCTGTGTAACGTAAGTCACTTCGAGGGCTGGTACTCTGGGATCGGCCGCTCTCACTTCTGGATCCTTGAGTGTCGATATCCTCGCCGGTGCAACCGCGAATCTCAGGAATTTGTTCTTGTCAGCCCATTTGCTGGTGGCGAAAATGATGAATTTGAACGCAGCGAGCTTCTTGTCTTCAGGTATGAACTTGTTGATGCCAAGTGCCCATTGACCGCTCACAGACCGACCGGGCATAGGTATGATTCCAACTTTGTCTTCCCCGAGTGTGTTCTTGAAGATCAGATACGGTCCCGTCCATTGAGGTACCATAGCAACGAGTCCCTGGTTGAAGTACTCAATCGTTTCACCGTAATCAGAACCGAGTGGATCTGGACTGTAAGGCATGAGTTTTTTCATCATTTCAAGTGCTTTCAATCCTTCTTCGCTGTTGAAGGCTGGTTTGTGATCCGCTGTGAAATACTCACCGAATTCAAGATCCGCAGTTCCGTGCCTCATGATACCGAGTGGTGCGTTCCTGTACTCACCGAAAAACAGCAGATACATGTAGAAGAGTGTGTGGGTTCTCGGGAACATGAGGGCGATTCCGTAGTCTGTTGGAGAGCTCTTGTTGTATTTTTTGGTGAAGAATTCCGCTATTTCTACAACTTCTTCCCAGGTGGTCGGGAGGGTGAGTTCTCTACCGTATTTTTCCTTGAACGCTTGTTTTATCTTTGGATCTTCAAAGAGATCTTTTCTGTAATAGAAGAGCATTGTGTTGTTGTAGAACGGAAGGCCTATGAGTTTCCCTTGCCATTTTCCAGATTCTTCCAGAACCTGTGGGATAAAATCGTTCAAATCATAGGAACAAGTTCTGGATGTTGTTTCATGAACTCTCCAAGGTCAACCAGTCCGAAAGAGACGGCTCCAGTGGTCATCACATCGTAAGTGAAAGCATCGAACGATCCAGCCTGAGATCTGAGATCCTGCAGTAGTTTTGGATACAACACTTCCCACGAAAGAGGTACGATCTCAACCTGAATTTCGGGATTCTGTTTCATGAACTCCTGGGCAAGCCACTTCAGGGCGTCCGCGTTGTCTGGAGAACAGAGAACGGAGATTTTAACCGAGAAGATCAACGAGGTGATGATGAGAAAGATCAACAGTAAAAATCTCTTCATACAAATCCCCCCTGCCTAAAAATAGTGGATAACGGTACGTACCGATGGTAGTATATCATATCTGTCAACAAAGAATTATCCTATAGTCAATTAGTTAACATAAATATCCGCAAAAGCGAACATGATACGTATAAAGGTACGTACTTTTATGTTATACTAAAAGGATGAAACCATGAGAAAGGAGGTCGGAGAATGATAGATCTCAAGCAGTACGAGTTCTGGTTTCTCGTCGGAAGTCAGTATCTTTACGGTCTGGAAACCCTGAAAAAGGTGGAACAACAGGCAAGTAAGATCGTGGATTCACTGAACGATGACCCCATCTTCCCTTCAAAGATCGTTCTGAAGCCGGTTTTGAAGAGTTCTTCTGAAATCACAGAAATCTTTGAGAAAGCAAACGCAGACCCCAAATGCGCAGGGGTTATCGTTTGGATGCACACTTTTTCCCCATCGAAGATGTGGATACGGGGACTCTCTATAAACAAAAAACCCCTGCTTCACCTTCACACGCAGTACAACAGAGAGATTCCATGGGATACGATCGATATGGATTACATGAACCTGAACCAGTCTGCACACGGAGACAGAGAGCATGGGTTCATACATGCAAGGATGAGACTTCCAAGGAAAGTTGTGGTGGGACACTGGGAAGAGAAAGAAGTCAGAGAAAAGATCGCAAAGTGGATGAGAGTGGCCTGTGCGATACAGGATGGAAGAACGGGACAGATAGTCAGGTTCGGCGACAACATGAGAGAAGTCGCCAGCACCGAAGGTGACAAGGTAGAAGCCCAGATAAAACTCGGCTGGTCCATAAACACATGGGGAGTTGGAGAACTTGCAGAGAGAGTGAAAGCCGTTCCGGACAACGAGGTAGAGGAACTTCTCACAGAATACAGAGAAAAATACATCATGCCAGAGGATGAATACAGTCTCAAGGCAATAAGAGAGCAGGCGAAAATAGAAATTGCTCTGAGAGAATTTTTGAAAGAAAAGAACGCTATTGCCTTCACCACCACGTTCGAGGACCTGCACGATCTTCCACAGCTTCCCGGGCTCGCGGTCCAGAGACTCATGGAGGAAGGATACGGTTTTGGTGCAGAAGGTGACTGGAAAGCAGCGGGATTGGTTAGAGCCATCAAGGTAATGGGAACGGGTCTTCCCGGCGGAACTTCCTTTATGGAAGACTACACTTACCACCTCACTCCCGGAAACGAACTCGTTTTAGGGGCTCACATGCTCGAGGTATGTCCAACGATAGCAAAGGAAAAACCACGAATAGAGGTTCACCCTCTCAGCATCGGCGGGAAAGCAGATCCTGCCCGTCTTGTCTTCGACGGTCAGGAAGGACCAGCCGTTAACGCATCGATCGTTGACATGGGTAACAGGTTCAGACTCGTTGTGAACAAGGTTTTATCCGTTCCCATAGAGAGGAAGATGCCAAAACTCCCAACAGCCAGGGTCCTTTGGAAACCGCTGCCTGATTTCAAGAGGGCCACTACTGCATGGATACTCGCTGGAGGATCACACCACACTGCCTTTTCAACAGCCATTGACGTGGAATACCTCATCGACTGGGCGGAGGCATTGGAAATCGAATACGTCGTCATCGATGAGAATTTGGATCTCGAGGACTTCAAAAAAGAACTGAGATGGAACGAACTCTACTGGGGGCTTTTAAAAAGATGAAAGAGGGGCGAAGGCCCCTCATTTTTTTGGATACGTCACCGACTCTCTCATGATGAGTTTTGGTTTGAAAACATATTTCTCGGGCTTTTCACCATCGATCATCTTCAAAAGGATCTCAACTGCCTTCTTTCCAACTTCTTCTTTGGGATGTTCGAAAGTGGTCAGAATCTCTCTGAAATCACCTATGGGAGCATCGTCGAAACCTATGACAGAAACGTCTTCTGGTATACTCAAACCCATTCTTTTTGCTGCAAGGAAAAACTGAAGGGCCGTTGCATCGTTGTAGCAGAAAACTGCGGTTGGACGCTGATCTTTCGGCAAAGATAGGAGTTCAAAGGCACTTTGCATAACGATACCTGTGAATTCTGAAACGTGAAAAGATTTCTCGTGGATTTTTTCAAAACCGAGTTCTCTCCCTCGTTTCAGAAAGGCCTGGGCTCTCACAACACTGGGAAGGTGTATTGTTTTATACAACACAGCCACATTCCTGTGTCCGTACTGATAAAATATCTCCGCTGCTTTTTCTCCTCCGTACCAGTCGTCGAGAACAACACTTCCCACACCCTCTATGTCCCAGTTGGTGTGTACCAAAACTACCTTCGTGCCTCTTTTTGCTATTTCTCCTATCAAATCTCTGTTGGAGCGTTTGGTGGCACTGTAGACAGGGTCTATTATTAGACCATCCACACCAACTTCCAGCCATTCGTTTATGATCTGTCTCTCTTTGTGAGGGTCCTCAGAAGCGTTTCCAAGAAGCATCTTGTACCCGTTTGCAAACAGAACCTCTTCGGCGCCGAGTGCTATATATGGAAATATGTAACTTGTGATCTGCTGGACAAGAATGCCAACGACCTTGTTTTTCTTTTCTATGTTCACAAACGTTCCAAGTCCTGGCTTTCTGATGACCAGGTTTTTAACTACCAGTCTTTCAAGGGCCTTTCTCACCGTTTCCCGACTGGCGTTGAATCTTTCCATTAACTCTTTCTCGGTGGGGAGTTTGTCTCCGTGTTTGTACTTTCCAGATTTTATTTCATCGATCAGAAATTTTTCAATTATTCTGTATTTTGGAAGGATTGCAAATCACCTCTCCTTTACCTGCCAATCTTCTCGACTATTTCTTTCGTATCCCTCGCTATCATGAGCTCCTCGTTTGTTGGAACAACCAGTACTTTCACACGGGAATCGAGAGTGGAGATTATGCCTTCCTTTCCTCTTATTGTTTCTTCGTTCTTCTGTTTGTCAAGCTTCACTCCGAGAAATTCCAGGTAAGAACACACATCTTCCCTTGTGATTGGAGAGTTTTCTCCAACACCGGCTGTGAAGACTATGGCATCAACACCGTTCATCGCAGCAGCGTACGCGCCTATGTATTTGGCGATCCTGTAGTGGTAGATGTCGAGGATGAGCTTGCACCATTCGTCTCCTTTCAAGGCAGCCTCTTCGATGTCCCTCATGTCGGAGCTGAAGCCCTTTGAAAGTCCGTAGACACCACTCTTTTTGTTAAGTATATCGTACATCTCCTGGGGGGATATACCTTCTTTTTCCATGATGAAGAAGGGAATTGCCGGATCCAAATCACCGGACCTTGTACCCATAACGAGTCCTTCAAGCGGTGTGAATCCCATGGAGGTATCGACGCACTTTCCATATTTCACAGCGGCTACTGAAGCTCCGTTTCCTATGTGACAGGTGATGATCTTGAGTTCTTCCAGCTTTTTACCAAGGATCTCCGCCGCTCTTTTCGAAACGTACCTGTGACTTGTACCGTGAAAACCGTAGCGTCTGATTCTGTGCTTCTCGTAGTATTCGTACGGTATAGCGTAAAGATATGCTTTCTGAGGAATCGTCTGGTGGAAAGCTGTGTCGAAAACAACCACATTTGGTACTCCTGGAAGGAGCTTCATGGCAGCTTTTATTCCCATGAGATTCGCAGGGTTGTGAAGCGGTGCAAGAGGTGAAACCTCTTCGATCGCTTTGAGCACTTCCTCGTCCACAAGCACCGATTCTTTGAATCTTTCACCACCGTGAACCACCCTGTGACCAACGGCATCGATCTCCTTTAGATCTTTTATGACTCCAAGTTTTTCATCGACCAATGTGTTCAATATGAGTTTCAATGCTTCCTCGTGATCCGGAAGTTCTCTTTCTATCACATACTTTTCGTCGTTCACTCTGTGAACGAGCCTGCTGCCTTCAATGCCGATTCTTTCTGCGATACCCTTACAAAGAACTTTCTCACCGTCCATCTCGATGAGCTGGTACTTTATTGAGGAACTTCCCGAGTTTATCACCAGTACTTTCATTCTCTCTTCACCTCACGCCTTTCCGCTAGATCCGAATATTCTGATTCTCTCTTTGACGATTTCTTTCACTTGTTCGAAGACAGGCCCAAAAATCTTTCTGGGATCTATCTGAGACTTGTCTTCTGAGAGAACCTTCCTGAGATACGCAACGAAGGTAATTCTCAGGTCGGTGTCCGTGTTTATCTTGTTGATACCAAGTTCTATAGCTTTCTTCAACATGTCTTCAGGAACACCTTTCGCGCCGGAAAGCTCGGCACCGTATTCGTTCGCCAGTTTCACTACATCCTGTGGAACCATGGAAGCTCCGTGAAGAACGAGTGGTATCTGGGTGTATTCCTTCACTTTCTTCAGTCGTTCAAAGTCGAGCTGTGCTTCCCCTTTGAACTTGAACGCACCATGACTGGTTCCAATGGCTGGAGCTAAGAAATCCACTTCTGTTTCCTTCACAAATACCTTTGCTTCCTCTGGATCGACAAGTACGGACTCTTTTTCCACCACGTTGTCCTCTATTCCCTTGAGTTTTCCGAGTTCCGCTTCTACACTTATACCAACCGCGTGAGCTATCTCCACGATTCTCTTCGTCTCTCTGAGGTTTTCCTCGAAGGGAAGATGTGAAGCGTCGATCATCACCGAAGAGTAACCCGCTTTTATGGCGGCCATGATGATTTTAAAGTCCCTTCCGTGGTCCAGGTGGAGTGCGACAGGAACCGAAAGTTTCTCAGCGTAAGTTCTCACCATTTCAACGGCAAGTTTTGCTCCTGCCTCTATATCGCCTTTTCCTATGTACTTTATTGCCCCTTCCGATGTGGCGACGATGACCGGTGCTTTTTCTTCCTCAGCGGCTTCAAGAATCGCCTGAAGGAATTCCATGTTGTTGAAATTGAACGCACCAACAGCGTATCTCTCTTTGCTGGCTTTTTCCAGAATTTCTTTTGTGCTCTTTACATAAGGCATTGTCACACCTCCTTCAATGTAAAGGCCGGGACAAGCCCGGCCTTCAATTATTTCTTGTTTTTGAGAGCTGCCTGAGCTGCTGCAAGTCTGGCAACGGGTACTCTGTACGGCGAACAGGAAACGTAGTCGAGTCCGATCTTGTCGAAGAACAGTATGGATCTCGGATCTCCACCGTGTTCTCCACAGACGCCAACTTTGAGATCGGGTCTTGTGCTTCTTCCTTTCTCTTTACCCATCCTCACCAGTTCTCCAACACCGTCGTAGTCCAGCGTCTTGAACGGATCGTGTTCGAGGATGCCCTTTTCAAGGTACTCAGGCAGGAACTTTCCAACGTCGTCTCGGCTGAATCCGAAGGTCATCTGTGTGAGGTCGTTGGTACCGAAGCTGAAGAATTCAGCTTCTTCCGCTATCTGATGGGCGGTGACAGCAGCCCTTGGAACTTCGATCATGGTTCCGATCTTGTAAGTGAGCTCGACACCAGCTTCTTTTATGAGAGCGTCGGCCGTTTCCTTGATGATCTTCTTCAGGTACCTGAGTTCGTTAACGTGTCCCACAAGAGGAATCATGATTTCAGGTATCACATCTATTCCTTCCTCTTTCTTGAGTTCGATGGCCGCTCCAATTATTGCTTTGGTCTGCATCACAGCGATCTCAGGATAGGTGATGGTGAGCCTACAACCTCTGTGTCCGAGCATCGGGTTGAGTTCTCTGAGATTCTCCACGACGTTCTTGAGTTCCTCAAAGGAGACTCCCATCTGTTCGGCAACTTCCTTGATCTGTTCATCTTCTTGCGGCAGGAATTCGTGAAGAGGAGGATCTATGAGCCTTATGGTGACAGGAAGTCCTTTCATCACCCTGAACAATCCTTTGAAGTCCTCTTTCTGAAGTGGCAGAAGTTCATCCAGAGCCTTTTCTCTTTCTTCTTTTGTCTTTGCGAGGATCATCCTTCTAACCTTGGGTATTCTATCCTTTTCGAAGAACATGTGTTCTGTTCTGCAGAGCCCAATTCCTTCAGCACCGAATTTTCTCGCAATTTCCGCGTCTCTCGGTATATCTGCGTTGGTTCTCACACCGAGTCTTCTGATCTCATCGGCCCACTGCAGAAGTTCTGCGACTGGTCCTTCAAGACCCTGTGGTTTTATTGTTGTCACTTTTCCAAGGAGAACCTCACCGGTCGTTCCATCGATTGAGATCCATTCTCCTTCTTTTACAACGACGTCTCCCACTTTGAAGTAGCCTTCCTCAGGATGGACTTCTATGGATTCTGCTCCGACGACTGCTGGCTTACCCATTCCTCTCGCGACAACGGCAGCGTGAGAGGTCATTCCTCCTCTGGAGGTCAGAATTCCCTGTGCAACGGCCATTCCTCCGACGTCTTCGGGGCTGGTTTCAGGTCTCACAAGAATAACCTGTTCACCTGCTTTACCAAGTTCTTCGGCTTTCTTGGCGTTGAAAACGACCTTACCCGTTGCAGCACCTGGAGACGCAGGAAGCCCTTTCGCGATGACTTTTGCCTGGGCCTTTTCTTTTGGATCGAACACAGGATGAAGCACCTGTTCGACGTCTTCAGGTCTCACTCTGAGAATAGCTTCCTCTTTGGTGATGAGTCCTTCGTGGACCATGTCAACGGCGATCCTGATAGCTGCCTGAGATGTTCTCTTTCCACTTCTTGTCTGAAGCAGGTAGAGTTTCCCTTTTTCGATGGTGAACTCGATGTCCTGCATGTCTCTGTAGTGTTTTTCGAGTCTTTCCATTATTTCAAGGAGCTGATTGTAGACCTCCGGCATTCTGTTCTTCAACTCTTCAAGTTTGAGGGGGGTTCTGATACCCGCAACAACGTCCTCACCCTGGGCGTTGGGCAGGAACTCTCCATAAGGTTTCTTCTCTCCAGTGTTCGGGTCTCTTGTGAAAGCGACACCCGTTCCGGAGTCTTCTCCCATGTTTCCAAAGACCATCGCGACGATGTTCACGGCCGTACCGAGGAGATCTCCCTCTTTGATTCCGTGAATTTCTCTGTACTTGATAGCTCTCTCGTTCATCCAGCTACCGAACACCGCATCGATCGCAAGCCAGAGCTGTTTCCAGGGATCCTGCGGAAATTCTTTTCCTTCTTCCTTGTAGATCTGTTTGTATCTTTCAACGAGTTTTTTGAGGTCTTCTGCATCCAGTTCGGTGTCGAGCTTCACACCTTTTTCCTTCTTGAGTTCTTCGAGTGCCTTTTCGAATTTCTCGTGAGGTATCTTCAGAACCACATCACCGAACATCTGAAGGAATCTTCTGTAAGCGTCGTAGGCAAACCTTTCGTTGTTAGTCAGTTTTGCAAGACCTTTCACTGTCTCATCGTTGAGACCAAGATTGAGAACGGTGTCCATCATTCCAGGCATTGAAATGGCTGCACCAGATCTGACGGAGACAAGGAGTGGATTGTTGGGGTCACCGAACTTTTTCCCGGTAACCTCCTCGAGTCTCCTCATTGCCTCTTCAACCTGTTCTTTCAGTTCTTCTGGATAAGTTCTTCCGTGGTCGTAGTAGTACTTACAAACTTCCGCAGAAATGGTGAATCCGGGAGGAACAGGAATTCCAAGGTTGGTCATCTCTGCGAGGTTGGCACCTTTTCCACCGAGGATATCTTTCATGTCCGCTCGGCCTTCTGCCTTACCGTTTGCGAAGAAGTACACGTATTTCTTTGCCATCTTCTGACTCCCTCCTTTTCCTTTCGTATCCAAGAATTTATTATAAAATCAAAACCGCACGATTAACTTCGGTATCATTTCACGTTAACATAGAAAACCATCTTCCCATCTTTGTAGAAGCCCCTCGCAAAGATGTAAGCCTCCTCACCCTCTCCCACAAGCGATTCCATGACAGTCCTCATATCGAGGAAGAGGAAGAAAACGTCGTTCTTTGCAGGCGTGATATCGAGATTTCTGGGAGAGAACTGATCGCTTTTCAGAACGACTGTGTCTCCCTCTGTGCAAATCGATAATCCATTTTCCAGAACAAAACACCTGCCTTCCTTCCTGTACTGAACTCCCGCGGTTTTTAGAGCATTTTCCACGGCATCAGGAGATTTCAGCATAGCTTTTGCAACAACTTCGATACTGGTAGGAGTGGATCCGGCTATCAGGTCCATAACTGCCGAAGATACATTCGCACTCAAAAACATTGGAGGCTCGAGTTCTTCAAAGAGATTTTTGACAACTTTCTCAATGTCCGATTCGGGAAGTTGAACAGGCAGATTCCCGCTTTCCATGGAAAATCCTGCGCTGGAGAGAACGTCTAACAATCCATCGTAATTCTCCGTGTTAAAAATCACCGTCAATTCTCCGAACATGTAGTAATCGGATGGGACTTTCCTCGGCTGTCCAACTTTTTCGAGGAAGTTTCTGGAAGTATCATCCATTGGTATGATTTCCACCTTTATCGAGAGATGATCACCCGCGGATTCTTTTGTGCTCACAACGGTGAAGGAATACTTCTCACCTTGCAGCAAACCGTAGCCAAAGAAATCTGCGGTTTTCAGAGTATCGGGAATCTTTCCCCCACCCTTCAAAGAAGCGTTCACTGCTTTAGCTGTTCCCAAGAAGAGATACCCATCTTTTTCAGCAACGACCACATCTTCCATTCCCAGCAGATCAACCACGAGAGACTTTATGCTGTCTTTCAGTTTCTTTGTCTTTTCAGACGGTCCCAGAACGAAGCAAGTGTCTTCGCTGTCGAGCTGTACAAAGAGAAATTCGTGAGAGAGGAGATCGTAGAAGTCGGAAGGCTCTATATCCCTGCTGATAAGCTGGGACTCCAGAACACCCTGTATCATCATCTCAAGACCGAGGCTCTCTGTCAGGAAACGGCCGGTAGAAAGGCTTTTGACCTCGGAGTAGAACTCTGATAAATCCTTCACATATCGAATCACCTTGAAATTCTCCGGTACATAGTTTAATATTTGTGAAAAAGAGAGGGCCGTGAGAATCAGCAGGATAAAAATTATCCCTTTCTTCATGTTCAGAACCTCCTTCTTTTTTCTTCACCAAAACTTATGATAACACAGGAAAGGAGGTAGCACGTTGAGAAAATCTCTCGAGACAGGAAAATGCGTTGTTCTGGAAGTGTTGACACCAAGAGGCACAAATCTGGATAAATTCATGGAGTTCACCGAAGAAGCCTGGAAGACTGGCATCGACGCGTTCACGGTGACCGACATGCCGATGGGAAGAGTGAGAATGGCTCCCTGGGCTGCTTCCCACCTTCTTGTGGAAAGCGGAAAAGATGTTCTCATGCACTTTACGAGGAACACAAGGAATATGATAAGAATACAATCTGACCTTCTGGGCTGTCATGCCCTCGGAGTGAAGAATCTGCTCCTTCTGTCCGGAGACAATCCTTCCCACGGTGATTACCCTGAAACGACCTCCGTTAACGATATAGATATCTTAGACCTCATAAGACTCACAAAGCTCATGAACGAAGGAACAGATCTTGCCGGAAACAAGATCTATGGAAAAACAGATTTCTTCGTCGGTGGTGCGCTGAATCCCTTCAGCGATGAAGACGTAGAAAGGGCCAAACAGAAGATTGAAGCCGGCGTTGATTTCCTTGTCACCCAGCCGCTTTTCAACAGCGAGGTGGCAAAAAAGATCAAGGAAGAACTGAACACGAAAATTCTCGCTTCTATAGTTTTCTTTGAAAACGCAAAACAGATGAGCTACTTCTCGAACGTTCCTGGAATAGAAATACCCGATGAGATAGTGAATTCCGCGGAGAAGGGAGACGATTACCTGAAAGAAAAAAGCTTTGAAAGTGTGCTCAGATTCGTTGAAGAGACAAAAGATGTACTGGATGGTTTCTACATAGTGGCCATAGTGAAAGATCTCGAAAAAATCAGGAAGGTGGTAGAAATTGCCAAAAGTTGAAATAGACCCAAAAGATATAAAGATTCCAAACAACGTTTTGAAGTCAAAACTCGGTTTTGGAAGAGCAGAAGAGATACCCGAAGAATTCAGGAAAATGGTGAAAAGGGCGTATGAAGAGCTTCACGATGTGGCGAAACCTGTGGTTCTGTGGCGAGATTTCGAGGTGGACGGTTCTCTCTCTTTCGACAACATGGAACTCACGGGTGAACTTGCAACGAAACACCTTTCTGGGAGTAAGATCATCACAGTTTTTCTTGCGACCCTCGGAAAAAAGGTGGACAAAAAGATAGAGGAATACTTTAGAAAAGGAGAGGATCTTCTCGCGTTCTTCATCGATGGAATCGCTTCAGAGATGGTGGAGTACGCTTTGAGAAAGGTGGATGCGGAGCTCAGAATGAAAAGATCCAACCTGGAGGGAAGTTTCAGAATTTCACCTGGTTACGGTGATCTTCCACTTTCCTTGAACAAGAAGATCGTCGAAATTTTCAAAGATGAAGTGGACGTCAATGTGATAGAAGACTCCTATGTGCTCGTTCCCAGAAAAACCATCACAGCATTCGTAGGCTGGAGGGAGAAGAATGAGAAACAGACGTGAGGTTTCAAAATTGCTTTCAGAGAGAGTGTTGCTTTTGGATGGAGCCTACGGAACGGAGTTCATGAAGTACGGATACGATGACCTTCCCGAAGAGCTGAATATAAAAGCACCCGACGTGGTGCTGAAGGTTCATAGAAGTTACATAGAGAGTGGATCGGATGTCATTCTGACGAACACGTTCGGTGCCACAAGGATGAAACTGAGAAAACACGGCCTGGAGGACAAACTGGATCCTATTGTGAGAAACGCTGTGAGAATCGCAAGAAGAGCAGCTGGAGAAAAGCTTGTTTTTGGAGATATCGGACCGACGGGAGAACTTCCCTATCCACTCGGAAACACTTTGTTCGAGGAATTCTACGAGAACTTCAGAGAAACCGTGAAGATAATGGTCGAGGAAGGTGTGGATGGAATCATCTTTGAGACGTTCTCGGACATTCTAGAGTTGAAAGCCGCTGTGCTCGCGGCAAGGGAAGTCTCCCGTGATGTTTTCCTGATTGCCCACATGACATTCGATGAGAAGGGAAGAAGTCTCACAGGGACAGATCCCGCAAACTTCGCCATCACGTTCGATGAACTGGATGTCGATGCCCTCGGTATAAACTGTTCACTCGGGCCCGAAGAGATCCTTCCCATTTTTCAGGAACTGTCCCAGTACACAGACAAGTTTCTCGTAGTTGAACCGAACGCGGGAAAGCCCATCGTGGAAAACGGGAAAACCGTGTATCCTTTGAAACCACATGACTTTGCCGTTCATATAGATTCCTATTACGAACTCGGTGTGAACATATTCGGAGGCTGTTGCGGAACCACCCCTGAACACGTGAAGCTCTTCAGAAAAGTTCTTGGAAATAGAAAGCCTCTTAAAAGAAAGAAAAAGAGAATATTTGCTGTTTCTTCTCCTTCAAAACTCGTGACGTTCGATCACTTTGTTGTCATAGGAGAGAGGATAAACCCGGCAGGTAGAAAGAAGCTATGGGCGGAGATGCAGAAAGGAAACGAAGAAATCGTGATCAACGAAGCAAAGACACAGGTGGAAAAAGGTGCGGAAGTGCTCGATGTGAACTTCGGGATAGAATCCCAGATAGACGTACGATACGTGGAAAAGATCGTTCAGGCACTTCCGTATGTTTCGAACGTTCCTCTCTCCTTGGACATCCAAAGCGTTGACCTCACAGAGAAAGCGCTCAGAACCTACCCGGGAAGACCCCTTTTCAACTCGTCCAAGGTGGATGAAGAAGAACTCGAAAAGAAAATAAACCTGTTGAAGAAATACGGTGGAACACTCATCGTACTTTTGATGGGAAAAGACGTTCCAAAAAGCTTCGAAGAGAGAAAAGAGTACTTCGAAAAGGCTCTGAAAATCCTGGAGAGACACAATTTCTCAGACAGAGTGATCTTCGATCCAGGAGTTCTGCCTCTCGGTGCAGAAGGAAAACCGGTAGAAGTACTGAAGACCATAGAATTCATTTCAAACAGGGGTTTCAACACGACTGTTGGTCTTTCCAATCTGTCTTTCGGACTTCCTGACAGAAGTTATTACAACACCGCTTTTCTCGTTCTTGGAATATCTAAAGGCCTGAGCTCTGCCATCATGAATCCCCTCGACGAAATACTAATGAAGACCTTGAACGCTACACTTGTGATATTAGAGAAGAAGGAACTTCCCAGAGCTGAAGTGAAGGAAGAAAAACTGGTTGAAATCATACTCTCCGGGAACCGGTCGGAACTCGAGAGGCTCGTGGAGGATTTTCTGAAGGAAAAAGATCCTCTTTCCATAATAGAAGAACAATTGAGGCCGGCGATGGAGCGTATTGGAGAACTCTACGATAAGGGAAAAATCTTTCTTCCGCAACTCATCCTCGCCGCTCAAACGGTGAAACCCGCGTTCGACAAACTGACATCGATGCTTCCGTCAGACAGTCAGGGTGAAACGTTCGTCATTGCAACAGTCAAGGGTGATGTGCATGACATAGGAAAGAACATAGTGGCGTCTGTCATCAGAAGCAGCGGGTACCGCGTGGTGGACCTTGGAAAGGACGTGGAAACATCGAAAATATTGGAAACCGTGGAAAAAGAAAGACCCGTTGCACTCGGTCTGTCTGCAATGATGACAACCACCGTCGGAAGAATAAAGGAAGTTGTGGAAAAGCTCAAAGAAAAGAACCTGAAAATCCCCGTCATAGTGGGTGGTGCTTCCCTGAACGAAAAACTTGCAAAGGAGCTAGGAGCGGACTATTACGCAAGGAACGCTTCCGAAGCGGTAAAAATACTGAAATCTCTCGGGAGATGAGATTGTGGACACCATTGTCGCTGTAGCTACCCCTCCCGGAAAAGGAGCAATCGCGATTCTCAGGTTGAGCGGTCCAGATAGCTGGAAAATCGTTCAGAAACACCTTCGAACACGATCGGAAATCGTTCCAAGAAAGGCAATCCACGGCTGGATCCACGAAAACGGAGAAGATGTGGATGAAGTGGTAGTCATTTTCTACAAATCGCCGAAGAGTTACACAGGAGAGGACATGGTAGAGGTGATGTGCCACGGAGGACCACTCGTGGTGAAGAAGCTGCTGGATCTCTTCTTGAAATCTGGAGCGCGGATGGCTGAACCTGGCGAGTTCACAAAACGAGCTTTTTTGAACGGAAAAATGGATCTCACTTCGGCAGAGGCTGTGAGAGATCTCATAGAGGCAAAAAGCGAAACCAGTTTGAAACTCTCCCTGAGAAACCTCAAGGGAGGATTGAAGGACTTTGTTGAGAGCTTGAGAAGAGAACTCATAGAAGTTCTTGCTGAGATACGGGTAGAGCTCGATTATCCAGACGAGATAGAAACAAACACAGGTGAAGTGGTAACCAGGCTGGAGCGAATAAAAGAAAAGCTCACTAAAGAACTGAAAAAAGCAGATGCAGGCATTCTTCTCAACAGAGGCTTCAGGATGGTTATCGTGGGAAAGCCCAACGTGGGAAAATCCACTCTTCTGAATCGACTTTTGAACGAGGACAGAGCGATCGTCACAGATATACCTGGAACAACAAGGGATGTTATCAGTGAGGAAATCGTCATAAGAGGAATACTTTTCAGGATAGTCGACACAGCTGGTGTGAGATCGGAAACGAACGATCTGGTCGAGAGACTGGGGATAGAGAGAACTCTTCAGGAAATAGAGAAAGCCGACATAGTACTGTTTGTGCTCGACGCTTCTTCACCGCTTGACGAAGAAGACAGAAAAATCCTCGAAAGGATAAAGAACAAACGCTATCTTGTGGTGATAAACAAAGTGGATGTGGTGGAGAAGATAAATGAAGAGGAGATAAAAAACAAACTCGGAACAGACAGACACATGGTGAAGATATCTGCCCTGAAAGGAGAAGGACTTGAAAAACTGGAGGAAGCCATCTACAGAGAAACTCAGGAGATCTTTGAAAGAGGTTCTGATTCCCTTATAACGAACCTTCGACAAAAGCAGTTGCTTGAAAACGTTAAAGGACATCTGGAAGACGCTATAAAGTCTTTGAAGGAAGGAATGCCGGTTGATATGGCTTCTATAGATCTGGAAAGAGCTCTCAGTCTTCTCGATGAAGTGACGGGAAGGAGTTTCAGGGAGGACCTGCTTGATACCATATTCTCCAATTTCTGCGTTGGAAAATGAATAAGGGGAAGGGGTTCCCCTTCCCCTATCACTTGACCTTCTCTTTGAGAGCTTTTCCGGGTTTGAACTTCGGAACCTTTCTTTCGGGAATGGTGATGGGTTTTCTTGTCTGAGGATTCACGCCTTTTCTTGCAGCAGCCTTTCTCACCTCAAAGCTTCCGAACCCAACGATCTGAACCTTTTCCCCTTTTGCGAGAGCTTCTGAGATCGTTTCAAGAATGGTGTCGAGAATCACTCTTACATCCTTCTTCTTCGCACCTGCTTTCTTCGCCACCCTGTCGATGAGTTCCTTTTTGTTCATGAAACCCCCTCCTTTCTAGGGTTGTAAAGCATCCTTCTCACTGCTTGTAAATATACCATTTTACAGTGGGGTGTTGCAAGTCCCTTTACAAAAGCACTTCGAAGCCTGAAAGTTCTAAAATCCCCATAAAAAGCGGAATTTCGAAATATAAGATAAAATTTAGAATTGGTTACAGAAAATTTACAAAACATCCAGGATTCTTTTCGCTATCTCAGCACTACCAATGACCCTTGCTATTTCTTCCAGAGAGGCAGAACGAATATTCTCCAGAGAACCAAAGTATTCAATGAGCTTTTTCTTTCTAATGGGACCTATTCCGGGCACACTGTCAAGAACAGACCTGAGTGATTCTTTCTCCCTCCGCTTTCTGTGGTAACTCACAGCGAATCTGTGTGTTTCGTCTCTTATCTGAACGAGGAGTCTTAAAACCGGGTGATCGTGTGGAAGTTTTATTTCTCTGTTCTCAAAGACAACGGTCTCTTCCTTCTTCGCGAGTCCAACCACGGGACAGTCCTTTCCTATTTCCTTTAACGCTTCGACAGCGGCGTTCACCTGCCCTATTCCTCCATCCACGAACAGAAGATTTGGAAGCGGGTGTTTCGAATATCTTCTTTTCACGACTGTTCTTATCGATTCGTAATCATCTGGATGATCCTGTTCGATCTTGTAACGTCTGTAATCGCTCTTTTTGGGAAATCCATCTTCGAACACCACCAGAGAAGCCACGGTGTATTTTCCTTGAAGATGAGAAATATCGATCCCTTCTATCCTGTACGGAAAATCCTTCATGTTCAGGAGCTTCATCAATTCTTCGAGCGCTTCCTTTCTCAATCCTCTCATTTTTAACTCGTTTTCCAGGTTCTTCTTTGCTTTCTCAAGGAGATCTTCTTCTGTGGTGGAACGCGGCGGTCCTACATACTCAAAACCGAGAGACGAGTAATCCATTTCATCCAGATCACTCTCCAGAATGAGAGTTTTCGGGATATCACCTCTCCCGGATACGTAGTATTCTCTGATGAAATCTTCCACATTTCCCCCTTCCATTTCAAAGGAGATCTTCCCTACCAGGTAACCATTTCTGACTCTCAGAACCACGAACAGATCGTGTGCGTGGACCAGAACATCACAGCTGATACTTTCTTCAAAAACCACTCCCTGAGATTCCAGAACATTCGACAGATTCAAAAGAAGATCCCTGTACTTTGCAGCGTTCTCGAAATCGAGCATTCTGCTGTGAGTTTCCATCTTTTCTTTCAGATAATCGAAGACTTCTTCCATGTTCCCCGAGAGGAACTCTTTCAGCCTTCTTACCGCTTCTCCATGCGATTCTATATTTCCAATGCACGGGCCGGTGCACCTACCGAGGTGATAAAGAAAACAGGGCCTCTTTATTCTTTTCAAATCAGATTTACAGGTTCTGAATCCCATTATTTTTTGGAGTATTTCCAGCAGATTTCTGACGAATTGAACACTGGTGTAGGGGCCGAAGTACGTTCCATCCCTCAGTTTTCTCTTCACGATTTCAACGTACGGTATTTCGTCATCGGATATCCTGATGTAAGGATAGAAATTCGTGTCTTTGAGACGAACGTTGTACTTTGGCCTGTACTTCTTTATGAGATTCGCCTCGAGTATGAACGCTTCCCTTTCGTTCATCACAACGATCGTTTCCAGTTCGTCGGCCTCTTCGACAATTCTGAACACTTTCTCCGTCTGGGGATTGAGGTAACTCCTCAATCTACTGGACAATCTCTTTGCTTTTCCTATGTAGATGGGAACACCTTTGTTCTTGAAGATGTAAACACCAGGTTCTTCAGGAGCGAGGAGTATCTTCTTTCTGATCTTCTCTTTCAAAAACCTTCTTCACCTCCTCTTCACTCAAGAATCTGTACTCTCCAGGTTTCATGTCCTCGGGTAGAACGAGTCTGCCAATTCTAGTTCTCTTCAAATGCACTGTTCTTAGACCCACAGCAACCGTCATCCGTTTGATCTGATGATATTTACCCTCCGTTATAACTATCTTCAACGTGTCGTTCGACAGCTTCTCCACACACTTCGCTTTTGCGAAAAAACCGTCCCTTAAAGTCACACCATTTTTCAACTTTTCTATCTTGTCTTCTGTGACTTCTCCTTCTACCTTCACAATGTACTCTTTTTCTACAGACCATTTCGGCGAAATCACACGATGAGCGAAATCACCATCGCTAGTTATTATCAGGAGACCTTCGGCATCTTTATCGAGCCTTCCAACGGGGAAAATTCCTTTCAATGGGGGAAGAAATTCCATGATGGTTTCCGAATGGGGATCTTTCGTGCTGGTCACGTATCCTGAAGGCTTGTGGAAGAGAATGTAAACCTTTCTGTGAAAGTTCACCGTCTCACCATCGAGTACAACAACATCGTTCTCCGACACAGAATGACCAGGATCGAGCACCACTCTCCCGTTAACGGTCACCCTGCCCTGTTTTATCAGTTTTTTCACTTCTTTTCTTGTTCCCACACCACTGTTCGAAAGATACCTGTCCAGTCTCATTGTTTCTTCTTGTCCAGGTAGATTATGAGGTTCGAAATATCGGAAGGGTTTATTCCCGGGATTCTCATAGCCTGACCGATGGATCTTGGCCTGATCTTCTTCAATTTATCCTTCGCTTCTGTGGAGAGATTTGGAACCGCGTCGTAATCTAAATCGTACGGTACCTCGTAATTTTCATACTTTTCAAAGACAGCGACCTCTTCAAACATCTTCTGGATGTATCCCTCGTATTTCACGTTTATTTCCACCTGCTCCACGACTTCTGGATCATCCATGGGGTTTGGATCCAGAAACTTCAGCGTACTGTAACTCAACTGAGGACGTTTCAAAAGATGATATAGAGAGACCGACTCTTTGAGAGGACTGGTTCCCAGAGAAGTTAAAAGATCGTTGATCCTGTCAGAAGGTTTCACAGCGACCTTCTTCAAACGTTCGATCTCTTCGTTTATTCTACGTTCAAGACTCAGTACCTTTTCGTAAAACCACTTGGGAATCAGTCCCACTCGATAACCGTACTTTGCCAGTCGCAGATGAGCGTTGTCGTGTCGGAGAAGGAGACGATACTCGGCCCTCGAAGTGAGAAGTCGATACGGTTCATCCACTCCCCTTGTTACCAGGTCGTCTATCAGAACACCAATGTAAGCCTCGGATCTCTTCAAAATGAGGGGAGACTCTCCACGGAGTTTGAGAGCAGCGTTTATACCGGCGATTATACCCTGCCCAGCCGCTTCCTCGTATCCGCTCGTCCCATTCACCTGACCTGCGAAGTAGAGATTCTCCACAAGTTTGGATTCAAGCGTGGGATAGAGCTGTCTGGGATCTATATAGTCGTATTCTATCGCATAGGCAGGACGAGTGATGATAGCGTTTTCCAACCCTTTCACACTTCTTATCATCTTTATTTGTGCTTCATAGGGAAGACTCGTACTCAAACCGTTCAGGTAGTACTCTTCTGTGTCTCTTCCTTCCGGTTCCACGAAGACCTGATGCGATTCTTTGTCTTTGAATTTGACAACCTTGTCCTCTATGGAAGGACAGTACCTTGGTCCTACTCCTTCTATGAGTTTGACCGTTCCATACAGGGGCGAAAATTCCAGATACTGTCTTATTATACTGTGGGTCTCCGGGTTCGTTCTGGTCAGCCAGCAGGGGTAATCCTTCGGAAGCACTCTCGGTTCGTCAAAGAAGGAAAAAGCAAGGGGTTCATCCGAAGTGTCTTGCCTTTCCATGACAGAAAAGTTTATAGAGCGTTTCAACACACGAGCCGGCGTTCCTGTCTTGAATCTACCAACCTCGAATCCCAGTTCTATGAGACTCTCCGTGAGTTTTGTCGCCGGAAACTCTCCCATCCGACCTGCTGGAAACGTGGAACGACCGATGAATATCTTTCCTCTCAGAAAAGTCCCTGTTGTCACAATCACAGCCTTTCCCAGGTAGTCTATCCCGTAATTGTCTACAACCCCTTTAACCTTTCCTTTCTCCGTCAGAATCTTTTCAACGATGCCATGCCTTAGTACTATGTTCGGATTCGTTTCCAGCTTTCTTTTCATCGTTCTGCTGTACAAGATCTTGTCTATCTGAGCCCTTAAAGCCCTCACAGCGGGTCCTTTACTCACGTTCAGCATTCGTATGTTTATCATCGTCTCGTCGGTGGTTTTGGCCATCTCTCCACCAAGAGCGTCTATTTCGCGAACCACAACACCCTTTGCCGGACCACCTATGGCGGGATTGCACGGGGCCCATCCTACGGTGTCTGGATTAACCGCGAGAACAAGTACCCTGAAACCCATCCGCGCGGCCGCAAGAGCCGCCTCTATTCCTGCATGACCAGCTCCCACAACGATCACATCGTAGACACGATCGTCCTCAGGTCTCAAATCAACCACCTCACGCCAATCTGATGGGCATTACTATGTAGAGGTATCCAGAAATGTCGAGTGGATTGATCTGACAGGGGCTGGTGGAATCCACGAAGTTCATTTCTATTTCTTCAGTCTCAATGTGCTTCAAAACATCCTCGATGAACTTCGGGTTGAAAGCGATCACGAGGTCTTCCCCCTCTTTCTGAACTTCAACTTCATCGATCACTTCTCCATAATCTGGACTTTTGCTCACGAGCCTCATGACGTTTTCTTCTATTTCGAACTTCACAGATTCGCTTCCCTTGCTGGCGATTACCATCACTCTTTTCAACGATTCCATAAGGTCCTTTCTGGAAACCACCACTTTTGTTTTGAAAGTTTCGGGGATTACTCTTTTGTAATCGGGGAATTCAGCGTCGACTACTCTCATCACCGTTTCCACGTCGTTTGTCGTCAGGGAAACCCTCCTTCCATCGTATCTCACCGTTATAGTCGGCTCCGTTGTGTTGTCCAGCACATTTTGAACTTCTTTCATGCTCTTCAAAGAGAGCAAGAAACTCGTCTCTTCCTCATTCTCTATCTGTTCCTCTGCAAGTGCGAGTCTAAACCCATCACTGGCAACCAGCCTGAGAAGATTCTTGTGGAGTTCCCAGAAGACTCCGTTCAGATTTCGCATAAATTCATCTTTGGCGGCAGCGAAGATGACCTTTTCAACCATCTCTTCGAGGAGCGAAATATCGACCTCGAAAGTTATTCCAGATTCAGCCGGTGTTATCTCAGGAAATTCATCCGCGGGCATGGTGGTAATTCTGAAAACGGTGCTTCCAGAACTTATAACAAGAACATCACCCTCTAAAGAAAGTTCTGTGATTTCATCCGGAAGAACTTTGACCAACTTTTGGATGATGTCTCCCGGTACCACGAAACGTGCTTCACCGGAGATTTCAGCGGCGTTCACGGTTGCTTTGACTCCCGTTTCAAGGTCGGTCGTACAGATGTAGAAATTTCCATCTTTCACTTCGAAAAGGAATCCGGCAAGAATGGGTTTCACAGATTTTTTAGCAAGTGCTTTTGAAGCAATGGTTATTTTGTCTCTCAATTCAAGAGTCGTAACGGTTATTTTCATCATCACACCCCCATTAGAATTTTAATATCAGCTTCAAACCCCAGTAAACAGCTGCAGAAGTCGCTGCCACCGTTGGTACTATGAGAAGCCAGGATATAACGATGTTTTTCAACACACCAACGTTCACCATTTCGAGTCCTCTGGCGAAGCCAACACCCGTGACAGCTCCCACCACAACGTGTGTCGTGGAGACAGGAAGACCAAGTGACGAAGCAAGCAAAACAGTCGTTGCTGTGGAAAAATCCACGGTGAATCCTCTGGAATTTGTGAGCGTCGTTATTTTCTCCCCCACCGTTTCCATCACTTTTTGCCCAAAGAAGAACACTCCCAATGAGATCCCAATTCCTCCAAGAAGAAGTGCCAGAAACGGTATCTCCACGGTTTTTGGAACAACACCCGTTGACGCAACGATCATGACCGCTGCTACAGGACCCGCAGCATTGGCGACGTCGTTGGCCCCATGGGAGAAAGAAACGTAGCAGGAAGTGAGAATCTGAGCGCGTTTGAACACGTTCTCAACCGCATCGTACACATTCTTTGTTTTGTTCACCAGTTTTCTCACAGTGAAGTGAATTCCAAAAAATGTTACAATGGAAAAAATGATACCAAGAATAAGGGATTCACTGAGAGACTGTTTGAGCGTCTTTTTTACAAAAAGAGATGTCATTGTGAAAACCGCGAGGGATATGAAAAACGGGATAGCTATAGTGGAAGATTTCTTCGGATTTTTTGTGTGGAACACTGAGAGAGAGATCAGCTTGAATACCACAAAAGAGATCAAACCGCCGAAAACAGGGGAAACAATCCAGGAAAGTACTATGAATAGGAATGTTTTCCAGTTTATACCATCTACGCCCACTGCCACAAGACCGAATCCAATCATTCCTCCGACTATGGAATGAGTTGTGGAAACAGGATAACCCCAGTTGGTCGCTATAAGGATCCACAGTGAAGCTGCAATCAGTGCCGACAGCGAACCATACATTAGTTCCACCGGTTGAACTTTCTCCACTTCCACTATTCCTTTGACGATCGTTTGGGAGACATGAGAGCCGAACATAATTGCCCCAAGAAACTCGAGAAACATCGCTATAGTTGCTGCCTGTCGTACAGTTATGGCCTTTGCCCCAACGGCTGTCGCCATGGAATTCGCCACATCGTTGGCTCCTATGGAGAAAGCCATGATGAAACCAAGTATGCCAGCTACGATAAGTATTGTCACGTTATTCCCTCCTCATCTAAGGATGGAATTTATCCTCTTTGTGATATCTTTGCCCTGATCGGCGATCTTCGAAATAAGTCTTGCCACTTTGCTCAGGAACATCAGATCTATTGGATTCATACTGTTCTTGAGGGAATAGAGTTTTTTACCAAGATTTCTTGATATTGCGTCGACTTCCCTCTCCTCCATGGACACGTCAAATATTTCTCTTTCTTCCTTTTCTTTTTCAAAAGGTGAAAAATCGCTCTCCGCGAGTACGCGGAGCTGTTCGATTACTTCGGTGGTTTCTCTGATAGTATCCAATACGTTTTCAACGAGTTCCCCGAACAACTCTTTGATATTCTCCGGCACATTTTCAACCCTGTTCATATCGAGCATAATGACGATATCCCTGACAAGGTCGAGAATCTCATCTGCTTTGTGAACTATGTAAAGAAAGTCATCTTTCTCGAAGTAGGTGTACTTCATTTTGAGATACATCCTCTTCAGCTTTGACTTGATCTCATCCGACTCTCGCTCCAGAGAGATCACACGATTGAGGTGGCCTTCCCCGAATTTTCCGGCGAAGTAATCCTCGATAGCATCCTTGAGAAGTACAACAGCCGATTCGCCTCTTCTGGAAAGATTTATGAGAAGATCAATAGGAGACTCCTCCGGGAGCATTCTTTCTATAAATTTCATGCTCTCACCTCTCCCTTCAAAAAGGCGCTTTTTAAGATGATTTCAACGAGTTCCTCGAACTCGATCCCCCCCGCTTTCGCACTTGCTGGAAGATCACTGGTTTCTGTTAAACCTGGCACTGTGTTGATTTCCAGAAAGTAGAACCTACCATTGCTGAAAATACCATCCACTCTTCCAAAACCTCTGCAACCAGCTTCCACAAATGCTTTGAGGGCTGTTTCCTTGACGAGTCGTTCTTCCGAAGGATTCAAAGGAGCAGGAAGAATAAACTCAGTTTCACCTTTCGTGTACTTCGCAACGTAGTCGTAGAACCGACGCTTCGGTCGCAACTCAAGAATGGGAAGGACCTCGAAACCTTTTTCTGTCTCTAAAATAGACACGGTCATCTCCCTGCCAGGGATGTACTTTTGAACAATCACACTCCCATATCGTGGTAAATCTTCTTTGAGCGCGTGTTGAAACTCTTCATCCGATTCACAAATGAACACTCCTATACTTGAACCCTCCCTCCTCGGTTTTACCACACAGGGATACCCGAGGGGAGAAGTTTCCATGAATTCCCTGATCTCTATGAAATCAGGTATCTCGACGATGTCTTTTAAAAACCTGTAAGTTGCTAGTTTATCAAAGCAAATCATACTTGAAAACGCATCGGACCCGGTGTATCTAATTCCCAAAAAATCCAGAATTGCTTGAAGCGTTCCATCCTCACCAAAAGTTCCATGGAGAACATTGAAGACCACATCAAAACTTTTTAACTGATCCACTTCTTTGAGAAAATCCTCTTTAACATCAAAAACGGTGTATTCATACCCAAGTTTTTCAAGAGCTTTTTTTACCCTTTCTCCGCTTCTCAGGGAGATTTCTCTTTCCCTTGATACTCCTCCCATCAGGAGAGCCACTCTCACTGTCTTTCCTCCCCAGGAATATTTTTCCATCGTCTATGACTGCAATTTCATCGTTTCTCACGCTTCTGGTGCTACCACACTCACATTTCAAATAGAAGCCGTATTTCCCAAAAGAGAGTCTCATTTCTTTTCCACACGAACATTTCTGGTTCGTTGGAAAATCGATCACAATCCTGTCGTTCCTATCGAACACACTGGAAAAGGATTGATAAAACTCTTGCAAGACGATCTTGTCTGTCTTCTTGCCCTGTTCGACTTCATCGAGATCCTTCTCCATCTCAGCCGTGAAAGAAACGCTAACAACGTCGGAGTACTTTTTCTCCAGATAATCCATGACAACACTTCCAACGACAGTAGGATAGAGATAACCTCTGATCTTCTTTATGTAACCCCTATTCAACAGGAGCTTTATCGTGGATGCGTAGGTGCTGGGACGACCTATACCAAGCCTTTCCATTTCCTTCACGAGTGAACCTTCAGTGTACCTTGGTTTTGGTTTGGTTTCCTGTTCTTCTATTTCTACAACCACCGGTTTCACAGATTCTCCTTCTTCGAAAGGAAACTCCCCTGTGTTTCTTTCCGTCGTCCACACCTTTTCGTATCCATCGAAAATCTTTTTCAACACCGTTCCTTTGAATCTGTACTTTCCGTCTTTTGTTCTCAGGACAAAGCGAGTTTCTTCGTATTGAGAAGGCTTCATCTGAGAAGCGAGAAATCTCTTCCATATCAACTCGTAGAGTTTTTTCTGGTCAGGATTCAGGTATTTCCCCGCTTCCTCGGGTGTCATGAAAACGTTCGTGGGACGAATCGCTTCGTGCGCATCCTGTATTTTTGTGTTGCCTTTTCTCTTTGCTCCTTTCGCACCAACATAATCCTCTCCAAAGACTTCTGTTATCAGATTCCTGGCTTCATCTTTCGCGTAATCCGATACACGCGTTGAATCTGTTCTCATATAGGTTATGAACGCGATATGCCCATCTTTCGTTTCTACACCTTCATACAACTGCTGGGCGATCATCATGGTTTTGGAAACGGAGAAACCCAGTTTGGAATACGCCTCCTGCTGGAGGGTACTGGTTTTGAAGGGTTCTGGAGGTGAAAAGTTTTTCAAAGAAACCTCTTTCTCCTCTACGACGAGTTCGTCTATACTCTTGATCTCTTTCAACGTTTCAGAGTCGAAAAACTTCTTTTCTTTCACATCTATTTCTGCCGTGAGACCATCGAATTTGACGGTGATCTTGTGGTACTTCTTTGGTACAAACCTGAGGATTTCTCTCTCTCTATCACAAACGAGCTTCAGTGTAGCCGATTGGACCCTGCCAGCGCTCAGGTTGGTTTTAAAATTTCTCCAGAGTACCGGACTCAGAGAATAACCAACGATCCTATCCAGAATTCTCCTTGCAAGCTGTGCTCGAACTTTCTTCATGTCAATTTCTCGAGGATTTTTAACGGCTTCTCTTATCACGCGAGGAGTGATCTCAGAGAACACAATTCTGTTCTTCTTCCCAAGAGTGTTCGTCACTCTGGCTATGTGCCAGGCTATAGCTTCTCCTTCCCTATCCATATCAGAAGCGATGAGCAGTTCTCCCTTTTTTGCAAGATCTTTCAGCTTTTCGACCACTTTTTCTTTCCCTTTTATTACCACGAATTCCGGTTCGAAATCCTTTTCCAGATCTATCCCAAATTTACTTTTGGGAAGATCTATGATATGACCCATCGAAGCGAAGACTTCGTATTCGTTTCCAAGAATACTCTTGATCGTCTTCGCCTTGGCAGGAGACTCAACGACGATGTATTTCTTCACTTTCCTATTCATCAGTTACTTCACCTCTTAAAAAGATTCTCCTTCCCAGATTCTTATCGTACTCTGTCCATCCCTGATCCGTTTCGGAACTTTCAATAACCTCAATGAATCGAGCTATCTTGGAATCCAAGTTCTCAACGTGGTGAACTATTAAAGCCTCTATCGTTTTTGGAACCACGGGTGATCCCCACTCGAGTTCTCCATGGTGAGAAAGGATTATGTGCTCCAACTCGAGGATCTTGTGTTCTGGAATAGACAACTTTTTCCCCATTTCGCTGATCATAGCCGCCCCTATCGCTATATGCCCCTTCAACTCCCCTTCAGTGGTCACTTCGATCCCGGATTCTGTGATCTTGTACTCTTCCACCTTCCCAACATCATGAAGAAGGGCTCCAGTTATGAGAAGATCTCTATCGAGAGAGTAATATTTGCTGATCTCTCTGCAGATCTCAGCGACCGTGACACTGTGTTCCAGAAGACCGCCTATGTAGGCGTGATGAACTCTCATACCCGCCGGTGATCTGAAGAATTTTTCAGAGAACTCTTTATCTTCAAAGAAAGCCTTCAAGAGTTTTTTGTAGTGCTGATCTTTTACTTGATCCAAAAGAACAAAAAGTTTTTTCTTCAAAACCTCCAGGTCTTTCTTCGACTGTGCGACGAATTTTGTGTAATCGTACTCGTCGTTCTTCAGGATCTTTATAGCACCGTAATCGTTATCCACGTTTATCTGTATTCTGTTCTCAAAAAATACCACTCTGCCTTTCACCCTGACGACGGTCCCTTCTTTCAAGCGTTGATCGTTGAGCTCAGCATTGTACCAGTCTACAGCCCTGACGGTTCCCGTCCTGTCTTCCAGCGTCATGATCAGGAATTTCTTACTGTCTTTCGTCTCCTGGAGTTTTTTACTCCTAACCTTCAGGATGATTTCAACGCTGTCGTTGATACGACTCTTCAAATCCTGAACAAACAGTTCCTGTTTTAACAGATCTCTTGGCATCAAATCACCGAGCTTCAAAACAACCACTTCCCTTCTCGTCAATCAATTTCTTCAAAAGTTCAAAATCCTCCACGGGATGAGAGAAAACACGACGTGTTCCATCATTCAAATAGAAAACAATCGACATCCCGTACCTTTCGACTCTCTCAATCGAAGAAAAATCAAAAGATTTCCTCTCCAGAACCACTCTGTTTTTTTCTACATCGATCACTATCTCTTTCTTGAAGAGAGTGAGCACCCATACACCAAAGATTATATCCAAAATCAGGAAGAAAATCCTCAAAATCAAGTGGAGAGGTTTATAAAAAAGGAAAATTGTGAGGTCAAAGCTCACAACCCATAGCAGAATCATGATGAACTTATACCAGAAAGGGACCCTGAATCTTATTACAGCCATAAATAATGCGGGCCAACAGCCCGCTCACACCTCCGAAACTTGTCCAACGTACTTTTTCACTTTCCCAGACTTCAAACAGGATGTACAGACTCTCATCCTTTTAATCGTTCCATCTGGAAGCACCACTCTTACTTTCTGGAGATTGGGTCTGAACCATCTTCCTGACTTCTTGTCTGAGTGACTAACGGTGTTTCCGGATCTAGGAGCTTTTCCGCACACTTCACATCTCTTTGCCATGATCATGCCCTCCCGTGAGTCTGATTTCTCTCTCCAAGAGTATACCATAACTATCTCGAATACTTCATGTACTCCCTGATCTTTCTTTCCATTTCCCTCTTTTTTATCGCTTCTCTCTTGTCATACTTCTTTTTTCCTCGAGCAACGGCTATCTCCACTTTTGCAATCCCGCGATCGTTGAAGTATATCTTCAGTGGAACTATCGTTACTCCCTCTTCCTGTACCTTACCCATGAGTCTCTTCAGTTCTCTTTTGTGAAGAAGCAGTTTCCTCGGCCTTTCAGGATCGTGGTTGTAAACTCCACCGTGACTGTAGGGTGGAATGTGTAAATTCAAAAGGTAAAGCTCCCCGTTCTTGAATCTACAGAAGGAATCCTTGAAATTGACTGAGCCGTTCCTCAGGGATTTCACTTCCGTTCCTGTGAGAACGATTCCCGCTTCGTAAGTTTCCAGGATCTCGTAGTCCGTGTAGGCTTTTTTGTTCGTGGCAACAACCTTCACCATCTCACCCCAGCCAGATACCTTCAAAATGGTCTATTCCTTCCGGGGTCACCCTCACAAAATCAACCCGCGCTGGTCCTTTTAATTTGTTCTGAATCATGTAAAATCTCGCTGTCTGTTCCAGGTTCCTCACCTTTTTGAGATCTATTCTTTCAAGAGGATCCACTTTCCCACTTCCGCTTTTGACTTCCACGAAAACTATCTCTCTCCCATCGCGCGCCACTATGTCTATCTCACCGTACTTCGTTCTGTAGTTTCTTTCAAGAATTTTGTAACCTTTTTTCTTCAAAAATTTACATGCGAGTTCTTCCGCTTCCTTCCAGTCCATCATCTGTGGATTCCGGGGACTTTTATGTGACCGTCTTTTTCTTCCGGGAAGTTCTTCTTTATGAGGTCCCGCATTTCAAAGAACCTCGGATCTCCTTTTCTGAGTTTGGCGCTGTCCTCAACGGGTGTGTACATTGGCTCCACACCCTCCACGTCGACTTCGTTGAGGAGCTCCACGTAATCGAGTATCTCCTGAAAATCTTTCATCAGACTTTCTCTCTGGTCTTCGGAGAGTTCTAACCTTGCCAGATTTTCAAGATGAAGTACCAGGTCCTTTGTAACCTTTATCATTTTTTAAAACCCCCTTCAGGTCATCTTTTGAAACTTCAGAAGCTTTTATGTTCTCACTCTTGAGTTCTTCGTAGAGTTCCTCACGAAGAATCTTCACATGCCTTGGTGCCTCTATACCAATTTTAACAGAATTTCCTTCTATCTTCAGGACAGTAATCACTATGTCCTCACCAATCACGATCTTTTCCCCTACTCTTCTAGTGAGAACCAGCACGTTATCACCCCAGCAATCTGTATGCACCGCCGTCGAACCAGATCATTCCCATCAGTTCCATCTCCGATATCACCCTGAGGACCTCCGAAACGCTCCACCCCAATTCTTCAACAAGCTCATCGACTGTTTTTGGCGAACTTCTCAACAGATCGTAGATCTTCTTTTTGTCATCATCGAGCGATGGGGAAGCGATTCTTCTGATTCCAAAATGAGTTTCAAGGTCTTCCTCGTCGGTGAGGGGATAGGCACCCGACTTTATCAGATAGTTCGTACCTTTGCTGGTCTTCCTATCTATATCACCGGGAACGGCGAACACATCACGACCGCTTTCCAGAGCAAACTTCACCGTTATGAGTGCACCGCTTTTGATGGGAGCCTCTGTGACGATGATCGCATCAGAAAGACCCGCTATGATTCGATTTCTCGCTGGAAAATGATGTTTTCGAGCACGAGTTCCCATTGGATACTCACTGACAACACACCCGTTTTTCACAATTTCATGGAAGAGTCGTTCGTTCGATCGCGGATAAACAACATCCACTCCTGTGCCGAGAACCGCCACCGTCTTTCCTCCAGAACTCAGGGCTTCCTTGTGTGCAACGGAATCTATTCCAAACGCCATGCCGGAAACGATCACAAAGTATTCGCTCAGCAGTTTAACAAAGCGCTTTGTGACGTTCACTCCATAACTTGTGGGTCTCCTTGTTCCTACAACTCCCACACATTTTTCTTTCAAGAGTTCCGTGTTGCCCCTCACAAAAAGAACAGCTGGCGGATACCTGATCTCCCTCAAGTGCTGGGGGTAGTCATCTTCCCAGAACGAAACGAGCTTCACATTGTGTTTCCTTATCAGTTCCTTTTGCCTTTCTAATTCTTCTTTTCCGCACTTTTCAAGAAACTTCCTCGTCTTTTTTGGATCCGCGTTCTTCAGAAATTTTTCGAGAGGTAACTCCGGTTCCAGTTCCCGAAGATGGAACTCACCACGATGAACGAGCAGAGCCATCTCAAGAGGAGACATTCTTGTACTCCTCGAGAATCTTCTTTATCTTCTCTTCGACACCCTGAGGTCTTCCGGGGAGACACCTGTTCGTTTCCGCCTGACCCTTCACGATCGCCTTCGCGTAGGCTTCACACCCGGCAAAACCGCACGCGCCACAGTTTATTCCAGGAAGAACCTCCGTTATCATCTTCACACGTGGATCTTCTTCCACCTTGAATTTCTGCGCAGAATAAGCAAGAAAAGCCCCGAACCCAAAACCCAGAACAGCGAGCAAGAGCGTCGAGTAGATGACTTCCAACTCCTTCACCTCCTCACAGCTTCACCATTCCCTGGAATCCCATGAAAGCAAGCGAAAGAAGTCCCGCGGTGATGAGGGCTATGGCGGTGCCTTTGAAAGGCTCCGGCAGATCGTAGAGATCCATTTTTTCCCTTATTCCGGCGAATATCACAAGAGCAAGAGCGAATCCAAGACCAGATCCCAGTGCGTGGAAGACCGCCTCAACAAAGTTGAGCTTCATGAGACTGTTCAAAAGCACCATACCGAGGATCGCACAGTTTGTGGTGATGAGAGGCAGGAAAATACCAAGCGCTTCGTAGAGATCCGGGCTGGTTTTCTTCAAAAACAGTTCGACGAACTGGACGAAAGAAGCGATGACGAGTATGAAGACGATCGTTCTCAGAAATTCAAGTCCTGTGGAGATAAGGAGCTTGTCCAGAAACCAGCTGATGGCAGCAGAAACCGTCATAACGAACGTAACGGCTATACCCATTCCTGTTGCCGTTTCCAACCTTTTGGAGACCCCCAGGAAGGGACAAATCCCGAGAAACCTCGCCAGAACGAAGTTGTTCACGAATATGGCAGAAAAGAAGAGCAAAAACACCTTCATTTCGCTTCACCTCTTTTCTTTCTCCTGATGCCGATGTAGGTGAAGAGTGCAGAGAGAAGACCGAGTGTTATGTAGGCTCCCGGTGGAAGAATTTCAAGAAATATCTTCAACTCCCACACTTTGTAACCGAAGATCGTACCGTTACCGAAGAGTTCTCTGATGCTTCCAAGAAGAACCAGTGAACCTGTGAAACCGAGACCCACTCCCAGGCCATCGAGCATGGAATCCAGAACACCATGCTTGGAAGCGAACGATTCCGCCCTTCCCATTATGATACAGTTCACCACTATGAGAGGAATGAAAAGTCCCAGGGTCTTCCACAGATCGTAGGCAAAACCGTGCATGAGGAGATCTATCATGGTAACGAAAGACGCGATAACAACGATGAATATGGGAATCCTGATCTTATCAGGAACGATCTTTCTTATCAGTGAAATAACCACGTTTGACATGGTGAGAACGGCTGTCGTAGCAAGCCCCATCCCCAGACCGTTGATGGCACTCGTGGTGACGGCGAGTGTGGGACACATTCCAAGAACCTGAACATAAGTGGGATTTTCTTTTATGATCCCCTTAGTTAATTCTCTCAAGCGGCTCATTTCGACACCTCCTCGAGGTACCTGTACATGAGATTCAGAGCGGTCACCACGGCCCTTGGTGTGATCGTTGCTCCCGTCATTACATCGCTTACCTTCACAATACCCTGCTTTTTCAACTCCTCAGGAGAACCCTTCGGAAGTCCCGCATCTTTGTCGACCCTCAGGCCGTTCTTCAGTCCTTCGGGTGGAACTGGAAAGAAACGCCTCTGTATACTTTCTTCTCCTATCTTTGCGCCGAGTCCAGGCGTCTCCTGAGAATAATCTATTACTCTCACGGAATTGAGCATGAATCCATCTTCCGTTTTTATAAAACAGGCTACAACGGTCACGTTTCCTCCAAAACCGGGTGCGTATCCCGACAGAACGTATGCGTTTCTGCCATCCTTCGTCACGAATTCATACAAGGGACCAAGGACTACCCCTTCTTTGTACTCTTTCAGAACAACCGTTTCTATGCCTGTTTTTTTGACGATTTCCTCGATTTCTTTTTCATCCACCAGATAATCTCCCGTGAGGGGATCTTTCAGAACGAATTTGATGGCGCTCAACTTAGCTGCGTTATCCGCTTCCTGGATCTTTCCTTTGACTCCCACATACACGAGTCCAAGAAAGAGTCCAGAAATAGCCGTGAAAACCATCAGAATCAATCCAGTCTTCAGGATATCCTTCATTTTTTCACCTCACCGAAGATGCGCGGTCTGGTGTACCTGTCTATCAGGGGAACCAGTGCATTCATGAAAAGGATCGAAAATGAAACGCCTTCAGGATACGCTCCAAAGAGTCTTATAGCCATCGTGAGAACGCCACATCCAATCCCGAAGATCACCTGTCCCTTCGCGGTGATGGGACTCGTCACCATATCGGTGGCCATGAAAAGTGCACCGAGCATGAGACCACCACTGAGGAGGTGAAAGAGAGGATCACCGTACCTTGGATTCATCAAATAAGCTATCGAAGAAAACACAAGAACAGTTCCTATATAGGAGACAGGAATGAATATCTTCACTCTCTTTCTCAAGAGAAGATAGATGAAACCAATTATGAGAAGAAGTGCACTCGTTTCACCTAAGGATCCTCCAACCTTACCTATGAACAGATCCCAATAGGGTGTGAAAACACCGTGTTCCTTGAAAAGTGCAAGAGGAGTTGCTGCCGTTACCACATCCGCTGGAGATTTCCAGAATCCTGCCCCGGGTACAACCCAGGTGGTCATGTAAGTGGGAAAAGAAATGAGCAGAAACGCTCTTCCGACGAGCGCAGGGTTGAAAATGTTCTGGCCGAGTCCTCCGAACACGTGTTTCCCGATCCCCAGAGCGAAAACGAGTCCCAACAAAAAAGCCCAGAAAGGAAGCCTTGTGCTCACGTTCATCGCCAGAAGCAGTCCTGTCACTGCCCCGCTGCCATCCGGGACGAAATCCTTCACTCCTCTCAGGTATCTCATGACGAATATATCGAACAGCTCACCTATCACCGCTCCTGCGATACAGAGAAATAGAGCATACCATCCGAAGAAATAAGCCGCCCCAATAACCGCTGGTGATAGGGCTATGAGCACATCCAGCATGATCTTTCTCACATCATCCTCTTCTCGAAGGTGTGGAGCGTAAGCGCTTATCAGCTTCATCTTCTACCCCTCCTTGTGGCGCGATACACTGTTTTTGCGAGTTTTATGTACCTTACGTGTTCTATCTTCGAAGGACAGGTGTAGGTACACGAGCCGCACTCTATACAGTCCATCAAACCGTTCTCCACCGCTTCGTCATACTTTTTCTTCGTGGAGAGGAGATAGAGAAGATAAGGCTGAAGGTTCATCGGACACACCTGAACACATTCACTGCATCTAATACAGGGTTTCTGGGGTTGAGGTTTCTCAGGAAGAAACGCTGTTATTCCAGAAGTTCCTTTCATAACTGGGATGTCCAGATTTGTGATGGATATTCCCATCATTGGACCACCAAGGATGACACGCTCCGTGTTCTCATCTATTCCACCACAGTAATCGATAACATCCTTCACAGGTGTCCCTATCCTGACGACCAGATTTTTCGGATTTTTCACGGCATCACCGCTGACTGTCATACCTCTTTCCACGAGCGGTTTTCCATCGACAACCGCTTCCTTCACTGCGACGCAGGTACCGACGTTCTGAACCACCACCCCGACATCCATTGGAAGGCCTCCCCTCGGTACCACCCTTCCGGTTATCGCGTATATGAGCTGCTTTTCTGCACCCTGCGGATATTTGGTCTTGAGAAGAGCAACATCGACGGGATACCCCTTGAAAACCTTCTTCAAATTGTGGTACGCATCCATCTTGTTGCTCTCCACACCGACTACGGCTTTTTGAACCCCCAGGACCTTCATCATTATCAGGATTCCCTGGAGGATGTCCTCGGCTCTTTCCAGCATGAGTCTGTGATCTATCGTGAGAACGGGTTCACACTCTGCCCCGTTGATGATCAAGGTATCAACTTTTTTCTCGGGAGGAGGTGAGAGTTTAACGTGGGTGGGAAACATCGCTCCACCCAGACCAACAATTCCTGCTTTTTTGATGATTTCCAGGATTTCCTCTTTCGACATACGTTCAAAATCTCCAGTTTCCATGTGAACCCACTCATCGTCAGAGGTTCTTTCTATAACGATCGCCTCGATGGGCTTTCCGAGAATTGGATGAAGGATCTTTTTTATCTCGATCACCTTTCCTGTCACGGGAGAGTGAAGATAAGCGGAAATGAAACCCTCAGGCTCTCCTATGACCTGACCGGTCTTCACTTCATCACCGGGAGAAACTACAGGCTTCGCCGGGTTTCCCGCGTGATTAGAAAGAAAGACGAAAACCTTCTGAGGTAGAGGTGCCCTTTCAATGGGTTTATCCTTCGACCACTCCTTCAATTCCGGGGGATGAACCCCTCCCTTAAAAGTGAGCACATTTTCACCTCCAGTGAACGTTGTAAATAGGGCCTCTTGGACTTTCGTTGTAGTAGGGGCGCGTGCAGTGAGGGCATCCGCGGGTTCTTAAAGCCTCTTCTGGAAACTCGCCGTTCCATTCAACGTCAATAATTTTACCATTTGAGTCGAAAATTATATTCTCCGGTTTTATCAGGTTTTTCTCGAGAAGGTAAGTTGCCAGCTGGATTTTCCTGTAACGCTCTAGGGAAGGTCTTTCTCTGTTTTCAAACGCCGTTCCCCTGATTGGTGTAAAAGCAAACAGAGAAACCACGATGTTTCTTTCCTTTGCCCACACCGTGAAATCAACAATGTCTTTATCACTTTCACCCAATCCAACTATCACATGTGTCGTGATTTTTCCGGGAAACATTTCTGCTGCTTTCTCGAGAATATGGAGATGTCTCTCGTATTTTCCTCCTCTGATTTTTTCAAAGAGAGTTTCGTTGGGAACATCCACAGCGATATCCACTCTGTCGGCTCCCAGTTTGAAATACTCTGTAACCTCCTCCACACTGATAGCTCTGACGCTCACCGAAACCGGTATTCGAAACCTCGGAATGATCGATCTGAGGTCTTCTCTGTACCCAGCATAAGAAACGACTTGGATACAGATCCTCTTGAAACAATCGTTCAATTCGTCGAGTAGATCTTCCGGAATCTCTTTCCAGATAACCCTGGAGAGAAAATGAGACGGGCTTGTGGAAGAGCGTGACTGAGCACAGTACAGACAGTTGTAAACGCACCTTTCCCCAAGCATGAAATAAGCGGTGTCCATTTCTAAAGACGATTTTCCATTCACTTTCTGAATCGTTCCGTAAGATGCTCTGAGTATCATTTCTCCACCTCAAACTCGTATTCTCTTTCTTGGTTTCTCAGGTGAACCTTGCTCCCTTCCACACTGATCTCGAAGCCGTTCAAGAACTCAGGAATCGGCTGTTTTGCTTCCAACCTCATGAACACACCATCCGCGGTTCTCTCGGCCACTCCTTTTTCTCTGTAAAGCAAAAAGATCCTCCTTGCGTGAATGGAAACACTGCAAACCGTGAAAAAGACCATTGTAACGATGAAAAGAGCGAAAAGAACCTCTATGACAAGAGATCCTAACTGAAAAGAAGATAAGAGAGTATTAGAAGAATTCCCATGACGAGAAGCGCTAGTACGAAAGCCAGAAGAAAATCTGAACTCGCCGCTTTCTGAACGGGTTGAGGAGATTTTCTCAGTTTCAATTTCTCCTGGTTTGATTCTTCCCCCTCCCTGAGCATCTCTCCTATTTTTTCCATCCACTCTTCATCGGAAATCTTCACCCTGCTTTCACCACGTTTTATCTTCAGATTCGGGGATACTATGGCCTTTCCAATTATCCCTTCTTCAAATTCCACTTTCAAAAGATAAAGATTTCCTTCTCTGGTCTTTACAACCTCTTTCGAGAGGATCTTCCCAGGAAGACTCGCCACATTTTCCGTTCCGAACTTTTCCTTCAGAAACCTTTTGAACTTCTCCGAAAATTCTTCGTTTCCGTAGTTCAGGATAACAAAATCTATCTTCTCTTCTACCTCTATCTCTCTTATGGTCACACCGTTCAAAGGATCAAGAACTGGGAACACTTCTGGGAGATTTCTCAAATCTTCTCTCTGAAACAATTTGAAAACTTCATCAGTCGAAAGTTCTTCAAAATGTTCTTTCACCACTTCAAGAGAAACATCTTCATAGTCCAGCGGGGTTCCTACCGCTTCCACTTCCAGTTTTTCAGACCACTCCCTGAAGAGGTCGGCCATGAAGACCTTGAGTGCCTCGTGATCACCACTTTCAACGAGCCTGAAAAACTCGCTCCCAACCAGTCTAAGATTCTGTTTTCTGGTTTGAATCAGCCAGAAATTGAGGAATTCATCCGTTATGACAGAAGCTTCTGAGACTTCTTTCAAGGCCAGTTCTTTTTTTGCTTTAAAATCTTCAAGGAACTCCTCAAATCCGAGATTCAGATCTACCGAATACTTTCGAACATACCGACCCGGCATCACAAAAAAATCGTACTCAGGGATCTGATTGAGTTTGCCGAGGAAATATCCCTGAACGATCTCGGATGTGAGCTTCGATGTGACCCTGAACTTCACAAAATAGAGATCCACTCACTACTCCTCCCTGGGTATCACATAATCTCCCGATTCCAGAGTTTTCGATTTGAAATCTTCAGGTCCTACACCAATGCCTATGACACAGTTCTTTCCTATTACCATGTCGTCGGGAATCACCGAATTCATCCCCACCACCGTCAGGAGACCAGAGTACACCTTTGGATCCAGTTTGTTCTCAGCGTCTTCACCCACTCCCATCCTGACGTTGTTTCCTATTTTTACACTTTCTGCTATTATCACGTTTTCCAGATAGCAGTTCTCTCCTATCTCAGCTCTGGTCATTATGACTGAGTTCTTCACCACCGTTCCTCTACCGATCTTCACACCCTGGAAAATAACAGAGTTGAAAACATTACCATACACCTCTGCTCCTTCACTCACGAGAGAGGTGGAAACCTTCGAACCAGGAGCCACGTAAGCGGGTGGCATCTCCTCGGTATGGGTGAAAAACCTCCAGTTCGGATCGTAGAGGTTGAAAGGCGGCACTGGAAGAACAAGCTCCAGATTGGCTTCCCAGTAAGATCTGAGCGTACCAACGTCCCTCCAGTATCCATCGAATCTGAACGCGTAGAGAGAACCGAGATTTTCTCTCAAAATTCTTGGAATCACGTCTTTTCCAAAATCATGAGAACTGTTCGGATCGTTTTCGTCTTCGATGAGAACTTTCTTCAGGAATTCATAATTGAAGACGTAGATTCCCAGAGACGCCAGATTCGATCGGGGTTTTGCCGGTTTTTCTTCAAAATCTACTATTTTCCCATCCACATTCGTTATCATGATACCAAACCTGCTTGCCTCTTCGATGGGCACTTCCATGCAGGCTATCGTTCCATCCGCCTCTTTGAGCAGATGATAATCTATGAGATCGTTGTAATTCATAGCGTACACGTGATCTCCCGAGAGAATGAGAACGAGTTCCGCGTCGTTTTCTTCGAGAAATTCAAGATTCTGATAGACAGCGTTGGCGGTTCCTTTGTACCAGTCAGACTCATGCCTACCCACGTAAGGCGGAAGAATTTCGACCCCTCCATCTTTCCTGTCCAAATCCCAGGGTCTTCCGATACCTATGTGTTTCGAAAGAACATGAGGTCTGTACTGGGTCAAAACTCCTACCCTATAGATTCCAGAATTCACACAGTTGCTCAGAGTAAAATCTATCAGACGGTATTTCCCTCCAAAAGGGATAGCAGGCTTCGCTACTCTTTCCGTGAGAACTCCGAGCCGCGTCCCCTGACCACCTGCCAGTATCATCGCAACGGTATTTCCCATAAGATTTCACCTCACAAAACTGCTCTTTTTTCGAAAACAGGTAACTCTGTGTCTCCTTCGATGACACGACCTTCTCTCACGATACAGTTCTTGTCCAGGATCACGTTTCTCAGAACTGCGCCTTCTTCCACGACAGTGCTTTCCATGATGATAGAATTCTCCACTACTGCCCCAACTTTTATTCGCACGTTTCTGAAAATGACAGAATTTCTCACCGTACCGGAAACTATGCTCCCATCTGCGATCAAAGAATTCTCAACAACAGCCGTGGTCGTGAATTTTGGAGGGGGGAGATCCTTCAGCTTCGTATAAACCTTCCCGTTTCTGTAGAAGAGCTCATCGCGTACTTCTTTTTTCAATATATCCATGTTTATCCTGTAATACTCTTTTATTCCCTTCTTCACGTTTCTCCAGTAACCATCGAACCTGTAAGCGTAGACCTTCAATCTATCAAGGTTGGGAATCACTATGTCGAGAAGGAGATCGTACTTCCCCTGGGGAACTGTTGCATAAAGAAGTTCCTTGAGCAGTTCTTTGTTCATGAAGTAAACCCCAAGAAACGCGATGTTCCCTTTTGGATGCGCAGGTTTTTCTTCTATCTCCACCACTCTCATATCATCGTCGAGCTGAACTATTCCATATTCACTCAAGTTGTACGTCTCATCGAGTTCTTTAACTACGAGAGTTATGTCCGCTCCCTTTTTTAGATGGTAGTTGAAAAGATCTCTATAGATCATCTTGTAGATGTGATCTCCCGAACCTATCAAAACGTGATCTTCCTCGCCCCTTCTTAGAATGGTCATATTCTGGAAGATGGCATCCGCCGTTCCCCTGTACCAAACTTCTCTGTTCGGCCCAACGTAGGGCTGGAGAATGAACAATCCTCCGCTTTTCCGATCGAGGTCCCATTCCTTTCCAGAACCCAGATGGTCCATCAAACTCCTTGGATTGTACTGAGTAAGGATACCCACTTTCCTGATGCCGGAATTCACCATGTTGCTCAAAGTGAAGTCTATAGCCCTGTACTTTCCAAACACAGGAACCGCCGCACTGGCTCTCACCTTCGTCAGAGGCCACAAACGATCACTTTTTCCCCCAGCAAGAATCAATCCAAGCACCCTCATTCTTAACACCTCTCTTCCTTCGTTCACTAAAGAATTCTATCACCTCCACTCTTCTTCTATAAAACCGTCCGAAAGTTTTTTCAGTAAATCTACAATGAAATTGGTGTTAGAATCCGGATATTCCCTCACGACAAGATAAACTCTCTCTCCAAAACTTCTCATGGCAGACATGAATCCCATCACCCTGAGAACGTGACCGATCATTTCGGGGAAGATCAGAAAATCACCAGAAGGAAAATCAAGCTTTTCTGGCTCGAAGTCCGGCAGATCGAACATTTCCTTGAGCTTTACTCCATAACGTCTGGAAAAGAGTTCTAACATGGCACACGATAACGAGAAAAGCACTTTCGGATGTTCTGGAAAATGCGCCTCGAGTCTCTCGAAGAGACCAAAAATCTGACTTGATTTTGCTTCCTTGAGAATCCCCTCATATTCTTCAAGAACGGCCACAAAAATCTTGTAATGCTCTCCCAGCGATCTTTCGGGAACTATGGTCGATCCTCCCTTGAATTCATCTTCCATCAGTTCTAACTTCACAATTTCTCTGTCTCTCCATTTTTCAAGATGATAAGTTAGAATCATTTTTCCTACCCCCTGTCTGGAAAAGCTTTAAATAAAGTGTTAAAATTCCTTCAGAGGTGGTTCTACTATGAATATATCAACTATCGTGTCGAATTTAAAGGATCTCATTTTAGAAGTTCGTGCACCCTACGATCTCGAAATAACAGGTGTGTCCAACCACTCTTCTAAGGTAAAAAAAGGAGATCTCTTCATCTGCAGAAGAGGGGAAAAGTTCGATTCCCACGAGATAATACCCGAAGTGATGGAAAAAGGAGCAGTGGCTGTTGTCGTCGAAAAAGAGATAGATCTGGATTTTCCCCACATTCAGGTTTTCGATTCTCGCTATTTTGAGGCAAAGGTAGCCAGCCTCTTCTTCGAAGACCCCTGGAAAGACGTTTTAACCTTTGGAGTCACAGGAACAAACGGCAAAACCACAACAACCATGATGATCTACCACATGCTCACCTCCCTTGGAGAAAAAGGAAGCGTTCTCACCACCGCTGTGAAGAGAATTCTTGGAAGCTCCTACTACGACGACATCACCACACCGGATGCGATCACCATCCTTTCCGCCATGAAAGAGAACAAGGAAGGTGGAGGAAAGTTCTTCGCCCTCGAAGTTTCTTCTCACGCACTGGTTCAAAAAAGAGTCGAGGGAGTCAGATTCGATGTGGGTATATTCACCAACATATCACGCGATCACCTCGACTTTCACGGTACATTCGAGAACTATCTGAAAGCAAAGCTTCATCTCTTCGATCTGTTGAAAGATGACGGGATAGCCATTCTGAACGAATCATTGGCAGACACTTTCAATCGAAAATCGAGAAAAATCACCTTCGGAACATCGAAAAACGCCGATTACAGGCTGGGAAATATAGAGGTGAACTGGGAGGGGACACGGTTCGTTCTGGAAACTCCCGATGGTTTATTGAGGGTTTTCACAAAGGCGATAGGTGATTTCAACGCTTACAACGCCGCGGCCGCCATTGCTGCTCTTCACCAGCTCGGATACGATCCAAAAGACCTGGCGAGTTCCCTCGAAACGTTCACGGGGGTCGAGGGAAGATTCGAGGTAGTACGTGGAGCAAAGAAGATTGGGCTCAACGTTGTTGTCGACTTCGCCCATTCTCCAGACGCACTGGAAAAGCTCTTGAAAAATGTCAGAAAGATCTCTCAGGGAAGAGTGATAGTTGTCTTCGGGGCCGGGGGAAACAGCGACAGAGGAAAACGTCCCATGATGTCTGAGGTCGCTTCAAAACTCGCTGATGTTGTAATCCTCACAACCGATGACCCACGAGGAGAAGACCCGGAACAGATAATGGAAGACTTGATAAAGGGTATTGATAAACGCAAACCGTATCTGGTGCTCTTTGACAGAAGGGAAGCCATTGAAACGGCCCTAACTATCGCTAACAGAGGAGATTCTGTTGTCATAGCGGGAAGAGGTCACGAAAGATACCAGATAATCGATGAAGAAAAGAAGGTACCGTTCCAGGACAGAGAAGTTGTGGAAGAGATCATAAGAGACAAGCTGAAAGGGAGGAAATATGCACAATGAAAGATCTCCTCACAAGGCGCTTCGTTCTGAACTCGAAAGAAGTGAGAGAAGGTGACGTGTTCGTTGCCGTGAAAGGGAAAAGATTCGATGGTCACGATTTTATAGATGAAGCCCTCAAGAATGGTGCTTATGCAGTTATCGCTGAGAGAAAAACAGTGAATTCCGATAGAATATTTCTCGTAGAAAGTTCCGTTGACGCACTTGCAAAACTGGCCCGAGAAAAGCTCGGAAATTTTTCTGGCACGGTCGTCGGTATAACGGGTTCGTCAGGAAAGACCACTACGAAAGAAATATTGTACAACCTTCTCAAGAACAAAAGAAGTGTTTTCAAAACACCGGGAAACATGAACACGGAGTACGGGTTGCCACTCTCCATCCTCAACGATTACAAAGGAGAGGAAATCCTGGTTCTCGAAATGGCCGCGAGCAGGCCCGGTGATATCGCTCACCTGTGTAAAATCGCTCCTCCGGATGTCGCCGTTCTCCTCAACGTTGGAAACGCCCATCTCGAGTTTTTTGGAACACGAGAGAGAATCATGGAAACCAAAATGGAGATCATCAAGCACTCGAAAGAAAATGCAACAGCCGTAACACTCTTTGACGATCCCGATTTGAGAAGGGAAGTACCTTGTTACAGAAAAACGTTGTTCTTCGGCAAAGAAGGCGGTGACTCGGTTCTAAAGGATTGGTGGTACTATGAGGGTTCCACGATCGCAGAGTTCGAAGCTTTTGATTCTCTTTTTACAGTGAAACTCTCCGGATACTGGAACGGAGGGCAACTCTTGAACATCGCCGCTTCTCTGTGTGTCATGAGAGCTTTGGGCGAAACTGTGGATATCTTCGATCTTGCCAGCCTGAAAACAGTTCCCGGCCGTTTCAATGTGAGAGAAAAAAAAGATGTGCTGATCGTGGACGATACGTACAACGCAAGCCCTGAAGCGTTTCAAACTTCTATAGAGGCGCTTCTTCGCTTTCCTGGAAGGAGATTCGCCGTTGTTGGAGCAATGAAAGAGCTTGGGGAGAGGTCGAAGGAATTTCACGAAGAGCTCGGAGAGAGATTGAACGTTCTGGATGGGGTGTACATTTTCTTGTCAGAACCCGAAGCGGAATGGATCAAGTCCAAGAAGATCATTCTGAAGTCAGACGATCCCGAAAAGATAGCGAAAGATCTTGCTTCCAGGGTAACAGAAGGGGATGTGGTTCTCTTCAAAGCTTCAAGAGCGGTGAGAATAGAAAAAGTTCTGGAAATGTTTGAAAAGGAGCTGGAGAGAAAATGATAGCAGCAAATTTTCTTCTGAACCTTTTTCTTTATCCGATCCTCATAAAACTCTTCAGACGAAGAAGAATCGGGCAGTACATAAGGAAAGAAGGCCCAGACCTTCACGGCTACAAAGAGGGTACCCCCACCATGGGAGGTATTCTGTTCGTTCTGACCGGTTTTCTGTTTGGAATGATTTCGAAGACAACTACGATGGTGTTGCTCGGCATGTTTCTCTTCTTCCTCATCGGTTTTCTGGATGACTTTCTCAGTGTGGTAAGAAAAGACTCCACGGGGTTGAAAACTTATCAGAAGGCTCTGCTTCAGACTCTATCAGCCCTCATTATGTTGCTTCTGATACGTCCTGAAACGAACGTCGATTTCTTTGGCTTCACGATTGAGATGGGAAAGTGGTATTACCTCTTCGCGCTCCTGGTCATCGTGGGAAGCTCGAACGCCATGAACCTGACGGACGGACTGGATGGGCTGGCCGGTTGGATATACGTGAGCGGAAGCATCCCTTACTGGTTTTTCCTCAAAGAAAGGGGAGTCTCAGAGGACATTCTGCTGATCCTTGGAGCCGGTGTTCTTGCCTTTCTAGTGTTCAATTCGAAACCCGCAAAGATCTTCATGGGAGACACAGGTTCTATCACACTCGGTGGGGTTTTGGGAACTGTTTCCGTTCTAACGAAAACGGAGTTCTATCTGGTGCTTTTCTTTTTGATCCCCGTCATCGAAACATTGAGCGTTATTCTTCAGGTGGGATCTTTCAAGATCTTCAAACGCAGGATATTCAGAATGTCTCCTCTGCACCATCACTTCGAATTGATCGGATGGAGCGAGGAAAAAATCGTGGCAGTGTTCACCGTTTTCAATCTGATATCTTCTCTTGTCGTTCTTGAGATCTTCGGGGTGATAGCGTGAGAATAGGCTTTCTGGGTTTTGGAAAGAGCAACAGGTCCCTTCTGAAATATCTTTTGAAGCATCAAGAAGCGAAATTTTTCGTGAGCGAAGCAAAAACTCTGGACGGTGAAACGAAAAAATTTCTGGAAGAACACTCCGTGGAATACGAAGAAGGAGGCCACACCGAAAAACTCCTGGAGTGCGATGTTGTTTACGTGAGTCCCGGAATAAAACCAGACACGAGCATGATCGAACTCCTCTCTTCCAGAGGTGCGAAACTATCCACAGAACTTCAGTTTTTCTTGGACAATGTAGATCCAAAAAAGGTCGTGGGCATCACGGGGACTGACGGAAAAAGCACCGCTACCGCCCTCATGCATCATGTGCTTTCCGAAAGGGGATTCAAATCTTTCCTTGGTGGAAACTTTGGTACACCGGCTGTGGAAGCCCTGGAAGGAGAGTACGACTATTACGTACTGGAAATGAGCAGTTTCCAGCTTTTCTGGAGCGAAAGACCGTATCTTTCAAATTTCCTCGTTCTGAACATATCCGAAGATCATCTGGATTGGCACTCCTCTTTCGAAGAATACGTTGATTCAAAGTTGAAACCGGTTTTTCTCCAGACAGAAGGAGATCTGTTCGTCTACAACAAGCACATAGAGCGCTTGAAAGATCTGGAAGGTGTGAGATCCAGAAAAATCCCTTTCTGGACGGATGAAAACTTTGCTACAGAAAAGGAACTGATCGTTCGCGGGAAGAGATACACACTTCCTGGAAACTATCCGTATCAGATGAGGGAAAACGTACTGGCAGTTTCCGTTCTTTACATGGAAATGTTCAACGAACTGGAAAGTTTTCTGGAACTTCTCAGAGATTTCAAACCGCTCCCGCACAGAATGGAATACCTGGGTCAAATAGATGGAAGGCATTTTTACAACGACTCGAAAGCCACGTCGACACACGCGGTACTGGGTGCGCTCTCCAACTTCGACAAGGTAGTTCTCATAATGTGTGGAATCGGTAAAAAAGAAAATTACTCTCTCTTCGTGGAAAAAGCCAGTCCAAAGCTGAAACATCTCATCATGTTCGGAGAGATATCGAAAGAACTCGCTCCGTTTGTGGGGAAAATTCCTCACAGCATCGTTGAAAATATGGAAGAAGCCTTTGAAAAAGCAATGGAAGTCTCTGAAAAAGGTGATGTGATTCTTCTCAGCCCGGGAGGAGCGAGCTTTGACATGTACGAAAACTACGCAAAAAGAGGTGAACACTTCAGAGAGATCTTCAAACGACACGGAGGGGATGAAGTTTGAACGAAAAATCTCTCGTGTTCTTTGTCATCGTACTTCTGTGCGTGGGGTTCATATCTCTCAGCAGTTTTGAAATAGTTCGGGATTATGTGAAACCGGTCAGAGACACCGCACACGTGGTGCTGAACCATTTGATGAAGCTCGCGGTGGCCATCGCTTTTTTCGTTGTCTTCCTCTACACGGACCACAGATTGCTCTTCTCAAAGCAAATCATCATAGGGGGATACGTCCTCTCCCTTGTCCTTCTGACGGTCGTGCTGTTCCTCCCCTCGAGTGAGAGAGGTGCACACAGGTGGATAGATCTTGGTAGCTTTTCATTCCAGCCATCCGAACTGGTCAAAATCTACATTCTTCTGTTTCTCGCGTGGTACGTCGAAAAAAACTCCCTGTTCATGAAAAAATTCTTCAGGGGATTTTTGAAGCCGATTCTTCTTGTTTCTCCTCTACTCTTCCTTGTTCTGATAGAACCCGATTTCAGTACTTTTGTGCTTCTTGTTTTCATGGTTATCCTCACACTCTACGCTGCTGAAACTCGCGGGATTTACGTGCTGAGTTTCTTTCTGGTGATAATTTCTCTTTTTATTTCCATGTATAAAACCGGTGTTCTGGAACATTTCATGAAAAATTACCAGATGGAAAGACTCATATCGTATCTGAGAGGGAACGTTTCAGAACAGGTTGTTGAAGCAGTGAACGCTATAAGAAACGGTGGTACGCTTGGCAAAGGATTAGTTCTCGGTGAAGAAAAGCTCTTCGTGCCTGTGGTGACAAGCGACTTCGTGTTAGCTATAGTGGGAGAAGAGCTTGGCTTCATAGGACTGGGAGTTGTCCTGTTCTCATTTTACGGATTGGTTCACAGCCTTGTGAAGGTCGCTACGAAAATGCATACGGTTCCATCAGTCAGAACGTTCATCTCCGGTTTCGCTATTTTGATAATGCTTCAGGTGATGACGAACGTTGGTGTCATATCCGGAATTCTTCCAGTCACGGGAGTAACTCTTCCTCTGGTAAGCTATGGAGGGAGTTCACTTCTTTCTATCATGATAGGCTTTGGAATAGTCGGAAATATGATTCTGGAGAGTGAAAGAGAGTGATAAAGGTCGCTGCAGCTGGCGGTGGAACTGGTGGACATCTCTATCCACTTCTGGCCATCCTCGAGACGCTCGCGAAAAGAGTTGACGTGAAGGTCCTGTTCTTCGCTGTAAAAGGCAAAATCGATGAGAGAGTTGTGAGAAAAGATCATCCAGAGTTCGAAACAGTTTCAATCGATGTCAGAGGTTTGCTCAGGCCACTCCATCATCCAAAAAACCTGTGGAGAACCTTGAAGATAGGAATTGCTACGATCGAAGTAAAGAAACATTTGAAGCGCTTCAAACCGGATTTAGTGGTTCTCACGGGTGGATACATATCTGGAGTTGTGGGGCTAGCCGCTAAGGATCTTGGGATACCCATCTTTGTTCACGAACAAAACGTCGTTCCAGGACTCGCAGTGAAAGTTCTCTCACAGTACGCGAAGAAAGTTTTCGTCTCTTTCGAAAGAACCCGAGATTATCTGAGAGAATGGCAGGATAAAATCGTCGTCACTGGATGTCCGGTGAGAGAAACGGAAAAAGAAGCACCTCTGAAGGATTTCGTGCTCGTTCTCGGTGGAAGTTTGGGAAGCGAAGCGATAAACGAGTTGATGGAAAAGGTGTATCCAGAACTTCAGGAAACTCAATTCGTACATTCCACAGGGTCAGACGATTGGACAGAAAGACTTTCCGTTTTTCCAAATGTAACAGCACTCACTTACATAGACCCCATGGGAGCCTACTGGAAGAAAGCGATCGCGTCCATTTCAAGGGCAGGGGCGAGTACAATCGCAGAGATGATGTACTACGGTGTTCCCGGAATACTGATACCGTGGGAAAGTTCCGCCGAATCACACCAGCTTGAAAACGCTCTGGAAGCGGAAAGGCTGGGGTATGGTATCGTTATCAGAGAAAACGAGGCGTCACCCCGAAAAATAATCGAGTCTATTGATAAAGTGGTGAAAAAAGGTAAAATAGAGAAGATGAAAGAAAACCCTGCTTCCAAAATATCTGAGGAAATACTGGGGGAGATAATGTGAAAATTCATTTCGTAGGAATTGGTGGAATTGGAATGAGTGCCGTGGCTTTACACGAATTCTTGAATGGAAACGATGTTTACGGTTCAAATATAGAGGAAACAGAAAGAACCGCTTATTTAAGAAAATTAGGAATTCCGATTTTTGTGCCACACTCCGCAGACAACTGGTACGATCCCGATCTGGTTATAAAAACCCCCGCTGTTCGTGACGACAACCCGGAGATAGTACGCGCCAGGATGGAAAGGGTCCCAGTAGAAAATAGACTGCATTATTTCCGAGACATTCTGAAACGGGAGAAAAAGGAAGAGTTCGCTGTAACCGGAACCGATGGAAAAACCACAACAACCGCTATGGTTGCGCACGTTTTGAAACATTTGAAAAAGTCTCCAACGGTGTTCCTTGGAGGCATAATGGATTCCCTCGAACACGGAAACTACGAGAAAGGAAACGGGCCCGTAGTTTACGAACTCGACGAGAGCGAAGAGTTTTTCTCAGAGTTCTCCCCAAACTATCTCATAATCACAAACGCCAGAGGAGATCATCTGGAAAACTACGGCAACTCTCTGTCCAGATACAGATCGGCCTTCGAAAAGATCAGCAGGAACACCGATCTGGTAGTCACCTTCGCAGAGGACGAACTCACATCCCATCTGGGTGATGTAACTTTTGGCGTGAAGAAAGGCACGTACACCCTTGAAATGAGAAGCGCTTCTCGCGCCGAACAAAAAGCAGTGGTGGAGAAAAATGGAAAGAGATATCTCGAACTCAAACTCAAGGTTCCCGGTTTTCACAACGTTTTGAACGCACTGGCAGTGATAGCACTCTTCGACTCGCTCGGGTACGATCTGGCGCCAGTGCTTGAAGCACTGGAAGAATTCCGGGGAGTTCACAGGCGCTTCTCCATCGCGTTTCACGATCCGGAAACGAACATCTATGTGATAGACGACTACGCCCACACACCAGATGAGATAAGAAACCTTCTTCAGACAGCAAAAGAAGTCTTCGAAAACGAAAAAATCGTGGTGATATTCCAGCCGCACCGATACACCAGACTGGAAAGGGAAGATGGAAACTTCGCAAAAGCGCTTCAGCTGGCGGATGAAGTTGTGGTCACAGAAGTCTACGATGCGTTCGAAGAGAGGAAAAACGGCATCTCAGGGAAGATGATCTGGGACTCTCTCAAGTCGCTCGGTAAAGAGGCGTATTTCGTTGAGAAGCTTCCAGAACTGGAAAAGGTAATCCCCGTGAGTGAGAACACCGTCTTTCTTTTCGTCGGTGCCGGAGATATCATCCACTCTTCCAGAAGATTCGTGGAACGTTATCAGAGTTCCAAAAGTTCTCCTTCACGTGTTCTGGGATCGAACAAATAGACGGTGCTCTTACCGGAAAGATAACCACACGCTTCTCCAGGATTCACCACGAGAGTTTTTCCTTCTTTTCTCACATCTACTCTATGAGTATGCCCGTAGAGAATCAGATCGAACTCCTGGGAGCGAACGATCGCATCCAGAAGAATGGGTTCGTGCATCATCGCTATTCTTAAACCATCGACCTCCAGGGAAATGGGTGGTTTTTTGATTCTTCCGCCGGATCTTTTGTCCAACAGCAGTACCTCTCCGTCGTTGTTTCCAAAAACACCGTAGAAATCTACCCCTTCTTTGATCAATCTTCCAAGTGTGAACGGCGCAACGAAGTCTCCACAGTGAAAAACTTTTTCTATATTCTTCTCAGATAGAAGTTCTTCCACCTTTTTCAGAACCTCCATGTTATCGTGAGTGTCACTGAGTATCAGCCACATTCGCATCACCCCCATGTATAGTTTACCGCCATGATTATGGACGTTGAAACGATCGTGAAGAAAGTGATGAGCCCGCTCGCGAGTTCCGCATCGTAACCCTTTTCAACCGAGTACACGAGTGTCATGATGGCAGAAGGAAGAAGCGGTGAAAGAAACAGGTTCATTTCCTCGAAAGAAGAAAGAGAGAAGATCTTCACTGCGATCAGAGCAACAAGCAACCCGGCGGCATACTTTACGAGTCCCGCCATTAAAATCAGACGGAATTTGTCGTAAACCGATCTGAAGCTGAGATAGTATCCCACAAGAAAAAACACGAGGAAGGCATTAGCGTTCTTTATCGTCCGCGCAACATCGAGAACAATACCAGGTGGAACCACTTTGAGGCTGTTCATCGTTATTCCGACAAGGAGGAACAGAAACGGTGGAAAGGTGAAAACCTTCAGTATTCCCTTTTTGTTCCGCTCAGCTACTGCTTTCCCCACACCAAATATGAAGAAAGAATTCCCCAGGTCGAACAGGGCGAAGTTAACCACCGATGCTTCTCCCCAGAGGCTTTCCGCCAGAGGATACATGAACAAACCTGTGTTGAAACCAACGAAAGAGAGAACGATCGGAATTCTCACTCTTGGATCCTTTATTCTCGAGAAAAACAGAAAGGCAAGAAAGATGAGAAGAAGGTTACTCAAAATACCCGTTGCAGTGAAGGCGAACTTCGAAAAGTGAAAACGCGAAGTGGAAAAACTGTAGAAGATCGCCGCAGGCAGTGTGAAATTCACCACCAGTTTCGAAAGGACCTTACCAGTATCTCTTTCGAAAAATTTCTTCGTCAGATAACCGATCAGTATGATGACCGAAAATTCCATTCAGTGCACCCCTGAGAGGAATTCTACCAGAAAAAGAGGGCGTCTCTTTGACGCCCTCTTTATGGTTTTCTAACACCAATTTTCTTCTTTTCCTTCTTTTTCTTGAACTCACACACACCCACCGGACATTTATCAGCGCTTATGTGGGCTCTGAATTCTTCCTCGAAGTTGTCAACGATCGAGAGCAGAGGAACCGGAATGCTTTGACCCAGTCCGCAGAAAGAAGTTTCCCCTGCGTTTCGAGCGATCTCCCTCAACGTATCGAGATCCTCTTTTTTGCCTTCGCCTCTGCTTATTCTCTCCAAAATATTGACGATCATCCTTGTACCTTCCCGACACGGTGTACACTTCCCACACGACTCGTGTTCGAAGAACCTCATAACGGTGAGTGCGAGATCCACCACACAGTGAGTCTCGTCAGCAACGAGAATCACTCCTGATCCAAGGGAAACTCCGTACTTTGCGTAAGAATCAAAATCGAGTGGAACGTCGAGTTTGTCTGGTCCGATGAACGTTCCTGCACTACCACCCGTTTGCACCACTTTCAACTTCCTGCCACCCTCAATCCCCCCACCAAATTTGAAGATGAGATCTCTCACCGTCACTCCCATTGGCACTTCCACGATTCCCTTTCTCACCACATTACCCACGAGGGAGAACACTTTCGTCCCAGGAGAAGACTCGGTGCCGAACTTTTTGAACCACTCCGCACCGTTCATTATTATCCTTGGAACGTTCACAAAAGTTTCCACGTTGTTCACAACGGTGGGTTTTCCAAAGAGACCAAAGGTGGGAGGGTAAGGAGGTTTCAGCCTGGGTCGAGCGGGTTTCCCCTCTATGGACTCTATCAACGCCGTCTCCTCTCCCGCCACGTAAGCTCCCGCCCCGAGCCTTATTTTCAGATCGAAGTTGAATCCACTTCCGAGGATGTTCTCACCGAGGAATCCGTACTCGTAGGCCTGTTCTACAGCTTTTTTCAAGATTTCTATCGAACTGTGATACTCTCCCCTTATGTATATGTAACCCTTCGTTGCACCAACCGCGTACCCCGCTATGATCATGCCCTCTATCAAAGAATGAGGATCACCCTCCATGATGAGCCTGTCTTTAAAGGTACCGGGTTCTCCTTCATCGGCGTTGCACAGAACATATTTCTGGTCGGCAGAAGCTTTGTAGGTGAATTCCCATTTCAGACCTGTTGGAAAACCGGCTCCACCTCTTCCCCTCAGCCCACTTCTCTTTATCTCTTCGATTACCTCTCCTGGTTCCATCTGGAGTGCCTTGGCGAGGGCAAAATAACCGTCTCTTGCGATGTATTCCTCTATACGAGTGGGATCTATCTCTCCTACGTTCTTTAGAACGATACGAGTTTCTTCGGCCACCTTCTCTACCTCAACGGTTCCTTTTATTTGACTCTCGGGAACTTCAAGATCGAACACTCTCCTTCCCTTGAGAATGTGCTCTTCGAAGATCCTCTTCACATCCAATTCATTCCTCACAACGTAGAAAACACCGTCGGGAAGAACGGAAACAATCACTCCTTCTGGATAAATTCCCATGCTACCCGTTTCCAGTACATCGACGGTATCTTCGAGATTGTGTTCCTTCACAAGATCCCTGAAGTAATTGAGAAAGTGACGAGCACCCATCAACACACTGTTCGAATCAACTGAGACCAGAACTGTTATCGGTTTCATAGCGACTCACCTCTCAGTCTATCTATGAGATCCTTCACACGACCAGGTGTCATATTACCGTAATACTCGTCGTTCACCATGATCACCGGTGCAACACCACAAAGGCCCAGACAACTCGTCATTTCGAGTGTGAAAAGACCATCAGAAGTGGTCTGGCCAAAGTCGATTTTCAGAATTTCCTTGAGGGCTTTGACCACTTCTCTCCCGTTTTCAACATGACACGGAAGACTCTCACAAACCCTTATCACGTATTTTCCCTTCGGTTTTGTCGAGAACATGGTGTAGAACGTCAACACCTCGTACACTCTGGAGAGCGGCACGCCAAGCTCTTCAGCCACGATCTCAGCAGCCTCCGGTGGTATGAAGTTGTCAAAGCGCTTCTGTATCTCGTGCAGGGTGTTTATCAAAACGTCTCTCTCTTCTGCTGTCTCTTTAGCTTTCTGGACGATCTCTACTATTACCTCCCTCATCTTCACTCCCCCTCGTCAAAAATTTCACAATTATTCACGAAAAATTATACCACTTTTTCTGTGCCATTTAAAAAAGGTTTTTCAACCAGTCAAAAATAGGAATCAAAACCAGCGCCGGAAGTAGGTTCCCAACCTTTACCTCTTTCAGTTTAAGAATCCTTATTCCAAGACCCAGAATCATGACACCACCTGTGCCAACAAAATCGGAGATAAACGCATCACCTGTGAGAAAAGTCAAACTCTTTGCGAAAACAACGAGAAGTCCCTGAACGAGGAACACAGAAACTGCCGAGAGAAAAACCCCTGTTCCTAAGGTTGCCGTGAGCACTGTGGCTGACACTGTGTCTAGCACCGTTTTCACGAGTATCAAATCCGCGTTTCCCGTGAGTCCTATGTTTATGGATCCCACTATGGTCATGGGACCAACCAGAAAGAGAAGCGAAGAAGTGAGAAAACTCTCCGCAAACCCCTGAGAATTACTGAACTTCTTCCCAATACCTTCTATTCTGTCCTCTATTCTGAACAACTCTCCGATGATGCCGCCTGCAACGAGTGCGAGGAGAATCATCAAAAAATCATCACCCTGCGTGACCATCCGGATACCTATACCCATTGTGGTGAGTCCTATCACCGTGAAAAGGATGTCGTGTAATCTCTGAGGAATCTTTCTTTTGAACAGGAAACCCACGGACGCACCGATCAAAACTCCAAGTGCGTTCAGAAGAACAGCGTAGTGAAACATTATACCAACCTCCCGCTCTGCGCGAACAGACCGAATATTCCCCCCGTGTGGATGAAAAGAACGTTCTTTCCTGAATTTCTGAACATTTCGATCATTCCTCTGAAGGCTTTTGCCGTGTAGACCGGATCGAGGATGATACTTTCTATCGAAGCTACTTCTTTCAAGATCTCCACATCCTCACTGGACGGAATCGCATATCCCGGCCCTCTGTAATCGTCCACCACTTTGAAAACAGTTTCGTTGATCTTCAGACCATGCTCTTCCATACCACTAATTATTCTTTTCACCTTCCCCACAAAATAATCCGAGTTTTTCGTGGTGACGTTCACACCCACCACAGGTACGTGATATTCCAGAAAGGAAATTCCAGCTGACAAACCCGCTATGGTTCCACCACTTCCAACAGCACACACGATAGCATCGAAAGATTCGAGGTTCAATTGATCTTTCATCTCCAGCACCGCATTGAAGTAGCCAAAGGCCCCAAGGGAGTTCGATCCCCCTTCGGGTATCACGTACACCTTTTCACCTTTCTTCTCTCTCATCTTTTTGTGAACATCGAAGATCTCATCGATGCGTTCGTACTCTTCCTGGGAAACTTCCACTATTTCAGCACCGAGGAGAATGTCGAGGAGAAGATTTCCGTTCAGAACCTTCTCTCCTTTTCTGAGGAAGAGAACAGGTTTCAAACCGTGTTTTCTCGAAACGTATGCCGTTGCTCTGGCATGGTTCGACTGAAGACCTCCACAGGTGAAGACAGTTGTTGCTCCTTTTTTAAGAGCTTCCCAGAGAAGATACTCCAGCTTTCTGATTTTGTTGCCCGATCCCACAAGCTCTGTGAGATCGTCTCTTTTAACGTAGATGTTGAACCCGTATTCTTCCGAGAGTCTTTTGAGAAACTGAACAGGTGTGGGTTTAAGGGAAAGATCGATTCTCATTCGTCTCCCCCTCTTTTTGTTTGTTAGAATTGTAGCACGGGAGGGAGAGAGATTGATAGGAGAAAAGATCATTTCTTTCGAATCCATAGACTCCACGAATCGTTTCTTGAAAGAGAATTACCGCTTCTATCCCGATGGCACGGTAGTGGTTGCGTTGGAGCAGACCTCAGGATACGGAAGAAACGGAAGACACTGGCACTCTCCAAGGGGTGGACTATGGTTCTCTGTGCTTTTCAAACCGAGAAAGTCACTGGAGCTTTCGTTTTACACAAGGGTGTTCTCAGTAGCGGTTGTGAAGACTCTTGAAAACATGAAAATACACGCGAACATAAAGTGGCCCAACGACGTGTACATAAACGGGAGAAAGCTCGCAGGAGTTCTCTCAGAGGGAATTTTTGAAGGTGCAAAACCTCTCGCCGTTGTCGTGGGAGTGGGGATGAACGTGAACAACGAAATCCCAGCCGAGTTGAAAACAAGAGCGATCAGTCTGAAGGAAATCACGGGAAAAGAAATCAGCGTTGTGAAACTCATAGAGTCGATATTGAAGAACGCACGCGTGATTTTCAGAAAGTATTCAAAGAAAAAAGAAGCTCTGACGAGGATCTGGAAAAGATACCTTCTTCAGAAAGAAGGAGATATCATATCTCTGGAAGGAAAGAAAGGAAAGATCGTAAAGATAAACCCTGATAGTCTGTTAATAGACTTCGACGGAGAGATCAAAAAGGTTTACTCACTCTCTCCTCACTGAGGACTTCGTAGCCTCCGTTTCCCACAACCCTTAGGGTTATTTTCTTGGTTGGTAAGAACACCTCCACGATGTCTCCGTCCTTTACCTCGTACGAGGCTTTCGCGGGTCTTCCGTTCACCAGGACCCTCTGCCCCTTCAGCAGTTTCTGGGCAATCGTTCTTCTCTTCACCACCGAGATCTTGAGAAACAAATCTAATCTCATGAATTGCACACCCTTTCCAAAAGCTCATCGTCGCTCATTGAGAAGGGGTCTTCTCTTTTCAAAACCAACTCTCTCATAACCAGCATCTTGCTTGTGAAAAAGCGAGGGTCGTATTCTTCAAGGAATTCCATCCTGGTTCCATCGAAGACCTTCTTTCCCTTTTCGAGTACCACCACACGATCCACGTGATTTATAACTGTTTCGATATCGTGAGAAATGAGGATGACCGTCTTTCCAAGGGTCTTCCACTTCTCCACAATTCTCAGAAGGTCCGTTTTCCCTTCCCGGTCCAGCCCCACTAAAGGCTCATCGAGGATGAGAATATCCGGTTCGTGAACGATCACAGAAGCGATCGCTACTCTTCTCTTCTCACCGCCGGACAGGAAAAACGGCACTCTGTCTTTGAAAGAGTCGAAATCCAGTCCCACGAACTCCATCGCTTTCTTCACCAGGGGAACAGGATCCCTATCTGGATAGAAGTTTTTCACGGCGAAAGCCACTTCGTCAAAAACTCTCTCCGCGAAGAACTGATCCTCAGGGTACTGAAAAGCGATTCCTATGTTCCTTCTTATCTCGTAACCTTTCTTTCTTTCTCCGTCGTAAAGCACAGCACCTGAGGTGGGTTCGATCAAACCTGCTACAATTTGAAGGAGGGTCGACTTCCCAGATCCTGTATTCCCAGCAACAAGGATACACTCTCCCTCGTTGATAACGAGACTCACATTTTCGAGTGCTTTTTTTTCCAAAGGTGTTCCTCCGTGAAAGATATGAGAGACGTTGACTACTTCTATTCTCATGTTGAAAATTATATCACGTGGTAAAATTTAACGAGAGGTGAATGACTCTATGAACATTGTTGAACGATTGAGAGATCTCTGGAAAAAGATTGTAGAATTATGGAATTCTATGTCTCGAGAAAGGAAATTCCTCGTGGGAGGAATAGGGATTGCCCTTGTAATAACGATCGTTCTGTTCGCCGTTGTAGCGTCCGTTCCTCACTACAGACTCCTTGTGGCTGGCCTCAACGAAGACGAGGCAGGTGTGATCATCCAGAAGCTCGAGGAGATGAACATTCCTTACAAAGTATCCCCTGGGGGAGATATATACGTTCCCGACAGTTACAACGTCTATGAACTCAGAATGAAACTGGCGTCTGAAGGGGTTCTTGGAAGTTCAAGGAAAGGTTTTTCGATACTCAACGAAAACTCCTTCGGGGCCACGAGCTTCGACAAGCAGGTCAAATATCAGATCGCTTTACAGGAGGAACTCGAAAGAAGCATCATGACGATAAAAGGTGTGAAAGATGCAAGAGTTCACCTGGTCCTTCCGAAGTACACCTATTACGTTCGTGGTGAGATGGCAGAACCTCGAGCATCAGTTCTCGTAGTCTTGGAACCCGGTGCAGAACTCACCCGCGAACAGGTGAGAGGAATCGTTGAGCTCGTCTCAGGAGCCGTTGAAGGGTTGAAACCGGAGAACGTGAGGGTAGTGGATAACTACTCCAGATCGCTGAGCGATATGTTAGAAACAGACGAAGGAACTTTCCTTGCCTCCAGCAAACTGGAATTGAAACAACAGCTTGAAAAATACTACGAAAGCAAAATAAAGAAAGCACTGGAAAGTGTCTTCGGCCCTGGAAGGGTGGAGGTAATACCAGACATATCCATCAACTGGTCCAAGATAGAAACGGAGATGAAAAAGTACGAAGCACCTGCCAGAAGAGAAGGTCTGGTGAGGAGTCAGGAGACGCAGGTGGAGAAGAGCCAAAACCTTTCTCCAACCGGAGGACCAGCGGGAACGGATTCGAACATACCGCCTCTCACCTATCCATCAGCCACATCCGAAGGAACGAGTACCTACGAACGAACCCATACCATCACCAACTACGAATTGAACGAAGTGTATCAGAAGATAATACAGAACCGCGAAGGGGAGATCTCCTCGCTTTCCGTCGCCGTCATAATCGATGCCTCTTCTTCTGTCCTGCAAAACAGCAGTGACTGGAGCGGTGTGATAAACGATCTCGTGGAAAAAGGGGTGGGCTCCATAACGTCTTCCGCCTCTCTCAGCGTCGCGGTTGCCTTTTTGCCATTCGATCGCTCCATCGAAAGAGCTCTTCAGGAAGAGTTGAAACAGATTGAAACGAGAAGAAGGTTCATCCTGTACTCGGTGGGAATAGCCCTGCTTGGATTTCTCACGTTCATACTCATCTATCTTGTGATCGTTCAAATAAGAAGAATAAGGGCAAGAAGACTCGCAGAAGAACGGAGAAGAAAACTGGAAGAAGAGGTGAAAGAAATCCTCCAGGAAGAATTGAAGGAGGAAGAGGTATCGCCAGAAGAAAAGGAACTGCTCGAACTTGTAGAAGAGCTGGAGAACATCTTTTCCCGTTCACCTTCCGACATCGCCGAGATAGTCCGACTGTGGTTCTTTGAAAGGGGATGAGGATATGCCCGAGAAAAAGACTGATGGTAAAAGAAAGGCCGCAGTCCTTCTGGTGGCCCTTGGACCCGAAAAAGCAGCCCAGGTGATGAAACACCTTGATGAGGAAACGGTGGAACAGTTGGTGGTGGAAATCGCAAATATTGGAAGGGTTTCTCCAGAGGAAAAAAAGCAGGTTTTGGAAGAATTCCTGAGCCTCGCCAAAGCAAAAGAAATGATATCAGAAGGTGGTATAGAGTACGCAAAAAAAGTTCTGGAAAAAGCATTCGGGCCTGAAAGAGCAAGAAAAATCATAGAAAGGTTAACCTCTTCCTTGCAGGTCAAACCTTTCAGCTTCGTAAGAGACACAGATCCCGTCCAGCTCGTGAACTTTCTCCAAAGCGAACATCCGCAGACTATAGCGGTTGTTCTGAGTTACCTTGATCCCCCTGTCGCGGCTCAGATTCTTGGAGCGCTTCCCGAAGAGCTTCAGACAGAAGTTCTGAAGAGAATAGCCCTGCTCGAACGCACTTCTCCAGAAGTTGTTAAAGAGATAGAAAGGAACCTGGAGAAAAAGATCTCTGGATTCGTGAGCCGAACGTTCAGCAAGGTAGGTGGAATCGATACAGCTGCAGAGATAATGAACAGCCTGGACAGAACCACTGAGAAGAAGATCATGGACAAGCTGGTTCAGGAGACCCCCGAACTGGCCGACGAGATAAGAAGAAGGATGTTCGTCTTCGAAGACATTCTGAAGCTCGATGACAGATCGGTACAGCTTGTGCTGAGGGAAGTGGACACGAGGGATCTGGCCCTCGCTTTGAAAGGAGCCTCCGACGAGCTGAAAGAGAAGATATTCAAGAACATGTCAAAGAGAGCTGCCGCGTTGCTGAAAGACGAACTCGAATACATGGGTCCTGTGAGACTCAAAGATGTGGAGGAAGCCCAGCAGAAGATAATAAACATCATAAGAAGGCTGGAAGAGGCTGGCGAAATCGTCATCGCGAGAGGTGGAGGAGAGGAGCTGATCATGTAGTATGCTTCTCAGAAAAGATGAGGTCTTCTACATAGACCTTCCAAGGAAAATAGAAAAAGAAGAAAAAGTGCAAGAAGAAAAAACAAAAGAGAACACGTCAGAGGAAATCCAAAAGATCAAAGAAATGAGAGAAAAAATCCTCTCCGAAGCTCAGGAAGAGGCCAGAAAAATCATTGAAGGTGCCAGAAAAGACGCAGAGGAAATCTTAAGCAACGCCTACAACGAGGCTGAAGCTTTAAAGCTTGAAGCAAAGAAAGTCTTAGAAGAAGCAAAAACAATGAAGGACGATTTCCAGAAATACATTCTTGCTTTGAAGGAAAAGATCCAGAAACAAGTAAACCAGAGAATAGAAGAGATACTTCCAGAGCTTCTCGATATACTCAAGATCCTCTTCAAAAAGATCCTTGAAAAGGAAATGGACGAGTCAGCAGTGGAAAGAAAGTTGAGGAGCGCTTTATCAAAATTAGTGGGCATCAAAAATGTGAAGATCAGGATAAATCCAGAAGATGCAAAAAAACTGGACCTCAGTGAAGTCAGCAAAGAAACTTTGATACCGGATCCCAATGTAGAAAGAGGCGGCGTCATCGTCGAGACAGATTTTGGAATCCTGGACAAAACGTTCTCTCATCAATGGGAACTCGTGGAGGATATCTTCGAAGAGGTGGTAGGATTTGAAGGATATACTGAAAGAACTGAAAAAGAAGTTGAGTGAAGAAGATTTCAATAAATTCAACGGAAGGGTCACAAGAGTGGTAGGGCTCACCGTGGAATCAAAAGGACCAGACGCTTTTCTTGGAGAAATGTGTAAAATTTCACTTCAAAACGGCAAGAACGCACTCGCAGAGGTGGTTGGTTTCAGGGAAGAAAGCGTTATTCTCATGCCTTACGAGGATGTCTCCGGATTGAAGATGAGCTGTGAAGTCATCAGAACTAACAAAGTACTCGAAGTCGGTGTCAGCAGAAAGATGATCGGAAGGGTGTTCGATGGCCTGGGACGTCCAATAGATGGAAAACCTTTCGTCCCGGAAGACAGATACCCTCTGACCAACAACCCTCCAAACCCTCTGAAAAGACGAAGAATAAAAGATCCTCTACCAGTGGGCATACGATCGATAGATGGCCTCATAACAGTGGGCAAGGGCCAGAGAATAGGGATTTTCGCGGGTAGCGGTGTTGGGAAAAGCACACTTCTTGGAATGATTGCACGAAACACAACGGCGGATGTTAACGTGCTGGCTCTCATCGGTGAGCGCGGAAGAGAGGTCAGAGAATTCATAGAGAGGGACCTTGGAGAAGAGGGGCTGAAGCGGTCCATACTGGTGGTCTCAACCTCCGATCAGCCTGCCCTTGCCAGAGTGAAATCTCTTCTCACCGCCACCAGTATAGCGGAATTCTTCAGAGATTTGGGATACGATGTTCTTCTGATGGTGGACTCTCTCACCAGATGGGCCATGGCCCAGAGAGAAGTGGGACTCGCAGTGGGAGAGCCTCCCACCACCAGGGGGTATCCACCAAGTGTTTTTGCCGGCCTTCCAAAGATACTCGAAAGGGCAGGAAACTCAGACAAAGGTAGCATAACAGCGATTTACACTGTGCTCGTCGAAGCGGACGATTTCAACGAACCCATTTCCGACACTGTCAGATCCATCGTAGATGGACACATAATTCTTTCGAGGAGACTTGCCGAATCGAATCACTACCCAGCAGTCGACGTTCTTGCAAGTGTGAGCCGATTGATGAACGATATCGTCACTGAAGAACACAGGGAGGCGGCGAACCGCCTCCGATCGCTGATGTCGGCTTATGAATCCGCAAAAGATCTGATTGAAATCGGCGCTTACAAGAGCGGAACCAATCCACTCGTTGACAAAGCCGTGGAAATGAAAGACGAGATCGATTCTTTTCTGAAACAGGGTGTCTTTGAAAAATCTTCATTCGAGGAAACCCTTCAAAAACTTCTGGATCTATACCTGAGATCTCTTGACTAAGTAAGTCATGTCTCCTACCATCATGAAGAGTTCGTCGATGTTTTTCAGAAAGCCCAGCCTGTTCACTCTCAAGTCGTCCCTCTTCACCATCACAAAGACGTTGTCGAAGTACTCGTCTATGTAGGGTTTCAGTTCGATCAGATATTGAAGTGCCTCGCGGTAATTCAACCTCTCCAGAGCTTTCAAAACTTTTTCTTTGACTTCGTAGAACTTGTTCATCAATTTTTTCTCTTCTTCTTTCTCAAAGAGGGCTCCGTCGAATCTGACAGAGTCGTGATTCTTCGTTATGTTGTGGACTCGCTCAAATCCAACAAACAGGTCTTGAAACTCGGGTTTTTCAGATATCTCCTGGAGGGCTTCCGCAGAGAGGATCCCGCGAAGGGGTCTCTTCCACAGGTGATTCACCGCTCTTGCCACGTCGAAAGATATTCCAAGTTCGTTGACCAGAAACTGATAGAACCTGCCCGCAAAGAACGTTTCCAATTCTTCAGAAAGACGGTACCCCACCAGTGAAGAAGCGAAAGTGAGGAGCTCTTCCAGAGAAATATCCCACTCGTTTTTCCTTATGATCCTGAAGATCGCGTCAGCCTTGTTTTTCAGACCATACGGATCTTTAGAACTCGTGGGAACGTTGCCTATGGCGAAATTTCCCACAATGGTGTCGATTCTATCCGCTATTCCAAGAATGGAACCTATCACTGTCTGTGGCTCTTCGGAGTAATGATCCTCTATGGCCGTTGCTATTTCTTCGTTTATTCCCTCTCTCAGGGCATAGATCCTGCCCATAACGCCCTGTAGCTCCGGGAACTCGTAGACCACCTTCGAAGCGATGTCTGCTTTGCATATAGAAGCGGCTTCCAGGACCTTCTGCGTGAACGACTCTGGAAGTTTCAGATCTTCGCATAGCCTCTCTGATATTTTCTTTATCCTTTCCACCTTGTCGTAGAGTGTTCCGAGTTTCTCCTGAAAAACGATTTCTTTGAGCTTTTCATTCATCTTTTCCAGCGGAGTCTCGAGATCCTTCTGGAAGTAGTATCGCGCGTCTTCCAATCGAGCGTTTATGACTCTCTCGTATCCCTTAACCACGTTCTCCGGTGGCTGTGGACCGTCTTGAAAAGCCACAAAGGTGTTCGTCAGGGTCTCTTTATGTGCTATAAAAGAGCGCTGGTGATGTTTCACGGCGGTCACTATAATCTCTTCTGGAAGTTCGAGATATTTTCGGTCGAACTGCCCAACAACGATTCTGGGATACTCCGTTATCGCCACTATCTCTTCGATGAGTTCTTCATCGCGTTCAATCTTCATACCACTTCTCTTTTCAAATTCATCGATCTGTTCGAGGACGAATTTTTTTCTCTCCAGATGGGAAGAAATCACGAATCCCTTTTTGAGAGATTCGTAGTACCTTTCCGGATCTGGAATTTTGATCGATCCAGCGTGATACCTTTTGCCGTAAGAGATTCTGGACGATCTAAGACCGAAGATTTCTAGGTCAAGAACTCTTCCATCAACCATCGCCACAATCCAGTGAACAGGTCTGATGTATTCGTGTTCACCGGAACCCCATCTCATGGGTTTCCTGAAATTCAAACCAAGAACGAGATCTCTGAACAGATCTGGGAGAACTTCTTCGACAGGCTTTCCTTCAACAACTCGCGATAAATAGATGTACCCCTCCCTGTGAACCACGTTCTCCAGGGAAGCGTTGTTGTTCCTCAAAAACCCTTCGAGCGCTTTGGTCGGTTTACCGTTTTCATCGTAGGCAACGTTCAGTGGTGGACCTTTCTTCTCTTCTGTAAAATCCTCCTGTCTCTCCGGGAGATTCTTGAGAATCACACCAAAACGTCTGCTTCCAACGAAGACTTCAGCAGATCCGGAAGAAATTCTGTACGCTTTGAGAAGTTCAGTCGACCTTTCCTCGAGCTGTTTCAGAATACTGTGGAATTCGCTCGCGGGAAGTTCTTCGAGTCCCACTTCAAGCAGGGCTGTTCTCATTAACCTGCACCTCCAGAAAAACTCTCGCAACCTTTCTTGCCATCGCCTGAATACGTTTCACGTAGGTTTGTCGCTGAGAAACACTTATCGCTCCGCGTGCATCGAGAAGGTTGAACGTGTGAGAACATTTCAACACATAATCGTAAGCAGGGAGGTAGAGATTTTTTTCCACAAGTCTGTAAAACTCCTTCTCGTATTCATCGAAATGCCTGAAAAGGAGTCCTACGTTGGCTTCTTCGAAGTTGAAAACCGAAAATTCTCTTTCGTTTTCAAGGAACACATCACCGTATTTCACGTTTTCATTCCACTGTACCTCGTAAACGTTATCGACTCCCTGAAGATACATGGCGATCCTTTCCAGCCCGTAGGTTATCTCGAGAGGAATGTCCTTCAGAGAAATTCCACCAATCTGCTGGAAATATGTGAACTGGGTTATCTCCATGCCGTCTAACCACACTTCCCAACCAACACCCCACGCTCCGAGGGTGGGAGACTCCCAATTGTCCTCCACGAATCTGATGTCGTGTTCCTTCAGGTTTATACCGAGGTACTCCAGGGACTCAAGATACAGTTCCTGAGAGTTTTCAGGGGAGGGTTTTATGATCACCTGGTACTGGAAGTACCTCTGCAATCTGTTGGGATTCTCTCCATATCTACCATCGGTCGGCCTCCTGCTCGGCTGAACGTAGGCCACTTTCCATAGACCTTTTCTCAGACTTCCAAAGAACGTGGCGGGGTGAAACGTTCCGGCACCGACTTCCATATCGTAAGGTTGTTCCAAAAGACAACCTTTAGACGCCCAGAAATCGTTCAGTTTCATTATCACATCCTGAAGATACATCCTTCACTCCCCTTCCTTCACAGCGATCGCTTCTATTTCTATTTCTACGTTTCTCGGAAGTTGAGCAACCGCCACAAACGACCTGGCGGGCCTGTGGTCTCCAAAGTATCTGGAATACACCTCGTTGACTCTCTGGAAGTAGTCCATACTGGTCGTAAACACCGTTACCTTCACAACGTCCTTCAGGGAGAAACCGCCCGCCTCCAGTATTGCTTTCAGATTTTCCAGAACTCTCTCAGTCTTTTCTTCTATGGTGCCCTGAACGAGATCACCATTTTCTGGATCTATGGGAATTTGACCAGAAACGAACATCATGTTTCCGACAACGACCGCCTGAGAGTACGGACCTATGGCCTTTGGAGCCTTATCGGTTTCGATAAAGCGCTTCATACTACCCCCTCCACCTGAACACGGGTTTCTTCGAAGCGAGCACTTCGTCGACTCTTCGAACCGGTGTGTTGTGAGGAGCGTTTTTCAAAACATCGGGATTCTCATAGGCTTCTTTTACTACTCTTTCGAGGATTTCGGCATACTTATCCAGCGTTTCTTTGTTTTCAGTCTCAGTTGGTTCTATCATGAGTGCTTCCAGAACGATGAGTGGAAAGTAAACTGTGGGAGGATGCACACCAAAGTCCAGTATTCGCTTCGCAATATCCAGTGTCCTCACACCGGTTTCCCTGAACACTTTCTCCGCGCTCGCTACAAACTCATGCATGCAGAACCCGTTGTATGGAATCTCCAAGAACTTCTCAATTTTTTTCTTCAAGTAGTTCGCGTTCAAAACGGCCATTTCACTCACTCTTTCAAGGCCGTCTCTTCCCATCGTGAGAATGTACGTGTACGCTTTTACGAGAACTGGGAAATTTCCAAAGAAACTCCTCACACGTCCTATGGTCTTTTCAGGAACGAAGAGTTCGTAAAGTTCTCCGTTCTTCCTTACCTGGGGGAAGGGCAGAAAATCCACCAGATGCTTTTTCACACCAACTGGCCCAGATCCGGGCCCTCCCATTCCGTGGGGAGTGGAAAACGTCTTGTGCAGGTTCAAATGGACGATGTCGAACCCCATGTCTCCTGGTCTCACTTTACCCATGACCGCGTTGAGGTTCGCACCATCGTAATAGAGAAGGGCACCACACTCATGCGTCATTTCTGCTATTTTCAGTATGTCCTTTTCGAAGAGCCCAAGCGTGTTTGGATTTGTGAGCATTACCGCAGCCACTTCTTCATCCAGTAGTTTTTTCAAATCTTCCACGTCCACCATACCGTTTTTGCTCTTTATCTCCACCACCTCAAAACCGACCATCGAAGCGGATGCTGGGTTGGTACCATGTGCAGAATCCGGTACGAGAACTTTCTTTCTTCCGGTGTCCCCTCTGCTTTTAAAGTACTCTCTCACTATCAGCATTCCTGTGAGCTCCCCGTGAGCTCCAGCAGCGGGTTGAAGTGTCATGTCATCCATTCCCGTTATCTCACACAACATTTCTTTCAGTTCGTACATGAGCCGAAGACTGCCCTGAACAGTTTCAGCAGGTTGGTACGGGTGTATCTCTCTGAATCCTTCGAGATTCGCAACTTTTTCGTTCAATTTGGGATTGTACTTCATAGTGCAGGAACCGAGGGGATAGATTCCACGATCCACAGAGTAGTTCTTTCTGGCGAGATCGGTGTAGTGCCTCACCACATCAGGCTCGCTCACTTCGGGAAGTTCTGGAGGGGTCCTCCTGAGAAATCGATTCGGAAGAGAATATTCTGGAATATCGCTCTCGGGAAGCCGGAATGCTTTTCTTCCCTTTTTGGACCTCTCGAATATCGTCATTTCATCGCCTCCAGGAGCTTTTCTATATCCTCTTTGGAAATCACCTCTGTGGCACATGCGAGTGCTGTGTCTCCAAGTTCCGGGTAAAAACCCTTCAGAGGCAAAGGCCCAAGGATCTTTTTCGCCATCATCCACTTCCACCGCTCAGGATAATCCTCCGGCACGTTGAAAACGAACTCGCTGAAAAATTCTCCCGAAAAGCACAGTTTGAATCCCATATCTTCCAATCTTTCCTGGAGGTAATGAGCGGCGCTGTAAGAACGCCTGGCTACCTCCCTCAGACCGTCAGGCCCCATCACACTCATGTAAACCGCCGCTATCAGAGCAGCGTGGGCATGGTTGGAACATATGTTCGAAGTAGCTCTGGCGCGCCTTATGTGCTGTTCTCTGGTCTGAAGGATCATGGTGTAGGTTACACTGCCGTCCTGATCTACGGTCTGTCCGATCAATCTTCCTGGCATTTGCCTCACGTATTTTTCTTTTGTGGCGAAGATCCCAAGAGAGTATCCTCCGAACCACATGGGAAGTCCCAACGACTGGCCTTCACCAACCACGATGTCTGCTCCGTAGCTTCCCGGTGGTTCTAAAAGAGCGAGCGAAACTGGTTCTACAACCACTATCAGCAGAGCGTTACCCGATCGGCTTCTGACATAATCGAGATCTTCTATGATTCCAAAGAAATTGGGATATTGAATGGCTATCGCCGCTGTTTCCTCATCGACCTCTTCTAACAAGACCCTTCCCGTTTCGTCGTATCCGGCTTCTACTACAGTGAAACCTCTTTTTTCGAGATAGGTTCGCAAGACTGCCCTGTACTCAGGATGAACGGACCTTGCCACAACAACCTTCTCTTTTCCAGTGAGTCTAAAACTCATCAGAGCCGCTTCCGCCAGAGCGGTGGCTCCATCGTACATGGATGCGTTCGCCACTTCCATTCCCGTTAGTTCGCATACCATGGTCTGGTATTCAAACAGAGCCTGGAGGGTTCCCTGGGATACCTCCGCCTGATACGGTGTATAAGCGGTGAGAAAATCGGGCTTCATCGCAAGATCGTAAACGACCGTAGGAACGTACCTTTTATAAACCCCAGCTCCGAGAAAGACAGCGTAGTCTTCAAGAGAAGCGTTCACCTCAGAAATCTCTTTCAACCGCTTGAAAACACTGAACTCATCTCTGGATTCCGGAATATTCAGAGACGACCTGGCAGAAACGGGAATTGAAGAAAACAAATCCTCTATGGAAGAAACTCCTATGAACTCCAACATAGCACGGATATCTTCATCCGTGTGTGGAATGTAAGGATAGTTCATTGAGACACCTCCGGATTTCTATGAGAAACTACTCCTGAGCACAGAATTCCTGATAAGCCTGTTCATCCAGAAGATCTTCGAGTTCACTTTCATCGGATATTTCCATTTTGAAAAGCCAGCCCTCTCCCTCTGGATCCCTGTTCAAGAGTTCTGGTTCAGTATCGAGTTTCTCGTTCACTTCCACGATCTTCCCACTGAGAGGAGCGTACACGTCCGCCGCGGCTTTCACGGATTCTATACTCGCCACAACTTCCCCTTTCTTCACCTCTCTGCCGACTTCAGGAAGATCCACGTAGACCACATCACCGAGCTGTTCCTGAGCGTGATTCGTGATTCCAACCGTTGCTACCTTGTCCTCAACTACCACCCATTCGTGAGTTTTCGTGTACTTTTTCATCTTCAAACCTCCCTCCTCACACTGCCTCTGTAAAATGGTTTTTTTACTACCAGAGCTTCTACAAGCTTTCCACCAGGAAACGCCACTTCCAATTGGTCTCCAACTTTCACCGATTTTGAAACGAGAGCCAGCGCTATCGACTTCCCAAGAGTTGGAGAGAAGTTACCACTTGTGATCTCTCCCACTCTCTCTCCATTCTTTAAAACTTCATAGCCTTTTCTTGCTATTCTTTTTCCTGAGAGCTCAAGTGCCACGAGTTTTCTTTCCACTTTTTCCTTCGCTTTCAATAGCGCTTCCTTCCCCACGAAGTCTTTGTCCAGTTTTACAACCCAGGAAAGCCCCACTTCTAAAGGATTCGTACTCTCATCCATGTCCTGACCGTACAACAAGTAGGTTGCTTCGAGTCGACAAACGTCCCTCGCCCCAAGACCTGCGGGTCTGCCGTCGATTTTTCTGAGCAGATTCATCAGAGCATCCCAGACTTTCGGTGCATCCTTCGCTTCAAGCATCAGTTCGAAACCGTCTTCACCTGTGTATCCCGTTCTTGAGACAAGAGCCTCTACACCGGCTACAATACTCTTTCTGAAAGAATAATAGGCAATTTCCTCGAGACTGTCTTCAACTAGCTCCTGGAGGGTCTCCTGTGCCTCGGGGCCCTGAAACGCTATGAGGGCGGTTGTATCTGAAATGTTCAATATTTCGACATCGAAATTCTTCGAATGGGATTTTATCCAGTTGAAGTCCTTTTCAATGTTTGCCGCGTTCACCACCATGAGAGCTTCATCAGGACTCACCTTGTACACAACAAGATCATCGATGATTCCACCGTTTTCATTGCACATGACAGAGTAAATCGCTTTACCATCCGGAAGTGAAGAAAAGTCGTTCGTTATAAGAAAGTCAATAAAAGAAACCGCCTCGGGTCCCTTAACGAGAAATTCCCCCATGTGAGAGACATCGAACATCCCCACCGATTTTCTGACCGCCATCACTTCTTCGAATATGGATGTGTAATAAAGAGGCATCTCCCACCCCGCGAAATCCACCATTTTCGCACCGAGTCCAACGTGCTTTTCAAACAGTGGTGTTCTCTTCATTCCCGCATCTCCTCCAGAATTCTCTTTGCTTCTTCTAAAAATTCCTCTGGTACTTTTATCACCATGAGGGCTGAAGAACCAAAAATCGCTCTCGGTGTAACATCATCACACGTTTCAACTACGTAAGGTATTTCGTTTTCTTTCAATATATCTTCGATCATCTTTACCTCCAGTTCACTTCCCTCAATTAAAGTTTCCCACCTCAAAATTTTAATCCTCCTTACACCAAGATTCAGAGTTTGTTAATATCACAGAGAAGTGGTAAATTGACATAGGGAACCCATGTACATTTTATCACTTTTGACGCATATGCTAAACTCTCATTGAAGAGAACAAACAGTTTACGGGGAGGCTGATTGCCTTGAAGAAGATAGCAGTTCTTACAAGCGGTGGAGACGCACCTGGAATGAACGCAGCTGTGAGGGCGGTCGTCAGGTACGGCGTCAGGCATGGGCTGGAAGTGATAGGTGTGAGAAGAGGTTACTCAGGCCTCATCGACGGTGACTTTGTAAAACTCGAATACAAAGATGTGGCAGGAATCACAGAAAAGGGTGGAACAATTCTGAGAACTTCCAGATGTGAGGAGTTCAAGACAGAAGAGGGCAGAGAACTCGCTGCGAAACAGATAAAAAAACATGGTATAGAAGGACTTGTTGTCATAGGTGGTGAGGGGAGTCTCACCGGCGCTCATCTCCTTTACGAAGAGCACAAAATACCCGTCGTCGGTATCCCAGCGACCATAGACAACGACATCGGATTGACCGACATGTGCATAGGTGTGGACACGTGTTTGAACACGGTGATGGACGCTGTTCAAAAGCTCAAAGACACTGCCAGTTCGCATGAGAGAGCTTTCATTGTGGAAGTCATGGGGAGACACTCCGGCTACATCGCTCTCATGGCGGGACTGGTGACTGGTGCAGAAGCCATCATAGTACCAGAGATTCCTGTGGATTATTCACAGCTCGCCGATAGGATCCTCGAAGAAAGAAGAAGAGGAAAGATCAACAGCATAATCATAGTCGCTGAAGGTGCAGCGAGTGCCTACACCGTTGCAAGACACCTTGAATACAGGATAGGCTACGAAACGAGGATTACCATCCTCGGACACGTACAGAGAGGTGGCTCTCCAACGGCTTCCGACAGAAGATTGGCACTAAGTATGGGAGTTGAAGCGGTCGATGCCCTTCTGGACGGAGAGGTAGATGTGATGATAGCTCTTCAGGGTAACAAGCTCGTGAGAGTCCCCATAATGGAAGCGCTCTCTACGAAAAAAACGATCGACAAGAAACTCTACGAAATAGCCTATATGCTTTCATGAACGGGGTGAAATCGTGCGAAATACAAAGATCGTGTGTACGGTTGGACCAAGAACAGACAGCTACGAAATGATAGAAAAGATGATAGATCTTGGAGTGAACGTCTTCAGAATAAACACCTCACACGGCGACTGGAACGAACAGGAACAGAAAATACTCAAAATCAAAGAGTTGAGAGAGAAAAAGAAAAAACCCGTAGCCGTTCTGATCGATCTTGCGGGTCCGAAGATCAGAACTGGATATCTCGAAAAAGAGTTTGTAGAATTGAAAGAGGGCCAGATCTTCACTCTCACCACAAAGGAAATACTTGGAAACGAACATATGGTTTCGGTGAACCTCAGTTCTCTTCCACAGGACGTGAAAAAAGGAGACACCATTCTGTTGAGCGATGGAGAAATAGTGCTTGAAGTAATTGAAACGACCGATACAGAAGTGAAAACAGTGGTGAAAGTCGGTGGAAAGATCACACACAGGAGAGGTGTGAACGTACCAACAGCCGACCTCTCGGTGGAATCCATAACGGACAGAGACAGAGAATTCATAAAGCTCGGAACATTGCACAATGTTGAATTTTTCGCTCTTTCTTTTGTGAGAAAACCAGAGGACGTGCTCAAGGCAAAAGAAGAGATCAGAAAACACGGAAGCGAAATACCTGTAATCTCTAAAATAGAAACGAAAAAGGCCCTGGAACGTCTCGAAGAGATAATAAAGGTAAGCGATGGAATCATGGTCGCACGCGGTGACCTGGGAGTGGAGATACCCATAGAAGAAGTTCCTATCGTTCAAAAAGAAATCATCAAACTCTCCAAGTACTACTCCAAACCAGTTATAGTCGCAACTCAAATACTCGAATCGATGATAGAAAATCCGTTTCCCACGAGGGCAGAGGTCACCGACATAGCCAACGCCATCTTTGATGGAGCGGACGCCCTGCTTCTCACAGCGGAAACAGCGGTTGGAAAACATCCCCTGGAAGCCATAAAAGTGTTGAGCAAAGTAGCAGAAGAGGCCGAAAAAAAGCTGGAATTTTTCAGAACGATAGAATACGATACCAGCGACATATCTGAGGCCATATCACACGCCTGCTGGCAGCTCTCTGAATCTCTAAACGCGAAGCTGATCATCACACCCACCATATCCGGGAGTACCGCCATTCGTGTCTCGAAGTACAACGTTTCTCAACCCATTGTGGCTCTGACACCAGAAGAGAAAACCTACTACAGACTTTCTCTCGTGAGGAAAGTGATACCCGTTCTCGCCGAAAAGTGCTCTCAGGAGCTGGAGTTCATCGAAAAAGGATTGAAGAAAGTGGAAGAAATGGGTTTAGCAGAAAAAGGGGATCTGGTGGTTCTCACTTCCGGCGTTCCAGGGAAGGTGGGAACGACGAACACCATACGGGTGTTGAGGGTGGATTGAGGGGGGATCGCTATGAAGATCACCTGGTTTGGACACGCATGTTTTGCTCTGGAGATGGAAGGGAAAACGATCGTTACAGATCCTTTCGATGAGAGTGTGGGATATCCCATACCAAACGTAACCGCTGATGTCGTAACGGAAAGTCATCAGCATTTCGATCACAACGCACATCATCTTGTGAAGGGAAACTCCCGTGTAATAGACAGACCTGGTACTTACACCGTGAACGGTGTAAGGATAAAGGGTATGGAGACCTTTCACGATCCATTACATGGAAGAGAAAGGGGTAAAAACATCGTCTTCGTATTCGAAGGGGAAGGTATAAAAGTATGCCACCTGGGAGACCTTGGACACGTACTTACTCCTGCTCAGGTAAAAGAAATAGGTGAGGTTGATGTCTTACTGGTACCCGTCGGAGGGACTTACACCATTGGACCGAAGGAGGCAAAGGAAGTAGCGGATTTGCTGAACGCGAAAGTCATCATTCCGATGCACTACAGAACGAAGTACCTGAAATTCAATCTTCTCTCCGTCGATGATTTTTTGAAACTCTTCGATTCATACGAACGTGTGGGAAACATCCTTGAACTCTTTGAAAAGCCGAAAGAAAGAAAAGTTGTTGTCATGGAGGTGCAGTGATGATAAAAGTGTTGATAGACGAAGAGACTCTAAAGAAGAGAATCAAAGAACTGGCAGGGGAAATAGAAGATTACTACCTGGGCAAAACAGACACCATACACGCCGTATGTATCCTGAAGGGCTCCGTACACTTCTTCAGCGACCTCATGTTGAACATAAGAAAACTGAATGTCAAATACTCCTTCATTCATGTCTCGAGCTATCAAGGTACCTCTTCAACGGGAAGGATCAGAGTGAAATCCTGGATCGATGAGTCGATACACGATGAATACGTGCTCCTTGTGGAAGACATCGTTGACACCGGCCTCACCTTGCAGTACATAGTTCGATACCTGAAAAAATACAACCCAAGAGATTTCAGGATAGTGAGTCTCATAGAAAAAACAGTTCACGATCACGGAGTTCCCTTGGATTTCGTGGGATTCAGAGTGGACGATAAGTTCCTGGTCGGTTACGGACTCGACATCGATGAAAAATACCGAAATCTTCCCTACATAGGCTATGTGGAATAAAGGGTTTGTGTTCGTCTTCGCCCTCATCGTTTTGATGATGGTGTCTTTCATTGTGTTCCAGATACTTTACATCCTCTCTTTCCTTGTGGGGTGAAGCGTTGCCGATACTGTTAGAAGAATTCCTCAACGAAGTCGAGAAAATGCTCAAAAATCAGGTGAACACACGGAGAATTTACCAGCTCCTTCAGGAGCTGGATGATCCTTTACTGGACAACAAAGACCTCGAAGAGAAACTTCAAGCTTTTCTCGACTACGCGAAAGAAATTCCCAACCTTCCGGAAGTAAGGAAAAGGTACAGAATCCAGAAATCTCTGGAAATGATAGAAAAGCTGAGAAGCTGGTTTCTCATAGACTACTTAGAATGTTCTGGAGAAGAGGTCGATCTCTCAACGGATATCCAGTACGCAAAAGGAGTGGGACCCAACAGAAAAAAGAAACTAAAAAAACTCGGAATAGAAACGCTGAGAGACCTCCTCGAGTTTTTCCCAAGGGATTACGAAGACAGAAGGAAGATCTTCAAACTGAACGATCTTCTTCCAGGTGAAAAGGTGACAACCCAGGGAAAGATCGTGAGCGTTGAGACAAAAAGATTCCAGAACATGAACATCTTGACTGCCGTTCTGTCTGACGGTTTGGTGCACGTTCTTTTGAAATGGTTCAACCAGGAATACCTCCAGACCTATCTGAAACAGCTCACCGGAAAAGAAGTTTTCGTGACCGGCACCGTGAAATCGAACGCGTACACGGGCCAGTACGAAATTCACAACGCCGAGGTAACACCGAAAGAGGGGGAATACGCAAGAAGGATACTTCCCATATACCGTTTGACCTCGGGAATTTCACAAAAACAAATGAGAAAGATCTTCGAGGAAAACATCCCATCTCTCTGCTGTTCGTTGAAAGAAACCCTTCCAGAAAGGATTCTTGAGAAGAGAAAACTGCTTGGTGTGAAAGACGCGTACTACGGAATGCACTTTCCCAAAACCTTCTATCACCTCGAAAAGGCCCGGGAGAGGCTTGCCTACGAAGAACTTTTCGTACTTCAGTTGGCTTTCCAGAAGATCAGAAAAGAGCGGGAAAAGCACGGAGGGATTCCAAAGAAAATAGAAGGAAAACTCGCAGAGGAGTTTATAAAGTCCCTTCCCTTCAAGCTGACGAATTCTCAAAAGAGAGCTCATCAGGAGATAAGAAACGATATGATCTCTGAAAAACCGATGAACAGGCTCCTTCAAGGGGATGTGGGCTCTGGAAAGACCGTCGTGGCACAGCTCGCCATACTCGACAACTACGAAGCGGGTTTCCAGACGGCCTTCATGGTGCCAACCTCGATCCTCGCGATCCAGCACTACAGAAGAACCATCGAGAGTTTTTCGAAATTCAACATCCACGTGGCACTCCTCATAGGAGCAACCACGCCCTCAGAGAAGGAGAAAATAAAATCCGGCCTCAGGAACGGTCAAATAGACGTGGTGATAGGAACACACGCACTGATACAGGAAGACGTTCATTTCAAGAACCTGGGACTGGTCATAATCGACGAACAGCACCGCTTCGGTGTGAAACAAAGAGAAGCCCTCATGAACAAGGGAAAGATGGTGGACACACTGGTGATGAGTGCCACTCCCATTCCCAGAAGTATGGCCCTTGCCTTCTACGGGGATCTCGATGTCACAGTGATAGACGAGATGCCTCCTGGAAGAAAAGAAGTGCAGACCATGCTCGTTCCGATGGATAGAGTGAACGAAATCTACGAGTTCGTGAGGCAAGAAGTGATGAAGGGAGGACAGGCTTTCATCGTTTATCCGCTCATCGAAGAGTCGGACAAACTGAACGTGAAATCCGCTGTGGAGATGTACGAATACCTCTCGAAAGAAGTCTTCCCGGAGTTCAAACTGGGTCTCATGCACGGACGGCTTTCTCAGGAGGAAAAGGACAGAGTCATGTTAGAGTTCGCCGAAGGAAGGTACGACATCCTCGTTTCCACAATGGTTATAGAAGTCGGGATAGACGTTCCGAGAGCGAACGTGATGGTGATAGAAAACCCAGAGAGGTTTGGCCTTGCCCAGCTCCACCAGCTTCGTGGAAGAGTGGGAAGGGGAGGTCAGGAGGCTTACTGCTTCCTCGTTGTTGGAGACGTGGGAGAGGAAGCGATGGAAAGGTTGAGATTCTTCACACTCAACACGGATGGCTTCAAAATAGCCGAGTACGATTTGAAAACGAGGGGCCCTGGAGAGTTCTTCGGTGTGAAACAGCACGGTTTGAGCGGCTTTAAAGTGGCCGATCTATACAGAGATCTGAAGCTCCTGGAATGGGCAAGAGAAGATGTCCAGGAAATCGACGTGGAAGGAATAGAACTCCCGGAAGAGATAAAACTCATCGAAGTAGGCTGAGGAGCCTTTCAATCACCATCTTTTCCAGCCCGAACAATTTCTCATCAGTGAAATCTCTGGCTTTCTCTTTCAGCTCCACTTCGTCGAGTATCTTTGAAGGCCTTCCCGATAAGAGAAAGATCCTTTCCGACAGAAAAACCGCTTCTTTCACGTTGTGTGTCACAAAAACGATGGAGAATCTCCTCTTCTGCCACAAATCAACCAGCAAGTTCATCACCTTCATCTTTGTCTTCAAGTCCAGTGCGTCGAAAGGTTCGTCGAGAAGGAGAAGCTCAGGATCCACAAGGAGTGCCCTCACAAAGTTTACTCTCTGTTTCATTCCTTCGCTGAGTTGCCATGGGTAGTGGTTTTCAAAACCTTTCAGTTCTACCTTTTCGAGAAGAGATGCCATTTTGTCTGGATCTCTTCTGATCAACATCAAATTCTCCGTTATCGTTTTCCACGGAATCAGCCTTGGTTCCTGAAACACGTATCCAATCTTATCCGTGAAAACCTCCACCTTCCCCTGAAAGTCTTCAAGACCTGATACAATCCTCAAGAAGGTTGTTTTTCCACAGCCAGACGGTCCAAGAAGAGTCACCCTATCACCTTTACCAACTGAAAAGCTCCAGTTTTCTATCACCTTCATACCGTTGAAATCTTTTCTCAATCCTTCTACCCTCAGGATAACCTCCACTTCTTCCACACTCTCCTTGCAAGAACCTTCACAGATCTTTCAAAAGATATCCCCAGAACCACTGTGAAAATGGTGAGTGCGTACACCCGCGGGACATCTACGTACTGCCTTGCCCAAGATATCAGAACTCCCAGCCCTCTATCACCACAAAGGTACTCCCCCATGACAACCGCTTTCCATACGTTTCCAGAAGATACCTCCAGAATCGAGAGAACGAAGGGCCAGATCGAACCAAGATACACCTCCTTCAAAATCGTTCTCCGAGGTACTCTGTAGACCTTCATCACCTCCAACAGCTTTCTGTCCACACTTCTTACCCCGGAAACCGTTGTGAAAACGGCAACTGGAATGAGGGAAAGGGAAGAGATGACAACAGGCCCCTGCCAGCCTATTCCCCACAGAAAGATCACGACGACAAGCCAGGAAACAACGGGTACCGCCTGCACCACCGTGACCAAAGGACGTAGAAATTCGTACATCCTGTCGCTGATACCCATGACGAAACCAACGGGAAGTCCCACAGCGATGACGATAAAAGTGGTAACGAGGCCCTTCAAGAGTGTGCTTAAAAGGGCCTCGAAGGTTTCACGATTCAAAATTTTAACGAAGACTTCGAAGGTTTCCACAGGGCCCGGCAGTATGAGAGAAGATGGAAAAAGAAAGTGCAGGAGGTGCCACACTATCAGAACAAGAAGTATTCCAAAAACCGCTTTCATTTCCAGTAGAATCCTTCGTCTGGTACCTTTTCAAGACCTTCGGGATAGAGTTCGTTCAGTTTGTTCAAAAAGGCCTCGACTTCTTCCTTACACTCTTCAACGGGTAAGTATTCGAATTCTATTCTCTCCAGTGACGATTTCAGAATCTTTGCGGGGATACCTAATTTTTCAGAAGAAAGTTGAACGGTTTCATCGAGATTTTCTTTCATCCACCTGATAGAATCTACGAGGGCTTTCTCAACTTTTTCAACGGTTTCTTCGGCCACGCCTTCTCTCACGAACAGACCGGCAATCGGAATCCTCTCAGGTACTCCCAGTTCCTTTCCCCACTCTTTCTGAAAATCAAGAACCACTTTTCCCCGATCAAGACACATGGAAACGAATGGCTCGGGGAGAGCTGCGTACTTCACCTTTCCAGATTTGAAGAGTGCGACTATTTCCTGGGGAGGTGCGTAGAGTATCTTCACATCTCTGTCGGGAGTGAGTCCTGCTTTTGATAAAAAGTACCTCATCAGAACATCCACCGTCTGTCCTCTTCCGTGAGGTGTGTAAACTTCCTGCCCTCGAAGACTCTCCCATCCATCGAAAGTAACATCGTCAGATGCAACAAGATAGAACACCTTCCACTCGTGTACACCCACGAGTTTTATCCTTACTCCCTTTCCGTATAGATTCGCACCAACGGTCACGGGAAGAACAGCGAAATCAACCTCTTTTGAAACTATCTTCGCAACCGCTTCCTCTGGATTTTTCCAGATTTCGATCTTCACATCCGTCGGTATCTTCCCGTCCATGATAGGAACAACGGGTATCAATGCAGGCCCGAATGGATTCAAAAGTGTTTCTCCGAAAAGAATGGATATCGTCAGGAGCAAAACCACGCTCGCTGCTTTCTTCACCTAATCACCTCCTGAAAAAGAAAGGGAGGGTTTCCCCTCCCTGTTTATTTTACCGCAAGTCTTTTCTTCCTTGACCTGTCTTCGTAGTAGGTGTGAAGAAGCTCGTGAGCTTTGTGACTGAGCGGATGTTCGAGGTACTCTTCGTACAGCTTCTTTATGGCAGGGTTCTCGTGGGATTTCCTCAAAACCATTCTTTCGTCGATGGTGTAGATGGCTTCTGCCCTCTTTCTGAGGATCTCCGGATCTCTGCTGTAAGGTTGGCCTCCGCCTCCGATACATCCACCGGGACACGCCATCACTTCAACGAAATGATACTTCACTTCTCTTCTCAGAATCTTTTCCACCAGATTTCTCACGTTGGCTGTACCGTGAACCACAGCGATCCTTATCTTTTTGCCGTCCAGATCTATTTCGGCTTCCTTGACACCTTTGAGTCCTCTCACATCTTCAAAAACGATCTTCGGTAGTGTCTTTCCCGTTTTGAGTTCGTACGCAGTTCTCAAAGCGGCCTCCATCACACCACCCGTAACACCAAAGAGTACCGCCGCTCCCGTGGAGATTCCAAGCGGTGCGTCGTATTCTTCCTCTGGAAGGTTCGCAAACGGTATCTTCTTCATCCTTATGAGTTTTCCAAGTTCTCTCGTGGTGAGAACAACATCCACCGCTGGAACACCGTTCACCATGAGCTGTTTTCTCAAAGCCTCGTCCTTCTTCGCGGTACAGGGCATGATGGATACGTGGAAAATGTCTTCCGGTTTCACTCCGAGTTTTTCCGCGAAGTAGGTTTTCACCAGAGCAGAAAGCATACCTTGGGGTGACTTGGCAGAGGAAAGCCTCGTTCTGAGCTCGGGATAGACCTTTTCCACAAGGTTCACCCATCCAGGACAACAAGAAGTGAACATGGGAAGGTCCTCAAGGTCGCCTTTTTCAAGTCTTTCGAGAAATTCACTTCCTTCTTCCATTATGGTAAGGTCTGCCCCAAAGTTCGTGTCGAAGACGTAATCGAAGCCGAGTCTTCTAAGAGCAGCAACCATCTGGCCAGTAGAAATGGTACCAGGAGCGTATCCAAATTCTTCGCCAATCGCCACTCTCACCGATGGTGCGGTTTGAACAACGAGGATCTTTTCTTTCTTTTCCAGTTCTTCCAGGACAACTTTCACTGCCGAATTTTCAACTATAGCGCCCGTTGGACAGAACGCAGCACACTGACCACAACCTATACAATCTGTTTCATAGACGGGCATGTCGAAAGGAGTTCCAGGATAAGTTCTATGACCTCTCTCTACCATAGAGTAGATGTGCATTCCCTGAAGTTCGGAACATGTTCTAACACAGCGCTGGCACTTGACACACTTGGAAAGATCTCTGACTATAGCGGGACTGCTTTTGTCGAATAGTCCTTCTTTGGTACCGTATCCGAAAATGGGGTCCACGTCGTATTTATAGATCAGATCCTGGAACTCACACCTTCCGTTCGCTTCACACGTCATACAATCGTTGGGATGTTCAGAGAGAAGAAGTGCAAGGTTGAACTTCCTGGCCGTCTTCACCCTATCAGAGGAGGTCTTTATCACCATGCCATCTCTCACTTTTGTCACACACGCAGGCTGGAGGTTTCTCGCTCCTTCCACCTCAACGACACAGACTCTACACGCACCTATTGATTCCCCAAGCCTTGGGTGGTGACACAGAGCTGGAATCTCTATTCCTGCCTTCTCACAGGCTTCGATGACCGTCAGGTTATCAGGTACTGTAAGCGTTCTACCATTTATAACAATCCTTACATCCGCCAAGGCAAAGCACCTCCTCGCAGGATCGTTTTCACCATTTTGTGATAAATTTCTCAAATTATTTTTAAAAGAACCTCCTCATTGGGATATATTACCACAACTACTCGGAAGTTTTTCTATGCTTCAAGGAACTGATACTTTCTGAAATGGCCCGCGCTCTTTTTTCTCCTATTCCCTCGACTTTCTTCAAGTCCTCAACAGAGGCTTTACTGATCTGATCGAGTGTTTTGAACATTCTAACCACGTTGTATCCAATGCTGAGTGGAATTCTCGCCACGGTTTTGAGGAGCCTGTAACCTCTCGCGGAAACGAGCACATCATCCAACTGTGCAACCTGCTGTACATCGTATCCCAGGGCCCTCGAAATTGAAATGGGAGAGGGATCTCTTTTCTTAACAAAGTCCTGCATGATGTCTTGCGCCGCCTCTTCATCCACCTCTTCAGAAGAGTAATCCATTACGAGAAGAACTAGAAGATCGTCCACGTCTTCTGTCAACTCTCTAAGCTGCATCCTTGCGAGTCTTCCTTCCTCGCCGAGCTCTACTATGTAGGGTCTTATTTCCTCTACTATCCTCAAAAGCTCGAACCCTTTTGCCAGTGTTCTCACCACGTCAGCGAGAGTTACCCTGTTTTCCAGTTCTAGAACTTCAAGTTCCGAAAGAAGTTTGTTGAAGTTATCTTTGTATTTTTCCAAAGTGCTGATCGCTTGTGTCACTTTCGATATGAGAAAATCTACCTGATTCACAACGTATTTGTAATTTTTATAGTAGAGCGATATGATATTTCTCCTCCTCGAAACTGCTATCACGACTTTCCCCGTTTGTTTCGCCAACCTTTCCGCTGTTCTGTGTCTTGTACCGGTTTCTCCGGTCGGTATCGTGGGGTCCGGTACGAGATGAACATTCGCGTAGTATATCTTTGTAATATCCTCAGAGAGAACTATCGCACCATCCATTTTTGAAAGCTCGTACAGTTTCTCCGCAGAGAAATCGGTGTCCAGCCAGAATCCTCCTTGAATGATATCCTCGTATTTTTTTGGATCATCAACAAGAAAAATAAGCGCACCAAAATTAGCATTGATTATGTCATCCAGCGCTTTCCTCAACTCCGTTCCCGGTGATATGAGTTTTATCTTTTCAATCAGCTCCTGGGGTACCAAGGATTTCACCCCCAATTATAGAGACGGCCTCTTTGAGGTCACGCACCTCAAAAACTCCTTTTTGCTCTTCTTCGATCGGAGGAACTATTATCCTCCCCGAATTCTTCAAAGAGTTCAATCTTCTATTAATATTGTAAACCTTTCTCACCCTTCCATCCAAACCAATTTCACCAACGGCCGCCGTATCGTGTAGAGAAACTTCCAGATAGGAAGACACAATGGAAAGAGCTATCGCGAGATCCGCCGCAGGATCCGTTATCCTGAGTCCCCCCACAACGTTGACATAAACGTCGTGCGTTTCTATGGGAAGCCTCAGATATTTGCTGATCACGGCAATCAGAAGCATCACCCTGTTCACATCTACACCTTTACACACCCTCTTGGGAGAAAACGTTCTGTTTTTGGAGACGAGTGCCTGTATCTGTACAACAAAGGGTTTTGTGCCTTCAAAGACACACGTGAGGACGTTTCCTGGAAGATCCGCATCTCCTTCAGTAAAGGAAGGATTCTCCACCTGGACGAAACCGTTTTCTTTGAGCTCAAAGACCGCCACTTCGTCGGAAGGTCCGAATCTGTTCTTTGTGATCTTCAAGAGTCTCAATCCTGTACGCCTGTCTCCCTCAAAATATGCTACAGTGTCCACCATGTGTTCCACCAGTTTCGGTCCTGCTATTTCCCCCTCTTTCGTCACATGTCCCACTAAGAGAACCGGCACACCTCTTTTCTTTGCAAAGTCAATTGTTTTCATCGTCACGTTTTTCACCTGAGAGATACTTCCGGGGCTGCTTCCAAGGTCTGAGGAAAAAACCGTTTGAATGGAGTCAACCACCATGAAACTCACTCTTTCATTTCTCAGAGAGGATATTATTTCATCGATGTCGTTCTCTAAGGTCAAAAGGATGTTTTTTTTCCTCTTCAACAAAAGCCTGTCCGCTCTCAATTTCAACTGCTGGGGGGATTCTTCACCAGAAACGTAAACAACCAGTCCCCTTTCAGCGAACCTTTCAGCGATCTGAAGCGCTATCGTACTCTTTCCTATCCCGGGTTCACCGGAGAGCAGGATCACCTGTCCGGGAACAATTCCTCCCCTGAAAGCCCTGTCCAGTTCTGAAAAACCCGTGGATAGCCTTTCAAGGGAAATTTCTCCAGCGTCTTCTAAATTTAAAAACAGGGAGGGGCTTCCCTCCCTGTTTTTCCTTCTTTGAACCACTTCTTCTGCTGTATCGTATTCACCGCACTGAGGGCACCTTCCGAACCATTTTGGAGAAACGTAGCCACAGTTGGAACAGACGAACTTTTTCACTGGACCACCTTCTCCTTCTTTTCACCCTTTCTGGTGAATCGAAGAGCATCTTTGCGAGCCCTACAGACGATCGTATCTCCTTCGTTGAACTTACCTCTCAGGATCTCTTCAGAGAGAGGATCTTCCACGTATCTCTGTATCGCTCTCTTCAGAGGTCTTGCTCCGTAAACCGGATCGAATCCCTTTTCAACCAAGAACTCCTTTGCACTCTTTGTCAGTACAAGCTTCATGTTCTTCTCCGAGAGTCTCTTCCTTAGATCTCTCAAGAGTATATCGATGATCTGTTCGATGTGTTCTTTATTCAACGGATGGAAGATGATCGTTTCATCGATCCTGTTCAGGAACTCCGGTCTGAACGTTCTTTTCACCTCTTCCAGAACGAGATCCTTTATTTTCTCGAATTCCTTCTCTTCGTTGTTGTCACCTACAAACCCGAGTGTTCTCTTGGACTTGTTGATGTAAGAGCTTCCAATGTTACTGGTCATGATGATGATCGTGTTCCTGAAATCAACTTCACGTCCCTGAGAATCCGTGAGTCTTCCATCGTCCATTATCTGAAGCAGTATGTTGAACACGTCCGGATGTGCCTTCTCTATTTCGTCGAACAGGATCACCGAGAACGGTCTTCTTCTCACTTTCTCCGTGAGAGTACCGCCTTCTTCGTAACCCACGTACCCTGGAGGTGCTCCTATGAGCCTTGAAACGGAGAACCTCTCCATGTATTCGCTCATGTCGAACCTGATGAGGGCCCTTTCATCCCCGAACAGGTACTCTGCGAGCGCCTTTGCAAGCTCTGTCTTTCCAACACCCGTTGGACCGAGGAACAGGAACACACCTATCGGCCTTCTTGGATCCTTCAAACCACTTCTTGCTCTTCTTATGGCCCTGGCTACAGCTTTTATGGCTTCGTCCTGAGCAACGATTCTCTGGTGGAGAGCCTCTTCGAGATTGAGAAGCTTTTCGACTTCCGTTTCTTCGATCTTTTTGAGAGGAACGCCCGTCCAGGAAGACACCACCTCGGCCACGTCATCCACGTCTACCCTCACTACGGCCGTTTCCGCGTGTCTTCTCCATTCCGCGTACCTCTTTCTATATTCCGCTTCCAGCTCCATTTCCTCTTCTTTCAGTTGGGCCGCTTTTTCGTAATCCTGGTTCAGAACAGCGAGCTCCTTATCACTTCTTATCCTTTCCAGTTCTAATTTCATACTCTTCAGTTCTGGAGGAAGCACAAATACCTTCAATCTCGCTCTGGCACCTGCCTCGTCTATCACATCGATCGCCTTGTCCGGTAGATAGTGGTCAGTTATGTATCTCTTGGAAAGATAAACGGCCGCCTCCAGAGCCTTGTCGGTATAAATCACCTTATGATGCGACTCGTATTTTCTCTTCAAACCTTTCAGTATTTCAAGCGTCTCTTCCTCGGTTGGTTCTTTCACGTATATCTTCTGAAACCTTCTCTCCAGAGCTGCATCCTTTTCAATGTACTTCCTGTATTCGTCCGGTGTAGTGGCACCTATACAGCTTATCTCCCCACGTGCGAGAGCGGGCTTTAAAATGTTCGCAGCATCGATCGCTCCCTCAGCCGATCCAGCACCCACTATGGTGTGTATCTCGTCTATGAAGAGGATGATGTTCTTATCCTTGGTCACTATCTGAAGGAGCTTTTTCATCCTCTTTTCGAATTCACCTCTGTACTTGGTTCCCGCAACCAGCGCTGCCACATCAAGAGAGAAGATCACTTTGTTTTTCAAGATCTCGGGCACATCTCCGGCAACAATCCTCTGGGCCAGACCTTCAACTATCGCTGTTTTTCCAACCCCAGGATCTCCTATGAGGACAGGATTGTTTTTCTTCCTCCTGACAAGAACCTGCATCACCCTCTCTATTTCTTCTTCTCTTCCAATAACTGGGTCGAGTTCTTTCTTAGCTGCAAGTTCCGTGAGGTTCACACCGAAGCCTTCAAGTTGTTTCACACTTCTGTAAGTGTAATCCTCTTCTTCTTCGTACTCCAGGCTTTTGTTCGAGGAGTAAGAGTAGATATCAATGATCTCTCTTCTCAGAGTGGCGATATCTACTCCAAGTTTCCTCAGAATGTGTATTGCAATCCCTTCTCCCTCTCTCAGAATACCAAGGAGAAGATGCTCCGGGTTTATCTTGTCACTTCCAAGAATCTTCGCCTCTTCGTATGCGAGTTCGGTCACTCTTTTGGCTCTTGGAGTCATCTGAGGAGAAGGGACAAAGCCTCTCATCCCCATGCCAACCATGGAGATGATCTCGGATCTCACCTTGGAGTACGAGGCTCCCATTTCTTCCAGGAGTTCGACGGCCGGGCTTCTATCTACTTTTAGAATTGCAAGCAGAAGGTGCTCCGTTCCGACGTACGAATGCCCGAGTTCTTTTGCCTCCTCCTGGGCTGTTACAAATATCTGAGCTGTCTTCTCCGAGAACTTATCAAACATAGTATCACCTCCGGGTCTTCCAATTTCATTATATCACCCTTATGGACATAACATCTTTCAGAAATGTTCAAAGTTCTCTCAGAAGTAAAGCAAAAGGTAACAATTAGATTCACCAAATTCGATTTTTCGTACGGATCTACAACCGGTGAAATATCCATGATACAATTTAATCGAACCGAATTTAAACGACACTTTTCTCGAAAGGAGGGAAAAAATGAAGTGTACCAAGTGTGGAAAACCCGCCTCGGTTAAGTTGAGACACTACAACATAAAGCTCTGCAAAGAACACTTCAACGAATTCATAGAACAAAGGGTGGAGAAAGCGATAAAAAAGTTCAAAATGTTCGGCAGAAATTCGAAAATATTGATAGCTGTTTCCGGTGGAAAGGACAGTGTTTCCCTGTGGCACATGTTGAAAAAACTTGGCTACGAGGTGGACGCACTGTTCATCAGAGCCGGAAAAAGCGGAATGGTCCAGAAAGCTCAGGAAATCGTTGAAAAAAACGCAGAGCTTCTCAACACTAAACTTCACATAGTCGATGCAACGGAATACTTCGGAGGCCTTTCCACTCAGGAAATCTCCATTATGTTGAGGAGACCTGTTTGTTCTATTTGTGGGGTCGTGAGAAGGTATCTCATGAACAAATTTGCCTACGAAAACGGTTACGATGTGGTGGTCACGGGGCACAACCTGAACGATGAAGCGTCCGTTTTGCTGGGAAACATCCTTCACTGGCAGGAAGGATATCTGGAGAGGCAGTGGCCGCTCCTTCCAAAAACCCATGAAAAACTCGTTCCAAAGGCCAAACCACTCGTTTTGAACTACGAAGAAGACATAAAACTGTACGCAACTCTGAACGAGATACCACACCTCGAGATGGCCTGTCCATTCTCCGTGGGAGCAACTTCACTCGTATACAAAAAGATCCTGCGGGAACTCGAAGAAGAACAACCCGGAATCACGCTGAATTTCTATCTTGGGTTTTTGAAAAGAAAAAAAGAGCCAAAATTCGAAGTGGAAGGACTCAGGGAATGCAAAGAATGTGGTTATCCAACGACGGCAGAGGTGTGTTCCTTCTGCAGACTCAGAAAACAGGTAGAGAAAAGAAAAAACAAGGCCCCCGCATGAGCGGGGGATCATTTTTTGTACTTTGTGATCTCCCTGAGAAACGCGTGTCTTTTCCTTTTGTCTTCATCGCCTTCCACACCTTTGGGTGAGTACCCGTCAACCACTCCGAGTACCGCTCTTCCCTGAGAAGTGATACCCACGATCACCTGTAAAGGATTCGCTGTTGCCGTGTATATCCTGCATACCTCCTGAACGTTCTTGATCTGGTTCAGGATGTTGATGGGATAACCACCTCTTATGTAGATCACAAAGGTGTGGCCGGCACCTATTTTCTTCGCCGTTTCGATCGCCTGATTCACTAACTCTTCGTCGTTTCCTTCGTGCCTGATGAGACACGGCCCACTCGCTTCGTTGAAGGCTATACCGAACTTGAGGTTTGGATTCGTTGTCACCATCACCTCGTACAGATCCTCAACCGTCTTGATAAAATGAGAATGTCCCAGAATAATATTGGCATTTTCCGGAATGGCAACGTCCACGACCTCGAGCTGTATACTCACGCTTTCACCTCCCAGGAATATTCTAACACCAGGAGGTGGGGAAATGATCGCAGTGCTGGATATGGGGAGCAACTCCTTCATTCTCCTTGTCGTTTCGGAGAAAGGGAAGACCGTTCTTGAAGAGGTTTACGAAGTCGGAATAGCCTCCGGAAACCTCGAGAAGGCGAAAGAGGTGTTCAAAGAATGTGTGGAAAAAGCTGAAAAAATGGGGGCGGAACTTCACGTATTTGGAACGGCATTTTTCAGAAGGCATCCCGACATCTTCCAACAGATAACAGGGGACCGGGGAGAGATTTTACCGGAAGAAAAAGAAGCGTACTACTCTTATATTTCTGTGGCGAAAGATTTCGGGAAAAGGGATATCATGGTGGCTGATCTCGGTGGAGGTAGCCTCGAACTCGCCTGGAAAGACGGATACGTTAGTTTAGAACTTGGAACACATGTACTGAATCGCACTTTTTCCTTGACGCTTCCATACATCGAATCGGTGGACGGAATAGTTGAATACGTGATGAAGCGACTTCCCAAGGTAAAAAAGGACGAACTTTTTGGAGTTGGAGGAAGTTTTGTCGCGCTCGCTGCATTGATGAAAGGAAAATGGGACCTGGAAATTCTTCACGGAAGCGTTTTAAAATTAGAAGAGGTTGAAAGACTCGTGGACAAGATCAAAAGGCTGAGTTTTGAAGACGTGAAGAATTTGAATGTGCTTCCCGTAGGACGAGAGAAAACAATACTCGCAGGAGGAATCGTAACCGTTGCTCTTTTGAGAAAATATTCGCCGAAGATGACAGTGAGCACTAGGGGTTACAGATACGGAATAGTGTGGGAGATCCTTGAGAAAAGGTGGCGTGCCCGGGGGGATTCGAACCCCCAACCTCCAGATCCGCAGTCTGGCGCTCTATCCAACTGAGCTACGGGCACATATACAAAAAACTGGCGGAGAGGGTGGGATTCGAACCCACGGTGGGGAAACCCCCACACTTGCTTAGCAGGCAAGCGCCTTCGGCCGCTCGGCCACCTCTCCACCTGTCATCTATTATAGCAACATATTCATGAATATTCAAGGGGAGGAAAAATCGTGTTTGTTTTAAAGAATGTGAAATACAAGGACATATTAAACATTGAAGAACTCCACATTCCGCCACGAAAAATTACCGTTATTACAGGAAAGAGCGGCACAGGAAAAACAACTCTTCTGAAGATGCTGAACAAACTTATTTCACCGGATAGTGGAGAGATTTTCTTCAAAGGCACACCATTGAAAGAGATCGATTCGGTTGAACTCAGACGGAAAGTGGTGATGCTTCCTCAGTTTCCTGTTGTGTTTCCCGGAAACGTGAAGGAAAATCTTATCTTAGGCTTGAAATTTTCTGGAAAAAAGATACCACACGATGAAGAGTTGAGAAACATCTTAAAGTTCGTTATGCTCGAAAAAGACCTGAACGATGATCCAGAAAAATTCTCCGGAGGCGAAAAACAGCGACTCGCTCTGGCAAGGGTTCTTCTCATGGATCCTGAGGTGCTGCTCCTCGATGAACCCACTTCCTCTCTGGACGAAAAAACCGGCATTGAAATCATCAAAAAAGTGTCTAACTTTGCAAAAAATCGGGAGAAAACGCTTGTCATAGTGACTCATAACCCGGAATTGAAAAAATTCGCAGATGTGTTGATCGAACTCAAAAACGGGAGGGTTTTGTGATGGGACCAGTTGATATCGGCCTGATACAGCTTTTGAGCGCCTACATTTTCGTTGTGATTCTGATGTTCATATTGAGAATAAGAAGGATACCGCGGGAAAAAGAAGTTCTGGTGGCATCCATCAGGATGACTTTCCAGCTGGTGCTGGCAGGATTTGTACTGAGTTACATACTCGATCATCCTTCACCTCTCTACACAGTTCTGGCAGTTCTCGTTATGGAGATATTCGCCATCTACAACGTTTACAAAAGGGCAAGGCTTTCTCTTCCATCGAAGGTGAAAAAACGTCTGGAGTTCTTCATAGCGATCTCTGTGAGTACGGGAACGCTTCTCAGCCTTGTGTACTTTCTGTATGTGGTAGTCAGGATCTCTCCCTGGTTCGATCCGAGGTACGTGATCCCTCTTGCGGGTATGATCATCGGAAACTCCATGACCGGTGTTTCACTAGGAGTGAAGACACTCTCTGAGTCAATAACAATTCAAAAAGATATTGTGGAAGCCGCTTTGATGCTGGGGGCAAGGCCAAAAGACGCTGTGAGAATGTTCAGTGACAGGGCGTTCGATTCGGCGATACTGCCAACTCTCAACTCCATGATTGGCATGGGTATCGTGTTTCTCCCAGGCATGATGACGGGACAGATCCTCTCTGGAGCTTCTCCGATCACTGCGATAAAGTATCAGATCGCAATAATGCTTGGAATACTCGGTGGAGTCACGATCAGTGTGAGTGTGTTTCTCTATCTGGGATACAAAGCTTTCTTCAACAGAGAAGATCAGCTGATCGTTTAATGTCAACAAAACTCATGCATTGTACACCCCACTTGACGTTCCCAGAGAGTTATGATAATATTTTTAGTGCTTGGAGGGTCTTTGAAGGGCGGGTGTAGCTCAACTGGTAGAGCATCGGCCTTCCAAGCCGAGGGTTGCGGGTTCGAGTCCCGTCGCCCGCTCCAACGTTTCTGGTGCGCCCGTAGCTCAACAGGATAGAGCATCGGATTTCTAATCCGAGGGCTGCAGGTTCGAGTCCTGCCGGGCGCGCCATTTTTTCGTGGTGACCATAGCTCAGTTGGTAGAGCGCCTGACTGTGGATCAGGTGGTCGCGGGTTCGAGTCCCGCTGGTCACCCCAGAGACGCGCCCGTAGCTCAACTGGATAGAGCGTCGGACTTCGGATCCGATGGTTGCGGGTTCGAGTCCTGCCGGGCGCGCCACTCGAAAACCAATAAACCAATGTCGCTGAAAAGCATAGAAGAACACTCACCGTAGAGGAGGTAGGAACACATGGAAGTACTCAAAGTTGCTTCTAATTCCAACCCCAACAAAGTCGCAGGAGCTCTCGCAGGAGTTATCAGAGAAAAGGGGAAGGCCGAACTTCAGGCAATTGGCGCGGGTGCTGTTAACCAGGCCGTGAAAGCTATAGCCATCGCAAGAGGTTATCTTGCTCCAAGTGGGATCAACCTTGTTTGCGTTCCCGCCTTTGCAGAAGTTCAGATCAACGGAGAAACCAGAACGGCAATCAAGTTCATTGTCTTCCCAAAAGATTGAACTCTGACGAGAAAAACGAACGAAATCCCCGCAAGTGCGGGGATTTTTGTTTTGTTAGTCAGTGTTTTCACGGGGTCCCGGAGATTCTTTGCCCCTCAGAACAAAAACAGGTGTGTCGAGAATCTCCCTCACAACTCCGTTCACCCCGTACACTTCCCAGAACAGATCAGGTGTCAAAATCGCTCTTTCACCGTCGCTTACGATCTTTCCATCTTTCATGAAAATGAACCTATCAGCAAATCGCAGAGCCAGGTTTATCTCATGCATCACGACTAGTGCAATCTTTCCTGATTTCACGAAATCTTGAACTATCTCCATGATCTCGATCTGATTTTTTGGATCGAGGTTGTTCGTCGGCTCATCCAGTAAAAGGATCTCCGGCTCCTGAACGAGTGCCCTGGCAATATTCACTTTTTGAAGCTCACCACCGCTCAAATTCTTCGCTCTCTGAAACACCAGATGTTGGAGATTCAATCGTTCAACCACTCTGTTTACAACTTCGATATCCCTCTTTGAAGGGCTGACGCTTACGTATGGCTTTCTTCCGAGAAGGATCAGATTGTAAACGTTCAACATACCGGGATCGAATCGCTGTGGAACGTACCCTATTATCCTAGCCAGATCTCTTCTGGTGTAGTGCTCGAGAGGTTTACCAAAAATCTCTACACCCTGGCACTTCAAGATACCCGCTACGCACTTCAACAACGTGCTCTTTCCCGCACCGTTTGGCCCCAAGATAGCGATGAGCTCTCCCTTCCGCGCGCTAAAAGTGACATTATCCAGAACTTTTTTGCTTCTGTAACTGAACGAGAGGTTCATTATTCGAAGCATCTCTGTCACCTTTCCTTACTTTGAAGGAGCAGATAGATGAAAAGAGGTGCCCCGAGAAAAGAAGTCACAATCCCCACAGGAAGAACTGTAGGAGAGAGAAGAACACGTGCCACAGTATCGGCCGATAACAGCAAAACACTACCACACAGCGCTGAGAGGGGAATCAAAAATCTGTAATCTTCCCCAAAGAAGATTCTCATCATGTGGGGTGCCAGCAGTCCTATGAAACCGATTATACCGACGAACGCCACACTGATAGCTGTCAGCAAAGTAGAAAGCACTACCAGAATCAATCTCACTTTTTCCACTTCAATCCCCGTCGACTTTGCGATTTCATCTCCCACAACCATCGCGTTGATATCCCACGCCTTCCAGAGGAAGTAAGCGAAAACCGTCAAAAAGACCACCAGAAGTATGATGTTTTCTCTCCAGGTTGTCCTTCCAAGATCTCCAAAGCTCCAATAAACCATCGTGGCGAGTTCCAGATCATCGGCAAAGTACTGGATCAACGCGGTGGCAGCCGTGAAAAGAGAACCCATGGCAACGCCCATCAGCACCATCGCTTCCGGAGTGATTTCTTTTAGTTTTCCCATCAAAAAAATGACGAGAGAAGAACTCATCGCCCCGAGAAAAGCGAAGAGAGCAATAGTGTAGGGATTGTTCAGTGTGACACTACCAGTACTCTCAGAATACCCCGCTCCCAGTGCGATGGCTAAGGAAGCGCCGAACATAGCACCATGAGATGTACCCGTTGTAAAGGGACTGGCAAGAGGATTCTTCAAAACTCCCTGCATAACAGCTCCGGAGACTGCCAAGGAAGCACCAACGAGGATACCAGCGACCACCCTTGGAAATCTGACGCTCCAGATCACAAGTTGTGCTTTCCTGTCACCCTTCCCCAGAAATGCGCCGATAATATCTTTGAACGACAGAGAATAGCCGCCATGTGATAGAGAATAGATCCCTACAAGCACCAGCAAAAACGATAAAAGTAGAATCGTGAAAATTCTTCTCGCAACGTAATTTCTGTAAATCACCATGTTCCACGGAGGATCTTTCCTGAAGAAAGATCTATCTTTCCAAATCCTCCAAATTGCTCAGCCATCTCCTCGTAAACCCTTTTTCCGAGAAGGAATTCATAAATTTCATCCGCCTTTTCCTCCGGATCGATATCGGCAAAACGTTCGGGATAGAGGACTTTTCCGATGAAGTACGCATTGGCCAGAGCCGTTCCGATGTTGGTGGTGTAGTAATTGTAAGGGAGAATGCCGTAGACTTTCCCTCTTTTAACAGCGTTTAAACTCTCATAGAACTCTCTGTGTTTCGAATAATCGTCCAGTACGAGGCTCAAACCGTTTTCATCGATGAAAATGTACTCTGGATCCCAAACGAGTAGCTTCTCAGGATCTATGAATTTGTGTCCTTCTCCCAACCCGTGCACAACGTTCCTCGCGTGTAGGACCACGAAAGGAGGATACTTCGCCTCCGTGCTATCGATTCCATGAACTCCTTTGTATCCGATTCCACCAACGTAGACAGTAGGACTTTCGACAGCCTCAGATCGAGTCGAGAGATCCTCCTGCGCTTTCTTTATGAAATCAACCACTTCATGGGCTCTTTCTTCTCTTCCAAGAATCTTTCCCGCCAGTTCGAGCGATCTGAAGAGATCCTCGTCTTCAAATGTCCCGAGATCTCCGTAACTGAGTACGACAACGGGAATCCCCGTTTTCTCCTGTATGTCCTGCGCCGTCTTTCTGTCAACGTACGTTATAAAGACAACGTCGGGTTGCAGAGTTATCAAAGACTCCAGATTTGGAAGCTTTCCTGGTCCTCCAGGGCCAACACTCGGAAGTTCCTTGAGCTCCGGATACGCAACTATGTAAGGCCTCCCGTAAGGTCTGAGTTTCTCAAAGTCTTCCACACCGACAACCATATCGGTGGCTTTCAAATACGCAATCAACCTGAGCGCCCCGGGACCCACCGCCACGATTCGATTCACGTTCGAAGGAACTTCTACTTCTCTTCCAAGAAGATCCTTTATCACAATTCCTTCCGAAAACAACACGATCGAGAGAATCAGAAAAACAGAGATGAAAACCTTGAATTTCATTTCTCTACACCTCCTCGAACCATCCAATTCTGGCGTTCTCTACGCAGTCTATTTTCGAAGAATACGGTTTGATATCGACGACGGGGGTTCCATCAACAGCGTCCAGTCCCTCCACAACCAGCTCCCTACCTCTCACTTCTAAAAGTTTCACAACAGAAAAACCGATGGGATTCGGTCTGTGGGGAGAGCGCGTCGCGAAGACACCATGCTCACGTTTGTCAAACGGTGGAATGGCGATCAATCTGTCTCTGTTCGCTCTGTCAAGCCAGTAAAGAACGATCAGATGTGTACACGTTTCGATGTCCTTCAACCCTTCTTCGTATTCAGGAAAGAGTTCAATCGTAAATCTTTCCTGAGAAAATCTCCCTTGGAAAGGGCATTCGGAAGGACTTTTGAAAGGAGATCTAATCACACCAATCTGTTTCAACAGAAACATCCTCAATTCCCCCTTTAAATTAAAAAAATAACCCCCTGCACACGCAGGGGCTCTTTGGTGGAGCCGATGGGATTTGAACCCACGACCTCTACCGTGCGAAGGTAGCGCTCTCCCAGCTGAGCTACGGCCCCACATCCGTGATTTATTATACTCGATCTCTTCCCTTTATTCAAGTCTTCGCTCGGAGATTTTTATAGAAATAAAACTTTGGTTGGGGAATCATCGTACTCTGTAAATATTATGCATAAAAACATATTTGAATTCGTTATGATAAAGAATCAACAATTAAAATGAGTTTTATAATAATCAAAAAAACGATAGTTTATAATATTTGTTGACATACCCCGGTTTTATATGTTAGATTAAATCAGGGGATAGATAGTATGGACCCTTTATCATAGTTTCGCTTTTTGGTATGGTCGTTATGTATTTTTTCTTTCCTGAAACGACAAACGTGGTGGTCGTTTCCGTTCTGAATTTTGTAGCGCTTTTTCTCTCGTTTTTCACACACTACACCAGCTCAAGAAAAGACGAGGATTTGAACGTCCTCACTTTTTCGTGTTTGCTTTCCTCTCTGTTTTCTCTCTTTTTTCTTCGAGTTTTCCTCATGAATCCAGAAAACGCGTGGATGTTTTTGAGTAGCTCCAAGCTGATCCTCGCTGAAGGTTCCTTTCTCTTCCTGATCGGGAAGAAAAAGAATTATTTCAAATGGCTCGTTGTTCTCACATTTGTTATTCTTTTCGCTGTATCAGTTTTGAGATTCAATCTGGTTTTCTACTTTGAAAGTGTTTCGCTCGCTCTTTTTTCACTCCTTCTCCTCATCAAAAAACCGCAGGCAACACTCCTTTCAGTGAGTTTGTTTCTTTATTCCATTTCCTCGATCTTCTTTTACTTTTTCAGAAGTGCATACCCCTATCATGTAACATCGGGCAGCATCTTTTTGATGTGGCATTTCGTGAAAAAGTACGTGGAGACACCCAAAAAAGAAGCGGAAAAGCTCTCAAAGGAACTCGGAATCCCTCCCGAACGAATCTCTTCTGTCGTCACGAACCTTTACAATTTTCTCATCGAAGTCCTGCGAATCATACCGGAAATTTTGCGTGAGGAAGATCAAAACAGAGTGAGAGAGATCTTCAACAAATATTTTTCGCAAGAATTGTCCTCTTGCTTTCCAGAGTTAAGAGACACTTTTTCAAACTTTGTTGAGGAGTACGTATCTTTCCTGGAAGAAAAACAAAAATTCCAGGACATGTACGTTGTACTCACCAAAAACCTCGCACACAATTTGAAAAACCCGGTGAATGCCATTTACGTGAGTGCTCAGCTCTTGAAACGACAGTTCCCGGAGACCTCGCCCGTGGTTAGAAACATAGAAAAACTCTGCCACGAGATGACAGAAGAGATAGAAAGGATTCTCAAAGCGTCGATAGGAAGAAACGAAGTTCTGAGAAAAGATGACCTGGAAAAAGCCCTGGAGCCGCTTCTGGAAATGGCTCGGCTCAAGAACCTCGAAACAGATATCGAAATGGAATTCGACGAACTCGAAATCGACAGAGATGCTTTCCACTGGTCACGAACCTGTTTTCGAACGCGGTGAAGTACACTCCCTCCGGAAGAGTGGCTCTCAAAATAGAAAAGAAAAATGATAAAATCAACTTGCGTGTTTCCGACACAGGACCGGGGCTGAAAGAACAGAACGGATTTGGACTATTCACAGTGAAGAAACTGGTGAACTATCTGAACGGTTCGATGGAGGTCATAAAAAAGGATGGTACCACATTCATAATAACCCTTCCCCTCAGGAGGGATAAAAATGACAGTACTGATCGTAGAGGATGATGACATCACGCGGGAAGCCATGGGACAGTATCTGAAACTCTCAGGCATCGACGTGATCGAAGCAGAAAACGGAGAGAAAGCCGTCGAACTTTCGAAAGACGTCGATGTCGCACTGGTGGATGTGATGCTTCCAGGGATGAGTGGAATAGAAGTGGTGAACAAGATAAAAGCGAAGAATCCATCCTGTGTGGTCTTCGTCGTAACTGCGTATGACGACACCGGAATAATAAAAAAATGTGTGGAGGTGGGAACCGACGATTTTATTAAAAAACCTGTCAATCTCGAACTGTTGAGACTGAAAATAACCCACGCACTCAGAAACAGAGTCTTCCATCTGTACAGAAACAGCTACCTGAAATCGTTGAAGAAAAAACTCTTTCTTTTGGAAAAGACCGCAGAGGAATTCTTCACAGAATACGAAGACTTCCTCTTTGAGGTTCTGGAAATATTGAACATGCTTTCCGAATACAGAGACATGGAAACACACAGACACACAGAGAGGGTTGGATGGCTCTCAGGAAGGATCGCTGAAGAGATGGGGATGAGCGAAGTTTTCGTCACAGAGATACAGTTTGCCGCTCCTCTCCACGATATTGGAAAGATCGGAATACCCGATAGAATCCTGCTGAAGCCTGGCATCCTCACACCGGAAGAATTCGAAATCATGAAACAACACACCACCATCGGATTCAAGATCCTCAGCCGGAGCAACTCCCCTATTCTTCAACTTGGAGCAGAAATCGCTCTCACACACCACGAAAGATGGGATGGGTCCGGATATCCCAGAGGACTGAAAGGAAGAGAAATACCCATTTCTGGTCTCATCGTAGCGGTGGCGGACAGTTTCGACGCCATGGTTTCCAAAAGACCCTACAAAAACCCAAAACCACTTGAAGAAGCGTTCAGAGAGATAGAATCCCTCTCCGGAAAGCTCTATTCACCAGAAGTAGTCGAAGCCTTCCTGAAACTGGAAAAAGAAATAACTGATGTCTACAGGAGGGAGAAGGATGAAGATACCTCCAACAACGGCAGGCGTTCACATCAGAGCTCCTCTGGAGAAGGTGTGGAGGGTATTCGTTAACGAAAACGGCTGGGACGGCTGGTTCACTGATGGCATGAAGATGGAGCTGAAAGAAGGGGGAAAGATCTTCTTCAGGTGGTTCAGAAAAACGTTCGGGGAGGAAGTGACGGACGAAGGCATCATCCATAGGTTAGAACCTCCAAATCTCATAGAGTTCTCCTGGAACACATACGAAGATGGATTCAGATCCCGTGTCAAGATGGAGTTCTTTCCTTCCAGCTACAACGGTACCTGGATTCAGATAGAAGACCACACAATAGTCCTCAGCGAAGAGGACATGAAAATAAAGCTCGAATGCGCGGTCGGATGGGGAGAAATGTTGACCCTCGCGAAGATATGGATAGAATACGGGATATCAACTCTCGAGAACCCTTGAAATCTCCTCCACGATCTTTTCTATCTCCTCTCTGTCTTTCCCTTCAACCGTGATTCTTACAACGGGCTCTGTACCGGACGGTCTTATCACCACACGGTAGCCCCTGGAAGTGCTCTCTTCAACGATCTTTCTCAGATTCTCATTTTCGAGAGACATTCGCTCCGTTCTCCTTACGTTCTTTGTGATCTGCGGATAATCTGGTATCTCCTTCGCAAAATCAGAAAGATTTCTTCCTGATCGCCTGAGAACTCTCATCAGCTCCAAAGCGGTTATCAAACCATCTCCCGTAGTGCTTCTGTCGAGGATTATTATGTGACCGGATCTCTCTCCTCCCAAATTCGCTCCACTTTCGATCATCTTCTCAAGGACGTATTTGTCTCCAACCTTCGTTCGAAGAAGCTTTATTCCTCTTTCTTTGAGAAAATCTTCGAGACCTCCATTCGTCATAACGGTACCCACCACGGTATCGCTGTTTAGACGCCCCTCTTCTTTCAACCCAACTGCGAGGATTCCTATGATCCTATCTCCGTTCACAACGTTTCTTTCTTCGTCTACAGCTATCACACGGTCTCCATCACCATCGAAGGTGAATCCTACCTTCCCGTTCTTCATCTCTTCAGCCAAAAACCTGGGATGAGTGGCGCCACACCCTTGATTTATGAGAAGTCCGTCCTGGGAGTCATTGAACACCTCTACCTTCGCTCCAAGGAATTCAAAAACCTCTTTGGCCGTTGTCGTGGTGGCACCGTTCGCAAGGTCAAGGGATACCATCTCACCCGTGAGATCGAGATCCCTGAATATTTCAAGAACCGCTCCGATGTACATGTCTCTTCCTTCTCTGAACGATTTTGTCCTGCCGACAACCGAGCGAACTGGAAAATAGCCGCTTTCTATTTTTTCTTCTATTTTCACTTCCATCTCATCTGGTATCTTGTATCCACCTTTCAACACCTTTATACCGTTGTATTCTGGAGGATTGTGAGAAGCCGAAATGACAACACCGAACGACCTGGTGATCCTCGTGAGGAGAGCCACCGCGGGCGTCGGAAGGACGCCGCACAGAAGGACGTCCACCCCCATAGACGTGAGGCCAGCGGAAATAGCCGCCTCGAGCGAATCCCCCGAAACTCTCGTGTCCTTTCCCACAATGACTCTTCCTTCTCCGACAATCTCTCCCAGCGCTTTGCCCACCTTGAAGGCCAGCTCGTCCGTGAGCGTTTCACCAAAGACTCCCCTTATCCCGTCGGTTCCAAAGTATTTCACCCTCATAACCTCCCTTTTTGAAGCGTGTAAAGATGAGACATGTAGTTTCTAAGGTATGCGTGAGAATCTCCTTCTTCGCTGTATCTGTAATGATAAACAGCATCCGGATCCAGGTTTTCACATATCAAACCCTCACCGCTCTCTATCTCGTTCATAACCTTTCCGTTTGGACCCACTATCCTCGTTCTTCCGACGAATTCCACAAAACCTTCGCCGCACATGGAGGATGCCACAAGGAAAACTCCGTTCTCAACTGCCCTGGATCTCGTGGCAACATCGTACGTGTGCCCCCGAGCCTTCCCAAAAGCAAAGGCTGAGAGAATCACTTTACTCCCTTTGAATGTTAAAATACGTGATATTTCAGGGAAGCCGATCTCATAACAGATCAACGTGCCAAAAACTACCCCTCTGTAAGAAAACACAAGAAAATACTCCCCAGGTTCAAAGACGTTTTTCTCTCCACGAAAGAGATGTGTTTTATCGTAGAAAAGCAATTCCTTTTTCTTCTTGAAAATCACAAGCGAGTTTCTGAGCTTTCCCAGAACGATCCTTGGTGTACCAACAGCTATCAGTATCTGTCCTTCCCTTGAAAGCTTCAAGAGCTTTTTCTTTGCGACTTCTGAAAAAAACAAGGCTCCCCTTTTCAGAATCGCCTCGTCCCAGGTGTACCCACTGATTGTGAGCTCCGGAAAGACAACGACTTCGGCTCCTTCCGAAACAGCCATCTCTATGAACTGTTCTATTCTCTCCAGATTTCCTTCGAAGTCACCGATCGCTGGTAACATCTGTACTGCCGCCACTCGCAATTTCGTACACCTTCCTCGCAAGCATTTCCTGCTTCATCCAGTAACCGTCGAGAATACCCTTTGAAGCGAGCCTCCCCAGAAATTTGTAATGAACCTCTGTGAGTCTTCCGGGCCCAGCATTGAAAAGTTCCGTCCCGGGAAGCGGCATGAAGGTGTGCGCATGGATCTTTGCGCCGTATCTCTCCACTATTTTAACAATAAAGCTGAAAGTTTTCTCCACATCCTCTTCCGTTTCGAACGGGAAGCCGAATATGAAATCAACGTGTGGAATAAAACCGTGAAGAGAGATCTTTTCTATCGCTTCCTCTACCTGTTCAACCGTGTGGCCACGCTTTATGATCTTCAAGATCCTGTCGCTTCCGCTCTGGGCACCTATCACTATGGAACGGTTGTTGACGTACTTTTTCACCACTTTGAGTACTTCGTCGGTCACAGACTCTGGCCTCACTTCGGAAGGAAACGTTCCGAAATATATTTCTTCGATACCAACCCTTTTGAGTCCATACAGGAGTTCTTCTATCTTCTCTACATTGGGTGTTACTCCATTCTTCGAACCATAGCCGAAGGAGTTGGGAGCTATGAAACGAGCGAGCTTCCTTCCGTGTTTCACACCGAGTTTCGCGTAGTGAACAACGACGTCCACATCACGGTGTCTCACCTGTCTTCCAGCGATGATCGGTGTCTGACAGTACGCACAAGAAAACGGGCATCCCCTCGTGATTTCGATGGGCATGTAGATTCCTTTCGAAGGTAGGAAAGGTGAGTAGTGGTTCAAGTTGACTCTCTTTGAGATACCATCGAAGATCTTTTTTCTCTCCCCCATCAAGAACCTCAAAATATTCTCCTCTCCATCCCCCGTGAAAACGTGATCGAATCCCATTCTCAAGCAGCCTTTTGGATCGGCTGTCACATGCGGTCCTCCCGCGATGAGCGTGTATCCCCTTTCCTTCAATGTTTTGACTTCCTCTCTGACGGTATCAAGGTCAAAACTCATGAAGGAATAGGCAACGATGGTCTTTTCTGGAGGGAACTTCTTTATTTCCTCAAACTTCACAGGTCTTGCTTCCACATCGAGGTGCCTGCTGTATATGGTTGAGAGAAGGGCCGCGAGGCTGTACCAGTTATTCTTCATCTCTCTGAAGAGAATATACATCCAGTGCCACCTCTTCTATGAACTCGTGGAAGAACGGCTTTGGATCTTCTTCGCTTTTCACGACTCTGTCCAGATCGTAGAGATCCCTCAGTATCTTTCTAACCTTCTTCACATCGTAATAGAGGAGGTGGTTTATCACCTTGAATTTCCAGGTCTTAAAGGAGAAACCGAGGAAACGAGCCACACGAGGAACGGGAATTCCCAGCTCTTTGGACACCCTGGACACATCAGGCCAGGTGTAGTATCTTTTCTTTGTCACAAGAACGAGGATTTTGAAGAGATCCAGGAAGTGATTCGCAAGGACAGTGGCAATCACCACGGGCTCTGTGGTTTTCCACAACTGCGACAGAAGAGAGTGAGCGATCTTCCTTTTTCCTTCGGAAACGGCAAAGCAAAAATCATCGTATCCCGGAGTCTGATAGGTGAAAACGACCTCTTCCACGTCCTCTACCGTTATCTTTTTGTCCTCGGAATAAGCTTTCAGCTTTTCAATCTCCCTTTCTATGATCAGGTCGTTCGTTCCAACCTTGGAGAAAAACAGCTGAAGGGCATCTTTATCGATGAGCAAACCATTTTCCCTGAAGCGCTTTTCTATCCATTCAAGCCATTTGTCCGTTTCCCATGGCTTTGGAAGCTCCAGCGCTACTCCCTTTCCACCTGTTTTTTGAGAACGGATGAAGATATGAACGTCTTCCGGTACATTTTTCAAAAGTTCAACGAGACGCTTCTGTTCCTGCGCTTTCCACTCATCGAAATTGACGATATCAATGATCGTCTTGTTGGAAAAGATCGTCTTTGTCCTGAGTAAAGACCTTATGAAATCGATCTTGTCAGGATCCTCCGGATGGATCCTTATGTACTCCACATTTCCATCCTTCAGTAGTTTCTTTATCAATTCTTCTTTCTGAGTCTCTGCAGTGCCTGTGAGAAACGTGACCGGCATACAATCACCTCTCATGGTGATTTTAACACGCTTTGAGAAACAATTTCAAAGTGTTATCATTCAGAGAGAAGGAGGTGAAAATATGAAAAAGGTGCTCACCTGGTTGGCTCTGATCACAGCTGGTATTCTCATGCTGGTTTCCGGATGTATCCCGGTGCCTATCCCCATCGACCTTGGGAACCCCGGTATCGAACCTCAGGTGTTCGAAGTACCAGCGGGAAGTTCTACTACACTAGAAGCAAGGTGGACAAGCTTCACGATCAAAGCAGAAGATGTGAAAAGCGCGCAGCAAAGTGCGGGAGTTCCTGGAACAGTACATTTCCACAACATCGAAGTGTCTGGAAAGATCACAGTTGAAGGAAGCCTCACATTTAATGGTTTCATAGATTTTTCACTTGAAGAACCAACGTCCATTCCAGAGACTGGAGATGTGAATATCGATATAGATACTTCTCAAAAAACCGAATACTCTCTTTCCATCTCCGCCAACGACTCAAGCGCCTTGAAAGCAGCACTCGACAAGATAAACAACGGCGAAGATGTCACTCTATGGGTGATTTTTGGTCAAAACGAATACGAGTCCACCACTGATGCCACCGTCACGGTCACCATCACCAACGTGAGGCTCTGGGTCACCTGGACCGCCTGGTAAAACAAAAGTCCCTCTTTTCGAGGGGCTTCATTCTTCATCGAATGAAAGTTCCATGTAGTCTGCTTTCACACCTGGAAGTTTGTTGAGTTTGTCACAGAGTTCTCTGTGCTGCTCAGGACTTCCCACAAGTTCAAGAACTATGAGACCCGCTTCTGAACAGTTGTCGAGAACACCATCATGGAGGCCGAGTCTTGTCTTGATCAGACAGCCCCAAGCCGTGAGAATCTTTTGAACTTTCTCTGCTGTTTCTCTTCTGTTTTCCACAAGGATTGCCATCACAGTTTTTATAGGAAGTTTTTCCGCCACGATATCACCCCCTTGTTACTATTATAACAAAAGGTGATCTATAAAAAAACAAATCCCCGGGCGCTACCTACTCTCGCATGGGGCTACCCCCATACTACCATCGGCCCAGGGCGGCTTAACGGCCGGGTTCGGAATGGAACCGGGTGTTTCCCGCCCCAGTATCGGCACCCGGGGATACTTCGAAGGGTCACTGGAAACTGCATAGGGGATTTCGGAGGTCAAGGCCTCGGCCGATTAGTACCAGTGGGCTCAACGCCTTGCGGCGCTTACACCCCTGGCCTATCAAGGTCCTCTTCTCGGACCGGCCTTACTCCCTTAACGGGATGGGAGGCCTAATCTTGGGGCGCGCTTCCCGCTTAGATGCTTTCAGCGGTTATCGCTTAGGGGCATAGCTACCCGGCGTATGCCGCTGGCGCGACAGCCGGTACACCAGAGGCCCCCTCCTCCCGGTCCTCTCGTACAAGGGAGGACCCCCCTCAAGCCTCCTACGCCCGCGGCAGATAGGGACCGACCTGTCTCACGACGGTCTGAACCCAGCTCACGTACCCCTTTAATGGGCGAACAGCCCAACCCTTGGGACCTGCTTCAGCCCCAGGATGGGATGAGCCGACATCGAGGTGCCGAACCCCGCCGTCGATGTGAACTCTCGGGCGGGACCAGCCTGTTATCCCCGGGGTAACTTTTATCCGTTGATCGACGGCCCTTCCACACGGGACCGCCGGGTCACTAGGGCCGGGTTTCCCCCCTGCTCGGCCTGTCGGCCTCGCAGTCAGGCCGGCTTATGCCCTTGCACTCTGCGGTGGATTTCCAACCCACCTGAGCCGACCTTTGCACACCTCCGTTACCTTTTAGGAGGTGACCGCCCCAGTCAAACTGCCCACCTGGCACTGTCCCCACCCTGCTCTTCACAGGGTCAGGTTAGAACTCCAGTGCACCGAGGGTGGTATTCCACTGGCGGCTCCACCGCCCCTGGCGAGGCGGCTTCACAGCCTCCCACCTATTCTATACACGATGCACCGGAGCCCAATACCAGGCTGCAGTAAAGCTCCACGGGGTCTTTCCGTCTAGCCGCGGGTACTGGGCATCTTCACCCAGACTGAAATTTCACCGGGCCCCCCGCCGAGACAGTGCCCCAGTCGTTACGCCATTCATGCAGGTCGGAACTTACCCGACAAGGAATTTCGCTCACCTTTATCCCATCCTTTCGGAATGGGGGTGGACTGTATCTTCATCCAGTCCCCGGATCTCTTCAAGGACTCGTCGTAGTCTCTCGTGATTACCTGTGTTTATTTCCATGGCTATTTCCAGGATCTTGATGAGACCTTCTTTCGTCAGGTGTTCTCCCCGTTCCATCATCAGGATTATCCTTCTGAATTTCTTGAAGTCGACGTTCTTCTTCGTTTTCAGAGGGTGTTTTTCGAAAAACTCCACTACTTTTTTCAAGCAAGATCTCTTCCGGATCCGAAGCTCGTATCGATCATCGTGGTTTCTTCGAACAACACCGCATCCGAAAAACTTCCTCAATGCGTACAAAACCTGTATATCTCTTTCATGTTGAACGATCCTGAATTCAGGGAGAACCTGGTAACCTGTTTTCATGGTGCGATTTCTATTAACACCCACATAGAAACAGCCTTCACCATCGACGAATCCAACAACCCAATCAGGTTTGAGATCCAAGATTTCCACCCCTTCTCACGGGGACTGGATGCCCGGCGTACAGTCTCTGAGGATCCCCCTCACGGGGTTTCCTGCGGATTACCCAATCCCTTCCATTTTTACCTGGGCTGGCCGCAGCCCCCAGGTAAGAAGGGCTCTAAGGGCTTCCCCGCATACAGCCGGGTATTGCCCCACAGGTTTCCCTGTGGGCAGGCAGCGAATGCTACCTTAGGACCGTTATAGTTACGGCCGCCGTTTACCGGGGCTTCGGGTCGGAGCTACGCTCCCACAAGAGGAGCCTCACCCCTCCCCTTAACCTTCCGGCACTGGGCAGGCGTCAGTCCCTATACTTCCTCTTTCCGAGTTAGCAGAGACCTGTGTTTTTGGTAAACAGTCGCCAGGGCCTTGTCACTGCGACCGCCTCGGGCTCCCCCAGTTTCCGGGTTGCCCCTTCCCCTGGGTTCACCCTAACGCGGCACCCCTTCTCCCGAAGTTACGGGGCCAATTTGCCGAGTTCCTTGGCGAGGGTTCACCCGCTCCCCTGAGCCTTCTCAGCCCGCCCACCTGTGTCGGTTTGCGGAACGGGCACCTACGGTCTCAAGCGGTACGCGAGGTTTTTCTCGGCAGTGTGGGGTCAGCGCCGTTGGTCCCCGAAGGGACCTCCCCATCACGGCTCAGGCTCGGGGCGCGGATTTACCTACGCCCGTCATCGCCCTAACCGCTTGGAGGGGCATGCCACTTGCCCCCGGCGCCTACCCTCCTGCGTCACCCCTCGTACCATCGACCGCAGATGGCGCCGGAATATTAACCGGCTTCCCTTCGGCTACCCCTTTCGGGTTCACCTTAGGGTCCCGGCTAACCCTGGGCGGACGACCCTTCCCCAGGTACCCTTGGGCTTACGGGGGGAGGGATTCTCACCCTCCTTTCGTATACTCATGCCCGCATTCTCACTTCCGCCTCGTCCAGCGGCCCTCGCGGGTCCGCCTTCACCCTACAGCGGAAAGCTCCCCTACCGCCAGTACCTCCCGGAGGCACTGACCCGCGGCTTCGGGGGGTGGCTTGAGCCCCGTTACATTTTCGGTGCAGAGCGCCTCGGCTGGTGAGCTGTTACGCACTCTTTAAATGATGGCTGCTTCTAAGCCAACATCCCAGCTGTCTTAGGCACTCCACATCCTTTACCACTTAGCCACCTCTTCGGGCCCTTAGCCGGCGGTCTGGGTTGTTCCCCTCTCGTCCGCGGAGCTTATCCCCCGCGGGCTCACTCCCGGGCTTTGTGTGCAGGAATTCGGAGTTTGACGGGGTTCGGAGGAAACCCCCCTAGCCCCATCAGTGCTCTACCCCCTGCACAGACCGCCCGAGGCTGCACCTCAATGCATTTCGGGGAGAACCAGCTATCACCGGGTTCGGTTAGCTTTTCACTCCTACCCCCAGGTCATCCGAGGACTTTTCACTGTCCACCGGTTCGGGCCTCCAGTGGGTTTTAACCCACCTTCACCCTGCCCAGGGGTAGCTCACCCGGCTTCGGGTCTGCCGCCGGTGACTGAACGCCCTGTTCGGACTCGCTTTCGCTGCGGCTACGCCTTCATCGGCTTAACCTCGCCACCGACGGCAACTCGCGGGCTCATTAATCAAAAGGCACGCCGTCACCCCCAAATGGGGGCTCCGACTTCTTGTAGGCACGCGGTTTCAGGTCCTCTTTCACTCCCCTTCCGGGGTGCTTTTCACCTTTCCCTCACGGTACTGGTGCACTATCGGACGGCGGGTAGTATTTAGCCTTGGAGGGTGGTCCCCCCAGCTTCCCACGGGATTCCACGTGTCCCGCGGTACTCGGGAGCACGGCCCAGGGAGTCCCTCCCCTTTCGCCTACGGGGCTGTCACCCTCTCCGGCCCACCTTCCCAGGTGGTTCGGCTAGAGGAGGGATTTGTAACTCCCCGGCGAGTCCGTGGCCTCGCCCGGCCGTGTCCCGCAACCCCAGCGTGGCAACGCCCACGGGCTTTGACACCACGCTGGTTTGGGCTCCTCCCCGTTCGCTCGCCGCTACTAGGGGAATCTCGGTTGATTTCTTTTCCTCGGGGTACTGAGATGTTTCACTTCCCCCGGTATCGCACCGCCTTTCGGCGGCGAGTGGCCTCAACGGCCACCCAGGTTTCCCCATTCGGGAATCCCGGGATCAACGCCTGCTTGCGGCTCCCCCGGGCTTATCGCAGCTTGCCACGCCCTTCATCGCCTCCCGCCGCCAAGGCATCCACCGCGTGCCCTTAGTACCTTGACCTCCTACTTTCCCCTATGCAGTTTTCAATGACCCTTCACCTTGGTGGAGACGAGGGGATTCGAACCCCTGACCTCCTGCTTGCAAAGCAGGCGCTCTCCCAGCTGAGCTACGTCCCCACCAATGGTGGGCTCGGGTGGACTTGAACCACCGACCTCACGCTTATCAGGCGTGCGCTCTGACCGGCTGAGCTACGAGCCCGAGCCATTGGAATATGGATAGCAGCCCCCGTTCATCTCCTAGAAAGGAGGTGATCCAGCCGCACCTTCCGGTACGGCTACCTTGTTACGACTTCGCCCCCCTCACCAGGTTCTCCCTCAACACCCCCCCTCCCTTTCGGGTTGGGGCAGGTGTCTTCGGGAGCCCCCGACTCGGGTGGCGTGACGGGCGGTGTGTACAAGGCCCGGGAACGTATTCACCGCGGCGTGGCTGATCCGCGATTACTAGCGATTCCGGCTTCACGCAGGCGGGTTGCAGCCTGCGATCCGAACTGAGGGCGGTTTTGGGGATTGGCTCCCCCTCGCGGGGTCGCAACCCATTGTACCGCCCATTGTAGCGCGTGTGTCGCCCAGGGCATAAGGGGCACGAGTACCTGACGTCATCCCCTCCTTCCTCCGGCTCGTCGCCGGCAGTCCCCCTAGAGTGCCCGGCCGAACCGCTGGCAACTAGGGGCAGGGGTTGCGCTCGTTGCGGGACTTAACCCAACACCTCACGGCACGAGCTGACGACGGCCGTGCACCACCTGTGCCGGCTCCCAGTCCCAAAGGACTGGGTCCCTACCCCTTTCGGGGAGGTACCACCGGCATGTCAAGCCCTGGTAAGGTTCTTGGCTTAGCATCCAATTAAACCACACGCTCCACCGCTTGTGCGGGCCCCCGTCAATTCCTTTGAGTTTCACCCTTGCGGGCGTACTCCCCAGGCGGCCCACTTAACGCGTTAGCTTCAGCACGGAGGGATGACCCCCCCACACCTAGTGGGCATCGTTTACGGCCAGGACTACCCGGGTATCTAATCCGGTTTGCTCCCCTGGCTTTCGGGCCTCAGCGTCGGGGTCGGCCCAGGAGACCGGCTTCCCCACCGGCGTTCCTGCCGATATCTACGGATTTCACCCCTACACCGGCAGTTCCGTCTCCCTCTACCGCCCCCAAGCCTGGTAGTTTCGGATGCGGCCCCACGGTTGAGCCGTGGGATTTCACATCCGACACACCAGGCCGCCTACGCCCCCTTTACGCCCAGTAAATCCGGGTAACGCTTGCCCCCTACGTATTACCGCGGCTGCTGGCACGTAGTTAGCCGGGGCTTTCTAGCGGGGTACCGTCATCGGTAGGGCATTCCCTCCCTACCTTATTCTTCCCCCGCCACAGCGGTTTACACCCCGAAGGGCTTCGTCCCGCACGCGGCGTCGCTGGATCAGGGTTTCCCCCATTGTCCAAGATTCCCCACTGCTGCCTCCCGTAGGAGTGGGGCCCGTGTCTCAGTGCCCCTGTGGCCGACCACCCTCTCAGGCCGGCTACCCGTCGTCGGCTTGGTGGGCCGTTACCCCACCAACTACCTGATGGGCCGCGGGCCCCTCCTCCGGCGGGGCAAACGCCCCTTTCCTCCACCAACTTGCGTTGATGGAGCGTATGGGGTATTAGCCAGGGTTTCCCCTGGTTATCCCCCTCCGGAGGGCAGGTTACCCACGTGTTACTCACCCGTCCGCCGCTGGGTACTCCTCCCCGAAGGGAGTTTCCCCCGCTCGACTTGCATGTGTTAGGCACGCCGCCAGCGTTCACCCTGAGCCAGGATCAAACCCTCCATATAAGATTCGATCCAGGCTCAACAAACTGGGGGGCTGCTATCCATATTTCAATGACCCGGGGACAAAAACCTTGAAGTTTGCTTCGGCTCTGAGTTCGTAACTTCTCTTTCCGGGTTCTATTCTTCTTTTCTGCTTTCTGAAGACCCTTCATCTCAACGTCGCCGAGATTAATAATAGCACCCCCTTCAACCTCTTTCAATTAAGAAAAAGATACGATAAAGTAACATCAAGATTAATCTGATACCTCGAGCGTGGGTGGATCGACCCGAACAATCGCATCGATTCCCAGTATTCTCAACGCTTTTTCCAGTTTTGGAAGTACTCTCTCCAAGTCTTCTGTTTTCACAATGAGATGGTGCCTGTAGAATCCTCTCAGTTTGAAAACCCAGTGCTCAACGGGTCCAAGAACCTCCTCGCCTTTCAGAAATTCTTTTAGAGAAGTCAGAGAATTCTTTCCAACTTCCGGATTCTTGGACTTCACAGCAACCTGAATGAGGTGACGATATGGAGGATAACCAAGGGCTTTTCTTCTTTCGAGTTCCTCGGCATAAAAACCGTTCACATCTTCTTCCAGAGCTTTTCTGATGATCGTGTCCTCCGGGTTGTAAGTCTGGATAATCGCCTTCCCCTGATCTCCTCTTGATGCTCTCCCAAGTGCCTGAACGACCAACTGAAACGTACGAAGCGAAGACGAATAATCAGGGTTGAAGATCAAAGAATCCACATCCATGATACATACGAGACCTATTTCGGGTACACTGAGACTCTTTGTGATCAACCTGGTTCCAACGAGTATATCTATCTCGCCTCTGATCAATTTGTCTATGTAACTTTCCAGCTCCATGATGTTATCGACAACCTCTCTATCGACTCTCGCTATCCTGCGAGTCGGAAAGTACCTTTTCAGTTCCCTTTCCACTCTTTCTGTTCCCGCTGTTCTTCCGACGAGACGCCCTCCACAGCGAGGACAGGATTCAACCAATCCGTACTCACGCCCACATTGATGACATTTCAAGGAATGCGTATCTGAATGGTACACCAGAGACACATCACAATTCTCACATTTGAGCACGTACCCACACACTTCACACTGGACACGACCCCAGAAACCTTTTCTCCTTACGTAGATGAGAACTCTCTTGCCTTCCTCGAGGGTCTCCTCTATTCTGTCAAGGGTCTTTTTCGCAAAACTTCCTATCTTCTCTTCATTTCGCATATCGACAACTTCCACAGACAAACTCCCGAACCTTCTCGTAAAATTGAACGTCCTGATGCGACCCTCTTTTGCCTCTCTGTAGGTCCACAAATCCGGTGTTGCAGAAGACAGAATTATGGGAACATCGAAAACTTCAGAGATTTTCCTTGCAACCACGATGGCATCGTAAGAAGGTCGAGTGTGTTGATAAAAACTCTCATCGTGTTCTTCGTCGACTATCAAGAGGGAAAGATTCTTAACTGGAACAAAAACAGCACTGCGTGTTCCCAAAAGCACATCGATTTTTCCGCTAACCGCCCTGTACCATTCCAGATTTTTCCTCGCTCTGGAAAGGTAGCTGTGATAAATCCCTATTTTCAAGTCCGGGAAGGCTCCCTTCAGACGTGAAAGCGTGTGGGTGAGAACAGAAACTTCCGGTACGAGGAAAAGCACAGTTCCTTTCCTCGAATACACATCGATCAACTCGAACAAAGCCTCGGTTTTTCCACTTCCAGTAGGACCAAAAAAAAGATTTTCCTTCGAGATATTTCCTTTGAAATCACCGCGAAGGATCCTTCTCTTTTTTGGAAGAACGTCACCACTCACTATTTCTACTATATTCTTCCTTTGAAGAGTTTCAATCACACTCTTTGAAACCTCCAGATCCTCCAGCAGCTCCTCAAGAGGGACCCCATCGTTGAATTGAAGGTATTCCACCACCATTCTCTGCTTCACAGTTAGATGTTCTCGAACGATTTCACTTATTCCCTTTTTCAGAAACAATCGTTTTTTCACACGAGGTCTTGGCTCTTTCACATAGAAATTTTTCTCCACCCTCACCAGGCCTTTTTTCACCATTTCTTTCAGAGCTTTTTCCCCGAAAGTTTCAAGAAAATCGCGCAGAGTCATCCTGTCGAAATCCAGAAACGGACTCTCCGAAACAACCACTTCCTCCTTGTAATCGTCGATACCCTGTGGGAAAAACAGATCGAAAACCATTCCTACAGGTGAGAAAAACCTTTCAGACACCCATTCTGCTATTTTCACATGTCCTTCGCTTAGAAAACTTTTACCGTCCCTTTCACTGAGCGTTGCTTCGTTTTCGTGTGAAAATGATCGTTCCAGTACGTAGCCCTTGACTTTTTCATTTCGCCACTTCAACCACACTCTTTCACCAGTCAAAAGCTCTTCTGAAGAGAAAACATTAAGCACTTTTCCCGAACCGGAGACAGCCACCTTGTAGTACATCTCACAACTCCTCCAGTTCTTTGAACCCTTCTCCAAGGGCCTGCCTCACTTCCTTGATTATGACGAAGGCTTTTGGATCAGCCTTCTTTATGAACCTGATCAGTTCGTTCAATTCCCTTCTCCTCACCACCACCAGAAGTATCTTCCTTTCTTTGCCGGTGTAAGCTCCCTTTGCGGGAATGTAAGTAGCCCCTCTTTGAAGAACGTTCAGCACAAAGTCTTTTATATCGTCGCATTTTTCAGAGATAATGATCACCTCACTCGACTGCTCAATACCTCTCATCATGAAATCCACCATTATACCGTTCAAAATAACTCCAAGAAGTGCGTACATGCCTGTTCTGGCACTGAAAACAAGTCCTGCAAGTACCGCTATCGCAACATCCACCATGAGCAACCCCGTTCCCATCGATATCCAGAAGTACTTGTTCAGAATTCTGGCCAGAATATCCGTTCCTCCCGTGGAAGCGTTCTGAGAGAAAGTTATGGCAAGGCCGGAAGCTGTGAGGATGGTCCCAAAAAACACGGCAAGAAACAGATCGTCACCGTTGTACTTTGGAAGGGGAATGATGCGGTCGAAAAAATCCACGAAGAAGTTAAAAACAAAAGTGCAATAAATGGTCTTCGCACTGAAATCGAATCCTATCGTCAAGAAAGCTATCAAAAAGAGCAAACCGTTGAGTATGTACATCCACACACCAACGGGGATCGGTACGAAACTGTGAAGTATCATCGAAAGACCGCTCACCCCACCGGCTGCTATATCGTTCGGTATGAGGAAAACAACGAGTCCAACGGCAGTGATCAACGTTCCAAGAGTACTCAGCACGTACTCTTTGATTTTTTCTATCAACTTCTTTCACCTCCATGAGAAAAATCAGAGGGAGGAAGAAGAGATGAAGACCTTACCACCCAGAGGAACGTTCAGTACTTCGGCAACGAAATCACACTTTGCCGTCAGGAGGAAGAAGAGATTCTTTTTCTCCTCTTCGTAGAGACCTTCGAAGTTTCCCTGCCCTTTGGAGATCACGACATCGAACTCGAAAAACGCCTTTCTGAACTCTTCACTCGCTTTGTCAAGCATGACACCAGGCTCATCCACCCCGGAGCTAATAACAGTTGCGATTTCTTCCAAACCGATGTATTTCGCATCCTCAATGGTTGCATCGTTGATAATGGGTTTGCCACGAACCGCCACAACTACCTCCAACGATGGATTTTCCATCTTCAGAACTTCTATGAAGAATTTGTCAAACACGATTTCCCCTGCGTTGTCAGCCACATAGAACAGTGTTGAAGCGCTCATTATCGCGTTCCTGAAATCCTCGAAGTCTTCTCTGTCGAACGGTCTTTCGTAAGCCTCGTGTAGTTTTTCAAAAACTTCATCAACACTCCATCCCGGGATCCCGAGATCTATCAGGTTTCCCGAAACGGCGAGTTTTGCGGCGGAATACACAGGATCGGGGGAGTTCAAAATTTCTGGTCTGAACATTTCGACGAGTTTCATGGCCATATCGTTTGATCTTCTTTTCTCCTCTTTGAATGGATCCCTTTCCTTTATGTACTCCATTATGAACCTGTGAACCTCTCCGTTCACTTCGAGAGGCTTCATACCCCACTTCATCTCACTCATAATCCTGAAAACTTCTCTGAAGATCACCCATCTCTTTTCGGGAGAAGTGATGGTTTTTTTCAGAAGATTCTCCGCCTGTCTGAGACTGCAGATCAAACATCTTTCGTCAGCTCTCAGATACCTCATCGTCGATCTCCTCCAGCTTCCTGATAACGATATCGATCAGATCCTTAACCTTTCGGATTTTCGATATTTCCTCATCTTCTATTCTCAGGGCAAATTCATCCTCGAAGAACATCACAAGATCTATCACATCTATCGAATCGAATCCAAGCTCTTCGAAAGTGCTTTCCTCATCGACCGTTTCAAGATCTTTTCCCATCTTTTCTGACGCGATTTCGACAAATTTCGCAATGAGCTCTTTCCTCTCCACGTGAAGTCCCCCCATGAAATCCTATCACAATTTTAAAGGGGGCCGAAGCCCCCATCAATCAGAACAGGTGAACGTGTTTGAATATGGAAACTGCTATCACCGAAACTACCGACATGATCTTCATGAGAATGTCAAGGGAAGGTCCAACGGTGTCCTTGAGAGGATCTCCAACCGTGTCTCCTATGACCAGTGCCTTGTGTGGCTCAGAACCTTTTCCGTACCCTTCCAGATTACCCGCTTCCAAGTACTTCTTCGCGTTGTCCCAGGCTCCTCCAGAATTGGCCGTCAGAATTGCGAGCATTGCACCACTGAGAACCGTTCCTATCAACACTCCTCCAACGAACTCTGCCCCGAGGAGGAAACCTGTTACAAGTGGTGTGAGAATCGCTATGAACGCAGGGTAACCCATCTGCTTCAGAGCGTTGTCGCTGGTGATCTCAATACACCTGTTGTAGTCAGGCTTGGCCTTACCTTCCAGCAGTCCTGGGATTTCTCGAGCCTGTCTTCTGATCTCATCCACCATCTTCATAGCTGCCTTGGTAACTGCCGAAATAAGATATCCACTGAAGTAATATGTGATGGCTGCACCAAGGAGGGCGCCTGCTATGACCCTCGCATCGAGCATGTTCAGAAGAAGCACGAGTGAAGGAGGCTTCCCAATATCAGAAGGACTGATCTGGGAGAACATGTAAGACGCAAAGAGTGAAAGCGCTGCAAATATAGCGGATCCTATAGCGAATCCCTTTCCTATGGCTGCGGTGGTGTTACCGACCGCGTCGAGGTGATCCGTGATCTTTCTGACCTCGGGATCCAGTTCACACATTTCGCTTATTCCACCCGCGTTGTCCGCAATGGGACCGTAGCTGTCAACAGAGACGGATGTTGCAACGAACGAAAGCATTCCAAGCGCGGCAATTGCCACACCGTAGAGACCCGCAAAATAATCAGCAAAGAGGATACCAAGAACAAGTGTTAGAGTGGGGAGAAACACGCTCTTCATACCAAGTGAAAGTCCGTTCGAAATGACCATTCCGGTCCCTTCGATAGAAGATTTGCTCAGAAACTGGGTCGGTTTGTAGTGGTAACTCGTGTAATACTCGGCCCAGAATCCTATGATGATTCCCGAGAAGATACCTATGATCGCTGAGAACCAAGGTGAGATGGCTCCAAATCGGAATCCAACTACATCGAGTCCCTGAAGATCTTTCAGATAGAAATACGTCAGAAAGGCTGTGAGGACAACTGTGAGCAGCGCAGATGTCCAGAGGCTGATGTTGAGTTCTCTTTGAGGATTATCAGATGGCTTCTTTACGATCACGTACAGTATTCCAAGCATCGAACAGCCGAGACCGGCAAGAGCAAAGAAGATAGGATAGCTTATGAGCGCCTGTATCGTCTCCTTTGGTACCTGATGTACCAGATTCTCACCTATCTTCTGAACGTAGATCGGGAACATGTAAGAAGCGAGGATTATGGAAGAAACTATCGCTCCAACAAAGCTCTCCAAAAGGTCCGCTCCGAGCCCCGCAACGTCTCCCACGTTGTCTCCCACATTGTCTGCGATCGTTGCCGGATTCCTGGGATCGTCTTCCGGGAGGTTCAATTCGGTTTTTCCAACGAGGTCGGCTGCCATATCAGCGGCCTTCGTGTAAACTCCTCCACCGACCCTATCGAACATGGCAATGATTGAACATCCAAGGGCGTATCCAGAAACGGTCATCGCGAAAGGAACGAAGTTTATTCCAAGCCAGTTCGTGTATATATTAAGATTGTCCAGTTGTCCCATCCACTTCCCAAAGATCAGATACACCAGAACGAGTCCAAGCAGAGCGAATCCACCAACGGAAAGACCCATAACGCTTCCACCTTGATACGCCACTTTCAGAGCGGGGCCTATCTTCTTTATGGTTCTGGCAGCCTCCGCCACCCTGACGTTTGCCCTGGTGGCCATCTTCATTCCCACAATACCAGCAGATGCACTCATAACGGCTCCCAGGAGAAACGCCACACCCGTCTGCCAGGTTGTGAAGATCATGAGGAGTATCGCTATGACGATGGCAACTTTAAAAATGGCTTTTGTTTCGTGTGCAAGGAAGGAATCTGCTCCACTTCTGATGTAAGAGGAAATCTCTTTCATCCGCTCGGTCCCCTCTGGTTTTCTGACGACGGCTGCGAAGTTTGCGGCAGCAAAACCGAGTGCAACAAGCGGAATTAAAAAGAGCAGCCACATACATTACCCCTCCTCCATGAGAGATTTTATTTCTTCATATAAAAGCCTCAGAGTTGCTTGATAATCTTCCTCTCCCCTTTCCACCTTATCCATGATCTCCTCTAATCTTCGTGTGGTCTCTTCTGTGACGTATTTCTCATAACGCTCTTTCAGATAGGAATAAACCTTTACACCAAGTCTGGTTGGTCGAACTCTTTTGTATTTGTCTTCGTACACATAGCCTCTTCTGAAAAGCACCTCTACTATTTTTGCATAAGTAGAAGGTCTTCCAATACCTCTTTTCTTCATTTCTTCCACAATAGAAGCCTGAGTAAAGAGAGGAACGGTGTGTTTTTTGTAAAACTTTTTTTCTTTTATCTTGTAGTTTCTGTGTTCAAATCTTGGAGAAACTGTTAACGGCACGAAGAGATTCCAGCCGTTTTTCAAAACCTCGATTATCTGTTCTATTCCTAACCGTTTGCCATTCAATTCGACCGTTGCGATCTGTTTCTTCACCTTCACAGCCGCGGATTGACTGGCAAGAAAGCGGTTGAAGATGAGTTCATAAACTCTCAAATGTTTCTTGGTGAGATCGGCTATCAAACCTTCCTCGACCATCTCCTCGAGTTCCCTGGCATCTATAGGCTTCACGGGCCTTATCGCCTCATGAGCACCTTCTGTTGACCAGCTTCTTCCCATGAATATATCCTCTTTTCCTATCTTCTTGAGGTAGGTTCGCGCGACGTTCTGACCTTCAAGAGAAATCCTTGTTGAATCCGTTCTGTGATAGGTGATGAAACCTTTTTCAAAAAGATCTTGAAGGATGTCCATCACTTCTTGAACACCGAGCCGCAATTTTTGTGAAATCTCTGATAGTGCCGAAGACGTTGTGTAGGGTGGTAGCGGATTTCTTTCTTCTTCGACTTCCTGTAGTTCTACAACGGTTACCACGTCATCTGCGATTTTCCCTTCGACTTCCAGATTCACACCGTTTTCCAGAACAAGGAGAGTGAAATCCTTTTCGCTCTTTTTGTATTCTTCTTCTCTCTCTACTATCCATCCCAGAACGGTGGATTGCACCCGGCCTGCCGAGAGATTCGATCTTCCAAATCTTTTCTGCAGTTTTCCACTGAGTTCAAACCCTATCCACCTGTCCTGCACTCTCCTCACGATCTGTGCCTTCACCAGATTGAAATCAACGAACCGGACGTTTTCCCTCGCTTTTTTGAAACCGTATCTTGTGATTTCGTGCATTTCTATTCTCCTCAAAGATCTGGTGGCCGGAAGAAGATACTGAGTCACATCCCAGGATATCTTCTCTCCTTCAACATCCGGGTCTGTTGCCACAAGGATTTCGTCTGCCTCCAGAGAAATCTCTCTTAGGGCTCTGAGCGTTTCTGTCTTATCATCTATGTTTTTCGAAGAACATACAGGACACTCATCCCTATCCTCCGTGAACTGATATCCACAATCCCTGCATCTTTTCAGAGAGTTGTACACGGGAACGAATTTTCCATCTTCTTCTTCTACTCCGTGGATTCCTCCCCTTGTAACAAGATCGTAGACGTGTCCCCTCGTCGCGGTGAAGAGTACCACTCCCTCGCCTGTCACCGCTTCATGGACAATTATGTTTCTCTCTTTCCGAGAAGAAGCTCTTCCAAGGAACCTGGAGAGCGTCTCGGCTTTGGTCGGAGACTCCACAATGATCAGGAGAGATTTTGATGTGTCGGTCAGTTCCCCTTCAATTCTTTTTCTGCTTTCCTCTACCTCGTGAACCAGTTCTTTCCAGTTCGTTTCGGACTCCTCTATTATTTCTTCTTCTGCGATGAGAAGGAGCCTTGTTTTCAGCGATTCGAAAATTTCTTCGTCTTCTTCGAAGATCACAGAAACACCCTTGACCAGTACACCGTTCAGTATTCGGGAGGATCTCCCAGACGCCTGTATGTATGTGTAAACATCTGGGATGGTCATCTCCAGGTCTTCATCTTTAACAACCACTCCTCTGAACATTTCTTTCACTTTCTCAACGAATTCTTTTTGAGTTAAATGCTCTTTCGCTATCTTTCTGAGCTCCTCGACATCTGGGTTCTCCTGAGCTTTTATCAAACCCATTTCCTTTAAAACCCTGGCAAGAACAAACCTCGGTGCTCTGTCAAATTCCAGTGAAAATCTCATGGAAGGAGTTCCCCAGAAGATCACGTATTTTATTCTTTCGGGAAGATCGACACCTCTTGTGAGTTTTCCGTAGTACGCCTGAACACCTATCAGAATGTTGAGTTTTCCAACTTTGAAATCTTCGAAATTCTTCTCAAATTCAGACCATGTTTCCCCAACATTGAATTTGAATCTTTTCAAGTACTCATAAAGCTCTTTACCCTCTTCTTCAGTTTGTGTGAAGATCAATATTCCATCTCTGAAAATCTCCAGCAGCTCTATCAATTTCTCTTTCGATCTGGTGGAGATCCTGACATGGGTGATGTTTCTTGCTACCGAAACCAGCCTTCCGACGGTGAAATTGAGGAGATCTCTGAAGAGAAGGGGCCTTATACCACGCGGTTTGGCGGTGGCAGAAGAAACCACAAGAATACCTGGCTTCAGGTTTTTTGGCCTTTCGTAAATCCTTCCCTGCTTTATAGCCGAGAAAGCCTTTTTTATGATCTCTTCCGGTATTCCAACCATCATGAGCAACGTGTCTATGTTCCGGGAGGCCTTGAGAACAGCATCCACATCGTCCACGAAAACAAAATCAAATCTTTTTTGGGAGAGTTTTTCTCTGTTTTTCGAAACGAACTGAGTGGAGAAAACCAGAATGTGGTAATCGTCTTCCTCAAAGCTTTTCTCGAACTTTTCCTTTTCTTCTTTTTTCATCGAGGAATAAAAACCGAGGATTTTCACTTTTCCATCGGAAAACTTTTGAAGTCTTTCGAGAGTTTGTTTCACCAAGGCAACGGTTGGGAAAATGAGGGCAGATTTTCTTCCTTTCTCTGCCAACCACAGGGCTGTCATCATCCCAAAAGTCGTCTTTCCTACACCGGTTGGTGCGACCATTGTGAAACTCTTTCCCTGAATGATCCTCTTTGCCCACAACCTCTGATAACCCGTCAAATCCTTCCCGAATTTTTTCTTGAAGAAACTCCTGAAATCTTCATACTCGTTCCAGAATTCGTGGTAGAAACGATACTCCTTCAGAGTCTTTCTTTCAAGAAGGGCCCCATAAATGTCAGAAGGGGACTCCTCGGGAAGGCAAACCTCACAAGGAAGTCCCCTTTCGTTTCTTTCATCGGTGTTCAATCCCCCACAGTTGATACAGGAATGATGGTATTTGGAATTCACTGCCAACTTCTCAGATACCTCCTCTGTTTCTCTGTCAGCTCATCTATCTTTATTCCTAGAGAATCCAGTTTCATCCTGGCCACTCTTTCGTCTATTTCATCTGGGAGCGTGTACACCTTCGGTGACATTTTTCCATGATTTTCGAGAAGATAAAGCACGGCGAGGATCTGAAGCGCAAAGGACAGATCCATTATTTCTACTGGGTGGCCATCCCCCGCTGCCAGGTTGACCAGCCTTCCCTCCGCGAGCAGAAAGACCGTTTTACCGTTCTCCAGAGTGTACCCTGTTACGTTCGGTCGCGCTTCGAACTTCTCAATCGCAATTTCCTCCAGCACTCTCACCGGGATCTCCACATTGAAATGCCCCGCGTTTGCCAGAACTGCCCCGTCTTTGAGTGAAAGAATATCTTCCTTTGAGAGGACGTCGGTGTTTCCTGTGGCTGTCACCACGAAATCAGCAATCTTAACGGCTTCCCTCATAGGCATAACTGTGAATCCATCCATGATTGCTTCGACAGCCTTTACAGGATCGACCTCTGTCACGATCACCTTGGCCCCAAGTCCTGCCGCACGGAGAGCGATCCCCCTTCCGCACCATCCGTATCCCGCCACCACAACGTTCTTTCCAGCAACGAGAAGGTTCGTATTTCTCATGATGGCATCCCATGTGGACTGACCCGTTCCGTATCTGTTGTCGAAAAGGTACTTCATCTTGGAATCATTCACAGCGATAACAGGCACTTTCAGTTTTCCTGTTTCTTCCAATGCCTTTAAACGTCTCACGCCTGTCGTGGTTTCTTCAGAAACTCCTTTGAGATTTTCGAGAACGTCCTCTCTTTCGGTGTGAGAAATAACCGTGAGATCCCCTCCATCGTCTATTATGAAATCCGGTCTTTCATCCAGAACCCTCATGAGATTTTCACGGTAGACGTTCTCGTCGTGTGTTCTTCTCGCATAAACGGTTATTCCTTTCGATCTGAGCGCTTCCGCTACATCATCCTGTGTTGAAAGTGGGTTGCTTCCTGTAACCACCACTTTCGCTCCAAGCTTCGACAGAGTAATCGCAAGATAAGCCGTTTTTGCTTCAAGGTGTATGCTCATTCCAACGGTGAAACCAGACAGCGGTTTTTCACTTGAATACTCCTCAGCGATTTTGTTCAAAAGAGGCATGTATCTTGAAACCCAGTTTATCTTCATTTCGCCAGTTTTCATCGCTCTTTTCCCTCCAGTATTTTCTCAAAAAATCTCAGAATCTTTGTTCCAAAGAACTCTCTTTCACTGATCGGTTTTACTTTTATCACACGAAATCCGAAAATCTTACCAGTGAGCACATCTGTAAAAATCTGATCTCCTATCATCATGCATCGCTCTGGATCGATTCTCTCCTTTTTCAAGAATCTCCAGAGTTTCAGACTGAAAGGCTTCCCCGCCCTCCAGATGAACGTGACTGGAAGATCGACCTTTCTTGGTTTTCCATTAGAAACAACAATCACACGAGCTCTTTTTGCCAGTTCGATCAACAATCTTCTCTTACTCTCTTCAAGTTTGCTCTCTTTCCACGGAACAATGGTGTTATCGAAATCGAAAAAGAAACAGGTGTAGCCTTCTTTCAAAAGACTTTCGAAGTCTATATCTTCGACCTTTTCAACTCTTTCGACTTTCATGCCTCGCCGGGATTCTCCTTTACCTCGAGGATTTCAAGATCCACCATCTCTTTACATCCTTCAAGGAGCTTTATGGCCTCCTCGGGAAAAGGAGTGATTATCTTTAAAACTCCATCTTCATATTTTCTGATGTTGAACATATGCTCTTCCACTTCGAGAAGATAGTTCAGAAGGTGAACATCCTCCTTTGAAACCCTCACGTAAACGTCGTATTCCATGTCAGTTGTTCCTCCTCACGATCTCGAAGGTGAGAACTCTCAGAGAAGCGGTTATGTCTATGTTCTCCACCGGGACGGACACCTTTATCTTCACGGGGGCGAAATTCAAAATACCCATGATGCCTGCTTTTTCCAGTCTTTCAGCTATTTCTTGAGCGTGTTCAGCGGGAACAGCGATCACTCCTATTTCGACGCCGTGTTCTTCAACAAATTTTTCGAGCTCACTCACATCACTCACAGTAAGGCCAGGGGCTGCTTCCTTTCCCATCTTTGACGGATCGCTATCGAAAATACCCACTATTTTAAAACCTTTCTCTCTCATTACGGCATAGTTTGAGACGGCTCTTCCTATGTTCCCAGCTCCCACAACGACCAGCTTCCACTCTTTCTTTACACCGAGGATCTCGCCAATCGCATCGTAAAGGTGTTCCACGTTGTAGCCAACCCCGCGCTTTCCAAACTCTCCAAAATATGACAGATCCTTTCTTATCTGACTCGCTTTGAGATCGAGCCTTCTTGCGAGCTCTTCCGAGGATACCACCTCTACACCCTCATCGAGGAGCCTTTCAAGGCACATGTAGTAACTTACCAACCTTTTTGAAACAGGCTTCGGTATCTTTTCCGCCATTCTATCACCTCATACCACGATATTTACGATTCTTCCCTTCACGTAAATGAATTTCCTTATTGGTTTGCCATCGACGTATTCCTTGACCCTTTCTCTTTCGAGGACGATCCTCTTCAGAGCCTCTTCAGAGATATCCACAGGCACAACCACTTTGTCTCTCACCTTTCCATTTATCTGGATGGCGATTTCGACTTCCTCCACTTCGAGCGCTTTTGGATCGTAGGAAGGCCAGGCCTGCTGGACAACAAGACTATCGTTTCCGAGATCGTGCCAGAACTCCTCTGCAAGGTGCGGTGCGAAAGGTGAAAGAGCGAGTGTGAGTTTTTCTACTATCTCTCGCAGGAGTTTTCTGTTCCATTCCTCCTGCGGTACACTGTTCAAGTACTGGCTCAGGTGGTTCACGAGTTCCATCAGACCACTTATAGCGGTGTTGAACTTGAATCCACCTTCTATATCCTCCGTTATCTTCTTGATAATACTGTGAAGCTTTCTTCTGAGTTCCTTTTCTGTGGAGTTTTTCAACACAAGATTCTCCGTGTTTTCTTCTTTCACAAACGGAAGAACCGTGTAGAAAGTGTTCCAGAGCCTTTTGATGAACCTGTGAACACCTTCGATACCGGCGTCACTCCATTCGGCGTCTTTCTCTGGAGGTGCCATGAAGAGTATGTACATTCTCAAGGTATCCGCCCCGTATTTCTCTATCATCTCATCCGGGGACACCACGTTCCCCTTCGACTTGGACATCTTGGCACCGTCTTTGTAAATCATTCCCTGTGTGAAGAGGTTGGTGAAGGGTTCGTCGAAATTGAGATAACCCAGATCGTGCAGTACCTTGGTTACGAATCTGGAGTACAGCAAATGCAGTACGGCGTGTTCCACCCCTCCGATGTACTGATCCACCGGTAACCAGTAGTTCACATCATCGGGCTCGAACGGTTTGTCCTCCAGGTGAGGATTCACGTATCTGAGGAAGTACCAGGAAGAATCAACGAAAGTGTCCATGGTGTCCGTTTCTCTCTGGGCTTCTCCACCACAGATGGGACACTTTGTCCTCTTGAAACCTTCATGGAAAGAAAGAGGAGATTGACCCGTTGGAAGGAATTCCACGTCTTTTGGAAGTCTCACGGGAAGGTCCTCTTCTGGAACGGGTACAACACCGCATTTTTCACAGTAGATGATGGGGATTGGAGCGCCCCAGTATCTCTGCCTCGATATGAGCCAGTCTCTCAACTTGTACTGGACCGACCTCTTTCCAATGCCTTTTTCCTCGAGCCAATTTATGACTTTTTCTATCCCTTCGCTGCTCGGTGTTCCATCGAACGGTCCGGAGTTCACCATGATACCCTCGCCTTCGTAGGCTTCTTCCATCTTCTCTGGATCGAGATCTCTGTCTGCTGGTTTAATCACAACCTTTATCGGGATTCCGTACTTTTTAGCGAAGGAAAAGTCCCTCTGATCGTGGGCAGGAACTCCCATGATGGCACCCGTTCCATACTCCATGAGGATGTAGTTTGCCACGTAGATCGGTATCCTCTCGCCGGTCACGGGGTTTATGGCGTACCTTCCCAGGAAGAACCCTTCTTTTTCGGCCTCGACAGAGGTTCTTCTGAATCTGTCCTGCTGCTTTACACGTTCAAGGAATTCCTGAAGATCTTCTTTTTTCTCCTCAAGAACGAGCTCTTCGACAAGAGGGGATTCCGGTGCAAGGGCCATGAAAGTGACACCCCAGAGTGTGTCGGGCCTGGTTGTGAAGACCCTGATCTTTGTATCCGATCCTTCGACAGGAAAATCTATTTCCGCACCGGTGCTCTTTCCTATCCAGTTTCTCTGCATGGTCTTGACGTGCTCCGGCCATCCTGTGAGCTTGTCCAGGTCGTTCAGCAGCCTTTCCGCGTAATCCGTGATCTTGAAAAACCACTGTTCGAGGTGCCTTATGGTAACGCTGGTTCCACATCTTTCACATTTTCCGTCTTTCACCTGCTCGTTCGCAAGAACAGTTTTACACTTGGGACACCAGTTGACAGCTGCCTTCTTCTTGTAGGCCAAACCATTCTTGTAGAGCTGGAGAAATATCCACTGGGTCCATTTGTAGTACTCCTCGTCGCAGGTCGCGATTTCTCTGCTCCAGTCGTAGCTTATACCGAGTTTTTTCACCTGTCCCCGAATAGTGTTGATGTTCTTCCTCGTCCACTCTTCAGGATGAATTCCCTTTTCGATCGCGGCGTTCTCGGCGGGAAGTCCGAATGCGTCGTATCCAAACGGGTGGAGGACGTTGTATCCTCTCATCCTCTTGTATCTTGCGACTATGTCACCTATGACGTAGTTTTTCACGTGCCCTACGTGGAGAGTTCCAGAGGGATACGGAAACATCACGAGAGCGTAATACTTGGGTTTTTCAGACCTCTGAGGTGTATAGAAGACCTTCTTTTCTTCCCATACTTCCTGCCATTTTTTCTCTATTTCCTGTGGTCTGTATTCCTTCATGTCTACACCTCCTGATATTTCCTTCTCAAAGTTAATAATATCAGATTTTTCAGCCATTTGTGATAGAATTTTTCGGAAAGGGGCTGGAAGTATGAGGGTGGTACTGATAGTTTTGGACAGCGTGGGAATAGGTGAGATGCCCGACGCTCATCTGTACGGCGATGAAGGGAGCAACACCATTGTGAACACCGCAAAAGCGGTAGGTGGATTGCACCTTCCAAATATGGCAAAACTGGGTCTCGGCAACCTCGACGACATACCAGGTGTTGAGCCTGTGAAACCCGCAGAAGGCATCTACGGGAAAATGATGGAAAAAAGCCCCGGTAAAGACACGACGACCGGACACTGGGAAATAGCGGGAGTCATCCTCAAGAAGCCGTTTGACCTGTTTCCAAATGGTTTTCCTAAGGAACTGATAGAAGAATTTGAGAGAAGAACGGGGAGAAAAGTCATAGGTAACAAACCTGCATCCGGTACGGAAATCATAAAAGAACTCGGTCCGATCCACGAGAAGACCGGTGCTCTGATCGTGTACACATCAGCGGACAGTGTGTTTCAAATAGCGGCAAAGAAAGAGATCGTTCCCGTAGAGGAACTTTACAGGTACTGCAAAATCGCCAGGGAACTTTTGGACGAGATGGGATACAAAGTTGCCAGGGTTATCGCAAGACCCTTCACAGGAGAGTGGCCCAACTACGTTCGAACACCCGAAAGGAAAGACTTCTCGCTCGAACCGGAAGGTAAAACACTTCTCGATGTCCTCACAGAGAATGGAATACCCGTTTACGGTGTTGGCAAGATCGCAGATATATTCGCTGGAAGAGGCGTGACGGAAAATTACAAGACGAAGGATAACAACGATGGAATAGACAAAACGATCTCACTCATGAAGGAGAAAAATCATGACTGTCTGATCTTCACAAATCTTGTGGATTTTGACACCAAATACGGCCACAGAAACGACCCCGTTTCTTATGCCAGAGCCCTCGAAGAATTCGACGTGAGATTGCCTGAGATCATTCAGAATCTGAAAGAGGATGACGTTCTTTTCATCACGGCAGATCACGGATGTGATCCCACGACTCCCTCAACGGACCATTCCCGGGAAATGGTCCCCCTCCTTGGATACGGAGGAAGACTGAAAAAAGACGTTTACGTTGGCATCAGGGAAACCTTTGCCGACCTGGGCCAAACCATCGCCGATATCTTCGGAGTTCCCCCTCTTGAAAACGGAACCTCCTTCAAAAACCTCATATGGGAGTGAAAGATGAGACCATGGCATACCTCGAAGTTCTCAAATATCTCTATCACAAAAGACCTATGGGAAAGGTGAAACCAGGTCTTGAGAGGATCTCAATGCTACTTTCAAAACTGGGAAATCCCCATCTGAAATACAAAAGCATACACGTAGGTGGCACGAATGGGAAAGGTTCCGTAACGAACATGATAAGTCATATCTTGATATCTCAAGGGTACAGAGTGGGATCCTATTACTCCCCTCATCTGAGCACGTTCAGAGAAAGGATAAGGTTAAACGAAGAGTACATATCCGAAGAGGACGTGGTGAAGATCTACGAAAAAATGGAGCCGATTCTGAACGAGCTCGACAAAGAAGAAATATTCTCCCCAAGCTTTTTTGAAGTTGTAACGGCGATGGCTTTCCTCTACTTTGCGGAAAAAAACGTTGACATCGCCGTCCTGGAAGTTGGTCTTGGAGGCAGGCTGGACGCAACGAACGTGGTGTTCCCTCTTTGTTCCACCATCGTCACGGTGGACAGAGATCACGAAAAAACGCTGGGATACACCATAGAACAGATCGCGTGGGAAAAATCCGGAATAATAAAAGAAAGAGTTCCCCTTGTGACAGGGGAAAGAAAAAGAGAAGCCCTCAAAGTGATGGAAGATGTTGCCCGAAAGAAGAGCTCAAGGATGTACGTCATCGACAAGGATTTTTCCGTTAAGGTTAAATCTCTGAAACTTCACGAAAACAGATTCGATTACTGTGGGGAAAACACCTTCGAAGATCTCGTCCTGACCATGAACGGTCCTCACCAGATAGAAAACGCCGGTGTTGCCCTGAAGACTCTTGAAGCAACAGGACTTCCGTTGAGCGAGAAAGCAATACGCGAAGGCTTGAAAAATGCGAAAAATCTGGGAAGATTTGAAATCCTGGAGAAAGATGGAAAGACGTACATCCTCGATGGAGCGCACAACCCTCACGGAGCGGAAAGCCTTGTCAGAAGCTTGAAATTGTACTTCAACGACAAACCCTTGAACCTGGTAATAGGCATTCTGGACGACAAGAACCGGGAGGACATTCTTCGAAAGTACACCGGAATCTTCGAAAGGGTCATAGTCACCTGTGTTCCTTCACCTCGTATGAAAGACATGAACAGCCTTGTTGACACGGCAAAGAAATTCTTCAAAAACGTGGAAGTCATAGAAGATCCCCTGGAAGCGATCGAATCCAGTGAGGGAGACACAGTTGTTACAGGATCACTGTTTCTGGTGGGATACGTAAGGGAGTTCCTGACAACCGGAAAGATAAATGAGGAGTGGAAACTATGATAGCGGGAATCTCTGGAAGGGTTTTGAAAAAGAGTGGAAACGTTCTCCTCGTAGAGACAAAATCTGGAGTCGTTTTTGAAATCGTCTGCGATGTTCAAACCAGTGAGGAAGTGGAAGAAGGCGGGGAATGTTTTCTCCACACGTTTTTGAGCGTTTCACAGGATGGCATCACCCTCTACGGGTTTTCAAATGAGAGAAAAAAGGAACTCTTCCTTTCTCTCACAAAGGTTTCCAGGCTTGGGCCAAAAACGGCCTTGAAGATCATCTCGAACGAAGATGCGGAAACACTGGTGACAATGATCGCCTCTCAGGACGTGGAAGGCCTTTCAAAACTTCCCGGCATCAGTAAGAAAACAGCAGAACGGATCGTGATGGAACTGAAAGATGAATTCGAAAGTGCTGGAATAAAAGACATGAGGATCTATCATGAATCCTTAGAGGCCCTGATATCACTGGGATACCCGGAGAAACAGGCAAGAGAAGCGGTGAAACACGTGTACAGAGAGGGAATGAAAACATCCGAGTTGATAAAAGAAGCTTTAAAGTTTCTGAGTCAAAGATAGTTTCTTTTCAATGTAAAGCAGAAAGAATCCAAGAGTTAATGAGAGTACAAGACTCAAAACAGATGGCAGAACGACGTTTGTATCCATCTTTTTTGGAAGAACCTCGTAGAGAGACGCAAGAATCATTCCACCGATGAAACTGTAAGTTTCCTCCCGGAATCTTTTCAAAAGAAAGTTCATGATCTTCACAGAGACGAGAATTCCGGCGACAACTCCGATGGAGAATATCAGAAGCTCACCAATTATCAGGTGCGAAACCAGATAAAGAACGTAATCGTAAACACCGAAAATCAGAAGGATCAGCGAACCACTGATACCGGGCACTACCATGGCCATCGCCGCTACGAAACCCGCCAAGACGAGAAGGAACATGTTTTCTTTTGCAGTTGTTCCACCTGAAAAATGCAACATAAAAATCAAAAACATCCCAAGCAAGACGAAAAATATGTTCACAGGTTTGATCGAGAAATACTCCTTTGTTTTCACAAAGCTAACGATGACGAGTCCCAAAAAAAAGAAATGTGTTGGAATCGGATACTTCGAAAGGGAGATTTCTAAGAAACGTGCTATACCAAATATTCCCACCAAAACACCTGTTCCCACAGGTATCAGCACCTTCAGAGATTTCGAATTTCCATGAAAAAAAGAATTCACCGATTCTATCAGTTTCTCATAGATACCCATGAGAACGGCGATTGTACCACCGCTGACACCCGGTACCACGTTCGCTATTCCCATAAGAACACCTGAAAAGAAGAACCACACCTTCATTCCTCCCTGAGTTTATTCTTGGCCACAAGAACTAGCTTCCTTGCATCCTCTTCATCGTACGCTTCTTTCTCTTCCAACTCTTTGATGACCTCTTCCACATCAAGGTTCACTTCTTCTGCCGTGAGATCATCTGGTATCTCCTCTGAATTTTCGAGAATTTCTCTGGCTCTGTTTTTCACCTCATCGACATCCACATATTCTTCGCGATTAGATTTCTGAACTTTACCGAGGAGTTCTTCCAGAAAATCGAGTTTTTCCGCAAAGGCTTCACTTGGTTTCTCCTCCGGAATCTCTTCGACGGTACCCTCTGGCAGTTCCTCAACAACTCCTGGAATCTCTTTAGCAACACTGGATTTCTTCTCAGAGCGCATCGCCAGGCGTTTCGTCAAGAACCTTTGAAGAAAGAAAACTGATAAGAAGGTGGCAGCAGAAACAACCATCGGCAGCCAGAAAGGGATACTCTTTGTAGCTTCAACCTTTTTTGATTCAGAACCTGCCTTCTCGGTTTCTATATATTTTTTCCAGACCTCTTCCGGGACACTCAATCTTTTCAGAATTTCTTGTGCCACTACGTTATCCGGAAAATTCGAAAGGTAAGCACGGGCTTTCTCGTAGTCACCTATCGCGTAGGCACAGATTCCCATTTTCAGTTTCACAAGGGAATCTCTTTCTTCAATGGTTGGATCCTCTCGAAGCGCATTCTCAAAAAGTTCGAGTGCCCTTCTGTAGTCACCTTCGAGGTATGCACTCAAAGCATTGGAATAGAGATCATTGGCAACAGAAACAAGAGAAAGCAAGATGAAAATCAAAATCAATCCTTTGACAACCGCCACTCTTCTACCGATACTCTCACCTTCTCATCGAACACAATGAAAAGACCCTCGTTCCCCAAGAACACATCGATAATTCCCCTGTCGAACCGCTGAGCTTTTCCAGCAGAAAGATCCAGAATGACGCCATCGTAAACAACCAGTATCCTGCCCTGAAAGTTCAGGACCTTTTTTGGAACAGTGAGACCGTAATTTTTTGTTTCCGATCTGCTGCTGGAAACGAAGGCGATAGATCCATCGTTGAGCAAAATATAGAACGCATCGTCTTTGAAAGAAGCATCTACTATTTTCACCTTCTCTCCGAACAGAGAACTTAACACTCTTCCTTTCTCCTTGAAATCCGAACCTATTGCAACAACCTCTCCATCCGTTATGAGAAGGTAGTTTCCATTCTCTGATTTCATTCGAACCGTTGTACCGGGAGAGGTAGCGAGAAGTTTTTCCGCTCCATTCCTGAAAAGATAGTACCTCACACCACCCGGAACCACTCTGGCATAGATAATCGCATTCCTTGTTATCAGAGCATCACTGATATCACCGACAAGAGGAAAGGGTGCGTATTTCTTTATTCCTATGTTGTCCACTATGAAAATGTCGCCTTCATCTACGAACGACGCGTAATCTTCTACCTTTTTAAAAAACTCTATTTTCTTGTCGAAAACTTTCTTGTCCCAGGCAAAAACTCCCGACTCGGTAGCGATGTAGACTTCCTTACCCACCAGGGCTCCAGACAAATAGGAAGAAAGCTCCAGAGACCTGATCCGTTCTAAAAAGTTTTCAAAGAGAATCTTAACTGGCAGCACAGAAAGTTCAGTACCTTTCGTCTCTTTAGCTTCAACAACCTTTTGAACACTTTCCTCAGAGAGCTCCGGGTTTTTCGATGGAAGGTATTCCTCGTAATCATCGCTCCTGAAACCGGAAAAAACCTGAACCTCGTACTTCAAAAGTTTTCTTATGTAGGCTACGTTCTCCTCACGGGAATAGAGATCGTAAAAATTCCCGCTCAACTGCTCAACTTTACCCACCCGACAGGACTGAATGGAAACGAAACCATCTCCCCTTCCTTTTACGAACTCCGGATAGAACCTTTCGAGTTCCGTTCCGGACACATCAACTCCGTAAGGCGGTGTGTCTCCACAGATGGATACTATTTCCACATCGTTTCTTGCAAATTCCCTGAGTTCTTTCACAAGTTGAGAATCCGGAAGGATTTCCTGCACCACCTCACCCAGGGTGTCTATGAGATTTCTGATGTGCAATGTCAACATCTTCAGCTTCGTCCACTCTATTCCGAATATGTCTTCCAACACCTCTGGGTCTTTGCCGTAGAAGATAGAAGAGAAGTAGAGGGGATTCACCACGTTGGTACCCTGAACCGGCGTTGAAAGAAGAACGACTTTTCTGACGTTGTTCACCTCAGGATGACGTTGTAGCATCCTCAAGACGATCAGTCCACCTGTTCCATGTGCAAGGATGTCGAACTCGTACTGTGAGTACTTCAAGATCTCTTGGGAGAGAAAATCCGATTCGAAGTCAATGAAGCTTCTTCTTCCTTCCTTTTCTATGAAACTCCTGTACATCTCGCTGTAAGCCAGGGAACGCGGTTCATAAAGAGCGTATTCGTACGTCATGATCGTTCTGTCGGGGAAAATCGTCTCCCATATGTTATTGTCCTTAACGACACCTTCAAAGGTAGGATCTTCTCCAGGTACCAGAAGAACAGCTGGCCCGGAGCTGTTCACAGCTTCCCTCAGAAGCCTTATCCCATGTTTTTGAAAACCGGCCGATCTCAAAACCACTCCAAAAACGGAAAGATGGTACGTGAAGGCCTCCACATAATATCCTCTTTCGTCCTTTCCTATCATCGATCCGGGAATGATACGGTATCCACCATCCTCTGTCGCGTACGCAAAGGTGAGATTGTTGTAATTCTCCCCTCTGAGGTATTTGGCGTCGAAATAGTATTTGAGACGTATCGGTTTCAGAGCAAACTCATCTACGCCGTCCGCAAATTCCACCCTGTAAAGATCTCCCACAAACACATCCGGATAAAGCTTTCTTTCTTCATCGGAAAGCCTCGTGATTTTCAAAACCTTTTGTTTTCCAAAAGCTCCAGGTGGTATCTCCACCCTCAAATTGATAAAACCAGATTCCGCTCCTTCTTTTCCAATCTTCAAGGAGCCTTCTTTTTGAAAAAAGATCAGAAGGAAAAACACCGTTATGCTTATAAACACCAGGGTAAAAAACAGAATCTTCCTTTTCAAAACAATTTCTAGGAGTTTTTTTAAAAAACTCATCTCTCCTCCACCATCTGTTTGAGTTCTTTCAGAAGAAACAGCGTGCGAAAGAGACCTTCTGATTCGATACCTTTCAAAACTTCTTCATAATACTTATCGGCCATCTCACGAGCTTTCTGAATCCCCACCTTTTTCACAAGCGTCACTTTTTCTGTGTCTTTTCCGAGGTCCTTTCCCACCTTTTCGAAAGATCCAAGAATGTCTTTCAGATCGTCGTATATCTGGAAAGCCACCCCGAACTTCTCTCCGAGGAGTTTCATCTTGGTGTGATCCTTTTCTTTCAGGATAAATGGAGCTGAGAAACAGAAGGCAAATAGCGCTCCCGTTTTGAAAGCGTACATTCTCTCCACCATCTCCTGCGAGATTTCCATCTTTCTTCTTTCGAATTCCACATCCATCGCTTCCCCCAAAAGAAGTTTGTAGGCCGTTTCCGAAAACTCTTCAAAAATCTTTGAATTTCCGATTTTAGATATCTGAGAAAAAGCGAGGAAGAACAGACCATCTCCCGCAAGAAGGGCGATATCTTCACCATAGGTCCTATGACAAGAAGGCTTCCCTCTTCGAAAATCCGCGTTATCTATTGGGGGAAGATCATCGTGTATCAGAGAAGCCGTGTGAAAGAGTTCAACGGCCACCGCCACATCGAGAAGCTTTTCCTCTTCCACTCCCAAATCCTCACCCAGTGTCAAGACGAGGAGAGGACGGATCCTCTTTCCTCCAACCGTCGCGGAGTACAGCATGGCTTCTTCTGTGAGAAGATCCCATCCAGGCCTCAAAATCTCGCGTATTCTTTCTTCAACTTTCTCCTTCTTCATCTTCTTCCCTCTTCTTTTCTATCATCTGTTTGAACGTATCTATGTTCAGATTTTCAACGAACTTCTTGAATTCCTCTTCCTCGTCCTGTGTTTCGTTTACTTCCAACTCGATAGAGTGTTTCTCCACCAGATTGTCCGATACGAAAATGGGTGCCCCGGTCTTCACAGCGAGTATGATCGCATCGGAAGGTCTGGAATCGATATCTATCAAAGCAGCCTCTTCATCTTCCTCGTCCGTGTACGTGAGATCTCTTATCACGAGGGTTGCGTAGAAGGTGTTATCCTTCAAAGAGTGAATGATCACCTTATCCACGCGTGCTTCGAGAGATTCAAGAACACTCAAAAGGAGATCGTGAGTCAGAGGACGCGGAAACTCCATCTTCTCCATCGCGAGGGCCAGAGCATGCCCTTCACACGCTCCTATCCAGATGGGAAGCACTCTATTTGTACCTTCAATGCCGAGAATAACTACTGGCGTGTTACTCACTCTATCGAGCGCCAGAGTCTTCACCCATGCCTTCCTCAAGACAGTTCCCTCCTTTCTGAAACACTCCGCACCAGACTTTATTTTACAACTAAATTTCAATACGAAAAAGGAACCAACCAGTTCCTGTAGAATCCTATTTGAAAGGGGGAAGAGAACATGAAAAAACTGACCGTCTACCTTGCAACGACGAATCCGCACAAAGTTGAAGAAATAAAGATGATCGCTCCAGAATGGATGGAGATTCTGCCCTCTCCCGAAAAAATCGAAGTAGTCGAGGACGGTGAAACGTTTCTGGAAAACTCCGTGAAAAAGGCCGTGGTCTACGGGAAAAAACTCAAACATCCTGTGATGGCGGACGATTCCGGACTGGTCATCTATTCCCTGGGAGGATTCCCCGGTGTCATGTCTGCCCGGTTCATGGAGGAACATTCCTACAAAGAGAAGATGAGAACCATACTGAAGATGCTTGAAGGAAAAGATAGAAGAGCTGCTTTCGTGTGCAGTGCTACCTTTTTCGATCCTGTGGAAAACACCCTTATTTCTGTTGAAGACAGAGTAGAAGGCCGAATAGCCAACGAAATAAGAGGGACAGGCGGTTTCGGATACGATCCGTTCTTCATACCGGATGGATACGATAAGACCTTCGGCGAAATTCCTCATCTCAAAGAAAAAATCAGTCACAGATCAAAGGCCTTCAGAAAGCTCTTTTCGGTTCTTGAGAAGATCTTAGAATCAGAAAACCGGTGAATCCCAGGAGAATCAGCACGGCACTCAGCAGCTGAGCAGCTTTTATGTTTCCAATCATGAGGCTATCGACCCTCAATCTCTCTATCACGATTCTTCCAAGTGAGTAGAGGACAAAATAGAGGCACGTTACTTCGCCGTGCCTTTTCCTGTACCTTTTGAAATAAACACTCAACATGAAAAACACCAGCAGATCCCATATGGACTCATAAAGAAACGTAGGATGAAAAAAGGAATAATCTTTGTACACAACGGGTCTGTAGGGCTCTGGCACAAACATTTTCCACGGAAGGTTCGTGGGAACACCGAATGCCTCGTAGTTGAAGAAGTTTCCCCATCTTCCTATCGCCTGCCCCAGCGGCAATACGGAGGTGAACAAGTCTGTTGCCTGCAAAAAAGTGAAGGAAGGCTTTTTCAATCGAACATACAAGAAGCCTGTGAGAAGAGCACCAATCACAGCTCCATGTATGGCAAGTCCTCCTTCCCAGATCTTCAAAGCATCCCACAAACTTCTGTAATACTTCAAATTGAACAAGACATAATAAAGGCGCGCTCCAACAATACCGGCTATCACTCCATAGAAAATGAGCTCATCGAATTCTTCCAAGTTTATGCCTTCATTCTTCGCTCTCTTTCTTGCCACAAAGTAGCTGATCAAAAAGCCCGTGAGGATCAAAGTGGAATACCATCTGAGTTCAAAACCGCCGATTCGAAATATGTACCTGCTGAGCAGAATTTCTCCGCTGAAAACCTTTGATAGAAAAATAAACAGAAAAACGAAGAAAAGCGTCGATCCAGCAGCAATTGAGAGAAAGGCGAGGATTTTTTTCATTTTCTTCTCCGCCCCCAGATAACCCTCAGTGCTATTTTGTATCTGGTAGGAATGAGTACAACATGTCCACTATCCATAACTACCGCGGTTCTTGCTTGTTTTCCAAACGTCGCGTTTATTATTTTGTTCGCGTAAAAATCCACGTTCTTGAGCCTCTTTTCCACAGAAGTACTGATAGGCATAACGGCTATCACTCTTTCTCTTGGAAGAAACACCTTTCTTCCAAAGGAAACAAAACTCACTTTTCCACCCCCCACAGTGAGTATGATACCATTTTTTAGGGGGGTGAAATAATGGATGCTCTGGGAAAACTTTACACCTCGACCGCTATAGTAACCGTGAACGTGGAAGGGAAACTCAACGGGATCACTGTAGCGTGGGTGACGAGAGTTTCCTGGCAACCTCCCATGGTGGCCGTTTCGATAGGAAAAACCAGATACACAAGAGAACTCATGGACAGGACAGATTCCTTTGCTGTGTGCATTCTCGGAAAAGACGCAAAAGAAATAGCTGAATACTTCGGAACTGTTTCTGGCAGAAACACAGACAAATTCAAAAAATATCCCTACACGATGAGCGAAGGGAACCTTCCCATTCCAGAAGGAACAATCGCTTACATTGAGTGCGACAAGACTGGACAGTTTGAAGCGGGGGATCACATCGTCTACATCGGAACTGTGCGAAGGCAGAAAGTACTGAAAGATGAGCCTCCTCTCATATTCGGAGAACACGAACTGTTGTGAAAGGCAGGGCTCGCCCCTGCCTTTATTTTTTCACGTTTCTTAAAACAGCTCGAAAAAAGTCCCCGTACACTGGAGGCGGGAGGTGATCGAGGATGAAAAGGCTTTTTACACTGATACTGATTTCCCTGCTGGTCGCGCTCGCTTTTTCTCAGGTGAAGAACGTTATCTACCTCATTGGAGACGGTATGGGTCTTTCTCAAGTCTATCTCACCAGCATGCTCGAAGGAAGACCCCTCTCGTTCATGAAGACTCCTTACATCGGACTTGTGAAGACACACTCCGCAAACAGCTGGGTGACTGATTCCGCAGCAGCGGGCACAGCGCTGGCATCGGGGTTCAAAACGAACAACGGTATGATCAACATTCTCCCCGATGGAACGGTGGTACCCACTATCTTCGAAGTGGCAAAGACCTACGGAGTTCGAACGGGTATCGTTGTTACCTGCAGAGTAACACATGCGACGCCGGCTGCTTTCTACGCACACGTTAAAAGTAGAGATGAAGAGAACGAAATAGCAAGACAACTCGTTGAGAATGAAACAGTCGATGTGGTGATGGGGGGAGGTTGGGCAAACTTTCTTCCCAAGGATCTCGGTGGAAAACGAGATGACAACCTCAACTTGATTGAACTTGCAAAAGAAAAAGGGTATATATACGTGAAAACCAGAGAGGAACTCTCAAAAATCTCCGCGGATTCAGATAAAATACTCGCTCTCTTTGCACCAAGTCACCTGGATCCTGCAAGTAGCAGAAAGGAGCAGCCGATGCTCTATGAAATGGTGGAAAAAGCGCTCGAGATACTGTCGAAAGATGATGAACCCTTCTTCCTCATGGTGGAAGGCTCCCAGATAGACTGGGAAGCCCACGATAACGACATCTACGGGGTCTGGAAAGAAGTCGTGGAATTCGACAAAGCCGTTCAGGTGGCGCTCGATTTCGCCCTCAAGAGGGGAGACACCCTCGTCATCGTAACTGCCGACCACGAAACGGGTGGATTAGGGCTTTCTTCGGGCGACTACAGAGTAGATGTGGACAAAATCAGAAACTTCAAAAAAACAACGGACTGGATCATGGCAAATTACTCGCCAAAAGATCGGGAGAAATTCAAAAAGGCCATCGAAGAGTATTTCGGTTTGACTCTTTCTGATGAGGATCTGAACAGGATTTCCATGTCCAAAAATCCAAAGATCGAACTTGGAAGGATCCTGGGAGAAAAGGTTAGCGTTGGGTGGACCACCACAACACATTCAGGAACTCCCGTTCCCATCTTCGCTTTTGGTCCGGGTGCCGAAAACTTCACCGGATTTCTCGACAACACCGAGATTCCAAGGATCATAATGAAACTCACAGGGTACTCTCTTCAGTATCCACTTCTGAAAGAACCCGTAACGAAATGAGGGGCGATCTGCCCCCTCATTTGAACACATCGAGCTCTTCTACCTCATCAAACACACCTATGATCTTGTAAAACGCCGTGACCCTTTCCAGGTCCCTAATATCCTCTTCTTTCAAAGGTGCCTCAACTTCCACAAAGAACACGTAATCTCCCAAGAACGTCCTTGCGGGCCTTGACTCCAGCTTTCTGAGGTTTATTCCTCTGCTTGCGAAGATATCCAGAACTGCCTTCAAAGAGCCCGGTCTGTCCTGAACTCCAAAGAAAAGGGAGGTGTATTTTCCTTCCATCTTTCCTGTTTTCCTTCTTATGATGTAGAACCTCGTTATATTCTTTTCTTTCAAGTCCTGAATGCTCCTCCTCAGTATGAGTAACCCATACATCTTTGCGGCACTCTCTGACATGATGGCAGCGGATTCGTCATCCAGGAGGTTTACAGCGTCGCTCGTCGAAGAAGTGTACCGAATCTCAGCGTGCGAAAGGTACGTGTTGATGAATCCAAGAGACTGAGATATGGCCTGGGGATGAGAGTAGATCCTTTTTATCTCCTTCAGATCCAGTTTTTTCTTTGCCACGAGACAGTGGTGTATCTCGAGCTTTGCCTCACCAAACACCTCCACTTCGTGGTTGAGCAAGGCGTCCAGTACAGGGATGACCGTTCCATAGGTGGAATTCTCAATAGGCACGATTCCATAATCTACCTCACCTTTTTCCACCATTTCTATGATCTCGTCAGTTGTGGAACAGTACTTCAGGGGTATTCTTGAACCTATCAGTTTCATGGCCATCTCATCACTGAAACTTCCCATGGGCCCCAGCACGGCCACCGTCTTGGAAATTCCAAGTAATCTGTACTCCTCTTCTTTGGCAAGCTTCATTATTTCCTCGAATATGCGTCTCATTCTAACAGGATTGAGATCTGTCCTGTCCAGAATCTCCTTTATCTTCTGTTCTTCTATATCCCTTATAACGATGGGAGAGTCTGTCTTTTTCTTTTCCTTTGCGACATCTCTTGCCACTTTCATTCTCTCTTCGATAAACCTGAGCAGTATGAAATCTATCAACCTGATTTTGTGCCTCATCTCAGTGATATCGGAAGGATCTCTCAAAGCAGCGAGGACTTTTGAGACGATGTTGGGTGTCTCTTCAGGAGTGCTTCCTTCGCTGAGGTTTGCAATGACTTCTTTCCCCCGTCTCAGAAACGATTCCTTCTCTTCCTCCCAAGAAAGAAGATGAGAAACGTGATCGATCAAAAAGGGATCCCGAAACGCTGAACCAAGGTAGAAAACAGCACACGACCTGTCCAGAAGTTTCACATAATCATCCCATAACACGTCCTTTAACACAACACCCAATTTTCTCAGAAAATCAAGAAAGTTCTCGATTGCTTCATCGGAGACCTTCTCAACAACATAAAACTCAGAGTAAGCGAATTCTCCGTGAAAGACCGGAAAGATGCTTGCAAAGCGAATCGATTTTTCCTTATAAAACGGAATTGATTTTTCCTTGATGGGATAGAGATCAACGATTCTCTGATTCGAAGATAATATCTCGAGAATCTCACTCGAGACGATGAGATCCGCGTCTTCAATCGATTCGGAAAGCTGCCACTCTGAATCTTCCAGTTCCTTTCTCAAAGCGTCCATAAGAGTTCCTTTCCCGGAAACATAAACTTTCAAATTATCCTACCTCCTTGAACTCTGATCTCTCAAAATATTCTACAACACGGAATTTTTAATCATCAATCGCTTTTTCGTTGGTTCTATTAAAGGAAAATTCAAATTACGTATAAGGAAATTTGAATTCACACATAATTATTACATAATGACGCGTGGTATAATCTGGCTTGAACACCATATCGTGGAGGGGTGATAAAGTGAAAACAGCTATTCTCGACAGATTCGTGTTTTCTGACGAAGTTAGAGATATCATAGAAAACGCCCCCGAGATAATAATACCAGAGAGCAGGAAAGAAATACTTGACCTTGCCATAGCCGGTAGAGACCTTTTCGAAGTAGGCTACGAAGTTCCTGGCAAAGGCTTCGTAGTCGAAGCAACAGTTACCCGCTGTAAAAATGGTCTGGTGGTCAATTACCCCGAACCGTACATGAGACGAAGAGACCCAAACGCACTCGTAGTTGGTGACAATCTGGAAACGGACAAGCCGCGTTTCAGAGAAAGATTCGGAAAAGAATTCGAACCTATTCGACAGGAAACCTTCGAGTGGCTGAAAAAACAGGAGTTGATCCTGCTACCTTTCATGGCCGGTGGATACGATTACGGATATCCTGCCGTTCTGATAGCCCCCAAAAACGCCGGGTTCTTCGTTGGCGGTCTTGCCGATCTCCAGTTCTTCGTACCGGCCAGCGAAGTCCCCGAGAATTTCAAACCCAAACTCTACATGTTCTTAGCCCCGCCTTTCAGACACACACACTTCGACGGCAAACAGGTGGTCGTCCACTACAGACACAACTCCCACTATGAGATCTTCTCCTACAATCTTTATCCAGGTCCCAGCGCCAAGAAAGGAGTCTATGGATTTCTTCTCCACGTAGGCGAGAAAGAAAAATGGGTCACCGCGCACGCATCTGCAGTGAAGGTTATCACACCCTACGAAAACGAGCTCGTGATCATGCATGAAGGGGCAAGTGGAGGAGGAAAGAGTGAAATCCTCGAAGAGATACACAGAGAACCGGATGGAAGAATAAAGCTCGCCGAAAACATTGTGACCGGTGAAAAATTCTATATGGAACTGAAACAATCCTGTGTTCTCATGCCTGTAGCGGATGACATGTTTATGTGCCATCCAAAGCTCCAGACGGGAAAGAAACTCGTGGCCAAAGACGCGGAAGCTGGATGGTTCATAAGGGTCGACCACATAACAGAATACGGAAGCGCTCCGGATCTGGAAAGGCTGACCATACATCCGCCTGAACCGCTCATATTCCTCAACATCTACGCCGTTCCAAACTCAACCGCATTGATCTGGGAACACATCGAAGATGAACCAGGAAAACCATGTCCGAACCCGCGTGTCATCATACCGAAACGTTTTATGAAGAACGCGGTTTCCGAACCCGTGAAAGTGGATGTGAGAAGCTTTGGAGTGAGAACTCCTCCTTGCACGAAAGAAAAACCAACGTACGGGATCGTGGGTTTGATGCAGATTCTGCCCCCTGCGCTGGCATGGCTCTGGAGACTGGTAGCACCAAGAGGACACGCAAATCCAAGCATTGTCAGCACCAAAGGTATGACCAGCGAAGGAGTAGGATCCTTCTGGCCCTTCTCTTCTGGAAAAATGGTAAGACTCGCTAACATTCTTCTCGAACAGATCATAGATACACCAGAGACAAGATACATCCTCGTACCAAATCAGTATATCGGCGCTTACAAAGTAGGGTTCATGCCGGAGTGGATTGCAAGAGAGTATCTCTCAAGGAGGGGCGGCGTCAGATTCAGACCAGACCAGCTCGTTCCATCGAAATGTTCGCTCCTCGGTTTTTCTCTCAAAGAGATGAAGATCGAAGGAAACACCATTCCGAAAGAACTTCTGCAGCCACACTTGCAATCCGAAGTAGGTGAGGAAGCTTACGAAAAAGGTGCCCAAGAGTTGAAAGACTTCTTCAAGAGAGAACTGAAAAAATTCCTGACCGAAGACCTGAATCCCGTGGGAAGAGAAATCATCCAGTGCTGTCTCGACGACGGATCTCTCGATGACTATCTCAAGATCATACCGATGAATTTTTAAAGCGGGGAGAATTCCCCGCTTTTTTAAAGTCCGAAGTCTTCCAGCGTCAGAATCACCTTGAACCTTCCCGGCTGTCTCACCCCAGATTCCACTACCAGAAAGTAGTCACAGATCCTCTGAGGAGAAGAACAGTCTGCACAGAATCCTGTTTTTGTGCACGGTGTTTCCAGATTCAGTCGTTTCGAATTCATCGGAGAGATGTATCTCAGCCTTTCTCTCGCCTCCTCTACGTCTTTCACCACCTTGTTCACACTCGCTATCACAACCACGTTTTTTGGTCCAAAAACAACGGCGGCTACCCTGTTACCGTTCCCGTCGAGAAAGACCAATTTTCCATCTTCCGTTATGGCATTCGCACTGGTGAAGTAATAGTCAGCCCAGAAACTCTTTCTGTATATCTCCTCCACTTCCTCCCTCGTTTTGGCAGCTGCCCTGTCAAGGAAGTTGTACCTGCCGCTGCGCAAAAGTTCAATCACACCTGTATCTGCCAGAGTGAGGGAACCACCAGCCGATACCGTTGCACCCTCCGGGATAAGCTCTTTCACTCTCTCAAGAATTTCTTCACGATCACGAGCAATCCATACCTCATGTTTCTTTTTTCTTAAGTTGTTAGCCACGTGCTCTGCGAGTTTCTCTTTTTTCCATAGCCATAGTTCCTCTCTCAAGCTCATAACTCTATACCTCCTTTTTGTCGAATTTGTGTGATTTATAGAGAAAATCTTATTAACTGAAACTAAAATGGTAGGTTTGGTGGTAGGTTTTGTGTACATTTTGTAGTATCTGATTTTTAATTACATACCGTATATTGTATTAAATTGACGAACAATTGCATGGAATTGAATATATGCAAAACAAACCTACCACCAAACTCTGTATTGACCATTTTAGGACAACTTCAGGGTGGTAGGTTTCTGAAGCTCTCATCAATAGACTATTTTAGTCTTTACAAACAATATTACCGTTCAGATTCAAGATTCTACAACGCTGTTTTAATGGGCGTTGCAGAAAACTTACCACCTAAAATCCAGTATCCAAGCCGATTTCAGAGAAACCTACCACTTACCTACCACTTACCTACCACCCGGGTGGTAAGTTGCAGACATTATTAAAAACCTCATCAGAAGCTTGTTCAAAAATTTCAATACTCGAAACCTACCACCTGCGTCCCCTATTATTTACTACTACTAATAATAGCAGTATAATTGATCTGAAAAGAGGTGGTAAAAAAATGAACTGGAAGGTAGAGCTCTCGGAAATAGAAAAAAAGAAGCGATTCTTTCTAGAAGGCATCTTTGATAAGGACGGTATAGAACTCGATGTGGGTTTCTGCAGATTCTTGGAACCTGTTCGAGTGAAAATGGTCGTTGCAAAGACAAAAGATGGTTTCACAGTCGGTGGATACGTTCACACGGCAATAGAACATCCCTGTGCCAGGTGTCTTGAACCCGCTCGTGTCGAAATAAGTGGAGTTATAGAAGCTCTTTATCTACCGGAAAGCATGAGAAAAAATGTAAAAGAAGAGAAACTTGAATCTTTGAAAAACATCATATACTATCATGAAACGGAATTCGATCTGTCGGAAAGAATCATCGAAGCAATAGTGGTCGCCGTTCCAGAAAAAGTTCTGTGCAAACCGGACTGCAAAGGGTTGTGTCCCTACTGCGGTGCCAACTTGAATGAAGAGCCCGATCATAAATGTGATAAAATTCCTGTGGCTGACAGCAGATTCGAGATCCTTGCTGAGTTAAAAAATAAACTCAAAAACGAGGAGGTATAGAAGATGGCTGTTCCAAAGCAAAAGAGATCCAGATCGAGAACTCATCACAAGAGAGCGAAGATCTACAGAGCGATAAGCGTACCTCTTGAAAAGTGTCCAAACTGTGGAGAATACAAGATGCCACACAGAGTTTGCCTGCACTGCGGTTACTACAAAGGAAAACAGGTGCTTGAGATATCGGAGTGATAGAGTGAAGATAGCGATCGATGTGATGGGTGGTGACAGAGCGCCCGATGAAATTTTGAAGGGCGCTCTTTTGGCTTCAAAAGAAGTTGAGGGAGAGATAGTACTCATCGGACCCGAAGAAATAGTGAGGAACAAAGGTCTTCCCTTTGTTTCTGCCTTTGAAATCGTTAAAATGGACGATCCTCCTCTGGAAGTCCTCAGAAAAAAGAACTCTTCGATGCATGTGGGCTTGAAGTTGCTCTCCGAGGGAAAAGTGGATGCGTTTGTGAGCGCTGGTGCCACTGGTCCTCTCTTTCTTGGTGCCACTTCAATCGTGGGTAAACTGGAAGGCATCGAAAGACCCGCACTTGGAGTAGCTGTGCCTTCGCTCAAGGGAGCTACCGTTCTCATCGACGCGGGGGCGAACGCCAAGGTCAGACCAGAGCATCTGGTTGATTTTGCTTTCATGGGAATCGCTTACTCCAAGGTTCTGGGAGCAGAAAACCCAAGAGTTGGTCTTCTGAATATGGGATCTGAAGAGAACAAAGGACCAGATGATATCAAAAGAGCCTATCAGCTTTTGAAGGAGTTTCTCGGAGATACGTTTTTTGGAAACATTGAAGGCCACGATATAAACCTTGGCACCGTTGATGTTGTAGTGGCTGATGGTTTCTCAGGGAACGTCGCGTTGAAAACCATGGAGGGTACTGCAAAGTTGGTCACGAGTGTGTTGAAGGAGTCTATAAAGGATGGAGGTTTTCTTTCCCTCCTTGGGGCGCTTCTCATGAAGAGAAGTTTTGACAAGATGAAAGAGAAGCTCGACCCCAGGTCCTATGGAGGTACTTTTATATTGGGAGTGAAAGGAATCGTTGTGAAAGCGCATGGATCTTCAGATGCAAAGGCCATAAAGCATGCTATAAAAGTCGCGGAGAAGGGTATTAGAATGAACATCGTTCAGGAGATAGAGAGGGGGATCTCCCATGTGCGGAATAGTGGGGATGGTCGGTGAGAATTTGAAACTCGAAGATCTTGTGACATCGCTTCAGAAGCTCGAATACAGAGGTTACGATTCAGCGGGTATCGCTTATTTGGGTGATAGTTTCGGAGTGTACAAAAAGAAGGGAAGGATAGATGTTCTAAAGAACGGACTCAAACAAAAGCTGAACGATAGATTCTTCGTCGGAATCGCTCACACGAGATGGGCCACACATGGTGAGCCGAACGACATGAATGCCCATCCTCATATGGATTGCAAAGAAGAAATCGCGGTGGTTCACAACGGCATAATTGAAAATTATAGAGAGATAAGGGAGTTTTTGGAACAACGAGGACACGTTTTTTCATCGGAAACGGATACCGAAGTGATCGCTCATCTTGTGGAGGAAGAGTTCGAAGGTGATCTGCTTGATGCCGTTCTGAAAGCCGTCAAGAAATTGAAAGGAGCCTACGCAATCGCAGTTGTTCATAAAAATGTTCCTGACACCATCGTTGCTGCAAGGAAAGGCAGCCCCCTTGTTGCTGGGATTGGAAGCGGTGTAGGGATTCTCGCGTCGGATGTGACTCCTCTTTTGAGGTTTACGAAAGACGTTGTTTTTCTGGAAGACGGCGACGTGATGGTTTTAAGAAAGGATGGATTTGAAGTTTACAACACGGACGGGGTGAAGCAGCAAAGAAGGGTTTACCACGTTGACTGGGATGAAAAAGCGGCAGAGAAGGGTGGATACAAACACTTCATGTACAAGGAAATAATGGAGGATCCGCAAGCTCTTGTGAATGCACTCGTTGGAAGAGTGAAAAACGATCGACCATTTTTTGAAGAGCTCGAGTACTACGAAGAGCTTCTAAAGGATGCAGATAGAATCCGTGTGGTGTCGTGTGGAACCAGTTACTATGCAGGGTTGGTGTTCAAATATTTTCTGGAAAATCACACGGATATAGATGTTGAAGTCGAGGTTTCTTCTGAATTCAGATACAAGAGGCCTCACATAAAGGAAGGGGATGTTCTGATAGCCATCTCACAGTCTGGGGAAACGGCCGATACCCTTGAATCCGTTAGACTCGCTAAAAAGCACGGTGCAAAGATCGTTTCAATTGTGAACGTGGTGGGTTCCACACTCGATAGAGAATCCGATGTGACGCTCTTCATGAACGCGGGGCCCGAAATAGGAGTTGCCGCGACGAAAACCTACGTGGCTGAACTCGCTGTGCTGTACCTTCTTGGACTGAAAGTAATGGAGATAAACGGCTACTGGGATAGGGAAGCAGAAGAGATTCTGGACAAGCTCGTTCGTATGCCAGAACTTCTGGAGAACGTGCTGAGAAAGGATCCTCAAATAAGGGAGCTTTCTGAAAAATACAAAGATTACAGGAACTTCATGTACATAGGAAGAGGATACGGTTATCCCACTGCACTGGAAGGCGCTTTGAAACTGAAGGAAATAACGTACATACATGCCACAGCTTATCAAGCAGGCGAACTCAAACACGGTCCCATAGCCCTTCTGGATGTTGATTTTCCAGTTTTCGCTGTGATGCCGGACGATAGTCTGTTCTTCAAAACCAAGAGCAACGTGATCGAATCTAAATCGAGGAATGCACCTGTGATTGTTCTGGGAACGGAGGGTAACAGAAGTCTCGAAGAGATCACAGGTGATATCATTCATGTTCCCCCAACCCATGAGAGTCTCTATCCGCTCATGATGGCTCCGGTTATACAGCTGTTTGCTTATCATATAGCGGATTTGAAAGGACTGGATCCGGATAAGCCCAGAAATCTTGCAAAGAGTGTCACTGTGGAGTGATCTGGAGGTGAAACCAGGTGATAGATGTTTTGAAGAAAATCCTGAAAAAGATCTCTGAGAAAGGCGGAGAGAACCCGGTTGTGCTTGATATGAGAAAAACACCTGTTCCAACGGATTACTTTGTGATTTTTACGGCGAATTCCTACACTCATATGAGGGCGATGAGGGACGAACTGATCGATCTGATAAAGGAATTGTCGCTACCCTTGATCTACTATGACAAAGGCGAAGAATACGAATGGTTGATCATAGATGCAGGCAGTGTTGTGATCCACATCTTCACGGAGAAAGGAAGAGATTTCTACGACCTTGAAGGACTCTGGATAGACGCGGACAGGATAAGTGTTTGAGGAGGATGAGAGGATGGCAGGAAAGTTCTGTAGTTTTTGTGGACGCGATATTCAGCAGGTGGAAAGGCTGATTGCTGGTCCCAACAACGTTTACATATGTAACGAGTGTATCGATCTGTTTCACGATCTTCTGAGAAGCGATAGAAAAGTCCGTATAAAAAACGAAATAAAAGAAATTCCAACACCTGCGGAAATCAAGGCCGAACTCGACAAGTACATAATAGGACAGGAAAGGGCGAAGAAAGTCCTTTCTGTGGCTGTTTACAACCATTACAAACGGGTGTTCTCAAACCTGGATTCTAACGATGTGGAGATAGAGAAATCGAACGTTCTTCTCATTGGTCCCACAGGCACCGGGAAAACCTATCTTGCGAGAATTCTCGCCAAAATTCTCAATGTTCCATTCGCCATAGCCGATGCAACACCTCTCACAGAGGCAGGATATGTGGGAGAGGACGTGGAAAACGTTGTTCTCAGGCTGCTGGAAGCAGCGAACTTCGACATTGAGAGAGCACAGTACGGAATCATCTACATAGATGAAATCGACAAGATAGCCAAGAAATCCCCAAATCCTTCGATAACAAGAGATGTCTCCGGTGAAGGAGTGCAGCAAGCTCTCCTCAAGATACTGGAGGGAACGATAGCGAACGTTCCACCACAGGGTGGAAGGAAACATCCGTACCAGGAGTTCATAAAGGTGGACACAAGGAACATCCTTTTCATAGCCGGAGGAGCGTTCGACGGTCTTGAGGAAATTATAAAGAGGCGTATTCAGAGTACCACCATGGGATTCGGTGCGGAGATAAAGAGCAAAAAAGAGATGAGACTTGGAGAGATCCTGAAACATGTAACACCGGACGATCTGGTACAGTACGGTCTCATTCCAGAATTTGTTGGAAGATTTCCTGTGATAGCGACGCTCGATGATCTGTCGGAAGACGATCTCGTTAGGATACTGAAAGAACCGAAGAACGCCGTTGTGAGGCAGTATCAAAAACTGTTCGAGATCGACGGTGTGAAACTGGAAGTAACGGACGAAGCCCTCAGGATCATAGCGAAGAAGGCGATCAAGAGAGGCACAGGTGCACGCGCTCTGAAGAACGTGTTTGAGGAAATGATGATAGATATGATGTTTGAACTTCCAAATTTGAAGAACGTGGAAAAGGTCGTTATCACGGAAGAAGTTGCTCTTGGAAAGGAAAAACCCATCGTTGTTATGAGGGAATCGGCATGAGAGTTCTTGGAATAGAAACGTCCTGCGATGAAACGGCGGTCGCTGTTCTGGACAATGGTAAAAACGTTGTTGTGAATTTCACAGTTTCTCAGATAGAAATCCACCAGAAGTTTGGAGGGGTGGTGCCTGAAGTGGCGGCCAGGCACCACCTCAAAAATTTACCCATTCTTTTGAAGAAAGCTTTTGAAAAAGTCCCACCGGAAACAGTAGATGTCGTTGCGGCCACCTATGGACCTGGCCTAATCGGTGCCCTCCTCGTTGGTCTGTCCGCAGCAAAAGGACTCGCCATTTCGCTTGAAAAACCCTTTGTTGGAGTGAATCACGTAGAAGCTCATGTGCAGGCGGTTTTTTTGGCAAACCCTGATCTGAAACCACCCCTCGTTGTTTTGATGGTTTCAGGTGGGCACACACAGCTGATGAAAGTGAATGAGGACTATTCTATGGAAGTACTGGGGGAGACTCTCGATGATTCAGCGGGAGAGGCGTTCGATAAGGTAGCTCGCCTCCTCGGACTCGGATATCCTGGAGGTCCTGTGATCGACAGAGTGGCAAAGAAAGGAGATCCTGAAAAGTACAGCTTCCCTCGTCCAATGCTGGATGATGACAGTTACAACTTCAGCTTTGCGGGTTTGAAGACTTCTGTTCTCTATTTCCTTCAGAGGGAAAAAGACTACAAGGTAGAAGATGTTGCGGCTTCTTTCCAGAAGGCGGTCGTTGATATTCTCGTTGAAAAAACCTTCCGACTGGCGAGAAATCTTGGAATCAGAAAAATAGCGTTCGTCGGAGGAGTTGCCGCGAATTCTATGTTGAGAGAAGAGGTACGGAAAAGGGCGGAAAGATGGAATTACGAGGTTTTCTTCCCACCGTTAGAACTCTGCACGGACAACGCTCTGATGGTCGCAAAGGCGGGCTATGAAAAAGCGAAAAGGGGGATGTTTTCCCCCTTGAATTTGAACGCCGATCCCAACTTGAATGTTTAGTCTTTCTTTTCGCTTGAAGCGGACGCCGTTTCTTTCTTTTTCTCACTCTTCCTCGAATCTGTTATGTAAAAACCGCTTCCTTTGAAAATAATTCCCACTCTTCCTATCGTTCTTTTCATTTTAGCACCACACTCTTCACAGATAACCTCCGGTGATTCGTTTATGCCGTGCATAACCGTTGTTTCGTATCCACATTCTTCGCACACGTATCTATAGATTGGCATGTCTTTCACCTCCTTCAATAATGCTTTGTCTTCTTCGATAAAAAAATGGTCGGGGCGACTGGACTTGAACCAGCGACCTCCTGCTCCCAAGGCAGGCGCGCTAGCCACCTGCGCTACGCCCCGATCCATTTTTAAATGATACCATTAATCTGTCGCCAGTTCAACTCGCTTTTTCTTCTGATAATATATTATTATGAAAACTCAGGGATAGGGTGGAGATTGATGAAGAAAGTTCTCATCGTTGACGACAGCAAATTCTGGCGGCTTGTCGTTTCTGATATCGTAAAAAACATCAAGAAAGACGTAGAGATCCTCCTCGCAGAGGGTGGAATGGACGGGTTACAGAAGGCTTTGAATCACAGACCCGACTACTTCATCATCGATTACAACATGCCTGATTTTTCTGGGCTGTATCTTTCTGTTGTTTTGAGAGAAATGAAAGCTTTCAAAGACTCAGGAATAGTCATATTAACGGCATCCTCTGACACGATCAATCCCTTCTGGGCGAAAAAGAGTGGAGCGAATCTGTTCATAAACAAAGGAAAAAAAGAGGAAATCGAGAAGGAACTTCAGGTTTTTCTGAACACTCCATACGAGTCTCTCAAAAACTATGAGAGCAGCGAATCTGGAAACGTTTTTCATATCGTTGAAAAGCGATTGAAAAGGGAGATTCTTGAGAAAGAAATTCTCTCTTATCTCAAGTACTCCCGTGACGAGAGATACGTGATTTCCCTTCTTGTTATGCTGTTCAGAAATTTCTCTCTGTTTGGAAGCTTCAGAGCGCTTCTTATTTCCACGAGTGAAGGAAGGATTTACTCCTTTGGAAAGCCGGTTGATAAAGAAGTTCTCAGAAAGTTTTTGATCTCCAAACTGGAAAAACCGACATCTCCATCTTTCTGGTCCTTTCATGGTGTTTTCGGTGAGGGCTCGATTTCGGATGATAACATTTCTGCAGTCGTGAAAGATGACGGAACAGAACTCGGGGTTGTCCTATTCGAAGATGTTGAAAATCCATTCCTCTTGAGAAATGCTTTAGAAGATTCTCTTTCGAGTCTCATGGTTCTTTTCAGAAATCTGAACGACTTTCGAGATTACGTGATCGCTTCAGAAACAGACGGACTGACGGGTTTGTTCAACAAGAGGGCCATCATGAGATTTCTGGAGGAGGTTCTTCGAAGCGGAAAGAATATCGCAGTGGCTATGATGGATATAGACGATTTCAAGAAGATAAACGACACGTTCGGCCATCCTGTGGGAGATGAAGTGTTGAGGGCGGTGGCAAACATACTGAGGGAAACTGTGAAAAGCGGAAAAGTGGGAAGATACGGTGGAGAGGAGTTCATGGTGGTGTTTGAAACAGGTGAACGAGACGCGGTGGTAAAAACGATGAATAGCATCATGGAGAACATCAGAAACTTCGACTGGCAGAAGATATTCGGAAGTGAAAAGAAAGTAACTTTGAGTGGAGGAGTTGCGTTTTCAAAGAAAGAGTCCTCACCGGTGGAATTGATAGAGGAAGCAGACAAAAAACTTTACACAGCTAAGCGTTCTGGGAAAGATCGTTACGTGATATAATAACTGAAAAATCACAGTGGGTGATAGCATGCACGTGCTGAAGCTCGTTTCGGATCTGGAAACACCGGTTTCCACTTTTATGAAGGTTTCCAGAGGAGAAGAATTCGCTTTCCTGCTTGAAAGCGTGGAGCTCGGTTCCGCTTTCGGAAGGCATTCCTTCATAGGTATAGGAAAAAAAGACGTGCTCGTTTTCGAAAAGGGAATCTTGAGAACTTCGAATCAGCAGCTCGATTATACTTCCTCTCCTCTCAAAGCGATAAAAGACTGGCTTGAGGTCTATAGATACAACGTCAAACACGACGAACTCCCTTCGTTCAGGGGAGGAGCAGTTGGCTTCGTCAGTTATGACTACATTTCTTACATAGAGAAAGTCAAAGTCAGAGCCTCTGTGTTTCCCACGTTTTATTTCGTGGTGCCTGAGCATCTCATAATATTCGATCACCTGAAGAACAACGTCTTCATCATCAGCGATAGTCCTGAGGAACTTGCATCGAAGGTCTTGAGCCCTTTTGAAGAGGAACCAGAGAAGAACGTTTTTGTGACAGAACCGGAATCGAACTTCGAAAGAGAGCAGTTCTACAAAGTGGTTGAAAAGGCCAAAAAGTACATTGTAGAAGGTGACATATTCCAGGTGGTTCTCTCTCAGGCTTTCACATTCAAAACGACGCTGGATCCGTTCTACATCTACAGGGCGCTCAGAATGATCAATCCTTCTCCCTACATGTTTTATCTGAAGTTCGGAGACACGGTCGTTTTGGGATCTTCTCCCGAAACCATGGCGAAGGTGGAAGGAGACAAGGCCACTGTGAAGCCAATTGCCGGCACCAGACCGCGGGGAAGAACTGTTGAAGAAGATCTGAAGCTGGAGAGAGAACTTTTGAACGACGAAAAAGAGATAGCAGAGCACGTTATGCTTGTGGATCTTGGAAGAAACGACCTTGGAAGAGTCTGTAAAGAAGGAACCGTGCGAGTGGAGAAGAAGATGGTTATCGAAAGGTACTCCCATGTTATGCACATAGTCTCGCAGGTGAGCGGTGAATTGAAGGACGATAAAGATGCTGTGGATGTGTTCGAAGCGACTTTCCCTGCGGGGACAGTCTCTGGCGCACCCAAAGTGAGGGCAATGGAGATCATAGAAGAACTCGAACCCACCCCACGAGGGCCATACGCTGGAGCCGTCGGGTATTTCTCTTTCCCCGATGATAAAGGAAAGATGAACATGGATTCTGCTATCACCATCAGGTCCTTTTTCTTCAAAGGTAAACAGGGATGGCTCCAGGCAGGAGCGGGTATCGTTTACGATTCCGTTCCGGAGCGTGAGTATCAGGAGACTCTGAACAAACTCAGGGCGTTGTTCAGAAGCCTGGAAGTTGCGCAGAAGATCCAGGGGGGATTGTTTTGAAAAGAGTGATCGTTATAGACAACTACGATTCGTTCGTTTACAACATCGTTCAGTACATCGGTGAGGTAGAACCGGGCTGTGAAATCGAAGTCTTCAGAAACGATGAGATAACGATTGAAGAGATAGAGAGAAAAAATCCTACTCACATAGTTATATCTCCTGGTCCCGGAAGACCTGAAGAAGCGGGTATCTCCGTCGATGTTGTGAGGCACTTCAGCGGGAAGGTCCCAATACTCGGTGTGTGTCTTGGACACCAGGTGATTGGCTACGCTTTTGGTGGAAAGATCGTGCATGCAAAGAGGATTCTTCATGGAAAGACATCGAAGATCGTACACAACGGAAAGGGTGTATTCTCTGGTGTGAAAAATCCACTCGTTGCTACGCGGTACCATTCACTCGTCGTTGAGGAGGCATCCCTTCCTGAGGTTCTGGAAATCACCGCCAAAAGTGACGATGGAGAGATCATGGGACTCCAGCACAAAGAACACCCAACCTTTGGAGTTCAGTTTCATCCAGAATCCGTACTGACCGAAGAAGGAAAGAGAATCATAAAGAACTTCCTGAACATCCAGGATATTCAGAAAAAGAAAGTTTCCGAAGAAGTGGAAATTGACATCGTTTCCGCTCTCAAAAAACTCGTAGAGTTTGAAGATCTCACTTTTGAAGAGAGCCGTCAGGTGATGAACTTCATCATGTCTGGGAATGCCACAGATGCTCAAATCGCAGGTTTCCTTGTGGCACTCAGAATGAAAGGAGAAACGGGAGACGAACTCGGTGGAATGGCCAGCGTCATGCGAGAGAAATCGGTTCATATAAGAGCACCTTCTCCGAGAACGGTCGACACCTGTGGAACCGGTGGAGACGGTTTTGGCACGTTCAACATTTCAACGACAACGGCCTTTGTCGTTGCTGCGGCTGGTATTCCCGTTGCAAAACACGGTAACCGATCTGTCTCAAGCAAGGTGGGGAGTGCCGACGTTCTCGAAGCCGGTGGGTACAAACTTGAAAAGACACCGGAGGAGATGGAAAGAGAGCTCAGAGAGACTGGTTTTTCTTTCCTTTTCGCACCGCTTCTTCATCCAGCGATGAAGCACGTGATGCCCGCGAGAAGACAGCTGAAGATAAGAACGGCTTTCAACCTTCTTGGTCCCATAACGAACCCTGCCAGGGTGAAGTACCAGGTGGTGGGGGTCTTCGATCTTTCTTTCGCTTCCAAACTTGCAACGGCCCTTCAACGTCTTGGTACGGAACGCTCGGCAGTGGTCAACGGAGGTTTCACAGACGAACTCACCACGTGTGGTAAGAACAACGTACTCCTCGTTACCCAGGAAGAGATCGTACCTATGACGCTGGATCCCGAAGAACTCGGATTGAAGAGGGGAGATCCCAAGGAGCTGAAAGGTCCTTCCGATCCCAAAGAGGCGTACCGGATGATGGAAAGTGTTCTGAAAGGAGAAGCCAGCAGAACACAGGTGGAGACGGTGGCTTTGAACGCAGGGGTTGTTTTCTGGCTGGTGGGTGAATGTGACACTATAAAGGACGGTGTCGGGAAGGCACTTGATCTCATCAGAACGGGTGAGGCCTACAAAAAATTGAGGGAGGTAATGGACTATCAGAAGACTCTGGGAAATAGTTGAAGCCAAAAAGAAAGATATTCTGGAGATAGACGGCGAGAACTTGATCGTTCAAAGAAGAAACCACAGATTTCTGGAGGTTCTGTCGGGAAAAGAGAAAGTAAAGATCATAGCGGAATTCAAGAAGGCTTCTCCATCTGCTGGAGATATAAACGCTGATGCTTCTCTGGAATATTTCATAAGGATGTACGACGAGCTGGTGGATGCGATCAGCATCCTCACGGAAAAGCATTATTTCAAAGGAGATATTTCTTTCGTAAAAGCAGCGAGGGCCTTGACCTGCAGACCCATTCTCGCTAAGGACTTCTACATAGACAAGGTCCAGGTGAAACTGGCTTCCAGTGTGGGAGCAGACGCCGTTCTTATTATCGCCCGAATACTCACTGCAGAGCAGATAAAAGAGATCTATGAAGCGGCGGAAGAGCTCGGAATGGACAGTCTCGTAGAAGTCCACTCCAGAGAAGATCTGGAGAAGGTCTTTTCGGTGATCAGACCGAAGATAATCGGTATCAACACGAGAGATCTGGACACTTTCGAGATAAGGAAGAATGTGCTGTGGGAACTTCTACCACTCGTGCCGGATGATACGGTTGTGGTCGCTGAAAGTGGCATAAAAGATCCCAGAGAACTCAAGGATCTGCGGGGGAAGGTGAACGCTGTTCTCGTTGGTACATCCATCATGAAAGCCGAGAATCCAAGAAGATTTCTGGAAGAGATGAGAGCATGGTCAGAGTGAAGATCTGTGGGATAACTAATCTGGAAGATGCGCTGTTTTCTGTGGAGAGTGGCGCTGACGCTGTGGGATTCGTTTTCTATCCGAAGAGCAAAAGGTACATCTCTCCTGAAGATGCCAGGAGGATTTCTGTTGAATTACCTCCTTTCGTTTTTCGTGTGGGGGTCTTTGTGAACGAAGAACCAGAAAAGATTCTGGATGTGGCCTCTTATGTTCAGCTGAACGCGGTCCAGTTACATGGAGAAGAACCGATCGAACTGTGCAGAAAAATAGCGGAGAGAATCCTGGTGATAAAAGCGGTTGGGATTTCGAACGAAAGGGATATAGAGCGTGCTTTGAATTACAGGGAGTTTCCGGTTCTTCTCGATACGAAGACACCGGAGTATGGGGGAAGTGGAAAAACGTTCGACTGGTCTCTGATCCTCCCCTACAGAGACCAGTTCAGGTATCTTGTACTATCGGGAGGTTTGAATCCTGATAACGTCAGAAGTGCGATAGATATGGTTAGGCCTTTCGCGGTGGATGTGTCTTCCGGTGTTGAGGCCTTTCCGGGAAAGAAAGATCACGATTCAATAAAGACGTTCATTAAAAATGCAAAGGGGTTGTGAGAATGAAAGGTTACTTTGGTCCTTACGGAGGTCAGTACGTTCCCGAGATTCTCATGCCTGCCCTTGAAGAACTCGAGGCGGCTTACGAGGGAATCATGAAGGATGGATCGTTCTGGAGAGAGTTCAACGACCTTCTAAGGGATTACGCTGGACGCCCCACTCCTCTTTACTTCGCCAGAAGGTTGAGTGAAAAGTACAACGCCAGGATTTATTTGAAGCGTGAAGATCTTCTTCACACAGGTGCTCACAAGATAAACAACGCCATAGGTCAGGTGCTTCTCGCGAAGAGGATGGGAAAAACAAGAATAATAGCGGAAACAGGAGCGGGGCAGCACGGCGTTGCCACCGCGACGGCCGCTGCGCTCTTTGGAATGGAGTGCGTCATATACATGGGCGAAGAAGACACGATCAGACAGAAACCCAACGTTGAGAGAATGAAACTCCTCGGCGCGAAAGTGGTTCCCGTGAAGAGCGGAAGCAGAACGCTGAAAGACGCCATAAACGAAGCCCTTCGGGATTGGATCACGAACCTTCAGACCACCTACTACGTTATCGGATCCGTCGTGGGACCTCACCCGTATCCGATCATAGTGAGAAACTTTCAGAAGGTGATTGGTGAGGAAACAAAAAAGCAGATCCTTGAGAAGGAAGGGAGATTGCCGGATTACATCGTTGCGTGTGTTGGAGGAGGAAGCAACGCTGCCGGTATCTTCTACCCGTTCATAGATTCCGGTGTGAAGCTGATCGGAGTGGAAGCCGGTGGAGAAGGCCTCGAAACCGGAAAGCACGCAGCTTCTCTTCTCAAAGGGAAAATTGGATACCTACACGGAAGTAAGACCTTCGTTCTTCAGGATGACTGGGGCCAGGTTCAGGTGACACACTCGGTTTCGGCGGGACTGGACTATTCCGGTGTGGGGCCTGAACACGCTTATTGGAGGGAGACTGGAAAAGTTCTGTACGATGCGGTGACGGATGAAGAAGCTCTCGATGCCTTCATCGAACTTTCAAGGCTGGAAGGGATCATTCCAGCACTCGAAAGCTCTCACGCACTGGCTTACCTGAAGAAGATCAATATAAAGGGTAAGGTCGTCGTTGTGAACCTTTCAGGGCGCGGCGACAAGGATTTAGAATCAGTTTTGAACCATCCGTACGTCAGGGAGAGGATAGGATGAAGGGCTTTATTGCATACATCCCCGCTGGATTTCCCGATCTTGAAACCACAAGGAAAATACTTATCGCTCTCAACGAACTCGGCATCACAGGTGTGGAGATAGGAGTTCCGTTCTCCGATCCGGTGGCTGACGGTCCTGTTATTCAGCTTGCCCACAGCGTGGCTCTGAGAAATGGAGTCACTATGAAGAAGATCCTGGAGATGCTGGGTGAAATATCTGTTGATTACGATCTCTACCTGATGAGTTATCTGAATCCGATAGTGAACTATCCAGAGGGAAAAGAAAAACTCCTCGATGAATTGAAAAAACTCGGTGTGAAGGGCTTGATCATACCTGACCTGCCCTTGAGGGAGGTAAAGAACGTCAATATAGCGTATCCCATAGTTCCCTTCGTTGCACCGAACACCAAAGATGAGGAAATAGAGTTTATCAATTCCGTTCAGGCTCCGTTCGTCTATTACATATCCCGGTACGGCGTCACAGGTGAGAGGGAAGACCTTCCTTTCGCGGATCACATAAAGAGGGTGAAAGAAAGAATAAAACTTCCTCTCTTCGTGGGTTTTGGAATCTCCAGGCACGAACAGGTGGAGAAGGTGTGGGAGATCGCCGACGGTGCGATCGTCGGGAGCGCGCTTGTGAGAATAATGGAAGAAAGTCCGAAGGATGAGATTCCTAAGAAGGTTGTTGAGAAAGTGAAAGAACTCCTCGGAAAATAAAAACCCCGCCTGCGCGGGGTTTTCACACGTACTGGTAACCATCCACGATCTTTTTTTCGCTCATCAAGTGTCTCTGGACGTATTGACCGCAGTTGCTGCCGATCTTGTTCTCCTCGAGTTCACCGATACTCAGGATCACCTCAAAACCAGCGTTTTTGAGCTCTTCTATGAAGTTCTGATGCTTCAGAAGTCCTTTTCTTTCGACGTCAACATCTGAATTCAGATTGTTCTCCTTTGAACGATAGGTAGGGTTCACCGGTGTGATTTTCACAAGGAACTTCTCAGGATCGAAGACTTCTATGATCACTTCCGGGTCCAGCGAGTACTCTTGTGCCACAGCGAAATTCAAGGTGATTTTTCTGTCGTTTTCTTTCACAAACCGCTTTCCGAACTCTGATATCTTGTCGAGAGACCATTTTTTTACGGGAATGATCCGATCTCTTTCTTTCTCGTCTGTGGAGTGAATGGAAAACTGAAGCTGGAACTTACCTCTATAGTGTTTTTCCTTTATTTTAAGAAGCTCTTCGAAGAAAGAATCCGTCCCGTGAGGGGCGACTGTGGAAATCGAAGGCATCAGTCCAGGCGCTTCGTACCTTACTGGAAGTTCCTTCAGAACATCGAGAACGGCTTCGTTTAGGGCGGGTTCTCCCATCCTTGCAAACTGTATTTTGAACTTCTCCGAAGGGATCCTTCCGTTTGGGTACCTGCTCTTCACCAGAAAATCGATCTGTTCGAAGATTTCATCGGCGGAGAGTTTACCTTTGTAAAAACCTCCTGCGTCGCACATGAGACATCCCACGGGACATCCAGCGAGTGTTGAAACAATAAGAACCCATTTCTTTTCGCGGGGAATGGGCGGCTGAATCGATTCAACGAATTCCACCAGATTCCCTCTGGAAGTTTCTCCAAGATACACGTATGCGACTTCTTCTTTTCCCACTCTCTTGAGAATTTTCACAGCTTTTACCTCCCCAGGAATATGTTCCTTTTCAGAAGATCTCCCACAGTTGTGATCTCGCCGTGGCCCGGACACACGAGCCAGTCCTCTGGAAGATTTTTGAAGAACTCTTTCACCTTTTTCAGCGTGGTTTTCATTTTCTCTTCCGATCCTCCAAGGTCTATTCTTCCGATCGTGTCGGCAAAGACCGTATCTCCGGTGAAAACCACTCCGTCGAAGATGATGAATCGAGACCCTTTTGTGTGACCTGGCACCTTAAGGGTTCTGAAATGAAGATCGATGTTCTCCCATGGAAGATCGACGATCACCGAATGGTCCATGAAATCACTGGAAAGGTTCGCGGCAGGATCTGTCAGCGTGAAGGCGTCTTCGGGAGAGATGAAAAGACCTCTCACATCCAGTTCCAGGATTCCCGATATGTGGTCACAGTGGCCGTGTGTGACGAGGACAACGACTGGCTTGCTGACGAATTGAGAGATCCCTTCTCCTGGATCTATCACGTAGAGAGTACCATCAATCTCAAACACGTAGGTGTTCACATCGAACGGCGGCGAAGTTGTGTATCTGCTGACTTTCATACTGTTCCCTCTCTTCTCAGGATCTCCATCGCTGTTTCGATGGCACTGCCCATCGCTATCGATGTCTGTCTGAAACCACCTCTCGCATCCCCAACAATGAAAGTTCTTTCTCCAGGTTCAACGAAAGAAGTATTTGGGACCCTGCCCACAGACAAAAGGAGAGCGTCGAAGGTGAAAACACCGTGTTCTGTTTTCAGTTTAACCATTTTGCCCTCTTCTTCCACCTTGAGGATGGGGCATCTTTCATGATAATAGAATTTCTCGTATTTTTTCGCTCTCTCGACCAGGAGGGGAAGCGCTCTGATTCTGCTGCCTCTGTTGAAAAGATGTACCTCTTTTCCTCTCCTGAGAGCGTTCAAAGCGCTGTCGAATGCAGCGTCTCCTGCTCCATAGATTGCGAGTTGCTCGAATTCTGGAAGATCGATGAATTCATAGACCACATTCTTAGATACTTCGAACTCTGGAATCCTCTTTGGAATCGTGCCACTTGCAACGATCACGTAATCGAACGAATAAGTTTCTCTTTCTGTCAGAATCTTTTCGTTTTCCACCTTTACAACTTCTTCCCTTATGAGTTCAGCACCAGATTCAAATAATCTTTTCTCCAGTGTTTTGCAGATCTCTTCACCGGGGGCTGGAGGCAAAACCGGGATGTTTTCAACGAGATGGGCGTTCCGCAAAAGTCCCCCCACCCTGTTTTTTTCGAACACTGTAACGTGAACGTTGTACCTCCTCAGAAACACAGCGGCTGCTACTCCTGCTGGCCCTGCTCCAACGATTCCAACGCGCACAGGATCTCCTCCGTCTTTGCGATGTACGCGACTCCATGTGCCAGGTTTTTCAGTGAAGAGAAGTGGTACCATTCGTTTTTATCCCACAGCGCGTCCTCCACCATTATCACTTCGAAGTTTCTCACAAAAGCGCTTCGGGCTGTAGTTTCACAGCAAAGATGTGTCATCACACCTGTTATGATCAGCTGGTTGACGTTTCTTGATCTGAGCTCCTCTTCGAGTTTCGTTGAATAAAACGCGTCGTACGTGTTCTTTTCAAAAAGAAGAACATCGGAAAAAACGGGAACGGCCCACCTTTTATCCACTTCGTTTCCCCACCACTTCTTCATCATCGGGGACGCTCCTACGTGGACTGTGGCTATCACGGGAAGTTTCGCTCTTTCGAAGGAGATCTTCAGTTTTCTGATGTTTTCGATAGCAACCTCCACTCCCCGGAGGTATGCTGGGGAGTCAGGAGAGGTGAAATAACTTTGAAGATCGATGATGAGAAGTGCTGGCCTTTTCAAAGTGAATCTTTTCTTTTCTCTTTCTGGGAAATAAAACATACTACATCAAGAGTTTGAGTACGTTTCCCGCATTTTCCATTCTGAAGAGAATTCCGGTCAGTGCCGTCTGTCTCAAAATGTCTTCCTTCGTTGACTCGAGGAGAAGTTCTGCCACGTTCGGTTCGAAAAGGCTTTCTGTTTTGAAGAGCTCCGTGTAGCTGTTCATCACACTTCTCGCTGAAGACTCCAGCCTGTTCATCCAGGATCCAACGTTTCCTCTGATCTGAGAGATGTTTTCCAGAGCTTGATCTATGGTTTCAAGAGATCTTTGTGCTCCTTCGAAGGTGGAAAGGTCCACTTCAAACAGTTCGGAGAGAGTCTCTTCGAGGTTTGGTATGTTCACCGTTACGTTCTGTCCTTCATTGGGTCCCGTCTGGATCACAAGGTTTCGAACGTCTCCAGCGAGCACCCTCTGTTCGTTGTAAGTTGTCTGCTGGATAATCCTTTTCACACCGCGCATTATTTCTTCGTATTCTTTCTGTGTCATGGATCTTTCTACGTCTGTGAGAGTAGCGTTCGAAGCCTGAACGGCGAGTTCTCTTGCCCTCTGAAGCGATGTTGATATGCTTTCAAGTCCCGAATCGGCCGTGTTCAGAAGACCTATTCCGTTGTATATTTGTGAAAGTGTCGTTTTGTATCCTTCTATCTGTCCTCTCAATTTCTGCTGAATGGTAAGTTCGGATACTGTGTTGAAGAGAAAACTTCCCGGTGTGGGGGCTTTTCTTTCAAGGCTGAGTTGCTGAATGTACCGCATCAGACTTACATCGTTCACCCTCATCCTGAATCCCCCCTTTCCATAATGAATTTTATCAGACTAAGGCTCCACCTTAATACGCCATAATGAAATTGCGGCCAAAAATCACGATCGTTGAGTAGGGCGGGAGCTGTCCGAGTTCATGCCCGTTGACCGTGCTCTGGCGGCGGAACCTAAAAAGGGTCTACGAGCCATCACGGGTTGAAGCAGAAAACCCTGCCTCATAAGAGGCAGGATGGTTCACCATTCGTATCTTTTCATTCTAAGAAGGAGCAGAGCCGCTGCAAACTGTATTACGAAAGAGAACAGTATCAGATAGAACCGGTTGATATCGTAGAGCGTTCCCATGATCCACGATCCAGAGAACCAGAAAACACCGTACACGGTGAAGAACATTCCGTAAGCGAATCCACGCTTTTCTGCAGGTACGATCTTCGCTACAACCGCTCTCATGATCGATTCCTGCGCTCCCATACCGATTCCCCAGAGAATCACTCCGGCAAAGATGAGCGGAAAACTGTTCGAAAAAGAAAGCAAGGGAAAGAAAGAAGAGAGAAGAAGCGCGTAGGCCAGGGCAACGAAACCCTTTTTATCGAACAAATGACCGAAAACCAGCGCAGCCACCGCATCCACGGCCATCGCGAGTGAGTAAGTCGCAGGGGCGAAGAAATCTTTCGTGACTTCAAAACTCTTCATGTGGTATGCGATGATAGGAAAATCAACGAAGGCAAAGGCCACCATCGAAACGATGGCAAGATAGAACCAGTAAGTCTTTCCCAGATTTCGATCCACTGGATTGTCTTTTCTCTTCTTCATTTCCTGAGGAGCTGGGAAAGTTATACGTGCCGTGAGGAGAAGAACCATTGCAACGAGAGCCGGTATGAGAAGGATGAAAAAGCAAAATCTGTAACTTTTTCCAAATGCGAGGGCGAATGTGAGCGCAAGAGGTCCCAAGATGGCACCGATCTGATCTAGTGCCTCATGAATGCCAAAGCCTTTGCCCATTCCAACTTCTTCAGAAGCGAAAGAGAGCAAGACATCCCTTGCGGGAGTTCTCAGGGCCTTCCCAAATCTTTCGGCGATGATGAGAACAAGCGCTGTCTGCCAGTTTCCTGCAAGTGCGAGAGCCGGTACCGCAAAGAGATTTATCGCGTATCCCAGGATGGTGAAAAGCCAGTACTTCCGTGTCTTATCGCTCAGAATTCCCGAAATCAATCTGAAGGCGTATCCTGTGAGCTCACCGAGTCCTACGGCAAATCCAAGAGCGGCGGCGCTCGCTCCCAGTGTCTTCATGAACGGTCCAATGATGCTCCTTGCCCCTTCGTAAGTAACGTCCGCGAAGAGACTGACCAGCCCCAAAAGCACGATGAATAGAAAGGCCTTTTTTCTGGACATAACATCCCTCCTCACCAGGGTTTTCTCAAAAGATAGTATAATGTAATTGGAGGGATAAAAATGAAGTGGATCGAAATTTACAAAAAACTCGTGAACATCGACACAGGACCCGATCTTCCATTCGAAGAGAAGCTGAGGCGAACGTCGTTTCTGACAGAAATCCTCGAAGACCTTGGTTTCAGAGTGGAAAAAAGGGAAGCCGCTTACGTGGCCTTCCGTGGGAAACCGCCTTACATTACCCTCATAGGACATCTCGACACCGTCTTTCCCGAAGGTGAATCGAAGAGAAGACCTTTCACAATAGAAGGAAACATCGCCAAGGGTCCTGGTGTTTGTGACATGAAAGGGGGAGTTGTGATTCTCCTTGAGTCTTTGAAAAGATTCCTCCAACAGAACGACACCGATCTCTGTGTGGTTCTGAATGTGGATGAAGAACTGGGATCACCGCTCAGTGGAGAATTGTTCAAAGAAGTTGCCGGTATGAGTTCCCACTGTCTATCCTTCGAGCCGGGAAGAGAAAACGGAGAGCTCATATCCTCCAGGAAGGGAATCATCTCCCTGTGGTTGTTCGCTCGCGGAAAAAAAGGACACGCTTCGAGACTGGACGAAGGAGCCAACGCGATCGTTGAACTGGCTTTCAAAGTGATGGAACTCACTTCACTGAACGGGAGATTTCCAAACCTTACTCTGAATCCAACGATCGTAAAGGGTGGTGCGGAAAGCAACGTGACACCGGACAAAGCGGAGGTTTATTTCGATGTCAGGTACTACGATGACAAAGAGTACGAGTTTCTCGAAGAAACACTGAAACGACTCTCTGCTGTACATCCTGAAGCGAACGTTTCTTACAGCTTGAAACTCAGAAGGCTTCCTATGAAAGAAGATCCTGATTTTGTGAACATCGTGAAGATGTCTGCCGAAGAGATTGGAATGACTGTGAGTTTTGTGAGGGCAACTGGTGGAGGAGACGTGGCGTTTTTCTCGCAGAACGGCGTTCCTTCCATAGACGGCCTGGGTATTCCCGGTGGTAAGATGCACTCCGAGGATGAATACGCGAGACTCGATCAATTTGAAGATAGGGTGAATCTGGTTGTACATCTTTTGAGAAAACTTGGAGGTGAAAAAAATGTTCGTTGATACAACCTTAAGAGATGGACATCAATCTCTGATTGCGACGAGGATGAGAACGGAAGATATGCTGCCTGCTCTCGAAGCGTTCGACAGAATGAATTTTCACTCCATGGAAGTCTGGGGAGGAGCAACCTTCGATGTCGCCGTTAGATTTCTGAACGAAAATCCATGGGAGAGGTTGAAAAAGATAAGAGAGGGTTTGAAGAACACGAAGATTCAGATGCTTCTGAGAGGACAGAATCTCGTTGGCTACAGGCACTACGCGGACGATGTTGTGGAGCTTTTCATAAAGAAAGTGGCGGAGTATGGACTGGATATCATACGTATCTTCGATGCGCTGAACGATGAAAGAAACCTGCAGAAATCTATTGAAGAGTCAAAAAAGCACGGTCTTCATGTTCAGGTAGCGATCAGTTACACGGTGAGTCCTGTCCACACTCTCGATTACTATCTTGACTTCGCAAGAAAACTTCTGGATATGGGAGTGGACTCGATTTGTATAAAGGACATGGCGGGGCTTCTCACTCCAAAAAGGGCTTACGAACTCGTCAGGGCTTTGAAAGAGAAGTTCGGTGTTCCCGTTGAGGTCCACTCTCACTGTACCACAGGCTTTGCTCCCCTTGCGTATCAAGCGGCTTACGAAGCAGGGGCGGATTTTTTCGATACGGCTATTTCTCCGTTTTCTATGGGAACGTCTCAGCCAACTTTTGAAACCATGTATTACGCTTTCAGAGGAAACGGAAAAGAGGATTTTGACAGAGAAGCGCTGAAGTTTCTGGTGGATCATTTCACGAAGGTGAGAATGAAATACATCGAGTACGATGTGGGGATGAAGTATCCAGATTCGAGGATCATATTCTCGCAGATTCCCGGTGGTATGTACTCCAACCTTCTCAAGCAGTTGAAGGAGCAGAGGATGGAACACTTGCTTGATAAGGTGCTCGAGGAGGTTCCGAGGGTCCAAAAAGACCTCGGTTATCCACCACTCGTTACACCAACGAGTCAGATCGTGGGTGTTCAGGCGTTTCTCAACGTGGTCTATGGTAGATACGAGCGGATAACCAACGAAACGAGGAATTATGTGAAAGGACTCTATGGTAGGCCACCCGCACTGATTGATCCAGAACTGATGAGAAAGATTCTTGGTGATGAGAAACCCATAGATTGCAGACCTGCTGATCTTTTGGAACCCGAACTGGACAAAGCAAGGAAAGAATTGGGAATTCTTGCTGAAACAGACGAAGATCTCCTCATTGCTGTGATCCTGGGAGAGGTTGGTAAGAAATTTTTGAGGAAGAAGTACGAGGAGAAGATCGGTGTGGACTTCAACTATCTCGAGTCTCTCTCTGACTTTACCGATGACATGCCGGTGTATCCAGTGTAAATCTCAAAAACGTTGTAATCTCCTTCTCTCCTGTAAGCGATTCTGAAGCCATGCATTTCGAAGAATTCTCTTGCGAGGTACAGGCCCAGTCCTGTACCTTTGCTTTTTTTCTTTTTCTCGAAAAGATTTGCACGCACCTCATAGGGGATCTCTGGTCCGGGACCTTTCACGATGACTTTGTCTTTTTTCACGTGGACCTCCACCGGTCCCGCAGAATACTTCACAGCGTTTTCTATCACGTTGTAAAAGGCTCTGAAAAGCTTCATGGGATCAGCTTCGACTTCCACGACGTCATCGTACTTGAAAATGACTTTTCCTGGGAATTTTTCCACCACGTCGTTCACGAGTTCGACGAGATTAACCGGCTCTTTTCTCAACCTTTCAAGACCAGCTTCGAGCTTGGCGAATTCGTAGAATTCTTCTATGATTTTCTGCAAATTTTCGTCCTCAACCTCATTCCATACGAGCGATTTCACATCGTGCACAAAACCGGTGACGATGTCTTTCAATTTTTCCGTTTCTTTTTCCTGAATCAGCGAATTTTCGACTATCGAATTCACCTCTTCGGCAAGTTTTGTGATCTCATCGTTCAGGAAATCTTCGAATCGACTTTTTCTGGCTACAGCTTCTCTGAGCTTCCTCAGTCTGCTGGTCACCAGAATATGAGTAGCGAGACTAACAAAGAGCGCTGAAAAGAAAGAGAAAATAACGACATCCACAAAGTTCATCCTGTTTCCCCAGAAGATTCCAAGTAAGGCTATATTCACAAGAAAGGTGATAAGAAAGGTTCTCAAAGATATCATCTTTCTCCCCCCGTGAACATGTAACCCACACCCCAGATGGTCTTTATGTATCGAGGACGGTTTGGGTCGTCCTCTATGGCTTTTCTGATTCTCTTTATGACTGTGTCCACAACCCTTGGTGAGACAGGGTCTTCCCAAAAGGTTTCCAGGAGTTTCTCTCGCGTGACGACTTTTCCGGCGTTTTCTGCGAGAAAGAGCAGTATCTCGAATTCTTTTTTGGGAAGATGTATTCTTTTCCCCTTCAAAAACACAGTAAAACCAGAGGCATCTATCTTCAGATCCCCGAAGTCGTACAGTCCCTTCTTTTCCCTCTCCAGAAATCTTTTCACTCTCACGAGGAGAATCTCTGGATTGAACGGTTTTGTCACGTAGTCGTCCGCCCCCGCTTCGAATCCTTTCAGAACGCTTTCATCATCGGAAAGGAGCGTTAGGAGTATCACCCAGGTTTCGGGTCGGGTTTCTTTTATCATCCTGCAGATCTCGTAACCACTGTAGTCTGGAAGCATGACGTCCAGAACCACAACATGAAAGACTTCCTCGTCGTTCAAAAAATCTTCTCCTGTGAGGAAGGTTTTCACCTGTCCCAACTGCTGGAGTTTTTCACTCACCGTTTTCAGAATATTTTTGTCGTCATCCACAACGGCTATCTCCCACATCATGAGAATTTTAGCATTGGAAGGAAAGAAACGAAAGCGATGATCACAATGACCGGACCTGGTGGCAGGTCGAGATTGTAAGCGGTCAGAAACCCCGCGAAGAAAACGCCGGTGCTGAAGATGACGGATATTGTTGTGAGTGACCAGAAGGATTTTCCAAATATTTTCGAGACGAGTCCGGGAAGGATCAGAAGAGCACCTGTGAGAATCACACCAACCACTTTGACGGTCGTCACCACGGTGATAGCGATGAACGAGGTGATCAGAAAACGGATGAGATCTGTTTTTATGCCATAAAACCTGGCCATTTTTTCATCTACTATGAAATACTTGATGTCCCATCTGAACACCACGGTGAGGATCACGCTCAGGGAAAGGACAACGGCCGTTATCGCGACGTCGGTGCTGTTCACAAGAAGTACGTCACCGAACAGATACCCCATCACATCTGTCTGATACCTTCCCGAAACAGAAAAGAGAACCACTCCAACGGCCATGAAGAAGGGAAGGAGGATGCCTATGGCACTGCTTTCGCTGATCCTGGAGCGAGAAAAGAGACTCACCGCAAAAGCGAAAAGAAGAGCCGTGGCAAAGGCAATCAATCTGTGATCCGCTCCGATGAGAGTGGCTACAGCAAGCCCGGCAAAGACTGCGTGTGCGGTTCCATCTCCTATGAACTCCATCCTTCTAAAAACCACTATTGGAGAAACAAGGCCGGATAAAGACGCGACCAGGATTCCCCCAACGAAAGCTGTCCTTAAGAAACTGTACTCAACGAGATCGTGAAAGAAGCTCAATCTCTCTCCCTCCCATGGTAGATCTCGTAGTGTCTTGTTCCTCTGATCCATATGTCGAAGTCTGTGAAGATTCTCTTGAGGTCTTCAGGGTTGATCGTTTCAGTTGGACCATGACAGTGAAGGGTCCTGTTGAGACACATGATGGTGCTGCATTCTTTGAACACCATTCCGATGTCGTGGCTGACCATGATGACTGTGATATTTTTTTCTTTCCTCAATCGGTTCAGAAGCTCGTAAAAGGAAGCCTTTCCCATTTCATCCACTCCAGCCTCAGGTTCGTCCAATACGAGAATATCCGGATCTGAAAGAAGGGCCCTCGCGAGTGAGAGTCTCTGGAATTCACCACCTGAGAGGTTCTTTATCGGATCGTTTTCTTTGTGAAGGATCCCCACATCTTTCAAGGTCGATCTCACCTTTTCCCAGTCTATCTTTCTGTACCTGCCGTACATTCCCATCGCAGCGAACTCTTTTACGGTGATGGGAAACTCTCTCTGAACCTGATGGAGCTGTGGAAGGTATCCTATCTTCCCTCTGACTTCTACCTTGCCTTCGTAATTCTTTATCTCCCCCACCAGAATTCTCACAAGTGTGGTTTTTCCTGCTCCGTTCGGGCCGATTACTCCAACGAATTCACCTTCTTCCACGGAGAAGGTTACATTCTTCAGGATCTCAAAATCGTTTATTCTGTAGGTCAGATTCTTCACTTCCACGATTTTCATTTCAGCGCCTCCTGGATCACAGAAAGATTCTTTCTCAGGAGTTCCACGATCGTCTTTTCTCCGTTCACTCCGAGGGGATCGAGCACGAAGCTCTTCATTCTCAGTTCTTTTTCGAGGCTCGAAAGAATCTCTGCCGGCTGCTGTGGTTCTCTGAACAGGGCAGCAATCTGTTCTTTTTTCCTGAGGATCTCTTTGATCGTGGAAAAACTCGTGCTGTGTTCATGACCGCTGGAGAGTGGTATCAATTCCAGGCCGAATTCCTTGAAGAAGTACGTAAAACTCGGATGAGCCATCACCACTGTTTTTCCGGTGTAGGGAAGGAGAGTTTCGAAAGATTCTCTGATCACGGTGTCCAGTCCGCTTACGATCTCTTCTGCTTTCTGTCTTATTTCACTCTGTTTTTCCGGGAATTTCTCGATGAGAACCTGGTACAGTCCAGGAACAATGTAGTATTTGAGGAAGAAAGGATCGAGCCAGATGTGAGGGTTCTCGTCGACGAGAAGAAGTGCTGGAATGAAGTCTGAAACGAAAACTGTCTTTTCTTTGTATTTTTCCAAATACGTTTCCAATCCGAGTCCGTTCGCTACGATCAGATCCGCTTCTTCCAGAGTCTTAGTGTCGGAAGGCTTTAGTGAAAACAAGTGTGGATTCGCTCCAGGGGGAACAAGGAGCTTTACGCTCGCCGTATCGCCGAGCAGTTGAAAAACGATGAGGTAGTACGGGTTTATCGTGGTCACGATAGTTTTGCCGAAACTCAAAACGGTGACAGCGAGTACTAGAAGGAGAAGAATCCTCCTCATTTTTCCACCTCCTTTTTGCATTCCTTACAGATTCCGTGAATCAAAAACAGATGACTTTCTTCAGAAAAATCGTACTTTTCCTGGAGTTTTTTAAGAAATTCATCCACGCATTCTTCGAAAGGAAAGAGCTTCCCGCATTTCTCACAGATCAAAAAGTGATAGTGTCTTTTCTTCTTGAAGAAGTATCTCGGGCCACCCACACTGAAAGAACCCACGAGATTTCTTTCCTCTAAAAACTTCAAAGCCCTGTAGACCGTGGAGAGGTTCACATCCAGTTTTCGATGTATCTCCTCGGCAGTGAGAGGAACTCTGGAAGATTCGATTATTTCGAAAACGGCTTCCCTGTTTTTTGTCATCCTCATACTCTCACCTGCAAATGCAAAGCATTTGCAAGTTATATTGTACTACACACAGTCGCTGATTTCAAGATATCATTCAAACATTGTACTGATGATATATTTCTCAGTATTCATCGTGCTCTCCGATTATACCGTATTATGGTATAATGAAAATGGATGGCAGATGTCGTATTCGTCGAAGCTGAGTTCTTCGATGTTAAAACAAAAATCAGGAGGTGATTCGATTGAAGGTGAAATACTACACCAGCATAACACAGGTGGAACAATTGTCTCCTGAAGAAAGAGAGAGGTTGAAGAGGATAGAGGAAAAGTACCGATTCAGAGCCAACTCTTATTACTTGAGTCTCATAGACTGGTCAGACCCTGATGACCCTATCAGGAAGATCGTAGTACCCGAGGAGGATGAACTTGAGGAGTGGGGAACGCTGGATGCTTCTAACGAAAAATCTTACACCGTTGCGAAGGGGCTTCAGCACAAATACCCGGACACGGCCCTCTTTCTTGTGAACGATGTTTGTGGTGGATTTTGCAGATTTTGTTTCAGGAAGAGACTCTTCATAAACGTTGGAGCCGAAGTCATACGAGACATCACACCTCAACTCGATTACATCCGCTCACATAAAGAGATAACGAACGTTTTGCTCACGGGTGGTGATCCTCTGCTTCTGTCCACGGAGAAACTGGAGAAGATCATTGGCTCCCTGAGAGAAATTGATCATGTTCAGATAATAAGAATTGGAAGCAAGATCCCGGCGTTCAATCCCTACAGGATAATCGATGATCCCGAACTTTTGAGAATGATCAGAAAGTACAGCACGAAGGAGAAGAAAATATATGTGATGACGCAGTTCAACCATCCAAAGGAGTTGACAGAAGAGGCAATAGAAGCGGTGAATCTTTTGAAGGATGCGGGAGCAGTTCTCTGCAATCAGACACCTCTTCTGAGAGGGATAAACGACTCGCCGGAAACCCTGGGAGAGCTTCTTGACAGGTTATCCTTTGTTGGAGTGACACCTTACTACGTGTTTCAAAACAGGCCGGTCTCTGGAAACAGGAAATTCGCCGTTCCGATTGAAGAGGGTTACGAGATCTTCACGAAGGCGATTTCGAACATATCTGGTGTCGCCAAGCGGGTCAGATACGTTATGTCTCACAGAACAGGGAAGATAGAAATCGCAGCCCTCACGAAAAATTTCATCGTTTTCAAATACCATAGAGCACACGATGAGAAGAATAGAAGAAAAGTCATGGTGTACAAGAGGAATTCCCAGGCGCTCTGGTTCGACGACTACAGTGAACTTTTGGAAGAATACACCGTGTGAATCCCCCTGCCGGAGATTAAAAGTGGTTGAAACTCACTTTCACTTCTTCTCTTGGATACTTGGGTTTCGGATCGTCCGGGTATCCAACCGGGAGTATTACCTCAAATCTCAAATCTGATGGTGTGTTCACGATTTTTGCTATTTCATTTGGATTCGGCGGTGTGTACGGGACGGTTCCAAGTCCCTGTTCTTCCAATGCGAGGAGAAGATATCCGATCGCGAGCCAGACAGATTCTCTCGAATAGGGTGCGTCTTTTTTTGAGAACACGAGCAGAAGATATGGTGCTTCTTCGAGAAAGGGTTTTTTCCAGTTGAAACTGTTTTCGTTGAGCCATTCTTTAAGTTTTCCTCTCACGTTTTCGTAGAAGTCTTTCTCGGCCTTTTCACAGGTTTCCCTGATTTGTCTTTTCATTTCTTCATCTTCTACGACGAGAAATCTCCAGGGTTGAGCATTCATTCCCGAGGGAGCCTCGTTCGCCATCTTCAGACAGTACATCAACTTCTCAATGGAAGGCTTTTCTTCTCTGAATTTTCTCACGGTCTTTCGCTGTTTTGCAAGGTCGTAGAGCATCCTCATACCCCCGTGAAGATGTATTTTGGAATGCGAGCCTTCACAGTCTTAGCGGGATTCACGAGATGAGAGATACCCACATCGACGGAGAGACTGGCAAGCATGTAGGCATCTGTGAAGGGAACGGTTTTCCTCCTCTGGATGAACCACACCGCTTCGCGTGTGACTTCTTTCAGAGCCTCTTCGATATCTGGAAGAGAAACGATGATGTAGTAGGCATCGTTCGTTTCAATCACGGGCCATTTGATTTCTTCCTTGGATACATCGATCTCCACAACCACTTTTGCAGGGACTTCGCACGCGGAGACGCACACTTCTCCGTCTCCCATCGTTGCGTGGACGTCTCCCAGAGCAAGAAGTGCACCTTCCTGGAACACTGGAAGGTGCACCGTGACGTTCTCTGTTATCTCTTTCGTGTCCATGTTTCCCCCATGTCTGTGGGCTGTTCCTGTTGGGTACTCTCCTTCCTGAGGTGCGACACCGATCACTCCTACCATCGGGTGAATTGGAATCCTCATACCATCGAACAGAACGGCCCATTTCTCTATTTCCAGTTCTTTTGTGTGAAAACCCTCCACTTCGTCACCGAGAACTCCGAACCCCTTGCCAGTTACGATCACTCCTCTTCGAGGAAGTTCTATCCTCTTTATCCGAACCTTCAGTGTGTCTCCGGGCTTTGCACCGTTGACAAATACAGGTCCCGCCGCTGGATTCACCTTCGAAAAATCGATTTTATCGTAATTACCACCAAGTGCATCGAGTGTTTCGAACACGACCTGTTCACCAGGGTATACCTCTTCCACGGGTACCATGCTCGCAGAAAACGAGTATACACACCTCTGGGCTGGTACAATCTTCATGTTCTCATCTCCTCACTCACACTTTGACCAGCCGCAGTTCTTACAGCTCACACATCCTTCTTGCTTTATCAGAGAGTTCTTCGAGAGACAAACGGGACAGTACACGTTTCCTTCGTCGTCCACGTAGTAACCGCTTTGCCATCTGAGGTTGTGTGCCACTATGAACTTTTCTCTTTCGATCGGCTCTTCCTCGCTCTCTGGTGCCTCTTTACCCGTTCTGAGCCACAGTTTTGCGAAGTCTTCAAGCGCTTTCTTGATTTCTTCGGCGAGACCCTTGCAGTATTCTCCCTTCACCTTCGAGAGCTGTTCTATGATTTCGTCCATGGAAACACCCGCTCTGAGGGCTATGGAGGAGAGTCTTCCAATCGCTTCGGCCATTTCGGTGCCATTTGAGATGAATATCTCCACGGCTTCACCAGTGTCGTCGAAGGATATCGTTATGTAGGTGGTCCCGTCCGGTCTTTTGTACTTTCTCGTGACGCTTCTGAGAGTGTCTTTTCTTGGTCTTGGGTGGAGCTTCAGCTTCTCATCGACGACGAAGAACTGGACCTTTGGAGCCTCCGGTGTCTTCAAGGCTTTCGTCAGCACTTGCGTTTGCAGAGAGCCATCTCTGTACACGGTGATGCCCCTAACGTTTGTTCTGAGGGCTTCAAGGTACACGTTGAGAACATCATCCACGGTTGCGCTCTGAGGCATGTTGATCGTTTTGGAGATGTTGTTATCAACGTACCTCTGGAAGGCATCCTGCATGAGGAGGTGATCCATTGGATCTATATCGAGTGCGACCACAAAGACTTTCTTTATTTTCTCCGGAACATCCGGGATATCCTTCAAGCTTCCCTTCTCTATGAGTTCTTTCTCTATCTTCTTGAGGATCTCCGGATTCAATTTCTCTCTGAGCACCTGGTTCACGTAGAGAAGAGGCTCTTTCGTCCCGTCTTCCTTCGTCACGAATCTGGTGTATGCGAGGAGGAAGTTTGGTTCCAATCCTGACGAAGTGTCTGCTATGTTCGAGATCGAACCGGTGGGTGCGATCGTCAGAAGAGCGACGTTTCTTCTGAACTCTTTTGTCATCTTCATGACTTCTCTTATTTCATCGTCGTAGTTGCTCATACCCATAGCGAAAGGCACGAAGTTGTCTTCCGTTCTGTACCTCGAGATCTCAAGGAGCGGGAAGTTCCCTTTTTCTTTTCCGAGTTCATAGGAAGTTCTGTGTGCTTGGAGCGCTATGAAAGCCATGAGATTGGCCGCGAAATCACGAGCTTCCTGAGAATTGTAAGGAATTTCGAGCTTGTAGAGGAGATCGGCAAATCCCATTATTCCAAGACCGAGCCTTCTGCTCTCTTTGACTGCTTTTGTGATCTTGTCTATTGGAAACACGTTCACATCGATGACGTTGTCGAGGAAACGAACGGCTATCTGGACGAGTTCCTGAAGCGCTTCTAAATCCACAAAACCATTGTTATAGAACTTTGCAACGTCGATGGAACCGAGGTTGCAGGCTTCGTAATCTGAAAGCCCGATCTCACCGCACGGATTGGTCGAGTTGATCTTTCTGTGCGGGTAGAGTGGATAGTATTTGTTCATCTCTCCGAGGAAGGCAAGTCCCGGGTCTCCACTCTTCCAGGCATTTGTAGCGATCTTTCTGAAGAGTTCTCTGATCTTAACCTTCTTCCTGATCGTGCTTCTTGGATGAGAAAGCTCGAGTTCACCGTCTTCTTCGTAGAGTTTCAGAATCTCTTTCTTGTCCATTGGAAATCCAACAGAGAGGTTGAAGAAGTTCAGCACCGCTTCTCCCGTGTTTTCTTTCTTTGCGTCTATGAATTCTTCTATGTCGGGATGGTTTATGTTCAAGATGCCCATCAGTGCCCCGCGTCTTCTGTAACCCTGTTTCACAACGGAGATGGCGGAGTTGAAAACGTGCATGAAAGAAACGGGACCGGACGCTTTTCCGTGTGTGCCTGCCACAAAACTGCCCTTCGGCCTCAACTCAGAAAAGTTACTCCCCACTCCTCCTCCCACTTTCGTTATGAGTGCGTACTCTTTCACCGCTTCAAAGATCTCTTCGATGCTGTCGCCAACGGGTACTACGAAGCACGCGGAGAGCATATGAAGATGGTTTCTCGATCTGTAAATTTCTTCGTAATCTTCCAGTGTCATCTGATCGATGGGCTTCCACAGGAGATCGTGCTTCACCCCGAGTCCTGCGTTGAAGAGGGTGGGACTGTTTGGAATGAAGATCCTCGCTTTCAAAACTCTGAAGAAGGTATCCTCCCATTCTTTTATTCTGTCGAGTTTTTCGTTCTTCTTGTACGATGGGTTCAGAAGCTCTGCCGTTGCTACAACTCTTGCCACCCTTCTTGCCACGTCTTCCCATTTCGTTTCCAGATAATTCCCATCCAGATCCTTCATGAAATACCTGTCTCTGAGGATTATCTGAGCATTTTTTGAAGGTTCAACATCGATCCACTTTGAGATCAAATCGGACAACTTCATGCTCTCCCTCCTATTTTTTAACAACATATTGTGTATTTTTTCACAGCGATTCAACATTTGGTAGGGTTTCCCGAGAAATTATACATCACCATCCCGGTGGATATTCTGAAACAGTATCGGAAAATTTCTAAAGAATTTCCCATGGTATCCTTTTGAAGATGAGAGTAAAAGAGATAAATGTTAAGAGCGCACTGACTTATTCCGAATCGAAAAGAAGGTACACTCTCAGCCCTTACGTGGGCTGTACCAATGCCTGTGTGTACTGTTACGCCAGTGATTACGCACGGCGATACAGAGAGATGAACTGGAAGTCAGAAATCATCGTGAAACGAAACATAGCCGAAGTTCTCAGAAAAGATATCATCAAGAAGAAACCACACCACGTTTTCATGAGCACCATGTGTGATCCGTATCAACCTATCGAGAAAGAGTACAAGCTCACTCGAAGATGTCTCGAAGTCTTTCTGGAGTTCCCGCTTCTGGAAATCGAGGTGATGATTCTCACAAAATCCACACTCGTTTTAAGGGACCTGGACCTGTTTAAGAAGATGAGAAGAATCTCGGTTGGACTCAGCGTCACAACTGATGACGACGAAATCCGGAAGATGTTCGAGCCCAACGCGAGTTCCATAGAGGAGAGAGTGGAGGTTTTGAAGGTGCTGAAAGAAAATGGAATAAGGACCTGTGTTTTCATCAGTCCCATGCTTCCCATGAACCCGAAAAAGCTGGCGAGCGTGTTGAAACCTCACGTGGATTGCGTGTTTATCGACGACATGCACTATCGATGGCGTGTGAAGGATTTTTACGAAAAACTAGGGTTTTCCTGGGCACTTGAGAATGAGTACTTCGAAAGAACTCGAAAAGAACTACTTGAACTCTTTCAATAAAGAGGGCAGAGCGCCCTCTTTTCAAGATCTGAACATCTCTTTGAGAGATGTGTAGAGTTTTTTGAATTTCTCGTGTAGTTTTTCGTAGGTTTCTGTGTTTTCAACAGCAGGGTCAGTGTAACTCTTCACGCGGAACCACTCTTTCGAAATTTTCGCGGGATTTTCTCCCATTGAGCCAGACACTGCGAGGATCGCTGCACCGTAAGACGCCCCTTCATCCACGGCTGGTTTTTGTATTCTCAATCCTGTCATATCTGCGAGCATTTTGTTCCATACCCTGCTCTTTGAACCTCCTCCTGTAATTCTCACACTGTTGAGAACCACCTTGAGTTCTCTCAGTATATCGAACGAATCTTTGATACCGAAGGCAACGCCTTCGAATATGGCTCTCACCATATCCCACTTGGTGTTGTACGAGGATATACCGAAGAAAACACCCCTCGCGAATGGATCTCTGTGTGGTGTCCTTTCACCGTTGAGATACGGCAGGAAGATTATCCCGTTTGATCCTGCAGGAATTTTATCCACCTCTTCGTTGATTGTTTCGTAATCTTCGCTCAGGAATTTTTCCTTGAACCACTCCAGTGAATAGGTAGCGGAGAGCATCACACCCATGTGGTATCTTGTTTCTGGAACGGTGTGTGCAAAGAAATGTACTCTACCCTTTGGATCGGGCTGATTCCCTTTTGTGGGTGCCAGAACGGTTCCTGAAGTACCGAGACTCACCATCACGTCACCCGGTTCTACGACGGCTATTCCAAGAGCTGCACAGGCGTTGTCGGCTCCTCCGCCTATCACAAGCGTGTCTTCGGAGAGACCGAGATCCGACGCTACTTCGGGTTTCACATTTCCAACCACGCCGTTCGACGGTATTATCTCTGGAAGAACACTTTCCGGTATGTTGAGTTCTTTCAATACGTCCTTGTTCCATTCCATCTTTGACACACTGTACATCACCGTTCCGGAGGCGTCGGAATGCTCCGTTTTCACCTCACCGGTGAGCATGTAGTTTATGAAATCTTTCGGAAGCATGATTTTTGAGATTTTTTCGTAGATCTCAGGTTCATGCTTTCGGATCCAGAGTATTTTTGGGAGTGTGAAACCGGGCAAAATAGGATTTCCGACGAGCTTGAGAACGTTTTCCTCTCCGCCGAGGATCTGGGTGGCTTCTTCACACTCTTTGTATGTTCTCTGATCGCACCAGAGGATGGCATTTCTCAGGACTTTACCGTTGTCATCTATTGCTACAAGACTGTGCATCTGCCCGCTGGTGGAGATCGCTCTTATTTTGCCGCCCATTTCTTTCGATCTGTCGGAGAGGTTTTTCAGTATTTTTCTCACCGCCTCCCACCAGGAGAAGGGATCCTGCTCTGCCCAGGCGGGCTGAGGAGTGAGCATCATTAGTCTTTCGTTCGCAGTAGCGAGAATCTCTCCCTTCTCGTTCACAAGAATTCCCTTGACGCCGGTCGTTCCCACATCGAGTCCCACGTACAGGTTCATTATGCGACCCTCCCGTTCTGTTTTTTCTGTCCAGATGCGTAGTACATTATTTCCTCCTGGGTGACTTTTTTCTCTCTGTTGTCCAGAACGGCTGTGATTTCACCTTCCCACATGACGATTATTCTATCGCTGAGATTCAGTATTTCTGGGAGTTCCGAAGAGATCATGATCACAGCTTTTCCCTGTGCGGCGAGTTCTCTGATCATTCTGTGTATTTCTGCCTTTGCACCAACGTCTATTCCGCGTGTTGGTTCGTCGAAGATCAGAATATCCACATTCGTGGCGAGCCATTTGGCAAGGACCACTTTCTGCTGGTTTCCGCCCGATAGATTTTCTGTTATTTGATAAATGGAAGGCGTTTTTATGGAGAGTCTTTTTACATAGTCTTCTGAGATCTCTTCTTCTTTTCTTTCATCGAGCACGAGCCTCCATTTGCTGATTTTTTTCAGTGATGGGAGCACGATGTTGTCCTTCACAGTCATTCTCAAAACGAGTCCCTGAAGTTTTCTGTCTTCAGGAATGAGTCCTATCCCCATCTTTATGGCATCTTCCGGATTTTTTATTTCAACTTTCCTTCCGTTAACGTATATGTCTCCAGATTCCTTTTGATTCACTCCGAACACCAAGAGCATCGTTTCAGTTCTTCCAGCCCCCACAAGTCCCGCGAATCCCAGAACTTCTCCCTTTCTCACTTCAAAAGAAACATTCTTCACTTTATCCTTCCATCTCAGGTTTTTGACTTCGAGTGCAATTTCTCCGGGTCTGGTCTCAATTCCGTGTGGGAAAAACTCCACTTCACGTCCTACCATCATTTTTATGATCGTGTCCACATCGAATTCTCCTTTTTTCAACTCGCCGACTCTTTTTCCGTCTCTCATCACAACGATCCTGTCACTTATCCTCATAACTTCGTCCAGTCTATGTGAAACGAAAACGACAGAAATACCTCTACTTTTCAACATTTCTATGATTTCGAAGAGTCTTTCTGTCTCTTCGACAGTGAGAGATGATGTGGGTTCATCCATGAAGATGATCCTGGGTTCTTTAACCAGTGCCTTACATATCTCCACCATCTGTCTCTGGGCGGTGGTGAGATTTCTCACCAGAGCGTCTGGAGAGAATTTGGCGCCGATGAGATCGAGCAGTTCTTTAGATCTTGTGTACATATAGTTCTCATCAACTCTACTGGAAAGGGTTCTTTTCTGTCCTCTGACAGCTTCATAGGCGAGAAAGATGTTTTCCGCCACAGTCATGTTGTCACACAGGTTCAGTTCCTGATGGATAACACTTATACCCTTTTTGAACGCGTCGACCGGAGAGTGAAATTCTACCCTTTCGCCGTTGACCAGAATTTCTCCCGCATCAGGTTTGAGGACACCCGTCAGAATTTTTATGAGGGTGGATTTACCAGCACCATTTTCACCTATCAGAGAGACAATCTCGTTTTCGTAAACCTCAAAATCGACGTTGTCCACAGCCACAACTCCAGGGAATCTTTTCACTATGCCCTTTGCTTTCAGTATCTCCATTCGATCACCCCTGAAAACGAGGAGGGGAAACACCCCTCCTCGTGTTTTTCAGAATTTTATTGGAATTCCGAGTTCTTCCATCTTCTTCAAATATTCATCGAGGTTCTCTGGTGTGACCACGTCAACACCTGTGTCGATCACGTAGTCAACCTTTCCATCAACCTTGACTTTCGGAAGCATCATCAGAGTGTTCTGAACACCTATCTTGTTCATCAGATAAAGAACTGTGACTGACAGGTATCCCATCATGTAAGGTCTCTGCCCCATTGTTGCCTGAATAACTCCCTCTTTCACGTACTGAAGAATATCGGGTGTTGTATCGAAACAGACGATCTTCACTTTCCCAACTTTTCCAGCATTTTTCACCACGAGTGCCTGAGAAGGTCCGTTGTAGGCGTACACACCGAAAAATGCATCGAGATCTGGATGGGCATTGAGGGCAGCTTCCGCCAGAGACACAGCCCTTGCACCGTCTTCTTCATCGTTGAGAATGTCGACTATTTCTATCTCTGAATCCTTGATGGCGTCTTTGAACCCCTGGATTCTCTGAAGGGAATTCATAGCCGTCAGTGAACCCGTTCCTATGACGACCTTACCCTTTCCTCCAAGGAGCTCCTTCATGATGAGACCGGCTGTGTAACCCGCCTGGTAGTTGTCCGTTCCGATGTAGACGTACCTTCCGCTGTCTGGAGAGTCTGTATCGAGAGTGACAACAGGAATACCCATCTCAAGGGCTTTCTTGATGGTGGGGATGACTGCAGTTGGATCGGACGGTGCGATCGCAATACCGTCCACGCCCTCGGCTATGAAAGATTCGAGCATCTGAAGCTGGGCGTTGATATCTTCCTTTTGTGGGACGAAGAACTTCGTATCCACTCCGAGGGCCTTCCCCGCCGCTTTAACACCCTGTTCCACCTGTGACCAGTAAGGATGGACGGATTTTCCGATAACACCTATGGTGAGAGCCAGCGACAGACCAGCAACCAGGAGAACCGAAAGAAAAACCAGAAGTTTCCTCATGATAACACCCCCTTGAAAGATGGTTTATTCCACATACACCCACATCTTTTTTCTGTACACCGGATCTTCAGGGTTCACTCCTTTTCTTTTGAAAAGCTCGCTCAGAGTGACGAATTCGTATCCACGTTTTTTCAATTCTGGGATCAGTATCTCCAGGACTTCGACGATCGGATGCGGCTCCGGCTGTACGTCGTGAAGAAGAATTATTGCACCATCTCTTACGCCTTTCAGTACGTTGTTTACTATCTTTTGGGGATCTCTATCGCATCCTGCCCAGTCGTAACCGAGAACGCCACTCACAAACGGCATGTTTATCACATCGAACATGGTACCGCTCACTGCCAAGTTTGGTGGCCTGAAGAATCGAGGTTCTTTTCCTGCGTATTTCTTGATAAGCTCGTTCGTGCGTTCGATGTGATCTTTTATCGTCTCAGGATCTTTTTTGTCAAGTGGTTCATAATTCCACGAGTGATTTCCTATTTCACATCCCATGGATATCATTCTTTCGAGGATAGCTCGAGTACTTTCGTTCAACCTCTGTCCCACAACGAAAAAGGTAGCTACAACACCGTGTTTTTCAAGAGTGTCCAGTACTGCGGAGGTGAGTTTTACATCAGGACCGTCATCGAAAGTGAGCGCCACCAGTTTCACTCCGTTTTCCTCCTTGGAGTTCACTTTTGAATCAATTGAAAAAAGCAAAACTGTTGTCAAAAAGATCGAAAGAAAAACCAGAAGTCTTTTCATGACCCACCCACCTGTTATTTGCTTGCAAGTCTCCTTCTCAATATGTCGAGAGTTACTGCCACAACTATGACGATTCCGATGACTACATTGTGCCAGTACGTCGAAACGTTGAGAAGAACGAGAGCGTTCCAGAGAAGACTAATGATACTCGCGCCTACGATTGCTCCTAAAACACTTCCTTCTCCTCCCGTGAGACTCGTTCCACCGATCACGGTAGAGGCTATGGCATAGAGTTCGTACATATTACCAACACCTGGTTGCCCTTGAGAAAGCCTTGCCGCAATGATTATCCCCACCACACCGGCAAGGAACCCTGATACCATGAACGCTATCATTCTCACCCTGTCCACGTTCACCCCGGAAAATCTTGCGGCGACTTCGTTACCGCCGGAAGCCCTCAGGTGTTTTCCGTAAACGGTCTTTCTGAGGAAGAAATCTGCCACAAGAGCCACTGCAAGGAGAATCCACACCGGGATCGGTATCTTCAAAAATTCACCCTGCCCGATTTTCAAAAAAGAAGACGGGAGTCCGATTATAGGCCATCCCTTTGTGATCACGGCTGCCATGCCTCGGGCGATTGTCAGTGTTCCAAGGGTGATGATAAAGGCGGGAACCCTGAGTTTTGTGACGAACAAGCCGTGCCACGCACCTGCTCCTATAGAAAACAATAGAATGAGAATCACAGAGATCCACACGGGAACACTGTGAGTCATGAGCCAGGCGACCATTACCCCTGTGAGCGCCACCATAGAACCGGGGGAGAGGTCGATGGCTCCTCCCCCGGAGATGATGACAAAGGTTTCACCGATAGCTAACAGGCCAAAGATCGCTATCTGCCTTCCGAGAGCCTGAAGATTGAATGCCGTCAGAAAGCGGGGATTCAGGATAGCCGTGAAGACAGCCAGACTGACGAGAGCAACTAAAGGGCCGAGTTCTCTGAAAGTTCTCTTCTTAAATTTCGAAGCCAAGCTATCTCCTCCTCAGTAACACCTGTTGAATATTTCTTCCATGTCCTTCGCGGTTAAGTTACCGGGAGTTACAACAACCACTCCATTCAGTATCCTGTAGCCGGTTTCTGCCATCTTTGGAATATCCTCTTTTTTCACACCCAGTTCACTGAGTCTCTTGTTGAGACCGAACATTTCCTGGAAGTCTCTCAGTTTCTTGATAGCGATCCTTCCAGCTTTTCTATCGTCTGTTTCGTAAACGCCGAACACTTCCCTTCCAACGATGGCGAGTCTCTCGTAGGCGTGATCGAAGATGTATTCGAACAGGTACGGACCTGTGATGCACAGACCAAGACCATGGGTGATTTCTGGATAGAAACCACTGAGACCATGCTCCAGCGCGTGGTTTGCGATCACACCGGTCAGAGTCTCTGTGATTCCTGCTTCAGTACTGGCCCAGGCGAGGTTCGTTCTGGCTTCCATATCTTCTCCGTTCTCGTAAGCAACTGGGAGATATGTCACAATCCTTTTCATGGCGTCCAGGGCGAGGACATCCGAGTAAGGATTCGCATTCACGTTGAGGAAGGATTCTATAGCGTGATAGAACGCATCCATAGAGGTGTACGCGGTCTGGTCTTTCGGTAATGTCTTCATCACTTCAGGATCCACAAGGGAGAGAACGGGAAAGGTGTTTCTATAGCCTATTCCCACTTTTTCTTTCGTTTGGGGATTTGTGATCACCGCAAATGGATCTGCCTCGGTTCCCGTTCCGTGTGTGGTGGGTATAGCAACAACGGGGATGGATTTTTCTGGAATCTTTCCACCACCTACGGGAACGTAATCCCAGAATTTTCCTTCATTCGGAGCGGTAATAGAAATCGCTTTTGCGCTGTCTATTGGACTTCCTCCACCAAGTCCTATGATGAAATCTATTTTCTCTTTTCTCACGATTTCTGCAGCCTCATCGACGTGATCCGATATCGGGTTGGGAATTATTTTGTCGAAGACGAAACTTTCCACTCCTGCTTTCTTGAGAAGATCTACCACTCTCTGCAAAAGGCCGGTCTTCTTAGTGCTGGAGCGCCCTGTCACAATCAATGCTTTTTTTCCGAGCTTTTTTGCCCTTTCTTCCAGTTCGTCCACCGCTCCCACCCTGAAAATGATCTCCGTTGGAAGATAGGATGAAATTTTGAACATACTGTCACCTCCTTTATTTGACTTCTTCTATTATGTCCTCGACAGCCAGTACGGCCGCGCCCACGAGGTTGGAACTGATGTTTCTGAATTCTGTGGTTCTGATTTTCAGATCCTTCACAGCGGCCTTCAAAGCTCTTTGATGGACAAAGTCTTTTACAATATCGAGAAAACTATCACCAAGATCGACGACTTCCCCACCAAGGATCACGAGTTCAGGATTCAATATGTTCACCAGGTTCACGATGCCGACCGCTATGTTTTCCGCAAATTTCATCAGTATTCTTTTTGCATCGTTTCTCTGCTTCAGCGCCTGGAATTTCTCTATTGCGTTTTTTCCAGGGAGTTCTTTCCCGTACTGCTCGATCGCCCAGTTGATCGAAGAGACGAGTTCCCAGCAACCCCAGTTGGAACAGTGGCACTGCCTGTCGGAGTACATGTTCACTGTCATGTGCCCTGCTTCACCCGCTGTAAAAGAAGGACCTCTGAAGATCTTTCCATCGATCATCAATCCCGCTCCAACACCCTCTCTTATGATGATAAAAACGGCTTCTTTCACGTTTCTCAGATCTTCTGAGTGGTACTTTTCGGCGAGCATGGAAAGATTCGCCTCGTTGTCCGCAAGAACGGGAACATCGACTTTGAGGAGTTCTTTTATACTCACATTCTCCCACTCAAGGTTTGGGGCGAGAAGTATTTTCTTTTCTTCCATATCAACCATTCCTGGAACGGAAAGAGAGATTCTTGAAATTCTATATTCACCTGAGATGCGTTCGTAGATTTCTTTGACTATGTTGAAGAATTCCACTGGTTCCCTCGGTGTGTTGAAAGTTCCCCTCGGTTCTACTTCTCCGTCGAAAAATCCAACACCGTAGGTCGTTATATTCACTCCTATATCGAAGACTAAACTCAAAAAGGCGTTCTTTCTTAGATCGAGGAGAATTCTTCTTCTTCTTCCGGGAGAATTTTTCCCCATCGTACCGATCTCTCTTATATAACCTTCATCTATGAGTTCTTTCGTGAGTCTTGTTACACTGCTCGGCGTGAGCCCTGTGACCTCCGATATGTCTGATCTGGAGATGGGATGGTTTTCGTGAATCACCTTGAGGATGCTCTTTTTGTTGAGGATTTTTATTCTCGGAGAGTTGTATTTCAACTTCGATTCCTCCTTTTGGATCGTAATATTATCTTCTCATTAATTATATGCGGGAAATAATTTAAAATCAAGGTCGGATATCTGTTGTTTTCTCCATTTTCGACTGCTTAATAGGAATTATGGGTTTTTAACCTTAAAAATTGTAATTTTTCGGAGATTTCCTTCAGGCCTCTGGCGGTCACTCTCTCTTTTTCTTCAGATTGATACCATCCTTCGGTAAAACCGTATCTTTCAGCCAGTTCTAAAATTTTTTCGTACTCGTCCTGGTTCAGTTTTCTGCTTATTTCGGGAAATTTCTGGGCGTCAAAGTGAGGGATGTACTGATTCATTATGGAGAGAGGAATTCGTGTGGACAGGCTTGAAAGGAAAGAAAAAATTTCAGAATAATCCACCACGTTTCCAGGAAGAACAAGAATTCTCACAATGAGGCCTTTCATTTTTTCTTCGTCGAAGACACCCACCTGTCTGAACATCTCGATGATGGCCTTCTGAACAACTGTCCAGTAATCCGGGGTTTTTGAGTACTTTTTAGAAGCTTCGTTGTCCGAATATCTCACATCGGAAAGATAGATATCAACGGCACCTTCTAAAAGTCTGAGAATCTCGAGGTCTTCGTATCCGCTGGTGTTGTAGACGATGGGAAGGTTCAATCCATTTTCAATGGCGATTCTCAGGGCTGAGATTATGAACGGAAGGTGTGGTGTGGGGGTGACAAGATTCAGGGTCTTCGCACCGTGTTTTTGCAGGATCAAGAATATCTCCGCAAGGTCTTCCACTTCAACCTCTGTTCCTATTCCTTTCTGACTGAATCCCATGTTTTGACAGTATACACATTTCATGTTACAACCGCTGAAGAACACCGTACCCGCACCCGTTTTTCCAGAGATGGGAGGTTCTTCACCGAAGTGAAGAACCGCGTTGGATATCTTCGCTCTGGCGGGCAGTCCACAGATTCCGGTGGTTCTGTATCTATCAACACCACACTTTCGAGGACAGAGTTCGCACTTTTCAAGGTTGTCCCAAAGTGTGGTTTCGATCTCTTTTATTCTCTCAATTTTCTTTTTCGACATACTCGATTTTTGCTCCCAGTTTGCTGAATTTGTCTATGACATCTTCGTAACCTCTGAATATGTGTTCAACGTTGCTTATCTCTGTAACACCATCCGCTATGATTCCCGCTATGAGAAGGGCAGCGGTTGCTCTGAGATCCGTTCCCTCAACAGGGGCACCGCTGAGCTTTTCAACTCCTTTCACTATGGCAACGTTTCCAGAAACTTCTATGTCCGCTCCCATTCTTTTCAACTCGTCCACGTGTAAGAACCTCGTTTTGAAGACGTTTTCGGTTATAACCGAGACTCCCGACGCTATCGATAGATACGCCATCATCTGAGGTTGGAGATCCGTGGGAAAACCAGGGTACGGATTCGTTGTAACATCCACCGCTTCTGGTCTTTCTCTCATTTCGATCTCTACTTCGTTTCCAAAAACTTTAAGTTTTACCCCTGTTTCTTCTAGTTTCTCAAAAAAGTTCGTGAGATGATCCGGGTTCACGTTCTTCACCAGACCTTTTCCTCGACTTGCTGCGATGGCTACCAGGTACGTTCCAGCTTCTATTCGATCGGGAATGATGCTGTATTCAACTCCCTGCATTTTCTCCACGCCTTCAATCACTATTCGGCTGGTTCCGGCTCCTTCAATACGTCCACCCATTCTGTTTATGAAATTTTGAAGGTCCACGATTTCAGGTTCCATGGCGGCGTTTTCTATCACCACACGAGTGCCTTCCAGGAGAGCCGCTGTGGTCATCAGGTGTTCCGTGGCACCAACGCTTGGAAAAGGAAGGGTAATCGTCACCTGGTCGGTTCTTCTTTCAAAGGTGGCTTCAACAAAGCCGTGTTCCACTTTTATCGAGAATCCCATTTTTTTGAGACCTTCAAGATGAAAGTCCACAGGTCTGACACCTATGGAACACCCGCCTGGAAGAGCAACTTTCGCCCTTCCAGTTCTCACAGCGATCGGACCGAGCACGTTGAAGGACGCCCTCATCTTCCTGACAAGTTCGTAAGGTACTTCCTGTGAGATATCGTTTTCTCTTTTGATCTTCAGTTCGTTCTCGTCGAATTCCACTCTGAATCCAATGGATCTCAGGATGTCTATCATGACGAAGACATCTTGGAGTCTCGGTACGTTTTTGAGAATTATCTCTTCATCGCATAGAATCGCCGCTGCCATTATTGGAAGAGCAGCGTTTTTTGAACCCGATATCTCCACTTCTCCTTCGAGAACGGTACCACCCTGAACGACCAGTTTGCCCAATCAAGCCACCGCCTTTTCAAGATCGAGGATCGCCTTTTCCAGATCCATGAAATCTTCAGGATAGCTTTTGTATGCAATCGAGTATTCGATGTCTCCTATACTTTCGATGTGATTTTTTATTCTCTCTTCTATATTCGGAGCCGTTTCTTTTCCAACACCGATTACGAAGAGTGCAAAAGTATCATCGGAGTATCTGCCCACACTATCTAAGGGTACCCTCACGCATTCTTTGAGAACTTTTCCTATCTTCATCAGCGCTTTTTCTCTTTCATTCTCAGATACCTTTGTTTTCACAAAGAATATCGTGTAAGGTGTGTTCTCTTCGAAGGCCCTCTGATGTTGATAAGATAGGAGTCTCAGGAAATGGTCTTTCGCGTACACTCTTGTCAGTGGATCGATCATTTTTGTAGTTCCCAGCTTTTCAAAGAAATCGTCGAACACCTGGAATTGTTTCTTCATGACTTCGTTGTATTCTTCTATCAGAGCCTCGAGCTCCTGCTCTCTCTGCTGGCATTGCCGCAGCTTCTCTTCCAGCTCTTCTATTCTTTTCAAAAGTTCCGTGCGTTCATCCATGTTGAGCACCTCCGATTGTCAGTATAATAAACTTCAGAAATATTCTACCACGTCGAAATTGTGGAGGGATTATTCGATGACAATAAGCTACGAAGATATGGAAAATTTCTTGGTGTGTCCAAGGCGATATTACCTTTCAAAAAAAATTTCAAAAGAGGTTTCTCCGAATTTTTCGGAGGAGTTAATGGAGGCTGGATTCCCTCTCGAAAATCCTGTGATCGTGTGTGAGTTTGAGGGTCATGGATTGGTTTCAAATCCCGATCTGGTTGTGAAAGAAAGGGATGGATGGAGAATTATTCTAAGAAAGAACGCAAAAAGGTTTAAAGACAAATACATCCTTGAGAGCGCTTATCATGCCCTGGTTTTCTCAAAAGCTGGTCTGAAGGTTTCTGGAGTGGAGATCGTATCCGACAGCTTCTCAAGAAAGATGGAAAACTGGAAAAATCTGATACCCATCGTCGAAGATGTTTTGAGAGAAATGTTGACATTAGATGATGATCCTCATCCCAGAGTGGGAAAACACTGTAGATACTGTGATTTTCTCGAAGATTGCGAAGGGAAGCTTCTTGAAGAGAAGAGTTTGCTTCTGGTGAACGGGATAGGAGAAGAAACGTACAGGGTTCTCTATGGAATGGGTATAGAAACGCTGGAAGATCTCGCAGGGGCGGACCAGAGAATCCTGGAAAAGGTATTTGGAAAAGAGAAGGGAAAAAGGTTCATCATGGCGGCGAGGGCGTTTCTCGAGAATAGAGTGATAATGATAACTCCTCCGGAAGATCTTCCAGAAGGAACAATAGTTGACATAGAGTATCATCCAGCGGAAGAGAGTGATTTTCTCTATGGGTTTTTAATAGGTGATGAGTACAGATATTTTCTGGAAGAAGATCAAGAAGATCTGATCGCATTTTTGAACTCTCTGGATGATGGAAGTGTTCTCTACCATTATCATGGACCAGAGAAGAGAAAGCTGATTTCATTGATCGGCAGAAACAAAAGGATGAATTTTCTCGATGTGTTCTCAATTCTGAGGAATCACTTCGTTTTTCCGGTTATGTCCTACTCACTCAAAAGAATCGCTAAGTATCTGGGGTACGATTGGAGAACGTCTCTGAATGGTTATGAAATACTGCGGCTTTATGAGAAATGGAAAAAAACGAGAAACGAGGAGCTTCTAAAGCAGATGCTCCTGTACAACGAAGATGATGTGAGGGCAACGAAGTTGGTCCTGGATTTCATGAGGTCTTACTCTTCTTTTTCATAGGGAACACCATCGGCTGCTGGTGGTCTAGTTCTTCCTATCAGGCCAGCCACGACAACGAGGGTAACAACGAACGGAAAGAGATTGAACAACGGTTTTGCCGTAGCGGGTACGTTGAGAATGGGACTGCTCTGAAGTTGATTGGCCAGAGCTTCTGACATACCAAACATGAGGCAGGCCCACATGGCACCTATGGGATTCCAATTTCCAAGGATCATGGCCGCAAGGGCAATGAAGCCCCTTCCTCCCGTCATGAGTTCCCTGAAGTTACCGACCTCTCCTATGGAAAGGAACGCTCCTCCCATGGACGCCAGAGCACCGCTCATGAGAACTCCGAAGTACCTTATTTTGAAGACGTCAACACCGAGAGTATCGGCGGCCTCGGGATTTTCACCTACTGCCCTCATTCTGAGACCCAGTGGGGTCTTGTAGATCAAAAACCACGCAAAAAAGACCATTGCGAAGGCTATGAGAACTATTGGACTGATGGTTCCGATGGCTTCTCCGATGAAAGGAATGGAGGAAATTCCAGGTAGTGTGATCTCTTCGATTCGACCCACATAAGGTGTCTGCCCCGGCTGACCGAATATCGGTTCCATGAGAAAACCTGTCAGACCCTGCGCGACCAGTATCAACGCCGTCGCGCTCACTATCTGGTTACCTCTCCATTTGATACTCGCCCAGGCGTGGAACCAGGAAAATCCGATCCCTATGGGGATGGAAAGCAAGAAACCGAGCCACACGTTTCCGGTGTAGTATGTGATCACCACCGAAGAAAACGCTCCAAGGAGCATTATTCCTTCAAGGGCGATGTTCACAACCCCTGTAACTTCACTGAAAACACCTCCAAGGGATGCGAAAAGAAGAGGAGTGGAAGCTGTGAGAGTGAGCTTGTAAAAGAGGGGATTCGAGAAAATGTTCCAGAGCACTTCCAGTATTTTCATCTTTTCACCTTCCTGAACCTGAGAAGGGTTTTAACAATCCTGTCGGCTGCGACGAGGAATATGACGATACCCTGTATGATTGTGACGATGTGTTTTGGTACCCCAACGAACTGCATGTTGCTCGATCCAGTTCGCAGAGCAGCTATGAGAAATGAGGCGAAGATGATGCCTATGGGATGGTTTTGTCCGATCAGCGCGATCGAGATTCCATCGAAGCCCTTTCCGCCGGAGAGTGTTCCTAGGAACCTGTGATGTAACCCCATCACTTCCAGGGCTCCAGCAAGACCCGCCAGCGCTCCGCTTATTGCCATACACATGACGATGTTCTTTGAGATGTTTATTCCTCCATATTCTGCCGCGTACGGATTGAATCCAACTGCTTTCACCTCATAGCCAGTTTTCGTCTTCTCCAGAACGATGTATATAACCACCGCTGAAAGGATTGAAATCAGAATACCGGAGGTCATTTCTAAGGCGCCAACTGTAACAATAGGAGGAAGTTTGGCAGAAGGAGCAATTTCTGGGCTTTTTGGGGTACCCGATCCCACTGCCAGTGGTCCCGTGATGAGGTAGGAGGATATGTAGGTTGCAATCCAGTTCAGCATTATGGTTGACACAACTTCGTGTGCTCCCGTTTTTGCCTTCAGATAACCGGCTATAGAGGCCCAGACGGCACCTCCCAGCATGCCGGCAATCATCGTAAGAGGGATAGCGAGTAATGGCGGTATTCCTCTCATGTGCATTCCAACGACAGTTGCCAGAATCCCTCCCATGATCATCTGTCCTTCCGCTCCTATGTTGAATAGCCCTGCTCTGAAACCAAATCCAACGGCGAGTCCTGTTAGGATGAGCGGCGTGGTTTTTATCACCGTATCGGCCAGAGCCTGGATATTTCCGAAAGCCCCTTCGATCATGGCTTTGTACGCTATCACGGGGTTCTGCCCGATCAGAATGATCACCACGGCTGCTATAAGAAGTGCTATGATGACCGAAAAGAACGGGACAAGAAATGACCACACCCTGTTGTTCATCTTCTGATCTCCTCCAGTCTTTTACCTGCCATCATGAGCCCTACTTCCTCTGGAGTGGTTTTTTCCGGTCTGACTTCTCCCATTATCTGTCCTTCGTACATAACCAGTATTCTGTCGCTGAGCGAGAAGATTTCGTCCAGTTCCATGGATATGAGAAGAATACCAACACCTGCGTCTCTCATCGATACGAGTGTTTTGTGGATGAATTCTATCGCACCCACGTCCAGACCACGTGTCGGTTGAGCCACAACGAGAAGTTCGGGGGAGAAACTCATTTCACGCGCAACGATGATCTTCTGCTGATTCCCACCGGAGAAACTTCCCGCGAGGAGTTCTATATTTCTCGGCCTGATATCGAACTTTTCAAAAAGTTGTTTTGAAAATCTTTTTATTTCCTTCATGTTGAGAAAACCGCTCTTCACGAAAGGCTCTATCATGTGCCTTCCCAAAATGGTGTTGAAATATGCCGGAAAATCCACTATCAAACCTCTTTTGAGTCGATCTTCTGGAACGTGGAACATTCCGAGATCTCGCAATCTTTTTGGGTCGTATCCCGTTATATCTTCACCTCTGAAGAGGACTCTTCCGCGTTCCGCTCTGCGAAGTCCTGTGATCGCTTCTACCAGTTCGGACTGACCGTTTCCAGCAACACCGGCTATCCCTACTATCTCTCCCCTCTTTACCTCGAAAGAAACTCCCTTTACAACGTCCAGTTTCCTGTTGTCCTTGACCCAGAGATCTTCTATTTTGAGGAGTGTTTCACCGGCTTCTTTTGGCTTTTTCTCAACCGTGAGAACGACTTCCCTTCCCACCATCAATCTCGCTATTTCCTGTGGTGTGGTTTGTGAAGTAATGAGGTTTCCTGTGACCCTTCCCTGTCTCATAACGGTGATTCTATCGGAGATCTCCATCACTTCGTTCAATTTATGCGAAATGAATATGATCGTCTTCCCGCTCTTTTTCAATCGTCTCAAGACTTCGAAGAGTTCCTCTGTTTCCTGTGGAGTGAGGACGGCAGTAGGTTCATCTAATATGAGAATCTCTGCTCCTCTGTAGAGTGTCTTGATGATCTCTACTCTCTGCTGCAACCCCACGGGCATGTCCTCTATTTTCATATCGACGTCTATTGTTAATCCGTACTCTTCCGAGAGTTTTTTAACTTCTTTTCTCGCCTTTTTCCTATCCAGAAGAATTCCTTTCCTTGGTTCCATCCCGATGATCACGTTCTCGTAAGCCGTCAGGTTGTCAACGAGCATGAAATGCTGGTGAACCATACCTATACCATTTTTTATCGCGTCAGCGGGACCGGAAAATTCTACTCTTTTTCCGTTTATGTAGATTTCCCCCTCATCGGGCTTTAAGAGGCCGTAGAGTTGTTTCATGAGAGTGGTTTTTCCAGCGCCGTTTTCACCAACGATAGCGTGGATTTCACCCTTTTCGACGAAGAGATCCACGTGATCATTTGCCAGAACTCCTGGAAACCTTTTAACGATTCCCTTCATCACAACTGCGTACTCCACCGGATCACCCCTGAAAAGAGGGGGAGGACTCCCCCTCAGAATGGGAATTCGATTTGTGGCACTTCAAAAGCATCGAGTTCTTCCTGAGTCTCTGGGACTTTCAGAGTGCCTTCTTTCATCAATTTTTCAAGGTAAAGGAGTTCGGCTATGACTCTGTTGGGAACGAGTCCTTTCGTGTACTTCATAGGACTTATTCCAACTGCATCTTCGGAGATTCCAAGAACCCTGTGTCCACCTTCGAACGTTCCCTCGTAAGCCCAGACAACTCCGTAATAAGACGCAACGTCCACTCTCTTCATGGCACTCGTCAGAACTGCACCGGGAGCCATGTAATCCTGATCCATGTCCACTCCTATGGCGAAGAATCCTTTTCCGTTCGTCGTGTAGTAATCTATAAGGTCAACGAGTTTGTCAGAACCGGCCAGTGCTGAGAATTTCTCCCTGGCAGCTTCTATAACGCCGTTTCCACAGGCGCCGGAGGCGTGGAACACAATATCGGCTCCTTCCGCAAACTGGGACATGGCGAGGTCCTTACCCTTCTTCGGATCTTCGAAGTCCTGTGTGTAGCCTCTCAAGATCTTCACGTTCTTTTTGTGGAGAACCGAGTAAGTCTTTATACCGGCCTCGTAACCGTATCTGAACCTTTCCACAGGAGGTATCGGAATTCCTCCGACGAATCCAACCGTTCCGGTCTTCGTCATGGCGGCCGCCACGTAACCTACCAGGAAGGCGGCTTCCTGTTCTTTGAAGGTGAATGTGAGTACGTTCGGGAGAATCTGGCCCTCGGGAGGCGTGATGTCTATTCCCACAAAGTACGTGTCCGGATATTGCTTTGCCACTTTAAAGAGGGCATCCGTCATCATGAAACCAACAGCGAACACGAGATCAGCTTCTTCCGCTGCTTTGCTGAGGTTCGGTATGTAGTCGGACTGCTCGTAAGATTGTATCACTTTCGCTTCTATTCCGAGTTCTTCTGCAGCTTGCTTTACTCCTGCCCACGTTCCATCGTTGAAGGATTTGTCACCGAGTCCCCCGACGTCCGTCACCATGATGACTTTGAAACCAAACAGAGCAACCGCGAAAATCATCAAAGAAATCACGAGAAACTTTTTCATGCTTTCACCCTCCTTTTCATGAAGTTTTTATAGAGAAGAAACAGAGAAACGAATATCAAAAACACTTCGATGTGGAAGGTGTGAGTGGACGAAGTTTCGATGATCAGAGGGAAAATTCCGCTTTCAACGAAAACTTCGAGGTGTTTCCATTTGATCATCGAAAGGATGGAGGTGAACAGAGTCGCTGCTGCGGGAAAGATCAGATATCTTCCTCCAAGAACAGCGGAGAAGAAAAGCAAAAAGAAAGTGAAGATGCCGATCAATCCATTCACGGTGCGATAAGGTTTCAGCGAGAGATACCTTTTCTCCGTTGAATAGGAGAAAGAAACACCTTCAATGAGTGGGTACCTTTCAATGGTGTTTGTCAGTTCTCTTTCGAAATCCTGTGAGAATTTTTCGGAAGTGTACGAGGTGATCCTTTCTACAAATTGGTCCAGTGATTTGATTTCTCTTTTGTACTTTCTATACCTGGATTTTTCCTGTGAGAGGTAATCACTCAGATCGCCTTCGATTTTACCGGTTAAATTCAATCTGTCTTCGAACCCGGCTGTGGTGAAGAATTTTGAGCGATCATTCAGCTGAAGGAAAATGCCGTTTTTAGTGGATTCTATCGATTTTAGAGCTTCGATTTTTAGCAGTTCTTCCGGTAAAGATCCAAGGGTTTCCACTATTTGCTTTGTGTGTTCTTTGCTTGAAAGAGCGATCGTGTTCATTCTTCTGATAGCCGTTTTTACGTGTGAGTCAGGATCTTCAAATATCTCAACTTTCAGTTGATCGTAATACGGTGAGTTCTCAAAAGCACTATCCATACCCATCTCCCTGATTGAGATGTACGACGGAATGAAAAGGAGGAAAACAAATATCAGTGAGAGCAGTGGATAAAGATACCTTCTTCTGACAAGGAGGATAAAATTGAAAAAGATGAACATGAAAACGACAACTGTTGAAAAGATCATATTTTCAACGGTGTTGAGATACAACGATTTTGTCGCCCAGATGAACAGAATCTCTGCGGCGATGATGAACTGCAGTATCGTTCGATACTTTCTCAGGAAAATCACCAGAAGAATTCCGTAGACGACAAACCGGATCCACCAGAAGTTGGAGATCGATGGTGAGGTGTTTTCAAAAACGTCCGCTACTTCGTTCTGAAGCGCAGAGATATTACTTTCGAATTCTTTCCATAGAAGACTTGCCTGCCTGTTTATGTTTCGAGTGTACTCGGCCTGGTTTTTCGAAGAGGCGATTTCCTCGATCGCTTCTTTTAATTTTGTTTCCAGATCTTCAGGTAGGAGTTTCAAAATATCTGGATGAACATCATGATTCACATTGAAAGAGAACCCTAATTTTCTGATGCCAAGGTTGAATTCAACAGGTGGGGGAGTGTTTGTTCCTCCTGTGTAGTAGGCTAAGATCCATCTAATCAAGTTCAACGCGTTGGAGCGAACGAACATTCTGTATTCGGCAAAGAAGGAATTGAAGGCAGGAGAATTTTTCAGGACACTCTCTGAAGGCTTTGAGCCGGACATCGTGGACTGAAAGTAAGAGAGGAAAAGAACGTTGGAGAGTTTTCTTTCCCAGTTGGTTTCTTTCCAGCTTTGATAGAGCACGAAAAGGTAGTCACCCGGTGTTTTTGCAAATTCAGTTTTTTCCACACTTCCTGCAAGAAATCTTCGAAAGATTCTGTACTTTTGAAGTTGAGGGATGTTTTCTTTTACATAACTCACGAATGGATCCTGCGGGGATCCACTTTCGTAATCTTCCACCAGCTTTTGAAACTGTGCGGTGACATTTTCTAAATCGATGGCAAGGGAAAGAACGGGTACAACCAGAAATAACAAGAACAGAAAAATCCATTTTTTCATCGTCTCAACTCCCCATTCGGGATTATACTATAGACAAGGGGTGATCAAGAATGAGTGAGAGAAAGATCCCAAAGGAAGTAATTGAAGAAGTGGAAAGGCTCAGAGAGGAGATCGAGTATCACAACTACAGATACTACGTTTTGAACGATCCAGTTATTACGGACGAGGAATATGACAAACTCATGAGAAGGCTCATTGAACTGGAAAGGATGTATCCAGAACTGGTTACACCGGATTCGCCAACTCAGAGGGTAGGGGGAAAGGTACTCGAAGGTTTTAAAACGGTAAAGCATTCCGTTCCTATGTTGAGTCTGGATAACACGTACAACGAAGAAGAGATTCTCGAATTCGATCGGCGTGTTAAAAAAACTCTTCAGGAGGCAGAAGTCGAGTACGTTGCCGAGCTGAAGATAGACGGCGTTTCCATAGCTCTCAGATATGAGAACGGAAAGTTCGTCTTGGGAGCGACACGGGGAGATGGGATAGAAGGAGAGGATGTCTCTGAGAATGTGAAGACCGTACGCAGTATTCCACTTCGTCTGAGAAAGCCCGTCACCGTAGAAGTGAGAGGGGAAATATACATGCCTGTGGATGAATTCAAAAGGTTGAACGATGAAAGAGAAGAAGAAGGACTACCTCCTTTTGCCAATCCGAGGAATGCCGCTGCAGGAACGCTTCGGCAGTTGAACACGGCACTCGTTGCGGCAAGGCGTCTGGATTCGTTCATCTACTATGTGGTTCATCCCGAAAACTACGGTTTGAAGACACAATGGGAAGCTCTCCAGTTTCTGAAAGAACTCGGTTTCAAGGTGAATCCACACTCTAAACTGTGTAAAAACATTCAGGAAGTGATCGATTACTGGAGGGAGTGGGAAGAAAGAAAGAAGGAGCTGGATTATTGGGTTGATGGCGTTGTGGTGAAGGTGAACAGATTCGATTTCCAGAGAATTCTCGGCGAAACATCGAAAGCACCGCGATGGGCTATCGCATTCAAATTTCCCGCTGAGCAGGCAAGAACCAGGGTGCTGGATGTCACCATCCAGGTTGGACGAACAGGTGTTCTCACACCCGTTGCCGAGCTCGAACCCGTTCAGCTCGCTGGAACGATTGTGAAGAGAGCTTCGCTGCACAATTTCGAGTACATAAGAGAAAAAGATATCAGGATAGGAGACTATGTCTTTGTGGAAAAAGCCGGTGGAATCATTCCTCAAATAGTCAAATCGATACCGGAATTGAGAACCGGAAGCGAAAAGGAAATAAAACCACCCGATAAGTGTCCTGTCTGCGGCGGGAAAGTAGGAAAGTTGGATCCCGAAGAGGTTGCTCTCAGGTGTCTAAACCCGCATTGTCCTGCCAAACTGAAGAGGGCTTTGAGGACTCTGGTTTCCAGAGAGGCTCTCGATATTGAAGGACTCGGGGAGAAGTTGATAGACAGATTGGTCGATGCTGGCCTTGTAAAGGATATAGCGGATATCTTCTACCTCACTCCTTTCGATCTCGCTCAGCTTGGACCGGGGATCGGTCAGCGAACGATAGCTAAGATTCTCCAAGAGATAGAAGAGGCGAAGAAGAGGCCGCTCCATAAACTGATAACGGGTCTTGGAATTCCCATGGTAGGTCAGAAGACGGCGAAAATCCTCGCGGAACATTTCAAATCCCTGGAAGCAATCGCAGATGCTTCTTATGAAACACTGAAGGACATACCGGGAATCGGTCCAGAAATCGCAAAGAGCATCGTTGAGTACTTCCGAAATCCAAAAACAAGGGAAATCATTGAAAAACTCAAAAAAGCTGGAGTGAAACTCGAAGAGAGAGTTATGAAACTCGATATTCTGAAGGGATTGACTTTCGCCGTGACAGGTACCTTGAAGAACTTTACGAGAGAAGAAATAGTAGAGTTTTTCGAGAAGCTGGGAGCGAAAGTCGTCAACTCTGTGAGCAGGAACACGGACTATCTCATAGTGGGTGAAAATCCCGGTTCCAAGTACGAAAAAGCGAAGATGTTGAAAGTAAAAACGATGAGTGAGGAAGAATTCCTCGAGTTTGTCAGAAAAAGAGCAGAATTGAAAGGGTACAACTTCGATGAGATAATGAGGAGTTGGAAGGAATGGAGTTGATATTCGAAGGAAAACCACTGAAGAGCTTTTGTTTTTCGATGGTTTTCAACATTGGCTGGAGACACGAACCACCTGAATTACGAGGTTCTCTGTTGAGAACCTTCGATGACCTTGTGGGAATTCTGAAGAAAGAACTTCCCGAATACTTCGATGTTTCAAAGCACATTGATGCAGAATTCTCTAAACTCAAGATCTGGGGAACCTCTGACAAAGCGGAAATCCTTCTGGAGGCAGTTCATAAAGTGCTGGCGCTTCCCCCACAGATCTTCCTGGAAATTGGTGGTGGATTGATCTTTTCGGTGGCAGCCGGTGCTATGAAATCGGAAGTGTTGAATGAACTGGAAAGAATGAAATTTCCCAAGCCTTCAAAAGCTCCAAAGGTTCATATCAAACCGAGAAATTTCTTCAAGACGTTTAACCTGAGCAGGTTGGAAACGATTTTCCTTTATAGTTTCCTAAAAGAAACAGCGGGAGAGGTCTTCCTGGAGCTTTCGCCGATCGGGGATAGGATACACTATGGAAAGAATTTCCGTCTTCCTCCATTCCATGAAATCTCTAAATACAAGGACAGATTCAAGGCTTCACTGGCTAAACAACTGGAGACAACAGAAGGAACGGTTGATCTCCTTATAAATCTGAACATTTTCAAAAAGGAAAAGGTCTCGATAAGAGATGCATTGGAGGAACTGGAAAATCTGGATCTTTTGAAAAAGATAGACGCGATTGAAAAGATGTTCAGGAGGGTCTCGAGTTGAACATAGAGAGAGCGGATTTTGTTGACAGAGTGAAAATCTTCGTGAAAGCCGGTGACGGAGGAAACGGTTGTGTGAGCTTCAGAAGAGAGAAATACGTTCCAAAGGGCGGTCCTGATGGTGGAGACGGCGGCGATGGAGGGTTCGTCTTCCTCAGGGCCAATCCTTCTGTTTCCACACTGATAGAATTTGTGAACAAAAGAAAATTCGTGGCGGAAAACGGAAAACACGGCATGGGAAAGAAAATGAAAGGAAGAAACGGTAAGGATCTTTTCATAGACGTGCCGGTAGGAACTGTGGTCAAAGACGCCGTTACCGGAGAGATCATCGCTGATCTGAACGAACCGGGAAAAATCGTGTGTGTGGCGCGCGGTGGAAAGGGCGGAAGAGGGAACGCCCATTTTGCAACATCCACAAAGCAGGCTCCTTTGATAGCAGAACGCGGCGAGAAAGGTGAGTCCAGATGGCTCGAACTTGAACTGAAGATACTGGCAGATGTTGGACTCGTTGGATACCCGAACGTGGGAAAGTCTTCCCTCATATCGCGCATCAGCAACGCAAGACCCAAAATAGCGAATTATCCGTTCACAACACTCATACCTAATCTGGGAGTGGTGAAATACGATGACTTCAGCTTTGTGGTAGCGGACATTCCCGGTCTCATCGAAGGTGCAAGTGAGGGTGTAGGTCTCGGAAACGTATTTTTGAGGCACGTTGAAAGGTGCTACTTGATAGCCCATGTGATCGATGTGAGTGGCTATGAGAGGGAAGATCCGGTGAGAGATTACTTCGTCATAAGAGAAGAAATGAAGAAGTATTCTCCATTCCTTTTGGAGAAACCCGAGATAGTGGTTGCAAACAAGATAGACCTTATTGGTAAAGAAGAATTGGAGAAGATTCTGAAGAGACTGAGAGATGCTACCGACCGAGAGGTGATCCCTGTCTCTGCTGTGACAGGTGAGGGAATAGATCTGCTCGTTTCGAAGCTGGCCTCCATCGTCAGGGAAATGAAGGTGGAGAAACCAGAGAGAAAAGAAGAAAGATTCGTGAAGCCTTCACCTGTCTGGAGGAGGCTTCCTGAGAAGTTCCATTTAGAAGTTGTCAAAGAAGATGAGGGATACTGGGTGGTTGAAGGAGAGAACCTTAGAGTCTGGATAGAGAGATTCGACCTGAATCAGAGGGATGCGAGATTGATGCTTTTACAGGTTCTGGAGAAAAACGGTCTAAACAATAAGTTGAAGGAAGCCGGGGTGAAGGAAGGGGATGTTGTCAGGATCGGAGACTTCGAGTTTGAATACAGGGAATAGAATAGGTATATTTGGAGGTTCGTTCGATCCCATTCATACCGGTCATGTACTTGTGAGTGTCTATACGCTTGAAATTCTCGATCTGGATCGGTTGATCGTTGTACCCGTTTTCAATCCGCCGCACAAGAAAACGGTCGCCCCCTTTGAAAAGAGATTCGAGTGGTTGAAAAAAGTTTTCGAAGGAATGGAAAAGGTGGAAGTGAGTGATTATGAGAAAGGGAGAGGAGGCGTTTCTTACTCTATCTTCACAATAGAGTATTTTTCAGAGATCTACAAGACAAAACCGTTCTTTATCGTTGGCGAAGATGCGCTTTCTTACTTTGAGAAATGGTACAGATACCGCGATATCCTGGAAAAATCCACCCTGGTTGTTTATCCGAGGTACTGCGGGAAACCTTATCATGAGCACGCCAGGAGAGTATTAGGAGATCTGAGCGAGATTGTGTTTCTGGATATGCCTATCGTTCAAATTTCTTCTACGGAGATTCGTGAAAGGGCCAGAATTGGGAAGACTTTGAAAGGGTTCGTACCAGAGGAGATCAGGGAGGAAGTGGAGGTTTTCTATGGAGCTTAAAGTCGGTCTTGCGCCGATGGCAGGATACACTGATTCGGCATTCCGCACTCTGGCTTTCGAATGGGGTGCGGATTTTGCGTTCTCTGAAATGGTGAGTGCAAAGGGTTTTCTCATGAATTCTCAGAAGACAGAAGAACTCTTACCACAACCACATGAAAGAAACGTGGCGGTCCAGATCTTTGGAAGCGAACCGAGCGAACTTTCTGAGGCAGCGAGGATTCTCTCTGAAAAGTACAAGTGGATAGATTTGAACGCTGGTTGTCCTGTGAGAAAAGTTGTAAAAAAAGGAGCAGGCGGAGCTTTGTTGAAAGATTTGAGACATTTTCGATACATTGTGAGGGAGCTCAGAAAGAGTGTTTCTGGCAAATTTTCTGTGAAAACTCGCCTTGGATGGGAGAAAAATGAAGTCGAGGAGATATATCGAATACTCGTTGAGGAAGGAGTGGATGAGGTATTCATTCACACGAGAACGGTGGTTCAGGGTTTCACTGGGAAGGCTGAATGGAAGGCGTTGAGTGTTCTGGAAAAGAGAGTTCCTACCTTTGTGAGTGGTGATGTTTTCACCCCAGAAGACGCCAAAAGGGCTCTGGAAGAAAGCGGATGTGATGGCCTTCTGGTAGCGAGAGGCGCGATAGGAAGGCCTTGGATTTTCAAACAGATAAAGGATTTCCTCCGAAGCGGAAGGTACTCTGAACCGTCCCGGGAAGAAATTCTTAGAACGTTCGAAAGACATCTCGAATTGTTGATAAAGACGAAGGGTGAAAGAAAAGCAGTTGTGGAAATGAGAAAGTTTCTGGCAGGTTATACAAAAGATTTGAAAGGCGCAAGGAGATTCAGAGAGAAAGTTATGAAAATAGAAAAAGTTCAAATTTTAAAAGAGATGTTTTATAATTTCATCAAGGAGGTGTGAGCATGTTTTCTGCAAAGGAATTGCTGAACATAGCAGTAAGAGTAGAGAAAGAGGGAGAAGAGTTTTACAGAAAAATTGCCGAGCGTTTCACTCAGCCGGACATAAAGGAATTTTTCTCTTACATGTCCAGGCAGGAAGCCGAACATGCCAGAACCTTTGAAAAGATCGGAGAAGAAGTGGGAGCCGAAGAGGAGACTTACCTCGACATGGAAGATGCCGAAGAGTATCTCAAAAGCTTTGTGGAGGGAAGATTCTTTCCATCTCCTGAAGTTATGGAAAAATATCTGAAAGAGAAGTCTGTCGAGGAAGCAGTAGATTTTTCCATATCGGTTGAAAAGGAAACCATCATCTTTTATTACGAAATTTTAGAGCTCTTGAAGAATGAAAAAGCAAGATCCCTTGTTAAAGGTATTATAGAGCAGGAGAAACAGCACGTGGTAAAACTTCTCAGGATAAAGGGGATGATCGCCTGATATGCCTTTTTACAAATACGTGGCCGTGGAGGGGAGCGGTAAGAAGATAACGGGGGTCATAGAGGCAGAGAACAAGTTGAAGGCGATATCGATCCTTTCTGAGAGAGGATTGATGGTTGTTCGTGTGGAGGAGAAAAAAAATCCAAAGAAAAGTTCGCCGTTCTTTCAGATTTCAATCAGCGAAATAGCCACGTTCTGCCGACAGCTTTCCATAATGATTTCGGCCGGTATAAGGATAAAAGAAGCGTTGAACATTCTGGCTCGTCAGACGGTTTTTTCAAAGCGTTTCAGAAAAGTTATACTGGAAATCGCTCTCAGCGTTGAAACAGGGGATTCTTTAGCAGAAGCTTTCAGAAAAACAGGTGTTTTCGACAGTGTTTTGATCAGTATGTTAGAAGCAGGAGAAGAAGGTGGAGTCCTTGACAGAACCCTGAAGAGGGCTGCGGACTTTTACGAAAGTATGAAAAGGCTTCAGGATGAGGTAAAATCCGCCATGGCTTATCCTCTCTTTGTTCTCTTCTTTGCAGTGGTAATCGTACTTGTGATCAGTTTTTACATACTCCCCAACCTCGTCAGGGCTTTTGGAACTTCTATTCCACTCTCACCCACGATTCAATCTCTTCTAAAAGCCAACGAATTTTTGAGTGAAAACTGGCCGTGGTTCTCGGTGCTTGTGGTGGGTATCATAGCCGGTATTTTCGTTTTGATGAAATCAAGATACGGTGTTTACATAAAGGAATATCTATCCTTTATTTTTCCACCTGTCAGGAAGCTCAGACAGAACATGGGGCTCGAACGATTCGCCAGAACACTGGGAATTCTTGTGGGAAGCGGTGTCAGAATAACCGATGCCATAAAGATGGCCGCTCAGGCTTCCAGTTCACCTTCCATTATCAGAAAAACCGAAGAAATGGTTCGGAAGATATCCGAAGGGAAAACCCTTCGAGATACTTTTGCAGAAAGTGGAGTTTTTCCACAGTTGATTTATGAGATGATCGGAACAGGAGAAGAGACTGGAAAAGTCGACGAAGTGATGGAAAGAGTGGCCGACTTCTACGAGGACATAGTGAAAAACAGTGTGAAGCAGCTTGTTTCTCTGGTAGAGCCTCTATTGATAGCAGGTGTTGGTGGATTTGTGGCTTTCCTCGCGTATTCGATATACACCACGGTATTTCAGCTTCAGAGGAGTATAGGTGGATGAACATTATCGAAGTTCTCATAGTCATCGCTATTTCATTGATGATAATGGGATTTTTCATACCGACTCTGATGTTCAAGCTGGGAAAAGATCATCAGGCTGTTGCTTTTAAGATCATGGCGATTAGAATGATTGAAAGAACATCCAGAAACGGACTTTTGATAATAGAAGATAATGGGAAAATAGTAACTTACGATCCTCATAAGAATGAAAAGAAAATCTATGAATTTCCATTCACTTTTCTCTCCAAAACGGCTGTAGATGGAGAAGACATCACTTTCAAAAATGGGTTTGTCTCCACAGCAGGTACTGTCTATGGAGATGGGTGGTGGATCACCGTGGAACCAGTCACTGGCAGAATGAGATTGTACGGGGGGAGATAGCTTGCAGCTTTTCTACAATGATATCCTTTCCCTGAATTGGTGTTCACATTGTGTGGAGATATCCCGTGCGAGAATGAGAGGGTCCAAATTGAAGCTGTTAGATCACAAATTATCTCTTCTGGAAATAACAGATGAGGAGAAATCAGATGAAATTATACTGAATCTTTCAAGAAACGTGAAAAAAGATCTTGAAGATATAGTCGTTGCGAACGTGTCCATGGAGAACGTGCTGGTGATGAATATAAAAGTTCCTCCTACGTTGAACAGGCAAAATGCTGTAGAGTATGCCACGATGGAAATATCAAGAAATCTTGGTATACTCCCTGAACAGCTTGTTGTTGCTCCTCTGGATATTCACGGTGGTGAGGGATTGTTTTTTGTTTCAAAGGTTGACCAGGTGAAGAGTTTTGTAACAGACCTCATGAAAAAAGAGTTCCCAGAAACGGATGTGGTTATTCCCGATATCGTTAAATATCTTGAAGTGTTCGAATTCTATTTTGGGAAGCGTTTGAAAGGAACCAGTGTTCTTACGGTGATTTCTTTCTTGAGTGACTATTATTCCATAGTTGTTCTCGAGAACAACCACTATCGTTCTCTCAGGTTGCTTTTTTCGATGTTCTGGGACTATATGGACATTGTGGTGGAGAACACGGGAGTTCAGCCCAAGGAATTGATGGAAGGAACAGTGAATGTAGATCTTGACTTTTTACAACCATATTTTGGTGATTTCCTGATTGAACTCGACAGAGAAGTCAAAGTGTCTTTGGATGAAGTTAATCTGAGCAGGGTCGATCAGTTCTTCTACATCGTTGATCCCCCAATCCTTTCACCAGTTCTTTCTCAGACGCTGGAAAAGTTCGAGGGAGTAGCGTTGAAGCAAGGAATCGTTCCTTCTTTTAAACCTGGTGTATCCTTAGGAACCCTTGGTTTGATGATAAGGGGGGGCAGGGAAATTGGAAAAGTTAAACATCTATCCGTTTAAGAAACGAAAGGTAAAGTTATCTACTTTTCTGGTACTGTTGGTCGTCATGTTGCTTCCTCCTGTTTCCTTTAATATCTACTTTAGTTATGCGAAAGAGCAAATGATAGAAAGACTGCAAAGTGATTACTCCGAGGTTTTGAGAGCGTATTCTGTGAAGCTTTCGAAAGATTCTTCCAAAAATCTGGAGGAAATCTCCCGTGTGGAAAGCGTTTTTATGAACCAAATAAAATCATTGGAAGTGAGAGTCAATCAACTGAATGCTTTCCTTGACAAAAGGAAGAAATGGGAAGATTTTTTGAAGGTTTTGCTGAACATTTTTGAAGATCAAAATCGAACTCTGTGCTATCTTGATTTCTCTCAAGAAAAAGCCATTGTTGAGTTTTACGAAGTTTCCAAAAACGTTGTAAGTAGTACTTTTCAAAACTCGAATGTGAGTACAAGTCTCCTGTTTGAAGAAAAACTACCGGAAGGTTTTTATCTGAGAAAGTACAGGCTTGAGTACAAGGCGGTGGGAAAGTGAGGGGAATAAACAGAAAGTTCGCTATCTGGTTCGCTGTTTTGACTCTCCTCGTGCTGGTCTTTGGACTTGTGGTGCCAGATTTTGTGATCTTCATGTCCAACACCAAAAAACTGGAACAGAAACTTCAAAACCTGGCACCTGCTTTCAAGGTTTTCACCTTGAAGCAAAGGGAATACGAGGAAATAATAAAGACGATCATGAGTACACCTGAGTTTCAATACAATTTCACCGAAAAAGAAATCAGTGTTGAAGAAGTTGAAGATCTCTTAAAGGAACTTGCTGAGACACGAAGGGTGACAGTGAAGACCTTGACCATTGATGCGAAAAGAGTTATACCGATCAATTTCTTCGGTACCCCAATATCTCAACCCAGTGTGAAGATCACCCTTGAATTAGAAAGGGTGAAACAATGAACCGAAGAACGGTGATTCTTCTCGTAATTATGGGGGTTGTGTGGTCATTTGTTCTTTTCTATTTGTTCGCTGGCAACAGGGAGTCCGGAACTCTTCAGGTGGAAAGGCCAACGGATTTTACGGCGCTGGTGAACAAAATACAGATCAACCCCTTGCTCAAGAAAACGGCTCAGGAAAATCCTCCAGAATTCTCGTACAGGGTTTTCAATCCCGTGACGCTCAGCTTTGGGAAAGAGGCAGCCGACACTCTGATCGTGACGCTTCCTCCTCTGAAGTATCGATTCCTGGGTTTCATAAGAACGGTTGACGGGTTAAAAATATTCCTCTCCGATGGGGAAAAACTCTTTGAGGTGTCGGGCGAGAGCCCATCTTTTGGAAATTATGTGGTCACCTACGTTTCGAGTCTCGGTGTTCTGGTTCTCGACGTGGAAAATGGTAGATTTTTTTCAATAAGATGAGGAGGGGTGGTATCTGTGAGGAGAATACTTCTTATTCTTGTCATGTTGATGTTCAGTGTGTTGTTCTCTGCAGAGCTCGTAGGGGTACTTCCTAAGATAGAGAATGATCGAGTGATCATAAAGATTCAGGTTTCTTCACCGGTTGAAGATGTTTCGGCAGAAATGAATTCTTCAAAGACTGTGTTCTCCATTTTCATGAAAGGGGTTCAAATGAAGATCAGCAGATTCATGGTTCCCGTTGGTGTTGGTCCTGTTGAAGGTGTACGAGTGGTGAACGTTGGCAATGGAGTTATGGTGTCCGCGAGTCTGCTGGTTCCATTCCCAGGAAGCTACCGTTTAGAAGACAAGACGATAGTGATGGAATTTCCAAGAAGTAAGGAAAGAATCGATGTGTCCTTTGAAAACATGCCTTTTGAAGATATGGTAAAGTACCTCTCTGAGAGATTGAATCTCAACGTAATCGTTTCAGATAGTGTCAAAAGTGCAACAACGAGTTTGAAACTGAACGATGTCACACCCGAAGATGCGCTGAGAGACCTTCTCGTTACATTCGGAGAAGTTGCCTACGCTTATTTTCCGGATGGGACTATGTTCATAGGAAAATACGAAGAAGTATCCGGAAGGTTTCAGAGATTCTGGGGTATATACAGAGTAGAGAATCAAACAGTTGCCGACAGGATAAAGAGTCTCATTTCTCAGGAAGCCATGATAGACTACCTTCCGTCAAAATCTGTTCTCTTCGTCTATGGAACTTCGGAAGAACATGACCTCGTGGCGAGCCTTCTTTCTGTTTCTCCACCCCTTCAGCAAAAAGAAGTTTCCTTCTCGGTAGATTCAGCGAGAGTGGAAGAACTCCTGACCGCTCTCAAAAGTGTGTATCAGTTCGAGTATCACCTCTTAAAGCCGGTATCCAGGGTGATTCTTGTGGGAGATTCTGAGACGATTTCGAAAGTGGAAAGATATATCAAGATTTTGGAAACTCGCGAGCAGGTGTCTGTAGAAGAACAGGTCCAGATTCCAGCTAAAAAATTCGTCTTTTATGCTTACGATCCAGAATCCGCTGCTTCGCTTATCACTTTACTCCTCGGAATAGATGCTCAGTCTTTCAAGGACATGAATCTGGTGGTATGTCAGGTGCCGATAGACAGAGAGCAGGAATTGGTTGATTTCATCGCGGAAAACAACCTGGAGCTCGGTGAGATGTTCTATCTGGATATCAAAAAAGGTGAGGAAAACTTTCTCAAAGAAACGATACAGTTTCTTGGAGTACCAGATTCGAGGCTGAGGTTTCTCAACATCGACGGTGAGAATGTAAAAGTCGGTATCTCAGTTCCAAAAGCGGTCTATGAGAAAATATCTCCCATTCTGAAAAAAATGTTGTCACTCAGGAGAAAGAATTTCATCGTGAAAAGTGTGGAATTGAAAAAGGAGATTCAGCAGGAAATGTTAGACGCGATAACGAGAATGTACGGGGTTTCTATAGAAAAAATAGGAAACTTCCTCTTCATAGAGGGAGCCAATGGTTCCGTTGAAAACGCTGAAGAACAACTGGAGAAACTCCAGAGTGAACACACACAATTTCTGAAAATTACCTTAAAAGCTGAAAATGTGGAAGATTTGAAGAGATTCATGAAGGAAAAGTACGGTGTTGAATTCGAGTACTTTTCTTCTCTGAAAGTGGCAATGCTGAGTGGAAAGGAAGAAGAAAGCGTTCAGAAAGCTGCTGAAGAATTGCAGTTAATTTCTTCGGAGGAAAGGATCATAAGGTTCGTGAAAAAATCCGAGAATGTACCGATCGATAAAGCGAAAAGCGTTGTTTCACAACTCTACAGTGTATCCATAGAAGAGTTAGGGAATGAGCTTGTCGTCATCGGTGAAAGAGAAGAAGTCGAAAAAGCTGCTGATCTTCTTCAGAAAATTTTCTCTTCCGAAGTAGAGATCTCGCGTGACTTTGTGAAGTTGCCCAGCTGGATTGATGAACAAGAGAAACTCCTCGAAGTTGTGAAAAACAGCGCCGGGATCACTTACGAAATACTGGACGGAGTAGTTTACTTTGAAGGGACAAAGGAGAATGTCGAAAAGGCAAAGGAACTCTTCTCAGACATAGTGGAAAAACTCGGAGAAGTACGCAAAGAAGAGAAAGTGGAATTCCTCGAAGTGGATTCTTCCTTCCCTGTTGACGAATTTATAAATCTCTCTAGCAAACTGTATCCGGATGCTACCTGTTTCAGTCTCGATCAATTGGGTCTTCTGGTTCTCAAGGGATCTTCAGAAGCGGTCGAAGATCTTTCGAACATGTATCGTTCTTTCTTCGAGAGATACCAAAAGATAGTGAAAGAAAACGTGTTCGATCGACTCATGCTAGAGGTTCCGAGCGGTTTTTCCTTCGAGGAATTCAAGACCTTCCTGGAAGTTCTCGTTCCAGAAGTCAAACAGGTTGTCTATCTTGACAAATTGAACTTGCTCTTGGTGGAAGTTCCTGTTTCACAATCGGAAAGAGTGAGTAGTCTACTCGATACGTTCTTGAAAAAAGAAGAAGCTGTATCGGAAAAGAAAGCGGTGAAAAGCGTCACCATACCTTCCGGTGTGAACCCTGACGAACTTTCTTCTTACTTGAAGAAACTCCTCAGAAATGTCGAGATCACGGTCTTTCCGAACATGGGCCAGATGATCGTAGAGGGACCAGAAAACGAGGTGGAAAAAGCTGTAGAACTCGTAGAAGCGGAAAAAGAAAAGATCGTTTTGAAGGAAAAGAAAGATTACGTAAAGGTTTCTGATGGTAAGCTGACTATAAACGCAGAGGATGTTTCGCTTTACGATCTTCTCGCAGAAATCGCCAGTGAACTTGGAATTTCGGTGATGTTTGTTTCCATTCCTTCGGAAAAGATCACGATGAAGGCAGATGATATCACTTGGGAAAAGTTCGTGGATCTGATCTCTCAGAACTATGGTTATTTGTTTGACAACAAAAGCGGTGTTTACGTTCTCTCAAAACCCAAACAGGATCTTGCAAGGCGTTACGTTTACGACGTGCCGCACAATTTCGATCAAATAAAGGCTTTGATCGAATTCTACGGAGGAACGGTTTATGTGGATTCTCTGAACAACTTCATGGTGGTAACGGGAATTTCTGAGACGATAAAGAAAGAACTGGACAATATCATAGAAAAATTGAAAAAGCCGACGAAACAGATAGAGATATCCGCGAAGATAGTGGATAGATCTTTGATTGACAGACTAAGCAAAGAAGCCGGTCTCGAATTGACGGGAGGGAATGTGAATGTGGGGTCCTCTGGTGCAGGGATATCTTTCTCTGTGACCGACTACCTTGATTTCGAAAAGATCTTTGGAGGAATTTTGAACAGCAATCTTTCTCTCCAGTTCTCAGATCAAAAGACAAACACCCTCGATGACATTCTTGCGAGTCCCAGAATCGTCACCACCAGTGGAAAAGAGGCGAGAATACTGATAGGTGACAGAATACCGTACGTTACGGACACCAATGGAGACGGGACTCCGGAAGTGCAATTCCTCGAGACCGGTATAGAACTCAACATCACACCGTTTGTACGAAGTGACGACACTATAGAGCTCGATCTCTTTGTGAAGGCTAGCGAACCTGGAAACTACATAAATGAAGTGCCTGGAGAGAGAACACGAGAGACTCAGACACACCTCATCGTGAAGAACGGAAGTACCATAACGATAGGAGGTCTGATCAGGGAAGTAACGAATGTAACAGAGAGCAAACTACCTTTCCTCGGAGATTTACCGGTGATAGGACAGTTCTTCAGAACAAAGTCCGAAAATAAGGAAAAACGAGATCTCATCATATTCCTCACCGTAAGGGTGGTGGAACCATGAAAAGAAAACCGGCCGTGGCCGGCCTTTTTTATCCCTCCAGGAGAGATGAACTCGTTGAACAAATCAGAATTTGCTTTCTCGACAAAAGAATTGGACCGGGTGAGTTGCCGGATCCTTCCGAAACAAAGCTTCAAAGTCCCATTGGCTTCGTTTCTCCCCATGCTGGTTACATCTACAGTGGGCCTGTTGCCGCGTGGGGGTTCCTCGAGGTGGCTAAGTTCGGCGAACCTTCTGTCGTGGTTATTATCGGACCAAATCACACAGGCCTGGGAAGGCCTGTGGGTGTGTGGCCAGAGGGTGAATGGGAAACTCCACTTGGAACCGTTCCGGTGAATCAGCGTGCAGCAGAGATCATCTTGAACAGCTCCAGATACGCTGAGGAAGACTTCATGTCTCATATCAGAGAGCATTCTATTGAGGTTCAAATTCCGTTTCTTCAGTTCGTGTTTGGGGACGTTTCCATAGTCCCCATATGTCTGATGGATCAAAGCCCTGCGGTTGCTGAAGATCTCGCGAACGCTTTGACAAAACTCGTAGCCGAGTTCCCAAGTGTTCTGATAATAGCTTCAACAGATCTGAACCACTACGAGGATCAAAGAACAACCCTGAGGAAAGATTCCTATATCATGGAAGCAATAAGAAATAAAGATCCTCGTCTTCTATATGAGTATCTTGTGAAGGAAGATATAAGTATGTGTGGATACGGTGGAGTGGCCACCCTTTTGAACATGAATTTCAAAAACGCCAGGATTTTGAAACACGCGACCAGCGGAGATGTATCCGGTGATAAACTGGAAGTCGTTGGATATCTCAGTGCGATCCTCTTCTGAGAATCTCTTCGAGTTCTTCTATTTTCAGAAGTTTCGAAAGCAACACATAAACGAACACACCGATCAGTATCAGAAAGATCGTTCCGAGATTTCCTTTGAACGAATCGTTCAGTAGAAAGATCATCGTTCCCATAACAGCAGAGGACAAGCCGATTTTGAAAATCTTTTTATCGAAGGAAGGTTTCATCCTTAAAACGAGAAAAGCGAATCCGGTGATGTATGAAACACTCGTCGCAAGTGCAATGCCCGAAGCTCCCATGGTAAAACCGAGTATCATATCGAGTGCTATGTTCACAGCAGAGACGAGCAGAGTGGCAAAGAAGGGGGTTTTCACTTCTTTCGAAGCGTGGTAGGCGCGGGATAAAAGGTTAAACAGAGACACAAAACACAATCCAATTGCGTACATGAAGAGTATCTGAGCCGATTTTTTCACGTCTTCATAGGTGAACGCTCCATATCCGAAGAGTAGGGAAATGATTCTTTCGGAAAGAACCATCAATCCAATCGAGGAAGGAAGTGTCAGAAAAAGGCTTTTGCTTATGAAGTCTTTCAGATTCTCGTGGAAATCCCCTTCACTTTCGCTGAGGGTGGACAGTGCAACAGTGGATACCGCGACACCAAAGATACCGAGTGGAAGTTGGTAGAGCCGGCTGGAAAGTTGGATCAAAGAGAGAGAACCCGGGTCTAAAAAGGATGCAACGTTCACGTCGATCAGTGTGGTTATCTGGGAGACTGCCATTGTCATGAACGTTCCAAAGAAGAGTCTGTAGAATTCTCCAAGGCCTTTGAATGTTGGTCTGTATCGAAATTTTCCGAAGGGAAGTAAAACCAGTAGTGCAGCCAGGCCTCCAATCGTGAATCCGGCGGCTGCCCATTTTATGTCACCAAACAGACATCCCACCATCACACCTACGTTCGAAAACATCGGAGTCAATGCGGGAAGGAAATATCTGTGTGAGGCGTTGTGTACCGAATAAAAAACTGCCCACACAAAAACGATGGTTATGAACGGAGCTGTCAGGCGTATAAGATTGGCTGCCAGCGATTTCACTTTTTCATCGGCACCTGTGGCGAAGATAGATGCCATGAAATAAGGAAAAACTTCGGAAATAAAAACAATAACGAGAGTGACGAGTCCGAGAGAGGTGAGTACGGCCGAAGTGAATTGTGTTTTCTCTTCCTCGTTCTCCAACTTTTTGTAGATTGCCAGAAAAGCTGAGCTCATGGCACCCTCTGCAAAGGTCCTTCTAAGGAAGAATGGAAAGACTATAGAAATGTAGTAAGCATCGAGTGTAGAAGAGGCACCAAAAGTTTTTGCGAGAATCACATCACGAACGAGGCCCGTGATACGGGAGAAAAGCGTTCCCAGAGAGAAAGCGAGCGTTTTCTTTATGCTGGACACTCTTCTTCCTCCTGATTTAAGTTTGCGGAAAAGCACCCGATAATATTATACGGAAGGAGGTGAGGGAATGATAGACAGAATAAACGGACCGGGAGATATAAATCCTATCGAAGGAATAAAGAAGCCTTCTGTAGAAAAATCAAAGGAGAAGAGGAAAAAGGAAAGCACCGATAATGTTGAGCTTCGGCACGTCGAAGATGTCAGAAAATTCGCTGAAGAGGCGAAAAACATATCAACTGTCCGCGAGCAGCTGGTAGAAGAGCTGAAAAAGGCCATAGAGAGTGGAAATTACTTCGTCGATACTGAAAGGCTTGCCCGAAAAATTCTGGAGGAGCTGTCCGAATGAGAGAGGAATTGAAGAGGGTTCTCACAGAGAAGATAAGACTCATGGAGAATATGAGAAATCTTCTGGAAGAAGAACTGGAAGCGATTGTAAATAAGGACTTCGAACGTCTTGAAAGCATCCTGCCGCACATTGAGGAGCTTTCCGTTTCGATGGAAACCTGCAACGAAATATTGAAATCTTCACTGGAATCACACGGAAATGGCACAAAGCTCATCGATCTTCTGGAAATCTACAAGGACGATGAAGAAATGCTTTCAGAGCTAAGGAGTTTCTTTGAAACGCTGAACAAGTTGGTCTTCGAGATAGAAAAGTTAAAACAGGCAATAGGTTTTCATTTGAATTACATAGATTTTGTGTTCAATCTTCAAAGGAATGAACTCACCTACAATCGAAATGGATCCTTCGATAGAGATGGTCCTTCTATGTTCACCGGGAGGTCCTGATTATGCCTGATATGTCCATGTTTGGAATACTCAACACGGCGCTCACAGGAATACACGCGCACAAGCTGGCGATGAACGTTGTGGGGCACAACATCGCGAATGCCAGCACACCCGGTTACTCGAGACAGAGACCAGTCATAGAGGCGAATCCCCCCATTCCCCTCACTACCCTGACACAGCCTTCTTTTCCCTTGCAGATGGGAACCGGTGCAAAGGTTAAAACGATTGTGAGGTTGAGAGATGCCTTCCTCGACGTGCAGTACAGACAGGTGAACAACAGATACAACTACTGGGACACTGTCCTTTCTAACCTTCACTTCATAGAGCAGCTTCTGGCAGAGCCAGGTGAAGATGGTGTAAGAAGCCTTGTGGACAACTTCTGGAACGCTTTCAAAGAAGTCATGTCCGACCCCAGTAGCACAGCCTCGAAGGCGGAGGTTGTTTCCAGAGCACAACAGATGGTTTCTCAGATAAAAGATCTCTACGGAAGACTGGAGCAGCTCAGAGAAGATATAGACGATGAGATCGTTCAGAGAGTGTCCGAGATAAACCAGATGATAAAAAGACTGGCAGATCTCAACAACAAGATCAGAACCAGCATGATGCTCAACTCTCCACCGAACGACCTTCTCGATGAAAGAGACAGGATCCTTGACGAGCTCTCCAATCTTGCGAATATCAACTACACCGAAGCGGAGGACGGACAGATTACCCTGAGGATAGGAAATCAGATCGTTTTGAACGGTTCTACTTATAGAGAACTCAGGGCACTGGAGAGACCTTACGGAAAAGGATACCATGAGCTCTTCGTTGGAAACTCTCAGTTGATTCTCTCGGATGGGAAGCTGAAAGCGTTGATGGATCTGAGGGATTCCAGCATAGTGAAGTACATGAGAAAACTCGATGAATTCGTGCTTTTTATAACGGACTCATTGAATCTTGTTCACAGGGATGGTTTTGAGTCGAACGGAGTGACAACGAACCTCAACTTCTTCAAGAAAATTGAGGCCTTCAGCGATGATCCTTCCATCTTCAGAATCAAAGGAAGTAGAAAGCTCGAGATGGGACCTTACCACACTGTAACAGGAATTCATTCCGCAAGCAGCCAAGTTGAAATAGAAGGAAGACGCTTCAACTCTGATGACATCGTTCTCTCTTTCGGTGGTGGCTCATCGAACGTTTTGAACGTCTCGGCTGGAACGACCATTGGTGACCTCGTTGGTTCGTGGAACCTGCTCGGTACCTCTCTTAGGGTGGGTTCACATGCGGGAGGATACAGACTTTACCTGGAGGACAGCACCGGTTCTTTGAGGAACAAGCTTTTCCTCTCACTGGGGGATTCTCTATCGCAGATGGGATTCGACACCGAGACAAAAGGGTATATAACCATAAAAGAATCCGACCTTTCCGGGTTGTCTTCCGGTGTTTACAACATAAACGTGGAGTACACTCTTGAAGATGGCACAAGGCAGACAGAAACAATCAGCGTGGATCTTTCTTCCGGGGTGAACCTTTCGAATATAGAAGCTTCCATAAATTCTTCTTCGCATCTGAGGGCGCAGATTTACGCGGATCCATCCACTGGAGAAAACATGCTTGTGATCGTTCCAGATGAGCAGCTCAATTTCGATCCTTCAGCTGTCAAGGTGTTGAGTGACGATGACTTCTTCACGGAGTCTAACGCGTTCGTGAGAAATTACGAGGTGCTGAAATACAAAGACACTCTGGAAAACATTTTCTACGGTCAAACCGGTTTTGACCCAACAAGGCCTTTCACGATCACTATTAACTCCACGGATATAGAAATAGATCCAGCTGTGGACACTCTGGAAACACTCGTTGAAAAGATCAACGAAAAGAACACGGGAGTTCTCGCGGATTTGACGCCCCATCATTCGCTCGTCTTCAGGGCGTCGTCACTCTACGATTTCGATCTCAGAATGATGGAAATAAAAGGTCCGCAGGGTTTTTTCGAAGCCGTCGGATTTGTTGATCCAGACGGTGATCCCAATACTTTTGACTGGAGCTCTTCCTTCACCCTGGTTTCAAAATCTGACGATTTCACAACGTTGAGCGAACGTTTCAAGGTTGCGGACATTCTGACTTTCGACAGGGCACCGTACGATGAACCCTTGAACATCGTCAATCAGTTCGAGGTGAGTTCTTCTCTCGCTGCGAACCCGGCAAACCTCGCGGTCGATGTGGGATACGCTCTGGAAAATTCCGACTGGAACGCGACGAGTATCAAACCTTCGGGTGGAGCCAATCCAGAGCTTCTTGAAACCATACAGAATCTTTACACCAGAAAGATATTATCGAACGGCAAGGAGAGTTTCTACGAGTTCTTCGGCGGTGTGGTCTCGGAGCTCGGTGTGGAGGCGGAGACTGCCAGCAATCTCAAGAACAACACGGAAATCCTCAGACAGGAGATCGACAATGCCCGTGAAGAAGTGAAGGGAGTCTCTCTCGACGAGGAGATGGCAAACATGATAAAGTATCAGCACGCGTTCAGCGCTGCTGCCAAAGTCATCACCGCTGTCGATCAGATGATACAGACCGTGATCAACATGGTGGGGTGATCTGAATGAGGGTTACAAACAAAATGATCAGTGATAGGGTGCTGTTCAACATACAGACGAGTTTGAAAAGAATAGCGAAGCTCCACGATCAACTCTCTTCGGGATACAAGGTGAGGTATCCGAGTGACGATGCCGTCGTTGCGAAGAGGGCCAGTGACATTCTGACGAGAAAGAGGGAACTCGAGCAGTTTCAAAGAAGCGTGGATCATGTTCAAACTTACGTGAACGCGTACGACAGTGCCCTTCAAACCGTTTCCTCCATTACTCAAAGACTCAGAGAACTGCTGGTTAGAGCAGCGAATGGGACTCTTTCGAAAGCAGAGAGAGAGGCTATAGCAGAGGAGATCGATAAAATCAAAGAGAATCTGGTGGAAGTGGCGAACACAAGAATAGGGAACGAGTACATCTTTTCTGGATACGATGTTTTCAGTCAGCCGGTCGAAAACGAAAACGGCACCTGGAAGATCTCGACACTTCCGGCCTCAGATAAGAGTCGCTCTATTCTGGTGCTGGGACATTCCATTGATTACGGTGTCACAGCCAGTGAGGTTTTTGAACTGGACAGCGGAAAGAATGTGTTCCAGATGCTTGAGGAGGTTTCTGCCACTCTTCGTTCCAATCTCAACGAAACTCAGATATCGGAGCGTGTGTCGAACGTTTTCTTGAAGGAATTATCCTACTTCGAAGAGCGTATAACCAGAACAATAGGAGAGGTCGGTGGTGTGAGCAGGTTCATCGATATGGTGAACTCGAGGGTGCAGGATCTCGATTTCTTCTTCACCGAGTACCTTTCAAAAGAGAGAGATGCAGACATCACAGAACTCGTGACGGATCTTGCTATGCAGCAGTTGGTTCTTGAAGCTGCTTTGAAATCGGCCAGTCGAGTGCTTCAGGCGACCCTGGTAGACTTCGTGAGGTGATAACGTGGTTTACAAAACCAAACTCGGAGAGATGGAAATTTCGGATGAAAGTATCTTCACGTTCGAAAAAGGAATTCCCGGATTCGAACATCTGCGAAAGTTCGCGCTCGTTTTTCCTCAGGAAACCTTTCCCATAGGATGGCTGCTTTCACTCGAGGATCCGGAAGTGGGACTTCCCGTTGTGGATCCAAAGCTCGTGAGAGCCGATTACGACCCTGTAGTGCTAAGTGAGGATCTCGAGGAGATCGAAGCCGAAAATCAGGAAGCGCTCCTTTTCTTCTGTGTGTTAACGATTCCCCCAGGGAAACCGGAAAAGACCACGATAAATCTCAGGGCACCGATAATTTTGAATCAAAAGAAAAAGAAGGGAATTCAAACGATACTGGAGAACGAAGATTACCAGTTGAGACACCTTCTTTCCGAAGAGATGGAGCGTTCAAAGACTGTGGTATGATCTTCAAATAGAAGCCTCCCTCACCGTGCGGTACCCTTCGGGGTTCAAAGGGGAAGCCGGTGGAAATCCGGCGCGGGGCCGCCACCGTGACCGGGGACGAAACCCGCAGAACGCCACTGGGGCGATCACCCTGGGAAGGTGCGGGGAGTAGGATGATCCGGAAGCCGGGAAACCCGCCCGCGGTGAAGGGAAACCACCTTCCTCGGCACCAGGAAGGTGGGAATATTCTTTTTCAGGGAGGGATGGAAGTGTTCAGAAAACTGGTTTCTTTGATTCTTCTTTTTGTCACCGCTGTTGCGCTCGCCGTAACGGTTGTGGACGATTCTGGAAGAGTGGTGGAGATCACATCCGCACCCGAAAGGGTGGTCAGTCTGTCTCCCGCCGCAACGAGGTTTCTTGTGTTCCTCGGCCTGGAAGACAAAATCGTTGGAGTCACCGATTACGACAGCTACGAAGCCGAAAGAGTCGGTGCGATGGTTCCTGCGAACATCGAAAAGGTGGTGAGTCTGAATCCCGATCTCGTTCTGATGTTCGGCGGATTTCAGCTTCCCGAAGTTCCAAAACTTGAGGAAGCAGGTTTAAAGGTCCTTGTTGTGAATCCGAATTCTCTCAACGACATCATCAGAGACGTGGTCCTTCTTGGAACGATCTTTGATCGTCGAGACCTTGCCCTGGAGAAATCGGAAAAGCTGAGAGAGAAAATGCTTGAGATAGGAAAGAAGACCTACAACGTTCCTCCATCGAAGCGTCCCAAGGTACTCTACCTGATCTCATCTCCCGGTCCTGATGTGAAGGATATCTGGACGTGTGGAATGGGATCCTATCTCAACGAGATCATCTCTCTGGCGGGCGGGGTGAACATTGCTTCCGGAATCGCAGGGCCGAACGGCTGGCCACAGCTTTCTCTTGAGTATGTTGTGTCTCAAAATCCTGATGTGATAATAGTTGGAGTTTACATCTCTGGAACGGAGAACGAAGAGATAAAGAAAATACTCAATTTTGAACCTTTCAAAGAAATAAACGCAGTGAAGAACAAAAGGGTCTTTGCAGTGGATGGAAACGTGGCCTCTCAACCTTCTCCCGATGTGTTTGAACTCCTCGATTTGTTCTATGAATTTTTCTACGGAGGAAAAGGTGAGTGAGAAAACTCGTTTTTCCGATACTGATACTCAGTTTTCTTCTTGGAATCTTCTTTGGAAGTGTGCCTCTGGACCCCCTTGAAGTGCTGGGGGTCCTCTTTGGTTTGAAAGAAAACCCCGGGGTCGAAAGGATTCTTTCTCTCAGAATTCCAAGGGTTCTGGCAAGTTTTCTGGTTGGAGCCGGTCTTTCGATCGTGGGAAATTCGTTTCAGAATCTTTTGAAGAATCCTCTTGTTGATCCGTATCTCCTTGGAATCTCCTCGGGTGCATCTTTCGGTACCGTTGTGTCGTTTTACCTCGCTGAAATCTTCGGAATCTCCTGGATATACAGAATTCCACTTCTCAGCTTTGGTTTCTCTATGATAGCGTCACTCTTGACCCTTCTCATTGCAAGGAAAGAGGGCCGCTTTCCGGTAACAACCATCGTGCTTTCTGGAGTGGTGGTAAGCACGTTGTTCAGCTCTCTCACTTACATGACGATCGTTCTTTTGAAAAGGAATGTGACCACCATTTCTATGTGGCTCTTTGGAAGCTTTTCAGGGAGCACGTGGGAGGATGTTCTCTTCTACCTGGTGGTAGTCATCCCGTTTCTACTTTACTCTTTGATCTTCTCCAAACATCTGAACGCCATGGCGCTTGGAGAAGAAGAGGCCTTCGTTCTCGGAGTCAACGTTGAGAGATTGAAAGTTGTCACTTTTCTTTTTGGGAATCTCATCACGGCATTTCTCGTCTCCAGAAGCGGTGTTATCGGTTTCGTCGGTCTCATAGTTCCTCACATCTCTCGCTACCTTGTTGGCCCAAATTTTCTGAAGTCCGTCCTTTCAAGTTTGATTGTGGGAGGAGTTCTCCTTACACTATGCGACACGGCAGCCAGAACCTTCTTTTCTCCCACGGAGCTTCCAGTCGGCGTTGTAACGGCGTTGATTGGAGCACCTTTCCTTGCTTTCCTCATGAAAAGAGGTGTGTGAAGTGGAGATTGTAAGGATTGAAAATTTGTTCTTCCAATACAGAGGCGGATTCTCTCTGAAAAACATAAACCTTTCTGTGAAAAAAGGGGAGTTTTTCGGCATCGTCGGACCGAACGGCTCCGGAAAGACTACTCTTTTAAAGATCCTTGTGGGGATTTTTCGTCCTCAGAAAGGAACGGTTCAGCTCCTCGGTAGGATACCGTGGGAGACTTCGAGAAAAGAGATGGCGAAGATAGTAACCCTCGTTTCTCAGGATTTCTTTCCCTCCTACGACTTCACTGTAAAAGAGATAGTCGAAATGGGACGGCTTCCACACTTGAGTCTTCTGAGTGGAACGTCCAGAAAGGATGAGGAGATAGTCCTGAAAAGTCTGAAGCTAACCGGAACACTGAAATTTGTCGACAGAAACTTCTGGACATTGAGCTCTGGAGAGCGTAGAAAGGTTGTGCTATCGAAAGCGATTGCGCAGGACACGGAAATCCTGCTCATCGATGAACTCACAGCCCATCTGGATTACAACAACGTGAGTCTTGTGGGAAACGTGTTGAAAAGGTTGAAAGAATCGGGAAAAACCATCATCTCCGTTTTCCACGACATAAACGTGGCATCTGCTCTGTGTGATCGAATAGGCGTTATGAAAAACGGTGAGATGATAAAAACCGGAGCACCCCCAGAGGTGGTGACCGAAGAGGTGCTCCGGAATACGTTCGAAACGGAATTCGTGGTACTCGAACATCCTGTCACAGGAAGACCGCTAGCCTTTCTCAAATAGTCTCTTCAAGAATTTCACCTGTTCAATTGCCTGGAAAGAGCCTCCTCCCTCGTGGTTGTTGTACGGATAGATTCTGATTTCCTTCGGCCCAGCGTAGTGATTGTAGGCAGCAAAAACCGTTGAAGGAGGACAAATGTTGTCCATGAGACCCACAGAAAACAGCGCAGGGATCTTCGCTCTGACTGCGAAGTTCACTCCATCGAAATAGGAAAGAGTCCTGAACACGATTTCTTCCTTGTCCCTGTGGGTCTTTAGAAAGTTCGTGATCTCCGCGTATGGATGCGTATCCACAAGCTGCACTGCCCTTCTGAAGTGACACAGAAACGGCACATCGCACAGAAGAGCCTTTGCTTTCTTTGAGAGAGCGCTCACCGCAAGGGCTATTCCGCCACCCTGACTGCCTCCAGCTATCACGATTCTTTCGTGATCTACCCGAGGAAAAGAAGCAGCGGCTTCAACGGCTCTGACAGCGTCCGTGAAGACTCGTCTGTAGTAGTAAGTTCTGGGATCCAGTATTCCTCTTGTCATGAATCCTGGATACTGAGGGTCAACGGGATCCTCAGGGTAATCCGGTGTATCTCCTTTCATCCAGCCGCTTCCCTGTCCTCGAGTATCCATGACGAAACATATGTAACCCATAGAAGGCCAGAACAGCCAGTCGTGAGGGAATCCTCTTCCACCGTTGTATCCTATGTACTGCACAACGCAGGGAAGTTTTTCTTCTTCCAGTTTTGGAACAAGGAGCCACCCCTTGATCCTCTGTCCCATGTATCCGGAGAAAGTTACATCGTACGCTTCGACTGTTTTGAGGTGAGACTCCATCCTCTCGAAGACGGGGTCTAAGGGGAACTTTTCGTTCTCTGCGAGTGTCCCTTCCCAGAACTCATCGAAGTCTTTCTCTTCGTACCGCTCTGGACGATATTTCTTCAGTTCTTCGAGTGGTAAATCGAAAAAGGCCATCTTTTATCACTCCTCGCAGGCTTCCGTGAAGAATTTCCTCATTCCCACCACTTCTCTTTTTTCACCGACCACAGTGAAGGAACCAGTGAGTCTGATGTCTTCAGAAGAGCTTCCTACCATCACTTTGAATTCACCCGGTTCGACCACGAGTTTCATGTCTCTGTCGTAGTAGGCGAGCACGTCCATGTGAAGCCTGAACACGACAGTCTTCTTCTCTTTCGCCTTCAAAGAAACCCTCTTGAAGCCCTTCAGCTCTTTCACAGGCCTTGTGACGCTCGCAAACTCACGACCGATGTAAAGCTGAACCACCTCGTCTCCGTCTCTGTCTCCAGTGTTTTCCACGTCCACCTTTATCACCACCTCACCGGCCGGTGGCACTTCCTTCGGCTCGATCCGGAGGTTGCTGTACTCGAACTTCGTGTAAGACAAACCGTGCCCAAACGGGAAAAGAGGCTTTGTGCTCTCGTCTACGTAGTCTCCGTGCCAGTGAGACCTTCCTCCGGAGGGTTTGACGTAGTGGAAGACAGGAATCTGACCAGCGCTTCTTGGGAAACTGATCGGGAGTTTTCCAGAGGGATTCACCTTTCCGTAGATGATGTCAACGATCGCTCTTCCTCCCGCCTCCCCCGGAAGCCACACCTGAAGGATGGCGTTCACCTTGTCGACGACGTTTTTGAGTGAGTAGGGTCTTCCCGTGATGAGGACAAGAACGACGGGTTTTCCTGTCTTTGCGACTTCGAGGACGAGTTCTTCCTGGACTCCTGGAAGCTTGAGGTTTGCCATGTCTCTGGACTCACCGGTTGTGCAATCAAGGGTGAGTCCAGATTTGTCTCCTACGACAACGATGGCAACGTCGGATTTCTTTGCAATTTCTATCGCCTCTTCGAAGCCGCTTCTGTCTTCCCCTGTCACTTCACAGCCCTTTGCGTATTCGAATTCGATCCCTTCTTCTTTGAAGGCGTCGAGAACACTCGGAATACTCTTCATATGTTCTTCTATGCTCTTCTTCAGTCTTTCGTAGTTTTCTCTCGGGATCTGAGGATTTCCAAAGACATCGTCTATGTTGTCGAGGAGAGCCCTTATGTGTGCAAGATACATGTAATCTCCGAGGAGATTTCTCACCTCACCCGCGTTCGGTCCGATCAGGGCAACTTTTTTGTTTTTCTGAAGAGGCAAAATTCCATCATTCTTGAGAAGGATAATGGATTTCCTTGCTATATCGAGTGCGATGTCTTTGTGGCTTTCTATTTTCGCTTTTTCCACCTCAACGTAGGGATTCTCGAAGAGTCCGAGCATGAACTTCAGCCTCAGCACCCTGGCGACTGCCTCGTCGATCAAAGCTTCGGAGATGATGCCTTTTTCAACAAGGTCTTTCAAATATTGATAACATTCTGTCTTCGGAAGTTCAACATCTATCCCCGCTTCGAGCGCGAGTCTTGCGGCTTCTGACTTATCCCTTGCTATTCTGTGATAATCTTCCAGAACTTTCACAGCGAAATAGTCAGAAACGACGATTCCTTTGAACCCCCAGTCTTTTCTGAGAATGTCTGTGAGGAGTTTCCTGTTCGCTGCACATGGGACACCGTCTATCTCGCTGTAGGAGTTCATCACAGAAAGCACATTCGCTTCTTTAACAGCCGCTTCGAACGGAAAGAGAAAGACCTCTTTGAATTCCCTCTCCGGAATGTTCGTTGGGGCCCAGTTCTTTCCGCCTTCAGAAGCGCTGTATCCGGCGAAGTGTTTCACTGTGGCAACGACACCTTTTTTGATATCCTCACCTTGGAGGCCTTTTACGTAAGAGACTCCCATCCTCGCCACCAGGTAGGGAGATTCTCCGAACGTTTCTTCCGTTCTTCCCCACCTCGGGTCTCTTGCGACATCCAGAACGGGTGCGAGACCCTGATGTGCTCCTATCTTTCTCATATCCTCTCTGATGGCGGTGGTCATTTTTTCTATGAGATCCGGATCCCATGTACTCGCCATTGCTATTGCCTGAGGGAAGTTGGTTCCTCCAAGTCCCATGTAACCGGTGAGACATTCCTCGTGTATCATCGCAGGAATTCCAAGGCGTGTTTCTTCCACGAGAAATCTCTGTATTTCGTTCACAAGTTCCGCGGCTTCTTGAGGTTCAAGGTTCGTCGATCCACCGGGCCTCGTGACCTGACCAATACCATTTTTGAGGAGTTCTTTTGCTTTTTCTCTACTGAACTTTCCTCTCTCGTCTATCAGTTCGTAACCCCAGACAGACCCAAGCTGGGCTGCTTTCTCTTCCAGCGTCATTCTGGAAAGAAGATCTCTCACTCTCACTTCAATGGGTTGCGAAGGATCCCTGTACAGTTCCATATTTTTCCCTCCTCATCTGTTATTGAAACCATGAAGGTGGATCATCTGTACAACCAGCATTTCACCTGCACACCATCTACTTCAAAATACGGAGGAGGCTCCTTTCTGCATATATCCATGACCTTTGGACATCTTCCTGCGAACTTGCAGCCCTGTCTCAGATACTCTGCCTGCTCTGTCTCGGACAGTTTTATCCTGATGTCCCACTTTTTCTTCGGATCCGGTTCTGGAACGGATTCCCTCAAAAGCTGGGTGTATGGATGCTTTGGTTCCATGAGAACTTTCTCTGCGGGTCCCAGTTCCACTATGTTTCCTCTGAACATGACGGCGATTCTGTCAGAGACGTAGTAGGCCGTTGTGAGATCGTGGGTGATGTAGAGCACGCTCACACCGTACTGTTCTTTGAGATCCTTGAAGAGGTTCACGATCGACATTCTCAAAGAAGCGTCGACCATCGAGACAGGTTCGTCTGCAACGAGAAGAGAAGGATTCGTGAGAAGTGCCCTTGCGATGGAAATTCTTTGAAGCTGACCTCCCGAGAACTCACTTGGGTACTTCTCGGAGAATTCTTCAAAGGAGATACCGACTGCGGAGAGTTTCTCTTTGATGATCTCTTCTGCCTTCTTTTTTGTATCCGCTATGCCAAGGTTGAAGAGTGTCTCATAGAAGTACCTGTCCACCTTCCTGAGGGGGTTGAACGTGGAGAACGGATTCTGGAAGACTGCCTGTATTTCTTTTAGAAGCTCTCTTCTTTCCTTTTCGTTCTGATGCACACGATCGATCTTTCTTCCTTTGTAGATGATCTCACCGGAGGTGGGTTCTTCAAAGCCGAGGATGATCTTGGCGGTCGTGGTCTTTCCACAGCCGCTCTCTCCAGCGAGGGTGAAGATCTCTGCTTCTTTTATATCGAAGTTCACGTTATCCACAGCCACTATTCTCGTTCTGGAGAAGATGCTCCCTATGGTGAAGATCTTCGTCAGATTTTTTATCTCAAGAAGCGGCATTCTTTCCCTCCTCTACTAACCAGCATGCAACTCTGTGGCCCGGCAGGTATTCCTTGAGAGGGGGTACTTCTTTTTTGCACCTATCGAACGCATGTGGACATCTTGGATGGAAACTGCATCCTGGTGGAAGATCGGCGAGTGACGGAGGACTTCCAGGAGCGCTTTCTCTCCTTCCTTTGTCTCCAAACTTTGGAAGCGAGTAGATCAGATACTTCGTGTAGGGATGCAAGGGGTTTTCAAAGATCTCTTCTGTTTTCCCTTCTTCTATGATCTTTCCTGCGTACATGATTGCTATCCTGTCTGTCACGTTCGCATGAACCCCCATATCGTGTGTGACAAGGATGATGGTGTTCTGTCTTGAAGATTGTATCTCCTTGAGAAGCTGGATCACACCTCTCTGAGTCACAACGTCGAGAGCCGTCGTCGGCTCGTCCGCTATGATCACCTTCGGTGACAGAACGGTTGCAAGGGCGATCGTTACCCTCTGCCTCATTCCACCAGATAGCTGGTGTGGATAGGCGTTGAGAATTTCTATTGGAAGCCCCAGCTCTCTTATGTGTTCTTTTGCCATCTCGTACGCTTCTTCTTTCGTCTTTCCAGTCGTGTGGCTTTCTATGAAATCCTTGAAGGTCTCTTTTATCTTCACCACGGGATTGAGAACACTCATAGATCCTTGAGGAACGTAGGAAATGAAATTCCATCTGAGTTTTCTTCTCTCTTCATCGCTCAGAGAATAAACATCCACTTCTTTTCCGTTTTCTCTGTACAAGACCTTTCCTCCCACTATTCTCTGTGGTGGTTCTATTGCAGCAAAGAGAGCTCTCAAAAGAGTGCTCTTTCCACATCCGCTCTCTCCTGCGATACCGTATATCTCGTTCTCCATGATCGAAATGTTCACCTCGTCCACTGCTTTCACTACTCTCTTTTTTCCGAATATGTCCAGAATGTAATAAGACTTGAGATTTTCTGTTCTCAACACTTCCACCGCTATCACCTCATGCCTGTCCTATTCTCTGTATCCTCATCCTCGGATCCAGATACTCACTGATGCTGATGGAAATCAAGTACAGCGCTATGAACAAAAAGATAGACGTTAAAACAGGAGTCAGCACCCACCACCAGTATCCCAGTAGAAGGGCCTGGTAGTTTATCGACCATTGAAGCATGGTACCGAGTGTGGGTATGTCCAGGTTCGACACACCCAGTATCGCGAGTGTGATTTCCATTCCAATAGCCCAGGACATGTTACCTATGAGAGTGGCGAATATGAGCGGTATCAGAAACGGTAGATACTCTTTGAAAACGATCGAAAGAGCTTTTGATCCAGAGAGAAGAGCAGTGTAGGTGAAATCTCTTTCCCTCAAACTCAAAACCTGAGACCTGATCACTCTCGCATCCCATGCCCAACCAAAGACTCCAAGGAGAAGCCCAAGCATGGGAAGACTCAAACGTCCCTTTACAATAGAAGCAACCAGAACTATTATTATGAAAAGTGGTATCACAAGGAAAGAATCGCTGAGAAATGTCAGGACCCTATCTGCGGCTCCTCCTTTGTATCCGGCTATCATACCAACGATCATGGCTATGATTCTCGATACAAGTCCCGCGATCAGTGACATGACAAGTGAGTTTCTCACAGCGAAAGTGAGTTTCCAGAAAATGTCCTGTCCCATCGAGTTGGTTCCAAGTATGTGAGGCCAATGGGGTGGAAGATCCCTCGGGACCTGATTCCACAGGTACGGGTTGTACGGTGAAAAGAAAGACAGGATAGAGAGTGTCAAAAGTACCAGAAGAACTATGAAACCGAATCTGAAACGTGTATCTCTCAACAGATCCTTCAACACCTGCATTCTTTCCACTCCTTTTTCATCTGTATCTCACTCTCGGATCAAACAGTGGATAAAGCAGATCGATCACAAGTATACTGGTTGTAACGAGAAGTATGGAGAGGGTACTTATACCCATTAAGAGATTGTAATCACCCGTGAAAATGGCGTTGTAAAGAAGAGATCCAATACCGGGATAGGAGAACACGATCTCTGTGATCAAAGCACCTCCAAAGATCTGTCCCAGAGAGAGAGCAAGACCCGTTATCTGTGGTAACATAGCGTTTCTTATGACATATCTTCGAACGATTCTTCTTTCTTCTATTCCTCCCATCTTTGCGTATTTCACGTAGTCTTCTGTTTTCACACTTTGAACCACAAGCTTCATGGCTTGAAACCAGGAAAACACACCTATTAGAACTAAAGAAAGAGCTGGAAGGAAAGCGTGTTTTAGGAGTATCAGCAGGTTTTCCCAGCTGAAGGTGAACTGCATTCCTATTGCAAAACCTCCGCCGATTGGAAAGATGGGAAGTATATACGCAAGGAGGATCAAAAGTCCGAGTGCGAGGATGTAGTACGGCATCGGTCTTATCACCATCGCAATACCATCGAGAATCTTCACCCATTTTCTGTCAGAGAAGTATCCTGCGAGTCCTCCAAGAATGTTTCCTATGATCCAGGAAATGACAGTCGTTACAAACAAGAGCCAGGCAGTCCAGGGCAATGATTGTCTTATTAATTTCATCACAGGAGTTGGAAACTGAAAGTATGAAGGACCAAAATCGCCTTTTAAAAGTCTTTTCCAGAAGTTGACGTACTGATCCCACAGGCTTCCCTGCAAACCATAAAGTTCCTTGATCGTTTCCACAAGTTTGTCGAAGTACTCTGGATTCAAATTTCCTCCCTGTGTTATGAGTCGATCGATGTAAGCCTGTATAGGATCACTCGGAAGGAATCTCGGCAAGAAAAACACAATCGTTAAACCCACAAAAACCACGAGAAAGTAAGTTATCAATCTTGGAAGCAGGTATCTCCTTACAAAGCTCAAGGTATCTGCCCTCCTCTTCTCTTTAAAGGACCGGGGGTTGTCCCCCCGGCCCCCTGTTTGAAAGTATTTTACATCATTTTCTACCGGTTGGTTTCAGCTTCGGGAGCATGTACTTGAAGTTCGGCCAGTGCTGGTAGGGCTGCGAGTATGGATTTTCTGCTCCAGGATAATTCGTCCAGTAGTATTCATCCCATGCGATAACACCAGGATAGTTGAATGTCGGAACACTTGGAAGTCCTTCAACGATTATCTTAAGAGCTTCGGTACCGAGTTCTATGAGTTTTTGAGTGTTACCCCATGGTGTATTCTTGAGTTCTTCGATTATTTTGTCAAGCCTTGGGTCGGACCACCTGCAGTAATTACCCCATGTTGCATTTTCACCTATTGGAACAACGTACTCAGAATGGAATGGATAGAGTGTCCTGTAAAGGTCTGGATGACCACCCCAAGGTTCTGCGGCTGGCCATGCGGTGTGAACATCGAAGTTACCCTCCGAACCAAACGAGTTTGCATTTTCGGAAGTCTGAACGACCGCATCTATTCCGAATTTCTTCCACGCCTGGGAGAGAGCAAATGCGTTTCTGTAAGCAGGATCAGATGGATTGGTGGGGGCAATTATTGTTATCTGCCACAGATCTCCATTCGGCAGATGCCATTTTCCATTCTTATCTCTGTAGAATCCGTTCTTTTCCAGAAGTTTTGCTGCAACATCGGGGGCATACTTCCACCAACCAGGTCCGAAAGTTCTCTTAATTATTTCAGGATTATCAGGTACAGAATAGCCTCTCTTCTTTGCATATTCTGCTAACCTAAGGCCTGCTTCTGGATCGTATGGCTTGAATTTCTCTCCGTTTCCAAGATCGATTTCGTAATTTTTGAGCCAGTCTTCAAGCCTTGCGAAATACCAGTTGTAGTATGCGGTTGAAAGTGGTATGTGGATAGGCGAAAGCGTTACGGCACCATCGAAAGCGTTGGCAGCGTATTCAACAATATCAATTGCGAGTGTGAGTGCCCATCTAACTTCGATGTTGTTGAATGGCTCTTTCGCTGTGTTGAAGACAAATCCTGTCACACATGGATCGTTGTTTACAGTCCACGGGAAGTTTTTCCTCCAGGCTCTGGCTGTTTTGACTCTGTTGAGAACCGCTTTGAGCGCTTCTATCGTGAGGATTGCTTCGTCAAGCTGATGCTGTGCCATGGCAAGGACCTGTTTTTCCGGGGAACCGTAATCTATGAAGAGTACGTACTTGGGTTGTGGCATTCCAAAGAGCATACCAGTCGGTGTTCTGTCCCAGTCTTCTCTTCTCTGCCAGAGTGTCCAGTATCCTCCTGGATCGACAGAATGGAGCACGTATGGGCCGGTTCCAACGGGTGGATTGAATTCAAAGTTAACAGGATCTTCAACCTTTTCAAAAACGTGTTTTGGCATAGGTCTTATTCCGCCCCATCTGTCGAGGAAATAAGTGTGGAACCTGGCGTTTGGTCTCTTGAGTTTTATTTTCACGGTGTAGTCGTCCAATTTCTCGACGTTTTCAACCTCGTTGACCAGTTCCTGATGGTATCCAAACGCTGGAGTGCTCATGATTGTTTCGATTGTGAACACAACGTCATCCGCTGTGAATGGTTCTCCATCGCTCCAATATACACCTTTTCTGAGTTTGATGGTGAGTTCTGTGAAGTCAGAATTGTAGGTCGGGAGAGATTCGGCAAGTGCGTTTATGATCTCTCCAGTTGCGAAATCCACGTACCAGAGCGGTTCCAGAAGCAAGTTCTGAACACCCCTGTCCTGCCAAACCCATCCTGTCCACACGTTGAAGTTGGTGGGGTTGGCTGCTCTTCCGGTCAAAACCTGCGCAATGAAAGTCTCATTCCTCGGAATATTGGGTGGAAGCTGTGCAAAGAACAGACTGAACATGGAAACGACGAACAAAACTACAAGAAACTTCTTCATGAAAACTCACCTCCCTTGATTGTATGTTATATTTTTTTCCTTTCGGGAAATATTTTAATGTAAATCTCCGAGAAAATCAAGGTGCGTTTTTCTAGAATAATGGAGGTTATCTGCGTTTGTAAAAGATTATTTCAAAATATTGTCGTTTTTCTTCTTTTTTCTCTTTTTTCCTTTCTGGTATCATATTTTCGTTAAATCATAGGGAAGGAGGTTTCATGTTATGAAAATATTACCTTCTGTGCTGATCCTTTTGTTGGGATGTGTTCCGGTTTTCAGCTCTCAAAATGTATCTCTGAGAGAGCTCGCAGAAAAGCTGAACATCTATATTGGTTTTGCTGCAATCAACAACTTTTGGTCTCTTTCCGACGAAGAAAAGTACATGGAAGTTGCAAGAAGAGAATTCAACATCCTGACTCCCGAGAACCAGATGAAGTGGGATACGATCCATCCAGAAAGAGACAGATACAATTTCACTCCCGCTGAAAAACACGTTGAGTTTGCAGAAGAAAACAACATGATCGTGCATGGGCACACTCTTGTCTGGCACAACCAGCTTCCTGGATGGATCACTGGTAGAGAATGGACAAAGGAAGAACTTTTGAACGTTCTTGAAGACCACATAAAAACGGTGGTGTCTCATTTCAAAGGTAGAGTGAAGATCTGGGATGTGGTGAACGAAGCGGTGAGCGATTCTGGAACCTACAGGGAAAGCGTGTGGTACAAGACGATCGGTCCTGAATACATTGAAAAAGCGTTCAGATGGACAAAAGAAGCCGATCCAGATGCGATTCTCATCTACAACGACTACAGCATAGAAGAAATCAACGCAAAATCGAACTTCGTCTACAACATGATAAAAGAGCTGAAAGAAAAGGGAGTACCTGTAGATGGAATAGGATTTCAGATGCACATAGACTACAGAGGGCTCAATTATGACAGTTTCAGAAGGAATTTGGAGAGATTTGCGAAACTCGGTCTTCAAATATACATCACAGAGATGGATGTGAGAATTCCTCTCAGTGGTTCGGAAGATTATTACTTGAAAAAACAGGCCGAAATTTGTGCGAAGATCTTCGATATATGCTTGGACAACCCTGCGGTTAAAGCGATCCAGTTCTGGGGATTCACAGACAAATACTCCTGGGTTCCCGGCTTTTTCAAAGGGTACGGAAAAGCGTTGCTATTCGACGAGAATTACAATCCCAAGCCTTGTTATTACGCGATAAAAGAGGTGCTGGAGAAAAAGATAGAAGAAAGAAAATGAGGGGGCGATGCCCCCTTATTTTCAGCAGTATCTCTTTTTCATTTTGTCGATAGCTTCCCAGAGACCGAGAATGTAGGTTGCTCCGAGTGCCCTGTCGTAGAGTCCATAGCCGGGACGTGCCTTTTCACCCCAGATCAGTCTTCCATGATCAGGACGTATGTACCCTTCGTAGCCTATGTCATGAAACGCTTTCATCACTTCAAAGAGATCGTGAGAACCGCAGAAGGAAGGATGTGCAGTTTCGTAGAAACTCTTCTCACCGGTGAACTTCAGGTTTCTCACGTGTGCAAAGTGGATCCTGCCCATCTTTCCGAAGTATCTTATCATCTCAGGTATGTTGTTCTCAGGATTTGCTCCGAGTGATCCCATGCAGAACGTTATTCCGTTGTAGGGGCTGTCAACAGCTTTCAACATTCTCTCTATGTTTTCCTTGTTTGTTATAATCCTTGGCAGGCCAAAAATACTCCATGGTGGATCATCCGGGTGTATTGCGAGTTTCACATCGCATTCTTCACAAACGGGGATAACTCTTTCGAGAAAATAAACCAGGTTTTCGAAGAGTTTTTCTTCATCTACGTTCTTGTAGAGTTCGAAGGTTTCTCTCAGTTTCTCCAGTCTGTCCCATTCCCATCCTGGGAGGACGAAACCCTGAGAGCCCTCTTTCACTCGTTTTATGAGTTCGTCTGGTGTTACCCCTTCGATGAGACGGTGATCGTACTCCATCGTTTCAGAACCATCCGGGAGTTTTTTGTGTAGATCCGTTCTCATCCAGTCGAATACGGGCATGAAGTTGTAGCAGACTACCTTCACACCGGCCTTTGCCAGGTTTCTGATCGTTTCCTTGTAGTTCTCTATATACCTGTCCCTTGTGGGAAGACCCAGTTTTATGTCTTCGTGGACGTTCACACTCTCGATAACTTCGAGTTTCAATCCCGCTTTTTCAACGGTTTCTTTCAGCTTCATTATTTCCTCAAGTGGCCAGACTTCTCCCACAGGTATGTCAAACAGAGCTCCTACGACTCCTTCTACTCCTGGGATCTGACGTATTTGTTCCAGTGTCACGGTATCGTGTTTTTCACCATACCATCTGAAGACAAGCTTCATTCATTTTCCCTCCCAACGACTTCTTCGAGTGTTTTCCTCACAGCTCCCGGCCCTGTGATCATTTTCTTGAACAGTTCTTCTATTTTTTCTCCAAGTCCTACTTCGTACAGGTTCACTCTGAAAAGCTGCTGGCTGGAAAGGATCGGTTTCAGATGATCATCCGTGGATTCGGGATCGCCGAATTTTATCTTTGAAACGTAAGACCTCAGGTTCTCAAGAAGGGGATCTGGACTGAGCTGCATTTCTTTTCCTTCATCGTCTATTCCCATGAGGTATCTGCACCATCCCGCTATCACAAGTGGTATGTATTTCAGATTCCTTGGATCCAGATCTGGTCTTTCGTGGTATGCCTTTATAGTTTCGCCGAACCTGATAGGCATCTTTTGAGAGGTATCCGTTGCTATTCTCTGCGGTGTGTCTGGCAGATACGGATTGGGAAGTCTGATGTTTATCACTTCGTTCAAGAATTCTCTTGGATTTATGATACCAGGATCTACCGCAACTTTTATTCCCTCTTCTCCCACACCTTCTACAAGTTTTTTCAGGAGGGGGTCTTTCATTTCGTCTGCGATCTTTTTGTATCCCAGAAGGCAACCGAAGATGGCCAGCGCTGTGTGAAGAGGATTGAGACAGGTTGTCACCTTCATTCTTTCTGCCTTCTCAACAGTTTCTCTGTCTGTCAGAAAAACGTTCCTATCTGCTCCTTCGAGTTTTGGCCGGCCGTTCGGAAAGCTGTCTTCTATCACCAGATACTGAGCCCATTCCATGTTTACGAAAGGAGCGATGTGGGTCCTCTTGGATGTCACAAAGATTTCCATTCCCCCTATTCCAAGTTTTTCTAAGTGCTCTTTTATGAATTCTGAAGGACCCGGTACAATCTTGTCTATCATACTCCATGGGAAAGCAACGTCTTTTTCCAGATAATCAATGAAATCTTTTTCCACCAGACCGTTTTTAACCCACTCCTCGGAAATTCTTTTCACAGAGCTGTAGAGTTTTTCGCCATTTCTTGAGAAATTATCGAGGCTGAGAAGAGCGATAGGAAGTCTTCCTGCTTTGAATCTTTCGTAAAGAAGTGCAGCCACTTTTCCCATCGATGTTTGGGGTGAGACAGGACCGTTTTTCATGTCCTCCATCACCTGAGGAAAGAGGTTCCCGGCCTGATCTTCTATGTTGTAGCCTTTTTCTGTGATGGTGAGAGAAGCGAGCTGAAGAGAAGGATTTCTGAAGATTTCTTTTGCTCTTTCCCAGTCTGGATGCGAAGGATCTCCCTTGAGAGCTTCCATCACGCTCGCTATGATTCTCTTTTCAAAATCTCCGTCGGGTTTTATTGTGACCGCTATCGATAAATTGTCGTACGGTTTGTAAACTTTGTCTATGACTTCGTAGTCGAAGAGTTCTATCACATTGATTCCGGTGTCTTCCTTTCCCTCTTCGAGGAGATTCTGAAGCACTGCCGCAACGAATCCCCTGAATATGTTTCCACCACCGAAATGAACCCATTTCGGTTGTTCTTTTGTATTTTTCTCTACTTCGTCGAGATCGAAATACGGAGGCCTGACACCTATCTTTTCCCAAGCTGCTCTATCTTTTATCGTTTCCCTGTTGAGACGCACGTTTTCACCTCCTTATCTTTCCACTCGACCGGAGGTAGCACCAGATGCGAGTTTCTCTATCTCTTCTACGCTAAGTACCGCGAAATCCCCAGGTATCGTGTGCTTGAGACAGGAAGCGGCTGCTGCGAATTCGGCTTTCTTCTGCGGGTCAAATTCCATCAAACTTCCGTAGATGAGAGCCCCTGCAAAGCTGTCTCCGGCTCCCACTCTGTCCACGATATGTATTTCATATCTGTTCGAGAAATGGGGCTGACCATTTTCAAAAACCATGACAGACCAGTAATTCACAGTTGCGGATATGCTTTCTCTGAGAGTGATACCAACCGTCTTGAAGTTGTACTTCTTATTGACTTCTTCTGCTATCTTCGCGTACGATTCTCTGTTCAGTTTTCCTGTCTTAAGATCGAGACCTTCAACCGAGATACCAAGGACTTTTTCTATGTCTTCTTCGTTTGCAATCAGAACATCCACGTATTCCATGAATGGAATCATCACCTTCTGTGCCTCTTCTTTTGTCCAGAGTCTTGCTCTGTAGTTGAGATCACAGCTCACCGTCACACCTTTTTCTCTGGCGACTTTCAAGGCGTCTTCAAGGATGAAAGGGAGTTCTTTTCCAAGGGGAGGAGTAATTCCTGAGAAGTGGAACCATCTGGCACCATCCAAAATTTTCTCCCAGTCGAAGTCTTCCCTTTTTGCCTCAGAAATGGCAGAGTGTGCTCTGTCGTAGACAACTTTACTCGGTCTCTGAGAAGCCCCTATTTCGAGGAAGTAAATACCTATTCGATTTCCACCTCTTGCTATGTAGTCTGTCTTCACACCGAACTTTCTGAGATGTCCTGCTGCAGCGTCCCCCAGCGGGTTGTTTGGTAGTTTTGTCACAAAGTACGCATCGAGTCCCATCTGAGCAAGAAAAGCCGCTACGTTCGCTTCTGCTCCGCCGTAGGTGACGTCGAAGCTGTCTGTCTGGAAGATCCTCTTATGATCTGGTGGTGAGAGTCTCAACATGATCTCTCCAAAAGTTACCACCTTCATTCTGTGCACCCCCTGATCTTTTCTACGAGCGCTTTTGCTTTTTCTCTCACCTCGTCTGGTGTTCCTTTCACAAGAGCACTTCCAACACCAACAGCGAGGACTCCGGCTTTGAACCACTCACACACGTTGTCCAGATTCACGCCTCCAGTGGGCACGAATTTCACATTGGGGAACGGTCCTTTCATCGCTTTTACAAACTGAGGTCCCACCACTTCTCCAGGGAAGAGTTTCAAAATCGTGTGACCGAGTTTCATGGCTTTTACAAGTTCGGTGGGTGTCATCACACCGGGCATGTAGAAGACACCTTTTTCTTTGCAGAATTGAGAGATTTCTTCGTCAAGGTGTGGACTGACGATGAACTCTGCTCCACTTTCTACAGCTTTTCTGCACTGTTCGACACTCGTCACTGTACCTGCACCTATTATGGCACCTTTTTCCTTGAGGAACGAGAGTTCTTTGATGACTGTGTCAGCGTCTGGAACAGTGAAGGTGATTTCGATGAGGTGAACTCCTCCTTCAAAAACAGCCAACGCCTTTTCTTTCGCTTCTTCCACACTGTTTGCCCTCAGCACGGCTACAATCTTGTGTTTTTTGAAGAGCTCTTCCATCTTCATCCCTCCTGATATGTGATGTTTAATAATGTTTCGAAAAAACCAAAAATCATAGATCTACGGATTTCAATATCCAAGTTTTCTGGATATTTCTTCTGCCTTTTCTTTGAGTACATCGGAGTATTCTTCTATTTTTTCCTCTGTGAACTTTCGTGCAACCCCGGAAATACTCACTCCAGCCACCGGATATCCGTTGTGATCAAATATAGGAACTCCCACACACATGATACCTATTTCGTTTTCTTCGTTGTCTACGGCGTATCCTCGCTTTCTAATTTTTTCAAGCTCTCTCTTCAGTACTCTGGGATTCGTGATGGTGTTTGGGGTTTTTGGTTTTAGTTCCACAATTTTCAGGTATTCCTTCAATTCTTTTTCGGGAACGAAGGCGAGAATGGATTTACCAGAGGCTGTGGAGTAAAGGTCGACTTTCATACCAAGTCTTGAGACCATAGGAATGCTCTGCTCACCCTCCACCTTGTCTATGTAAACTCCCTCGAAGCCATCTTTCAAAATCAGGTGTACTGTTTCCCCCGTTCTTTTCATGATATCCACGAGATGGTCGTGAGCTATATCCCTAATGTTGAAGCGCCTCAGAACGAATGAACCGTACTCTATCAATTTGTACCCCGGTACGTATCTCTTGTCTTTTTTTCTGAGAACAAACCCTTTCTCTTCGAGAACGATCATGTATTTGTATGCGTTTGAAACGCTCATATTGAACTTTTCGGCTATTTCAGAAACACTTACATCGCCAGGATTCTTTACGATGAAATCCAGTATTTCAAAGGCTTTTTTGAGGGTATTCAAATTATCTGCCTCCCTGATTTTCTTCTTTGTCTACAATCAATTATAATAATACCATGAAGATTTTCTTTTTGAGAAAACCATTTTCAAATGGAGGTGGATGTATGTTTCTTGGAGAGGATTACCTTCTGACAAACAGAGCAGCTGTGCGATTGTTCAATGAGGTCAAGGATCTTCCCATTGTGGATCCACACAACCATCTGGATGCGAAAGACATCGTTGAGAACAAACCCTGGAGCGATATCTGGGAGGTAGAGGGTGCAACAGATCATTATGTGTGGGAACTCATGAGACGCTGTGGTATTTCAGAAGAGTACATAACCGGGTCGAGAAGTAACAAAGAGAAGTGGCTTGCACTCGCAAAGGTGTTTCCAAGATTTGTGGGGAATCCAACCTATGAGTGGATACACCTTGATCTCTGGAGAAGGTTCAACATAAAGAAGGTAATTTCAGAAGAGACGGCAGAAGAGATATGGGAAGAAACGAAAAAGAAGCTTCCTGAGATGACACCTCAGAAACTTCTCAGAGACATGAAGGTGGAGATCCTTTGCACGACAGATGATCCTGTTTCCACTCTGGAACATCACAGGAAGGCAAAAGAAGTGGTGGAAGGTGTTACCATCCTTCCCACCTGGAGGCCGGACAGAGCAATGAACGTGGACAAAGAGGGATGGAAAGAGTACGTGGAGAAGATGGGGGAGCGTTACGGTGAAGATACCTCCACGCTGGAGGGTTTCCTGAGTGCGCTCTGGAAATCCCACGAACATTTCAAAGAGCATGGTTGTGTGGCGAGTGACCATGCCCTCCTGGAGCCATCGATATACTATGTAGACGAAAACAGAGCGAGGGCAATTCATGAAAAAGCCTTCAGTGGAGAGAAACTCACTCAGGATGAAATAAACGATTACAAGGCCTTCATGATGATGCAGTTTGGAAGAATGAACCAGGAGACGAACTGGGTGACCCAGCTCCACATAGGCGCCCTGAGGGACTACAGGGACAGTCTTTTCAAAACACTCGGACCAGATTCGGGAGGAGATATTTCAACGAACTTTCTGAGAATCGCAGAAGGACTGAGGTACTTTCTGAACGAGTTCGACGGAAAACTCAAGATCGTTCTTTATGTACTCGACCCCACACACCTGCCAACGGTCGCAACCATTGCGCGCGCCTTCCCGAATGTTTATGTTGGTGCTCCCTGGTGGTTCAACGACAGCCCGTTCGGCATGGAGATGCATCTGAAATACCTGGCCTCGGTCGATCTGCTGTACAACCTCGCTGGAATGGTTACTGATTCCAGAAAACTCCTCTCGTTCGGCTCCAGAACGGAGATGTTCAGGAGGGTTCTTTCGAGTGTAGTGGGAGAGATGGTTGAAAGGGGACAGATTCCTATCAAGGAAGCAAGAGAACTCGTGAAGCACGTTAGTTACGATGGTCCGAAGGCTCTCTTCTTTGGATGAGGAGGGAAATTATGAAAAAATTTTTCAATTACGTTTTGGCCTATCTCTTCCTTGTGGTGACGAGTGTTCTTGGATTCTACGTAATCTTCTTTGAGGGAAGAAGGTTCTTCTTCACAGTTCTTGGACTCACGAACGCTCGAGTTCAGACCATAAATGCTGTGGACAAATTCGTTGTGATAGTTTTGGGCATCGCGTTCCTTGGATTTTTCATATTCAGTGAGAGTTACTTCAGGAAAAAAGTGGAAAGTAGTATGAAGGATCTTCTAAGGGCGGTTCTCACAGTTTCAGGAATCCTCATGTTTGTTTGGGCAGGGTTTCAGGCTCCATTTTTCTTCTCGGTCGGTTATAAGTTGGGATTACCGGAAATCATCATCTACCTCCTGAAGCTCATCGGTGGATCTCTTCTTATTTTCGTTTCCTCCAGATATTTGAAAAATGAGTATCTACACAGTGTATGAAGAATAAACCCCCGCACGAGCGGGGGTTTTAATTTCACAGGATTCCGGCTCACTGGGCAGGGTCATACACAACAGAAATGGTGGCGCCGTTACCCAACCAGCCCTGTTCTGTACCGTCTTCGAAATCAGTTTTCAAAACAACTTTGCCACTCTCATCCTTGATCACAAAGTCGTCGAAGTAGAAGACAATACCGGAGGTCTGAGGTTCGATGTAGATGTCCGAGGGATTTCCATTAGAGGAGTTCAACGTGTAGGTTGCTTCAATCGTCACCCATGTTGCGGGTGGAACTTCACTTCCATAGAATATGGATTCGTATTGATCTTTTGTTGTCTTCAACGTGAGATTGAACTTCACAGATGTGGCTTCTTCGTGGTAGATCCTGACGCTGTAGGTGTAGGTTGCATCTGCGTTGATGTAGTTCTCAATATCGTAGAACCACGCCGTTTTCCAGCCTTGATCACCCGTTTCTACCTTTAGAACCTTGTTCAATGCTCCTTCCGTACCAGGTGCAGAGACACATCCTGAAAGGATGATCAGAAAAGCGAAGACTCCCAGCACACTCAACAAAAACCACTTTTTCATGATCTATCTACCCCCCTTCGAGATGATGATCAAAAAGGAGGGGGAGCACCCCCTCACTTGATGAGTCTGAGGTTACCGAACTTTGAAGGATCTTGCCAGCTGTTGTTTGTGGGATCGCTCCAGGAGATGATACCGACCCTCTGCCCTTTCTCGTTCGCATCGTTCACCTGGATGTTGAATCCTATCACTGTGTTCGGTGTTGGCTTGATCGTCTTCCACTTGATCGCTGCCTCAACTATGTATCCTCCTTCGATCAGCTTCACCGCTGTCTTGAACCTCGCTGGACTTCCTCCCGTTCCAAAGGTCTGCTCGTTCATGTAGTTCACCCTGAACTGCGCGTCGTCGTCTTCGTAGTATCCTGTCTTGTGGTTGTTCTCATCCACGAAGATCTCCACGGAATCCTGCTCCCACGGGTTGCTGTTGTCTTTGTTCAGAACGGGATCTTTCACGATCGCAAGTACGTACAGGTAGTTCTCGTCCCACAGCACCCTCACTTTCGCTGTCGCATTCTTGTCAAGCGATCCCATAGCCACCGCTTTCGTCTCTATCTCCTCTGTCGTGTTCCAGATCTCATCGATCTCTCCATCGATGACCGGTGTTCCGTATTTTGCTGTCGCTACCATTATTCCTTCGAGCTTCAGCGTTCCGTAGTTCATCGTGTTCGTCTTCTGGCTGTTCGTCGTGTCGCTCCAGCTGTACCACTTCCCGTCGTCTATCACCGCAACGTCAAATCCTATGTAGCTGTCTTTCTTGAACTCCACACCCGGTATCGTGATCGACATCTCGAAGCTGTATCTTCTAAAGCCAGGCCCAACGAATTTCTTCACCTGTACGTCTTCTCTGTTGACCTCCGTCTTCCAGTTCGTCCACAGCACAACGTAGGTATCATCAGGCTGCAGATAGGGTGTTCTTTCGTTGTTCGGGTTGATGAATATGGCCACTCCGTCTTCTGCTGGTTTCTTTGTCTTGTCCTGTACCTCTCCGTAGATGTAGATCGTGCTGTCTTTCCACACTGCCCTGATCGTTGCCTTCACGTTCCCTTCTTCGTCAAGGATCTCTATCGGCTTCGACATCAGGTACGAGTCGTCCATCATCCCCACTACCACTGCTTCGCCTTCGGAGATCCTGCTTTCTTTTGGAAGTGGTGGAAGGACCTCAGGTGCCACTATCGCCCAGTAAGCGAGTTTCGCCTGGTGATCTTTGTCGAAGATGAGCGGCCAGTCGTTTCTTCTTGTTGCTCTCCAGGAGTAATCGTCCTTGAGACCCCAGAATGTGACGTTCGTGATCACGTTGCTGTACTTCTTGAAGATCTCAAAGAGCTGCATCATTTTGTGAGCCTGTTCGATGAGTGCCGTCCTCGGTGCCTCTGGGTAGTTGGAACTGGAATCTCTGTAGACACTCATATCGAGTTCTGTGATGTGAATTTCTATACCGGGTATGGTGCTGAACTTTTTGATGGCCTCTTCGATCTGTTTGATGTCTGTTGCAAGACTGATGTGACACTGCATCCCTATCCCATCGATGAGTCCCTTCTCTTTGAGATCTTTCACGAGGTTGTAGATGATGTCTCTCTTTCTGGGCTCGAATGTGTTGTAGTCGTTGTAGAAGAGTTTTGCATCTGGATCTGCTTCTCTTGCGAACTTGAAGGCGAGTTCTATGTAGTCAGGCCCCATGATCTGGTACCAGGTGGATCTTCTCAGTCCATCCGGCTGGTTCGGATCAACTGCTTCGTTCACCACGTCCCATGCGTAGACTTTTCCTTTGAAGTGTCCGACAACGGTGTAGATGTACTCTTTGAGTCTTTCCGTCATCGCTTCTTTGGAGAGGAGGTTCCCGTTTTCATCTTTGAAGAACCAGTCGGGTGTCTGGCTGTGCCACACAAGAGTGTGACCTCTTATGACCATGCCGTTTTCTTCAACGAACTGAACGTATTTGTCTGCCGTTTCAAACCTGAACTTCAACTTACCGTTTTCGATGCCTGCGAGCAGGCTCTCTGGTTTCATCTCGTTTTCTGCGGTGATGCTGTTGAAGTGTTTCGTGATGAGTTCTATGTCCTTCGGGTTGAGGAAGACCTTGGACGGCAGTGCAACTCCGACTCTGAAGTAATCTTTCAGTACTTCTTTCAGAGCGGGTATCTCTTTTTCAGGTTCCATTTCAATCTTTATCTCTGCGGAAGTTGTATCCACTATCTTCACGTCATCCACGTAGAACTCAAGGGTTGGATTTTGAGATTCGAAGTAAAGCGTGAGATCTTCCACGGTAACTCCGGCCGGGATCGTGTACGTTCCAGAGAGCTGTACCCACTGACCAGATGGTACAGTAGCTGATTTTATCCACTCATACTGTGTGTTCGCGTCGGATGAGTACTTTCTCTGCATCGTCATGATGATCGTTTGATCTTGACCGGAGTTCTGATAGACCCAGGCTTCAAAGGCGTAAGTTTTTCCTGTTTTCAGAATTCCTTTCAGGTTGATCTGGGCACCCTGCCAGCCCTTCTGTCTGTTGGAGATAAAGAGTGAACTCTTACCTGAATGTGCTACTTCAGATGAGACTTCGATGTTCACGTCTCCTCTGGGTTGCCAGTCTCCAACACCGCTTTCAAAGGATGTTTCATAGATGGCCTTTGGGCCCGATTCTTTTGGAACGAGTACCTGAACCTTGTCAAGGTAGAAATTGAAATTCGTGTTTTTAGACGCTACGATGATGAGAGAGTATTTTGCGGGTGTGCCTTCGAACGTGGGTGAGAACGGTACTAAGATCTCTTTCCAGTGATCTGATACGACAACCTTGTCGAGTATGACGTCGTACCTCTCTCCCTTCTCATCTTCTGTTCTCGCGACTACGTTGAACAATTGTGGAGCACCGGAAGACTGATAGACCTGGAAGGAAAGAAGGTAATCTGCTCCGGATTTCACCTTTCCGGTCAGGTCGATTTCTACCCCATCCCATGGGGAGGTTCTGTTCTCGACCTTTAGAGAGTACGCGCCATCTGCTGCTACATCCTTCGAAGCTGTGAGAACAACGCCTTTTCCAAATGGGACCACACCTTCTGTTGTTTCTTCAAAACTCAAAGCAAGAACTGTTTCGAGAGAAGAATCTCCCTTAGAAGAGGTTTCTTTCCCGAAACTCAGAACACCCGATGCTGCCAGTACGACACCGAGAAAACCCGCTAAAATCCCCACCAGTACGGCGGTTGAAACATCCAGAAGACCCCGTCTCTTCCTGACTCGCATAGATCCACACACCTCCCTGCATAAAATTAACCAACCTTCTTTTGGGAAATTATATCATCCTAAAGTTATTTTTTGTAAAGAAAAAATTGACCTTCTTCGATAAGAAATTATACTATATATTGTGAAAGGAACTTTCAAATTAGAAAAACGAAAATATTCTGCAATAATTTCTGCTATTCGCAGTTAATGTGGTGTAATCACCGTTAATGGCACTTGATTTCTTTTGATGTGATAGTGTAGAATTCATTCCAAGAAGAAACGATGCAACTTGTTATTGTAACTTCTGATTTTGAAAACAATTTTCGAGGAGGTGTACTGTGTGCTCGCTTATATAGCAAAACGAGTTCTCTACGCCATTCCTTTGTTGTTCGTTATCTCTATTGTCTCTTTCATCATCATCGAACTTCCTCCAGGAGACTATCTCACCACATATGTTATGACGCTCAGGCAGAGTGGAGAGACCATCGATCAGGCGGCTCTGGAAGTTCTGAAGAAAAGGTATGGTCTGGACAAACCAGTGATAGTCCGATACTTTTACTGGATCGGCAACATCATTACGAAAGGTGACTTCGGATACTCTTTCATGTGGGAAAAACCTGTCAGTGATTTGTTGAATCAGAGGGTCTGGTGGACAATACTGATATCCGTTCTTTCAACGGCTTTCGCGTGGGTTTTCGGATTTTTAATAGGTGTTTATTCTGGAACGCATCAGTATTCTATCGGTGATTATGTTTTTACCGTGCTTGGTTATATAGGACTCGCTACACCTAACTTCCTCCTCGCTCTGATTCTTTTGTGGTTCATGTTTGTAACGACCGGTGTTAGTTTAGGTGGACTATTTTCTCCGGAATATGCCGGTGCTCCCTGGTCGTGGGCCAAATTTGTTGATCTCTTGAAGCACATCTGGATTCCAGTAGTTGTCCTGGGAACGGGAAGCATGGCCGGTCTCATAAGGGTTTTGAGAGCGAATCTCCTCGATGAAATAAACAAGCCTTATGTGGTTGCAGCGAGAGCAAGAGGAGTACCTGAGAGAGAACTCGTCTGGAAGTACCCGTTGAGAGTTGCCGTCATTCCTTTTGCTTCCACTGCTGGGTGGGCACTTCCTCAGATAGTCTCAGGTGCAGTTGTGACGGGTATCGTTTTGAACCTTCCCACGGTTGGTACGCTTCTTCTTGACGCACTCACTTCCCAGGATATGTACCTTGCAGGGAGTCTCGTTTTGATACTGAGTGTCTTCACGATCATAGGAACTCTCATATCCGACATCTTACTTGCCTGGCTCGATCCCAGAATAAGATTCGAATGAGGTGATAGGTGTGTGGAAGAGGAAGAAGATGGACAAAACAGAAGAACTGTATCTTGCTTCAGAATGGAAGTTGATGTGGTGGAGGTTCAAGAAAAACAAACTCGCAGTTGTTGGAATGGTGATCCTCGGAATACTCTACGTTCTTGGTATTTTCTGCGAATTTTTCTCACCGTACGATCCAAACAGGATCTTTGCAAGGTACGTATACGCTCCTCCACAGAAGATTCACTTCTTCCACGAAGGAAAATTCATAGGTCCCTTTGTTTATGGATACAAGATGGAAAGAGATCCGGAGACGTTCAGAAGAATCTATAAGGAAGATAAGACGAAGATATATAAAATAAAGCTCTTTGTTCACGGTGACAAATACAAACTCTGGAACACATGGGAATCCGACGTTCATTTTTTTGGAGTAGAAGAAGGTACTATCTTCCTTTTTGGAACTGACAGACTCGGAAGGGATGTCTTTTCCAGAATCCTTTACGGTGCCAGGATCTCCACCACAATAGGACTGGTAGGTGTTTTTCTCAGCATGGTTCTTGGGATCATCATAGGGGGCATATCTGGATACTACGGAGGAAAGATCGATAACTTCATCCAGAGAACTATAGAGTTTCTGATCAGTATTCCAACCATTCCTCTCTGGATGGCACTGTCTGCGGCGCTTCCAAGGTACTGGTCACAGATAAAGGTGTACTTTGCCATCACCGTGATCCTCTCATTGATAGGCTGGACAGGGCTTGCGAGAGTCGTGAGAAGTAAATTTCTCTCGCTCAAAGACGAAGACTTCGTTGTAGCTGCAAGGCTTGCTGGAGCTTCGGAATGGAGGATCATTTTCAAACACATGCTTCCATCTCTGACGAGTCATCTCATAGCGTCCGCTACACTTGCTATTCCCGGGATGATACTCGGTGAGACTGGCCTCAGCTTTCTGGGACTGGGACTCAGACCACCTGCGATCAGCTGGGGTGTTCTTCTACAGGAAGCACAGAACATAAGAACTGTCGCTCTCTATCCATGGCTTCTGATACCTGGTCTCTTTGTGATCGTCACTGTCCTCTGCTTCAACTTCGTCGGTGATGGTCTGAGAGACGCCGCTGACCCATACAAGACATGAAGGGAGGAGAGTCATGGAAAAGGTTCTTGAAATAAGAGATTTAAGAGTTTATTTCGATCTCACTGAAGGAACAGTAAAAGCGGTTGATGGTGTTTCGTTTGATATTCGAAGGGGAGAAATACTGGGTCTTGTCGGTGAAAGTGGTTGTGGTAAGAGTGTAACGGCACAGTCTATCCTGAGAATTCTTCCAGGAAGTGCCCGTATAGTTAGCGGGGAGATCGTGTTTTACAGGAACGGAAAGACTTTGGATCTCGCAAAACTCGATCCCGAAGGTGAAGAAATGAGAGATATAAGAGGGAAGGATATATCGATGATTTTTCAGGAACCGATGGCCTCTTTTTCTCCTGTGTACACAGTTGGTGCGCAGATGATAGAAGCGATATTACTTCACGAGAAAGTTTCCAAGGAAGAAGCACGGAAGCGTGTTGTAGAGATGCTCAAAAAGGTGAAGATTCCGAACGCCGAGAAGGTAGTGGATATGTATCCTTTTGAACTCTCCGGTGGAATGCTTCAAAGATGTATGATCGCAATGGCTATGTCTCTGAATCCCACGTTGCTTTTAGCGGATGAACCCACGACTGCTCTGGATGTGACTATACAGGCACAAATTCTTTATCTAATGAAGGAACTTCAAAAGGAGTACCATTCTTCGATCCTTCTGATCACGCACGATATGGGGGTTGTGGCCCAGATGGCAGACAGAGTGGCTGTGATGTACCTCGGAAACATTGTGGAGACAGCGGAGGTCTTTGAACTTTTCAAGAATCCACTCCATCCTTACACACAGGCTTTGCTCAGGTCCATACCGAAGATTGGAATAAGGAAGACAAGACTCGATACCATAAAGGGCATGGTTCCAGATCCGTACAATCTTCCAAAGGGTTGCAGGTTCCACAACAGATGTGAGAAGTTCATGAAAGGATTGTGTGATGTGAAAGAACCTCCCGAGATTGAGGTAACACCCAGTCACAAAGTAAAGTGTTTCCTTTATGGAGGGGAAAAGAAATGAAATTATTAGAAGTGAAAGGACTGAAGAAGTACTTCCCGCTGACAAAGGGTTTTTTCAAGAAAGTGGTAGGTTACGTCAGAGCAGTGGACGATGTCAGTTTCGATATAAAACAGGGTGAAACTCTTGCACTGGTGGGAGAGAGTGGCTGTGGAAAAACAACCACCGCCAAAAGCATACTCAGAGCGATAGATCCCACAGATGGAGATGTTATTCTTCATCTGGATGGAAAAGACGTGAACATAGCGAAGCTCCCCAGAGATGAGCTGAAACCCTACAGAAGGTATATGCAGATGATCTTTCAGAATCCTTATACCTCTCTCAATCCAAGAATGAAGGTCAAGGAGATCGTTGGTGAACCGCTTTTGGTGAATGGTATAGCGAAAGGAAAAGAACTGGAAGATCGAGTGGCAGAGCTTTTGAAGGCGGTTGGATTGAGACCGGAGTATATGATAAGGTATCCGCACGCTTTCTCTGGCGGACAGAGACAGAGAATCGTTATAGCAAGAGCAATCGCTCTGAGGCCAAAACTGGTGGTGTGTGATGAACCGACATCTGCGCTGGATGTTTCTATAAGGGCACAGATACTGAACCTTCTGATGGATCTTCAGGAAGAGTTTTCTCTCACCTATCTCTTTATCACACACGACCTGAGCGTTGTGGAACACATATCTGATAGAGTTGCGGTGATGTACTTAGGAAAGATCGTGGAGCTTGCCAGCACCGAAGAGATATTCGAAAATCCAAAGCATCCATACACGGAGACGCTTTTGAGGTCCGTTCCAAAGCCTGATCCGGATTTGAGGGAAGAACTCGTTCCAATAGAAGGGGAGGTTCCAAATCCGGCGAATCCTCCATCAGGATGTTACTTCCATCCAAGATGCCCTTATACAAAAAGTATCTGTAAGGAAGAGTATCCCGAGTTCAGAAATCTTGGAACGGAAGACAAACCACATTACGTGGCCTGTCATTTCGCCGAAAGTTTGAAATTGAGAGGCGTGAAAATCACTTTGTGAGGGGGTGTTAGTTGTGAGAAGGTTGTTTGTCTTGTTGTCGCTTGTGCTCTTGGTTGTTTTTGCTCTTGCTGCCAACGACACATGGGTCTTTTACGCAACACCGGAGGAGTACTACAAGGTTACAGGAAAAAAGATTACTGAGTACCACGAATCACCGATGCTTGCCAAACTCGTCAAAGAAGGAAAACTTCCACCCGTTGAGCAGAGGCTCCCGGAGGAACCGCTCGTGGTTCAGCCTGTTGAAAAAGTTGGACAGTTCGGTGGTACCTGGAGAAGGGTCTGGAAAGGGCCTTCTGACAGGTGGGGCATTTCCAAGCTCATCGAAGTGAAACTCGCGTTCTGGGACAAAGAGGGTGGAGAGCTCGTTCCGGGGCTCGCAAAGAGCTGGGAAGTTCTGGAAAACGGAAGGATTTATATCTTCCATTTGAGAAAGGGTGTGAAGTGGTCTGATGGAGCACCGTACACGGCCCACGATATTGTGTTCTGGGTTAACGACATCGTAGGAAACGACGATATCACACCTTCGAAACCCGACTGGTACAACATTGGCGTGAAAGTCGAGGCGCTCGACGACTACACGGTGAAGTTTGAATTCAGCAAGCCTTACGGATTGTTCCTTCTGAAAGTTCCATACGGTGGATTTACCGGAGCACCAGCACACTATCTGAAACAGTTCCATCCAAAGTACACACCGATGGAAGAAATAGAGAAGAAGATGGTAAAGGGCGTGCACAACACCTGGGTGGACCTCTTCAACGATAAAAACGACTTCCTTGAAAACACCGAGCTTCCAACACTCTCACCGTGGAAGCCTATCACCGATCCAACGGAGCAGTTCTACATACTCGAGAGGAACCCGTACTTCTGGGCGGTTGATATCGAAGGTAACCAGCTTCCGTACATCGATTATGTGCGGCACGAATACGTCAAGAACGACGAAGTCATACTCCTGAAGGCGATCTCCGGTGAAATCGATATGCAATGGAGACACATCGGGGGACTGGGAGCGGGAGCAGGAAACTTCACACTGCTCATGGAGAACGCCCAGAGTGGAGGATACAGGGTGCTGAAATGGATCGCTGCGAACGGTTCTGCCAGCAGAATCTCACTGAACTACGCTCACTCCGACGAGGTGATGAGGAAAGTCTTCAACGATGTGAGGTTCAGACAGGCTCTTTCACTTGCTATCAACAGGGAAGAAATCAACGAGATCCTCTTCAACGGTCTCGCTGAGCCGAGGCAGGCATCTCTCGTGAGTGGATCCCCGTACTTCGATTCCGAATGGGAAAAAGCGTACGCAGAGTACAATCCAGACAGGGCGAACAAACTTCTCGATGAGATGGGATTGAAGTGGGATAACAAGCACGAGTACAGACTCTTACCGGATGGTAGACCGCTCCGATTCACAATCACCGTGACCGGACAGTTCCATGTTGACGTCTGGACGATGGTAAAAGAATACTGGAAGCAAATAGGTGTCTGGGTAGAAATCGAGAACGTTGAAAGGTCTCTCTTCTACGAAAGAGCCGATGCTGGTGACTTCGATGCGATGGTGTGGAACATGGACAGGGCTGCTCAACCACTCTCTTCACCGATGGTTATCTTCCCGGGTTCCGAGGACATAGCAGACTTCTGGTACATAGGATGGAGTGACTGGATCTCATACTATATCGACAAGAACATAAGAGGCGTGGAACCCGAAGAAGTACCCGAAGGATCTGAACCACCAGAAGTAGTCTACAGACTTGTCGATCTGTACTACCAGATAGCCTCCACGCCGAATCCCGATAAAATCAAAGAGCTCATGGCAGAAGCGACGAAGATCCATAGAGAAAATCTCTGGATGATAGGAACCGTCGGAGAGGACCTTTCGCCTGCCATAGCGAAGAACAACTTCAGAAACGTACCGGAATTCCTCGTAACGGACGATGTGTTGAGAACGCCTCTGAATGCCATGCCGATGCAGTTCTTCATCGAACAGAAATGAATCAGAGCCCCCGGCAAACGCCGGGGGTTTCAAAACTTTCAAGGAGGGAGATGCTGTGGACTACAGGATGTGCTGGCTGGAGTACAGAGGTCTACCAGCTGACGTTGCCAAAAAACTCAAAGACTGGTTTTCAAGTGTTTCCATTCTGGAACCCGGTTCCTCAGTTTTGAAAGATGAGATCAGAAGGTTTTCTGAAAGATCGATTGGTATCACTCCCGGATTTTATTCCAGACCTCTGAAGAAAGAAAAATACATCATGGTGGGGCGTTTGGAATCCCTTCCCATCAAGTTCGATGAGAATCTTGGTGAGGAAGGTTTCATGCTGAGAACGCTCGAGTGGAACGGTTCGAAAATCCTGCTTGTAACTGGCGAAACAAAGAAGGCGCTTGTTTACGGGATTTTTGATTTGATGAAGATAATAAGACTTGGTGAAGATATCGAGAAGATGAACGTCCTGGAGAAGCCGAAAGCGAAATTTCGTATGCTTAACCACTGTGACAACCTCGATGGAACGATCGAGAGAGGATACGCAGGGAACTCCATTTTTTTCAAAGACAACAGAATTATCATAAATCAGAGAACGAAAGACTACGCCAGACTCTTAGCCTCAATAGGTATAAACGGTGTTGTTATAAACAACGTGAACGTCAAAAAGCGAGAAGTTTACTTGATAGACTCTATCTACCTTAAAAGATTGAAAAAGTTGGCTGATATCTTCAGAGAGTATGGAATTAAGATCTATCTAAGTATAAACTTCGCTTCCCCTGTTTATCTGAGAGGGCTGGATACGGCCGATCCCCTCGACGAAAGAGTGGCGCACTGGTGGAGAGAAAAAGCAAGGGAAATATACGATCATATTCCAGATTTTGGAGGGTTTCTTGTCAAAGCCGATTCTGAGTTCAATCCTGGACCGCACATGTTTGGCAGAACACACGCAGAAGGCGCAAACATGCTTGCAAGGGCGCTGGCACCGTTCGGTGGGGTAGTAATATGGAGGGCTTTCGTTTACAACTGCCTCCAGGACTGGAGAGATTACAAAACGGACAGAGCAAAGGCGGCTTATGACAATTTCAAGCCTCTTGATGGGCAGTTCGACGACAACGTGATCATTCAAATAAAGTATGGTCCTATGGATTTTCAGGTGAGAGAACCCGTCAATCCGCTTTTCGGAGGAATGGAGAGGACAAATCAAATTCTTGAGCTTCAAATCACGCAGGAATACACGGGTCAGCAGATTCATCTGTGTTTTTTAGGAAACCTCTGGAAGGAGATACTGGAATTCGATACATTTGCGAAGGGTGAGGGTTCTTACGTGAAGAGAATCGTGGATGGAACTCTCTTTGATCGCAAAAACAATGGTTTTGCCGGAGTATCAAACGTTGGTGACAGTGTGAACTGGACGGGCCACGATCTCGCTCAGGCGAATTTATACGCGTTCGGAAGACTTGCGTGGAATCCCGATGAAGAAATCGAAAGGATAGTTGAAGAATGGATAAAACTCACTTTCGGCGATGACGAGAAGGTTCTGGAAAATGTTTCATACATGTTGATGAAATCCCACAGGACGTATGAGAAATACACCACTCCGTTCGGGTTGGGATGGATGGTGAATCCTGGTCACCACTACGGTCCAAATCCGGAGGGATACGAATATTCGAAATGGGGCACTTACCATAGAGCCAACTGGGAAGCGATCGGTGTCGATAGAACTTCCAGAGGCACTGGTTACACCCTTCAATACCATTCACCGTGGAAAGAGATATACGATGATATCAACACGTGTCCCGAGGATCTTCTTCTTTTCTTCCACAGGGTACGATACGATCATCGTTTGAAATCCGGAAAGACACTCCTCCAGACGATATACGATCTCCACTTTGAAGGGGTGGAGGAAGTAGAAGAATTCATAAAGAAATGGGAGGAACTGAAAGACAGGGTACCACCAGACATTTTTGAGAGAGTGAAAGAGCGTCTTCATATGCAACTCGAACACGCGAAGGAGTGGCGTGATGTAATCAACACATACTTTTACAGGAGAACGGGTATCCCTGATGAGAAGGGAAGAAAGATATATCCGTGATCAGATTGCTCCTCCTTCTTCTTGATATATGACCTCCCATTCGAAATTGTCTATGTAGAAGTCGAGTGTGGCGGGTTCCGAAGCACAAACACCGAGTAGATATCTTTCGACATTGTCAAGATCAGGGACGGTCGTGGTACCTTCCACGGTCGTCCATTCGTTTTTCTCCAAAAGAGCCGTGGCTATCTTTGTGAGTGAGGTGCTGCCGCCGGTTTCTTCATAGATGTTCATAGTGACAGTCGCCTGGTCTTCTCTGGTTTGAAGTATGTCGATATAAAACTTAACGATGTCTCCTTTGAAAGCTTTTCCTTCAAGGAGCTTCTTTAGATCGAACCACACGCTGATGAAACCGGTGACATCTGTTGAAGAAGGAGAAACGTAGAGAACCGTTCCGTGTTGATCGGATTCGGGCAAACTGTTGTCCACAACAGTAGTAATTGTTGATTCTGGAGATTCTTCTTCGACAACGTTCTCAAACAATGTCTCCTCTGAAAACTCTCCAGTACCTGGTGGGGTTTGGAAAGTCGTGGTCAACATGCATCCCGCGAGAATAAAACTGAACAGAATAGCAGAAATCAAAAGAACTTTCATTGCGATCCCCCCTTCTTTAAAATCACCTCGTTTTCCAGTATTCTGAAAAGAATATATGAAAGCCCTTCGAGAATTATATCTCTTCTTTTGTAAAGATCTTCGTGATCGGCGTCGAAAACGAGCACATTTCCTCCGTATGAGGCACTTTTGCATGGTACCATTCCATCCGTTTCTTCAAAATCGTCTTTCATTGTGGAAACACTGCTTACAAGAAGTTTCAAACCAATTAATCCCAGGGTGTCCCACGCAGATGTTGTCATGATGTTCAGCAGAATTCCTGGAATACTTTCTACACTATCGAGGGAAATAGTTCCGACCAAGTTCACAAACGGAACATTTGAAAAATCCAGTGGTTTTCTTTGCCAGAGAAGATATCTGTATCCTGGAGCGTACGTTGCGCTGAAACCCGCGTAGGATATCAGAAGAGCCGCTCTGAGATTTTCTGCGGTCTTTTTGTCTATGAGAAACTCCTCTTCGTATCGATCTGGATCGGTGAACAGAACGTTGGCAAGTGGACTTCCTAAGTGAGGCGTTCCCGCGAAGATTATCCCTTTCACGTTTCCAGGGTGCTTAGCAGCGATATGCTCTGCTATTATTCCTCCCATGCTGTGTGCGAATATGATGATGTTCTCCATATCTTTTGTGAGATCGATGAATCTTTCGGCTGACTTTTCCGGATCTGCAAGAAGAGTTGGGTAGATAAACAGATAGACGTTTATTCTCAGTCTTTCTCCTATTTCCTCGAACACCTTCTCAATCTCTTTCTTGTACTCGGTCATCTCGCCTGTGTATTCCCTCGGATCCATTCCGTGTATCACTACGAGATTGAGAGAAGAACCTTCTTTGTGTATTTCAGCGAGTTTTTCCTCTGGTTTTTGCCATTTTATCACTTTTCCAATGACGGTGGCGTTGGTTTCAAGGAGAGGAGGATTGTACGGATCAACGGTTCCATCGTACACCATCCTGAATATACACCAGTCCCCAGCGTAGTACTCCACCACATCGTAGAGTGTGGGTGTAGATTCCAGAATGATGTTGAAGCCAAACATTGATACACCAAGAAGGACGATCGCAACCAGAAAGAACCTCATTCTGATCTCATCCTTTTCTTGAATATCATGAAAAGTGCCACCAATCCCGTTAGAAAGAGGGTGTAGTGTCCCGCTGACAGGGTGATTCTTTCTTCTCCAAGAATGGGTCTCAAAAACCCTGTCAGGTACTCAAGAAGACTCATTCCAGCGAAAAACAAAACAATGATACTTCCAACGAACATGTGTGCATGGTACTTTTCTTTAGAGATCTCGAATTGTCCAGCAAGAAAAACAAGCGAGACGACTCCCAGGAAGATGCCGAACAGAAGATCGATCTTCATGTAAAGGATACCAGAAATCAGGGTTAATATGAACATCAAAATGTTCATATTAGCATCACCACCAGTTTTCCAACATAGAATACGATCAGGGATAGCACATACGCAATTGAAAGGGAATATCCAATTGAGAAAAGGGTCCACTTCAAACTTCCCGTTTCAGAATATATGGTTGCGATAGTTGCGAAACACGGTATGTACGCCATGACGAAAATGAGAAACGCTATGGCAGACACAGGGTCCATTTCCGCAGACAGAGCTTCCTTTGCTCCCAGGAATGTTTCTTCCTCGAATCCATAGAGCATCGACATAGTCGAGACAACAACTTCCTTCGCTACGGCCCCGTAGAAGAGCGATGTCACTATCTTCCAGGAGTATCCAAAAGGCTTGAAGATCCACTCCAAGGATTTTCCTATCATCGCGGAGAAGCTGTTCTCAATGTCCCCGGCTGCTGGGAAATAACTCAAAACCCAGATAAGAATGGCAGAAACGAATATGATCGTTCCGGCTTTTTTCAGAAAGTGCTTTCCTCTGTTCCAGGTGTAGATGTACAGATTCTTGAGTGTGGGCATTCTGTACCTCGGCAGTTCCAGAATGAGTGGTGAAGTCCTTCCCCTGTAGAACAGCCAGTTTATGACAACCGATGAAAGGAGGGTTATCAGAATACTCAGAGAGTAGATTATAAAGAGCATGGCAGCGGAGGACTCAGGGAAGAAGATTCTCAGAATGAGAAGGTACACTGGAAGTCTTGCGCTGCAGCTGATAAAGGGAGTGATGAGGATGGTCACGAGCCTTTCTCTTGGATCATCTATGGCACGGGTGGCCATGATAGAAGGTACATTACATCCGAATCCGAGTATGAGGGACATGAACGCTCTACCGCTCAGTTTGAATTTTTCCATGATTCTGTCCATCACGAACGCGGCTCTGGGGAGATAACCGCTTTCTTCCAGAAAACCGAGTGCGAGGAACATGGCGAAGATGTTTGGTGTGAACACCAGAACACTTCCCACTCCACCAATGATTCCATCGGATATCAGCGATGTGAAAGCGTTCTCTCCGAAAGTGTTGACAACAGCGGATCCCAACTGGGAAAAGAGCAGATCCAGCAAGTCCGAAAAGACCTGCGCGATGTCGAATGTGAACTTGAAAACGAGATACATGAGGGCAAAGAACAGCGGAAACGAAAGAAACTTGTGGGTCAGGACATGATCTATGGCTTCGGATAGAGAGAGAGATTTCGACCCTGCATCTGCAAAGGCTTCTTTAACAACGTTTTCAACGTATTCTCTCTTTCTTTTCGCTATGAGAAGGCGATAACCGATCCTTTCTTCTTCGCTCAGCTCTGGAAGACCAAGCTTCACGCCCTCTGAGTAAAATTCCGGGTCCCCCGAGAGGTATTTCAAAGCGAAATACCGCGGGTTGATTCTCAACTTTTTATCTCTGAGAAAATTTTCTACCTTCTTTATCTCAGATTCTACTTTTTCTCCGTAATCCAGAATCATTCTGTGAAGAATCGTGTTTTTTTGTGCGTACTCCACAATCTTTTCTTTGAGTTCCTCCAGACCCTCTCCAGTAACAGAAGAGGTGAAAACCACGGGGATTCCCAGATGTTTCTGAAGTTCATAACGATCGATTTTCATTCCCGTCTTTTTCGCTTCGTCTATGGCTGTCATGGCAAGGATAACTTTTTTTTCCATTTCTAGTATTTCAAGAAGTAGATACAGACTCTGCTCTGGATTGACAGAGTCCGCGACGAGTATCACAAGATCAGCGTCACCTTTCAGTAAATAGTCACGGGCTATCTTTTCGTCTATCGAGGAATATCCGAGCGAGTAAGTTCCAGGAAGGTCTATCAGATTGATGGTGTACCCTTTGTATGTGAAGACACCTTCCTTTTTCTCAACCGTCACGCCGGGCCAGTTGGCGACGTACTGTTTCGTGCCGGTCAGGGCATTGAAAAGACTGGTCTTTCCAACGTTTGGGCATCCCGCAAGAGCGACTTTCACGATTTTTTGAGAAATCTCACTTCTGCGGGTGAGACTCTTCACCGGCATCGCTGACCCTCCTCACCCATATCTTGGTTGCTTCGCCGTATCCTAAATCTATTTCCCTTCCTTCTATGTAGTATCTCCTTCCTGAAACCTGTATTTTCTTACCTGATTCGATTCCAAGGTTCTTCATTCTAAAAAGAAATCTCCTTCCACCATTTAGTTTGGTTATCTCGTAAGTTCCATCGTCTGCAAGGATCAAAGGCAATTCTCCTCCCACGACTTCCACTTCTATGAGATCCGCTTCTCTTTTTCTCAATGTGATGTTCCTATTCCCAATCTTGCAAACGATGGGATCTCCCAGGGGAGCGACTTGAACGATTTCTATTTCTTCACCTGGAACGAATCCCATTCCCACGAGTTTTTCATGCAGTTCTCCGGAAACTTCGAGTCTTTTTATTCTTGCGGGAACTCCTGGTACGAGTCTTGAAAGTTTCACGGCTCTGCCCCCTTTTTTTGAGAATGATTCTCAAAAAATTCAGATTAATTGTATCATCATCACATGGATGCTTTCAATATATACATTTCTAATATATTGTCTATACGAGTCTTCTGACAAGCTTTATGGCATCCTGAGGGCAGACTTCATGGCAGACGTAGCATCTTATGCACTTCTGGTAGTCGATTCTCTGAGAGGAGATATCTATGGCCGAGGCGGGGCATCGTTCCTCGCAGAGCCGACACTTCACGCACTTTCTGGTGTCGATCTTTGGATACTTCACAAAGAACCTTGAAAAGGTTCTGGATAGTCTATCGAGGGTGGAGACGGTGGAAGGAAGTTGTATAGAAGCGTGGAACGTTCCCACAATTTCATAATCAGGAACTACTCTTCTTTTTCGAGCATGCTGAACCGTGTAAACAACATGATCTATTCCTAAAGCTTTGCAGACAGCGTCGTCGAGAGCAAAAGCATTTTTCGAAACAGCCACAAGGCCAAAATGTTTCTTTTTACCGTTTGTGGGTCCGTTTCCTTCCATACCCTCCACACCGTCGAGAATCGTGAGAACTGGAGACACGATTCGATGAATGTCTATCAACAGATTCGCGAAATCGTCGTAATTCTTTGCCCTCATGTGCCAGGAAGATTTTTCGAGACCCACCACACATCCGAAGGTGTTTTTCACTCCGAGTGTCATAACCATTTGGGAGTGGGTCTTCAATTTTGGAAGATTAACCACCTTGTCTGCTTCAAGAACCTTCCTGGAAATTTTTATCTTCTGAAACACTTCTCCGCTGACTTCCACAGGATCATCCAAAGGAACACATGGAACGCCCAGTCTTTCACAAACATCCTCAACACCTGTGACAGAAAAACAGCCTCGCAAGCCCTTCCGCTTCAGGGGAACGGGTAAGAGGCTTGCTTGTTGGTCATGTTCGTGTTATGATTGGGTGTTGTCGCTATCGATCCAACCGGATCATGTGCATCTTTTTGTTTCTGCGCCTCCTCGGTTAGCTCCGGCACAAATAGTCAACCTGTTCAAAGGGGTGTCTTCAAAAAAGCTTCTCGAAAAATTCCCGCACCTGAGAACAAGAGAAGGATTGTGGAGCAGAACATACTATGTGGGCTCAGTGGGCACCGTTTCAGAAGAAACCATCAGGAGGTACATTGAAGAGTGTCAAGATATGTGATCAGAACCTACAAAGTCCCTGTGCCGGTGGAATTGTATCCTTTGTGTTCCGAGCTGAACAGGATCGCCGCTCGGATCTACAACAAAACCATGTCGCTGGTCAAAAAGATCAAAAACAAGAAAGGTTTTTGGCTCTCACCGAACACAGCGCAAAAATACATCCTTCGCTGGTCGAGCGCTATCGATATCCACACTCACTCCAAACAAGCCATGGTCCAGCTGTACTTTCAGGCACTCAATAGCTACTTTGTTGCAGTCAAAACAAATCCACATGCAAAACCGCCATACAAGAGGAAAAATTTTCTGCCGTTCATTTGGAAAAATCAAGCCATCAAGCTTTTGCCAGATGGGAAGGTCAAGCTCTCGATGGGACGCAATCGAGAGCCATTTGTAATCCCCACAACGTTGCCAGCCGGTACAACAATCAGGCAAGCCAAGTTGGTTTACGAAGCCGGCCGGTATTATCTTCACCTTGCGATAGAGGTGAAGAGTGAGCACAAGAGAGGCCAAAGCCAGAAAGTTATGTCCGTAGACGTCGGAATACTCCGCCCGATAACCTGTTTCGATGGTTCTGAGGTGATTTCATATCACGGTGGTGTTCTCAACAGCATACTCAGATACCGAAACAAAAGACTAGCAGATATTCAGCGGGCTTTGAGTCGATGCCAAAAGGGCTCACGAAGGTATAAAAAACTGTCGAGAGCCAAAAGAAGGGTGCTGTACAAGACGAGAAACCAAATCAACGACGTGCTCCACAAAATCACGAGCTACTTCATCGGTTTATGCGTGCAAAAGAACATAGGCACCATTGTCGTCGGAGACATTACGAACATAAGAGAACGCACAAACGGCAACGATAATTTCAATCAAAAACTGCACCAATGGGCCTTCAGAAAGCTCATGAGCCAGATAGAATACAAAGCGCAAATATTCGGCATCGAGGTTGTGCGCATTTCTGAAGCGCATACAAGCAAAACGTGTCCTGTATGCGGCACTCAAAACAGGCCGTCTGGACGAAATTACAAGTGCGCCGGCTGCGGTTTTGAGTATCACAGGGACGGAGTGGGAGCAATCAACATTTGGAAAAGGTATCTTGGGACGAAGTCCCAAGTAGTAGCGGGCTTGGCACCCGCCAGAGGTGTGAGGTTTAACCCGCACCTCTGTGGCCATGGAGCGATTAGCGCTCCATGGAAGGCAGCCTAAGAGCTGCCAAGAATCCCATCCCCTTCAGGGGATTGGGAGTGTCAAAAGAACCTTATCGGATGGTGAAAACAGGTGAGAAAAGTACTTGTCAAGGAGTTCTCTGAGCCTTGTGCTGGCTTCCTCGTAGTTGGAGACGTTCAGGAACCAGACCTTTTCCAGATGACATCCCTCCCGTCTTTTATGGTCTCGATACCGGATGGGATATTGAGCTTTCCTTCTTTGAGTATTTCGATTATGAGATCTTTTGGGAGAGCCGTTTCGATCCATATTTCGGAGATATCGACGATTTTTAACTCACGGACCGCTATTTTCTGAAGTGCTTTTTCTATTCCTTTCACGTATTTTTCCTTGTCCATCCACATCACCTCAAAACAAAAAGGGGGCATATGCCCCCTTCGTTTCTATGGATTTCATCAGAAGTTGATCTCAAAGTTTCCTCCAACGGGGATTGCGATCACGTTGTTTTTCTCGTAGATTCTCATTTCAACACCTGCACCGAGTCCAACTACGAGTCCTTCAAAGTCTCTTGTGTAGCTGGCACCAACACCAAAGACCCAACCGAATTTACCAAAATCGAACTTGGCCATAGGCCAGCTGGGTCCACCGAATCCCCTTATGACAACTCTGGATTCTCTGTCGAGTTCAATGGAGTATTTGAAAACAGCAAACAGATCGAGTGCGTTCTGACTCGGAGTAGCATCAACAGAGAAAAGAGGAGTAGCATCAGTACCAAGAAGATAAGCAAAACCAAGCCCAAGACCCAGCTCCATATTTTCTGCTACCGGATATGTGAGATCGAGACCAAAATCCAAGTAATTAGCTGCCGTAGCATCGGAAGTTGTAGATGTCGCAGAAACAACAAAATTATAATTCCCAAAAACGCTGACCTTCAGATCCTCCAGCGAGAAAGCGAAAGCTCCCACTGCCACTACCGCGAGAAGAATCACAAGAAACTTTTTCATGAAAACTCCCTCCCTGTAATGAAATTTTCCGTGTTCAATTATAACACACAGAAGTGGTAAAATATCAAGGCAGAGGTGGTGATTTTGAGTCCGGAGAAGTTTCTGCTAAGGTACGCTAAAAAATACTGGTATCTTTTTCTTGCAGGAACTGTGCTATCTCTGATTCTCACAGTGCTGGAAGTCCTCCCACCCCGTTTGATGAAAACGGCGATAGATAAGTTTCTTGTGGAAAGTACTTTATCTTCGTTTGAGCGTTTGAACGGCATTGTAATAACGGCCTTTATAATTTTAGGAATTCGCGTCCTTTCCTTTCTGGTGGGGTTTGCGAGTTCTTATGTAACAGGGTATGCAGGCTCAAAGATAGTCCTTCTGATGAGAAAAGACGTGTTTTCCCATGTCATTTCACTTCCGTATTCTTTTTTCACAGGAATACCTTCCGGAGTAGTTACCACCAGGATCGTTAACGACACACAGAATATCCAGGAGTTCTTCTCTTCTGTTGTGACCAGTGTGATTATGGATGTTCTCCTTTTGGGAGCGGTCGTTGTTTCTCTCATTCAGCTCAGTCGAGAGCTTTTTGGCCACGTCTATTACCTTTTGCCTTTGATCGTCATTTCGATCCTCCTGTTCAGATACTTCGACAGGAGGGCTTATCGCAAGGTCAGAACCAACCTCGCCCGCCTCAACGCCTTCCTGGCAGAGCACATAGCAGGTATCAACGTGATAAAAATCTTGAATCTGGAAAAACACAAAGAAAAGGAGTTTTCCACAGTGGCCACAGAGTATTACAGATCTCTGATGGAACAACTCTACGTTTTCGGAGTCTTTCGTCCTCTCATGGATTTTCTTTACTTTCTGGGAGTGAGTCTTGTTTTGTGGTACGGTGCCAGGTATATCGCGAATAAAACCCTTGGATTCGGTTCTCTGTACGCTTTTGTATCTTACCTCGATATGTTCTTCAGGCCTCTCAGAGACCTTTCTGAGAAGTACGATATAATCCAGAACTCCATGGCATCCTCCGAGAAAATTTTGAACCTCTTAAAAGAAGAACCAGAGGTCATAGGAAATCCAAATGGACCGAATAAGATTTCAAAAGGTCGTGTTCGTTTTGAGAACGTGTGGTTTTCGTACGACGGAAAGAACTGGGTGCTGAAGGACATAAACTTGGATTTTCAACCAGGGAAACTGTACGCGATAGTGGGAGAAACAGGTGGTGGGAAATCCACTCTCATGAGCCTGATAAACGGTCTTTATATACCGCAGAAGGGAAATATATTCATCGATGAGATTCCGCTTCTGGAGTACAATTTAAAACTCGTGAGAAAACAGATAGCAGCTGTCCCGCAGGATGTTCTGTTGTTCAGCGGAACGATCCTCGATAACATCAGGCTTTTCGATGAGAGCATACCAGAAGAACGAGTTCTCGAAGCACTGAAAAGAGTCCATGCTCTGGATATAATAGAGAGGTTACCCGGAGGTGTTTACTACGAAATAGTCGAAAGAGGAACCACTCTCTCAGCAGGCGAAAGGCAACTCATAGCGCTCGCAAGAGCCGTTTTGTTTGACGCGAAGATCTTCATTCTTGATGAAGCGACGAGCAACGTGGATGTTATAACAGAGACGAAGATTCAGGAGGCTTTAGAAGAGCTTTCAAAAGACAGGACAGTGATAATGATCGCACACAGACTCTCTACTGTGAAAGACGTCGATGAGATAGTGGTAGTCCACAATGGTAGGATTGTAGAGAAAGGCAATCACTATGAACTGTTAGAGAAGAGAGGATTTTACTACAACCTTTACAAGATACAGTTCGAAAATGCGTAGGGAGGGAAAACAATGGACAGATCAGAAAGATTGATTCAACTCATCTCCGAAAAAGAAGCAGACGCTTTTCTGATAATGAACATAGAAAACTCTGCCAGGGCATCTTCAGTTTACTTTTCCGGATTCACCGGATCTTTTTCTATCATTCTCATCTCCGAAAACACAAGGCTTCTCATAACCGACTCCAGATACACAGTTCAAGCCAAGCAGGAAACGGATTTCGAGGTGAGGGAAGTAAAAGGTGGGGATTTCATTGATGTTCTCAAAAAAACGGTGAATGATCTGAAAATAAAAACGATTGCTTTGGAAGAAGAAAGGGTTTCTCTTTCACTTTTCCGGAGGATTTCGAGTGCCTTTGGAGATAGAAAGTTCATAGGAATAGATGATGAAGTCAAGCAGATGAGGATGGTGAAAGACGAAGGAGAAATCGAGAAGATAAAACAGGCAATAGAGATCTCTGAAAGAGCCTTCCTCGAAACGGTACAGCAGATCAGAGCTGGAATGACAGAAAAAGAGATCGCCGCCCTTCTCGAATACACGATGAGAAAAGAAGGAGCGGAGGGTGTAGCTTTTGACACCATAGTGGCTTCAGGCTGTAGATCCGCACTTCCACACGGTAAAGCCTCAGACAAAGTAGTTGAGAGAGGGGACGTAATTGTGATAGACTTCGGGGCCACATATGAGAATTACTGTGCTGATATCACCCGTGTTGTTTCCATAGGAGAACCATCCGACGAAGTAAAGGAAGTTCACAGTATAGTTCTCGAAGCACAGGAAAGGGCTCTCAAAATTGCAAAGGCAGGTGTGACGGGAAAACTACTCGATTCGGTTGCCAGGGATTTTATACAGGAGAAAGGTTACGGTGAGTTCTTCGGACACAGTTTGGGACACGGGATAGGCCTCGAAGTACACGAAGGACCAGCCATCAGCTTCAGAAACGATTCTCCACTTCCAGAAAACGTTGTTTTCACCGTAGAACCCGGAATTTATCTGGAGGGAAAGTTCGGTATAAGGATAGAAGAAGACGTGGTCTTGAAAGAGCAAGGCTGTGAAATACTCACTACTCTGCCGAGATCTATCTTCGTCGTCTGAGATCTTCCAGTAGTTCTCTCACTGTCTTTCCCATCACAGGATGGATTAAATCTGGAGCTATCTCGCACAGTGGTTCCAGGACAAACGTTCTGTTGTGCGCATCGGGATGGGGTATTATGAGGTCTTCTTCGCTGAGAACAAGATCTTCATAGAATACGATGTCGAGATCGATGATCCTGGGTCCCCACCGTATCGTTCTCACTCTTCCCATGTTTCTCTCTATTTGAAGAAGTGTATTCAGCAGTTCGTGAGGAGAAAGCGGTGTTTGTGCGATACAAACCGCGTTCAGGAACCTCGGTTGATCTTCGTAGCCGTATGGTTCTGTTTCTATTACGGAGGAGACTTTTTCCACCTTTATATTTCTCTTGTTCATTTCCTCAAGGGCTTTTTCTATGTTTCTCTGCCTGTCACCGAGGTTGCTTCCAAGCGCTATTACAACCTTTGCCAGAGTATCGCCTCCATCATTCTTATCACCCTCTTGTTAGGGAGGACATCGTGTACCCGAATTATATCTACTCCTTTCATCGTGCAGTACGCGGTGACCGCAAGAGTACCTTCAAGTCTTTCTTCGGGGGGCACGTTTCCCAAGGTGATTCCTATGAAAGATTTTCTTGAAGCACCTATGAGGATGGGCAGTTTGAACTCTTTGAACTCGTCGATCCTTCGAAGAATTTCGAGGTTGTCTTCGTATCTTTTTCCAAACCCGATACCCGGGTCCAGAACGATCTGGTTCACACCTTTTTCTTTTAAATGCTCTATTTTTTCTGAGAAGTACTCTTTTATCTCCTTCACCACATCCTCGTAATGAGGATTTTCCTGCATCGTCTTCGGTGTTCCCTTTATGTGCATGAGAACGTAAGGGGAGTTGTTTTCAGAAACTACTTTGACGATATCCGGTTCGAATTGATACCCGCTGATATCGTTTACAACGTCCGCTCCGGCTTCGAGAGCTTTCAAAGCCACTCTCCACCTGTACGTATCTACGGAAATCGGAACGTCGGTTATCGATCTGATCGCTCTTATCACGGGAATCACTCTGTTCAATTCTTCTTCCTCGTCGACGGGATCTGATCCGGGGCGGGTGGACATTCCCCCCACGTCTATTATGTCAACACCTTCTTCTATCATCTTCTTTGCGGTTTCCACCGCTTCGAGTACGCTCTGTTTTCTGGAATCAGCGAAGAAGGAGTCCGGTGTGACGTTTATTATTCCCATAACCATCGTTCTTCCAAACTCGATCTTTCTGTTCCATGGAGTTGTGTAAACCACGTTTCATCCCTCCAGAACGAAATCTCCTTTTTCTACACAGGCGAACGCGTTGTGGTTGTGTATGCTTTCCATACTTTCCACGTAGACTCTGTACCAGGTGATCCTTGGATCTTTCTCCAGTTTCAGTGCCACGTCTCTTGCCACATCCTCTACGAATCGGGGATTCTCATAAGCCTTTTCCGTGACGAACTTTTCGTCCGGCCTCTTCAGCAGGGTGTAAAGAGGAGAGCTTGCGTTTTTCTCCGCTATTTCTACCAGATCTTCGAACCAGATGAACTTTCTGGTTTTCACCGTTATTTCAACGAAAGCCCTCTGGTTGTGAGCACCGTAATCGCTGATCTCTTTTGAACACGGGCAGAGTGTGTGGACAGGTGTTCTGACCCCAATTTTGAAAGAAAAATTCTTCTCCTTTTCTGCTTCAACGAAGCAGTCCACTTTCAACGGCGATTTCTTTCTGGAAACAGGAGACTCTTTCCATGTGAAGTAAGGAAAGTGGATCTCCAGGTGTGCCCTCTTTGCTTCCATGATTTCTATGAGATCATCCAGAATCTCTTCGAAGATTTGAGGAGTTATCACTTCCAGTTTGTTTAGAACTTCTATGAATCTGCTCATGTGTATTCCTCTTTTTTCACGGTGAAGATCCACTGAACAGCTAATCTGAGCAACGGTGGACTGGTATCCATCTTCCTTGAGAATCACCTTGAGAGGCCAGTGCAGATCTTTTATTCCCACCTTTTTTAGAGGGACCATCCTTGGGTCTTTTTCGTTCTGAACATCCTTCAAACCTTCTCACCCCTGTACACAACACCGCTCGTTTCTGTCTCCCACAGTTCTATCTCGTGGAGCCTGACACCGCGTTTTTCCATCTCTTTTGAGAGCTGATCCCATATCCATATCGCTACTCTTTCCGTGGTGGGCTGGTCGAACATGTCGTTGAGATACGAGTGATCGAGTTTAGAAATAACCAGCTCTTCGACGATTTTTTTCAGCTCGGCAAAATCCATGACCATCTCTTCTTCGTTCAGAGGACCTTCTATCTTAACAACGAGTCTGTAGGTGTGACCGTGGAGCTTTTCACATTTTCCGTGGTATTTAGTCAGGTTGTGTGCGGCCTCGAAAGAAAATTTCTTCACCAGGATCATATTCTCACCTCTAAAGAACATAGTTTCCGAATTTTTCGACCACTCTCTCCACAAACGCTCTGATTTCTTTTCTAATCTCTCTTCCCACCTCGATGCTGCTGAGATCAAGATCTTTCAGAGATGATTCAAGTAGCTCGAAGGCTTCTTGAGATAACTTTTTTTTCTTCACTTCTTCGTATACCATGTCCAAAGCTTTTTTCACGGGGGTCGCGGGTCTGTAGGGCCTTTCTTCTAAAAGTGCGCTGAACACATCGGCAACCTGGATTATTTTGTCTTCAAGGGTCATTTCTTCCTCTTTCAGTTTAAAGGGATAGCCGGAACCGTCGAGTCTTTCATGGTGTCTCACCGCAGGGAAAAACCAGCCCTCGTCTTTTTTGGGAAGAAGAATAAGATATGAGAAATAGACATGTTTTTTCATAATAGCGTATTCTTCATCGCTGAGTTTTGCTGGTTTTTCGAGAATTTTGTAACTCACACTGATCTTTCCAATGTCGTGGTACAGTCCAGCGATAAAGAGATCTTCGCTGTTTTTACCAGCCTTTTCTGCCATTTTCTCTGAAAAAACAGCGACTCTCCAGGTGTGGCTGGTAGTGAATTCACTTTTGGTATCGACGATGAACGACACGACTTTTCCAGCTTGAATCAAGTCTTTTTTACCACAGTCTGGACAGTTTCTTATGTAATCTTGTAGCAGATCTGTAGCACTGGACCCCTCAAGAATGTTCTCAAGCTGCCACTGGACGAATTCCGTGGTCAAGACCTCTTTGCAAGCTTCAAATATCTCCGGGAAGAAAAAGCTTTTCATATCTTCGAGAGCGATAATAATGTCTCTGGGTGAAGCATCCAAATTTACCATTGTGTATCTTGAAACCTGGTCCGAGATGAAGACGATGTTGGAGATCAGATTCTCTTCTGTTTTGTCCAGGTACGAGGCGGGGAAATGATGTTTCAAAACGATGGGGGATATGGGCTTCAGTTTCTCGACGTAATCGGTGATGAAGCTTCCAAGAATGCTGTGGAGATGAAGAGGTTTGCTCGGGGTGTCCCGTACAATAACGAAGGTGTCGTCTATTTCATCCAAGAGCGTTTTTCCTTCATAGGGCAGGATCAATCCCAGATCGTGGATCAATCCAGCCAGAAATGCGTAGGAGGAATCAAGATTCATTTTTTCGGCGATCTGAGCTGAGAGAAAAGCAACCTGAAAAGAGTGTCTTCCCAACGAAGGTATCGTACCCAATAAATTAATCAGCACCTGTATCATTGTTTTCACCTCGATTGAATTTTAAAACATACAGGATCTCTTTCAACAAGGAATCACGGTTTTTCTCGTTCAGTTCAAAGACAACAACACCATCTCTGCTTTTAATTCTTTCTACAAACGGGTCACTGGATTTTTTAATCGTGGCGATCACATCTTTCTCGCTATCGAAGATTTTTTCGACTACCTCCCGGAATTTACTGGATAGGAGTTCCATCTTTCCTATCTCGTCTACGATGATCAGGTTTTTCTCCCGAAGGGCTCCTTCGAGCGATCTTACACCGATCTCTTCCAGGTCTTTTAGATTCACGTAGTATTTACCGACTCTGTATGGAAAAGGAAGATCTGTTCTTGCCAAGATTCCCTCCTCACCATCCAGGGTGACGATCTTGAAACCTATTCTTTTTCCGCTCTCTCTTATCTCTTCAGTGTAAAAGCCCCCTGCGTTCTGCAGGAGGCATGATAGTTTCTTGATTAAAGTGGTTTTCCCAACACCCGGCCTTCCGGTGATCAGGATTTTCATTTTAACTCAACGCTGTTTAAAATCTTTTCAAACAGACCTTCCAGTCTCTTGAAGTCTTCTTCTGGAGCGTAGAAGCTCATGTAGAGGTACTGACCATTTTTCTCTGGAAATTGAAAGACCCAGTAAGTGAAATTCTGTCCAGTCTGATAATCCGGCATGGATGTTTCTACGAAGTTAACCTCATAGTTCGAAGTTCTGTAAACCTCACCGTTGAGTGGTTCTGTTTCGTAATGTGCTTCTGCGAAGATCAAATCAGCGATATCAAAAATGAAGTAGTGGATTCCTTCAGAAAGCTGATAATATGTGTAAGCAGGAACGTTCAATTTGAAGGTTTCTGTCTCGATGGTTTTCATTTTGGGTTCTCGAACCAGTGTAAAGGAGCTTTCATCCAGTTTCTTTCCGTCCGCGTAAACCACTACTTTCCAGTCACCGAACGCATCTTCTCTGAATCTGTCGGTTGTCATCCAGCCCCACACGCTGTCGTAATAATCGTAACCTGTTTCTATCGTTGTGGCAACGATGTAATAGACGTTTTCTCTAAGATTTCCATCTGGATCGTACCATTCCCATTTGAATATATGGGAGTTTTCAAATGGCTTTGTCGTGCTCCACATGACGATTCGTTCGTCAAAAAGTGTGAACGCGGTGTCTGTGGCGAAAGGCGCGTTTTCGTAGACACTTCTGCAAAGAAGAGATTCTGTGACGAAAACTTCTTCTGCTGCGGAACTTTCGAATTTTCCAGAAACGTTTTCAAAGGTCACAGTGGTTCCTTCCAGTGAGTGAAACGGATCTTCCAAGTTGGAGAACAGCAGTTGCAGTTTCCCTTCTACGAACTTTCCGTTGAAGGCACCATCCCAGAACTGAGATGGTCCCATGTTTCCGGTTGAGTCTGATTTTTTCCACCATCCAAAAATACTGTTTTCGATCACTATTCCTTCCAAGGTTTTCTCTCCAAAAGTTCCTTCGATGTGGTTACCGTTCTGGTATATCTCCAGTGTTCCATCCTGCGAGCTCCATCTGCTGAATCTGAATCGATCGTTCAAGTCGATGCTTGAGAGAATCTTCTCCAGAGTTTTTAAATCCTCGTCTGCGGGTTCTCCAACTACAAAACTCCAGAAAGCGAGATCTCTCATTCCGAGTGGAAAGGTCTGAACATTGAAAGAAAGGTCGTTTCCCTCAAACTTGTAGTATCTTCCCTTGAATCCTTTCCACTCTGTCTCACCCTGATCGACGAGAGAGGCATCTTGGGATAGTCCATAAACGAGTGCTACTTCGACACCTGTGTCGTAGATGAAGAACACACCAACTCCCTGATTGAGCGTCTGGCCATCACCCATTCCCTTGAAAACTCCGGTCGAATTGAAAGCCAGTGGAGGTGTTTCCTGCCAGTCCGACGGTTGCTGCCAGCTGATGGGACCGAAGGATCGTGAAACCCATTCCTGGGGCATTCCAAGGACCGCTAAAAGAACCAAACTGATCAAAGCAAGTTTTCTCACAATAAGACCTCCTCATAAAGTTTTCCACCTCTATTAAATCACTTTTCATTTCAAATCACAAGCCACCTTCACAAGTTCGTATTTTCTCGTTCCAAGACCGATCTCTTCAGCGTATTCGAGCTGTGTCTTCCAGGTTACATCTGGATGAACCTCAAGGAATGGGTCTTTACCCGTTTTTTGAAGGACAAGATCGATACAGGCCTGATCCAGGGCGACCGGATCTGTACTGACTGCGATTCCTATGTCGGGAGCCACGGGAGGTTTGTTCATGTTCCAGCAATCGCAGTCCGGAGAGATGTTCATGATGAATGAGATGAAGACCGCTTTCTTGCCCTTGAGAACCGCTTTTGCGTATTCGGCCATTTTTTTGCTCAGAGAGTCAGTCGAACTGTCCCATTTTGGGGACATGGCACCGTAGGAACACATGGCGATACACTGTCCGCAGCCGATACACTTTTCGTAATCGATTTTTGCCACTTTTGTGACAGTAATCGCACCGACCGGACAGAACTTTGCACACGTACCGCAGGCGACACACTTTTCTTCAACCACGTACGGTTTGGATTCGGAGTGCTGTTCCATTTTTCCCGCTCTGGATGCGCTTCCCATTCCAACGTTCTTTATTGTTCCTCCAAAACCTGTCGCTTCGTGTCCTTTGAAGTGAGTCACAGCGACTATCGCATCTGCCAGGGCTATGGCAGCACCTATTTTCGCTTCTTTTACGTAGTTTCCATCTATTTTCACCTTTATCTCATCGGAACCTCTGAGACCGTCTGCAATGATCACAGGGGCTCCCGTCACTTCGTAAGTAAAACCGTTCAGGTAAGCATTTACCAGGTGATCAACGGCGTTCGATCTGTGACCTGTGTAGAGCGTGTTCGCGTCGGTGAGGAAAGGTTTTCCACCCAGTTTCTTGATCTGATCTACAATGATTTTCACGTACTGAGGTCTTATGAACGCAAGGTTCCCGTATTCACCGAAATGGAGTTTTACAGCCACGAACTTGTCTTTTTCGATGATCTTCTCCAGCTCCACTTTTTTCAAAAGAAGTTCTAACTTTTGAAGCATGTTCATGTTCGGGTTGGTCGTCATGTCCGTGAAATAAACCTTCGCTGGCATGCGAAACCCTCCTTTTTGAGAATTAAAAAGAGAGCCCAGCTGGGCTCTCTTGAGGTGTATGATTTTTCAATTAAATTCTACCACAACTATCTACTTTGTTCAAACAGCCACTCTATGACTTCCTGACTTTCGTAAGCAGGTATCCATGATCCATGTGGATCCCAGCCGTGTTTCTCCATGAATCCTTTTTCGTATTCAGTGTATCTGACTTTTCCTCCAATCTCCGCCAATTTTTTCACAAGAACGCGCGAGTTCTCCACCGGGACAACGGGGTCGTCTTCTGCGTGGAAGACCCAGATGGGTATGTCCTTTATCCTCTCGACTTTGCTGACATCTCCTCCACCGCATATCGGTATTGCGGCTGCGAAGAGTTCAGGAAAGTTCATGATGGCACTCCAGGTGCCGTAGCCTCCCATCGAAAGCCCAGTGATATAAACACGCTTTTCATCTATGTTGTATTCGTCAAGAAGTTTCCTAATGATCTTTATCACCGCAAGAAGGGGCTTTTCTGGATTGAAAGGATTTTCCCTATCTGTGAAGAGAGTGGACCAACTGCTGTTTGGTGGGCACTGCGGTGCGAGAACGAAACACGGATGAACCACCTGGTATCTCGGCTGAGCCCAGACAACCGCTCCACGGTTTCCGGCGACCTGTAGATAGTTGTCTGTTCCCCTTTCTCCCGCTCCGTGCAGGAAGACAACTAACGGGTATTTTCTGTCAGGATTCACATCTTTCGGGACGAACAATCTGTAGGGTATCTCAACACCTGTTTCCGGATCTTTGAAAGTGAATGCAAGGAAATCATCGATGATGAGATGTTTCTCATCTGTCTGCTTCGATGTAAAGGGTTCTACTTTGTTTCCGTTCACATCAAAAATGGGAACGAGCTGTGAGACGATGTAGTCCAGCTCCATACGGGTGTTGAGAAAGCTGGGGCCGAAGACAATAGTATTTGAGTGGAAATCTTCGGGGGAGAGTTCCAGAACAACATACTTCCCACGGTTGTTGAAAATGCTGAAAGAGGGATCTCCATTGTCGTTTGCGTAAACCTTTGTAATCGTTCTTGAAGAGTAGGTATCGCTAGTTTTCACTTTCACCGAGAACTGATCCGGTGAGAGTTTCTGACCATCGATCTCAACGGGATATTCGATGACGACCGCACAGGCTTTTTCACCTTCCGGAAAGACTTTTGTAATAAGAGTTACACCGTTCACAGTAACATCCTCCTGCGCAAAGAGTATAGAAAGAATTCCCATGAAAATAAAAAACAGCGCTCCTCTTCTCGTGATTACACCCCCTTTGATGCAGAATTCACTTCGAGTATGTTGTAATTTTAACATAAAAAATAACGGCAACCGATCATTACATGGAGTCAATAACTTATGGTTTCGACGGAGCTTTTACTACGTACATTTTTGAGAATGATGCCCTTGAACTCTTTAGAAAGAGCATCGGGAGTAAAATCAGTTGTAACTCAAAGAAAATATTAGAATTTGAACTATAATTTGAAATAATTCCCATTATTCACTCATAATCATGAAAAATGGGTATTACTTGTGTTTGTACTTTTTGATTCATATCGTTATAATTTCTTTCTGAGGAAGATAGATAAAAAGCAGGAGGAATATGAAGTGCATAAAAAGCTGAATCCAAAATCCATGAAAACGGAAAACAAAAAGATGGTTCTGAGATATCTGATAGAGAGTGGACCGCACAGCAGGGTGGAAATCGCCAGAAAAACAGGACTCGCTCAGAGCGCAATATGGAGGATCATTGAAGAACTGGTGAATGAGGGATTGGTAGAGGAAAAGGGAACAGCGACTGGTCGTCGAAGAAAAGCTGTAACTTACGGCCCAACAAGATCCTTCATCACATCCATAATATATAACGTGGAAGTACTTGAAACACTGGTTGCAGTTGGTTTTCTGGATGGTGCATGGAGAATAATTGAGAGGTTCTCTACTCCAAAGGATTTCGATGAGTTCAAACAAAGAGTTGCTTCTTCTTATGAAAACATTCTCAAAAACCACGTTCTGAACGAAAACATATCGAAAGTGGTGTTCTCTCTTCCGGGTATTGTGAACACAGAAAATAAGTTTTTGATCCACGCGCCAAACCTCGGATGGAGAGATGTTGATTTTCATAAAGAGTTTGGAAATCTGGATTTGGAGGTTCTAGTGGAGAACGATTCCAATCTTTCACTGTTAGCTGAAGAATTCTTTTCTCAGGATGTGAAGGAAAGCGATGTTGCCTTCTTTCTCTATTTTGGTGAGGGAATCGGTGGAGCGATTTCGGTAAATGGAAAAATCGTTAGAGGAGAAAATTTCGCTGCCGGAGAAATAGGTCATGTTGTCCTTGATGTGAAGAGCGGAAAAGAAGTGGAGGAGTTTCTCTCTATATCACGACTCATAGAAAAGATAGAAAAATTTGTAGAACTTCAGGGAGAATCACTGAACGAGAAGTTCCGATACGTCAAAAGATTATGGTTCTCAGGAGAAAAGAACGTAAAAGAAACAATGGAAGAATTTCTTCAACATGTGGCAGTTGTTTTGAAGAACATCGTCTACTTTCTGAATCCTGGCGTGATAGTACTTGGTGGTGTTGTTAACGATCTCTGGGACACATTCGGATCTTTTATAAAAAGAGAACTTGAGAAGATAACAGACAAAGAAATTTCCGCCGTTCTCATAAGAGATACCATTTTCAAAGAAATTTCACCGTCTCTTGTTGGAGGAAATGTTCTGGCAATAGAGGAATTTTTGGGGCAAATAATTTAACCTGTATTCATATATGAAGGAGGTGTGGGTATGAGAAAGTCACTTGTACTGTTATTGGCTCTTCTGGTTCTTTCCAGTTTGATGGCACAGGTGTCTCTGCCACGTGAAGACACAGTCTACATCGGAGGGGCTCTCTGGGGTCCTGCAACCACCTGGAACCTCTATGCACCGCAGTCCACATGGGGCACCGATCAGTTCATGTACCTTCCGGCGTTTCAGTACGACCTCGGAAGAGACGCCTGGATTCCTGTTATCGCGGAAAGATACGAGTTCGTGGATGACAAAACTCTGAGGATCTACATTAGGCCTGAAGCGAGATGGAGTGATGGTGTGCCTATCACCGCGGAGGATTTTGTCTACGCTCTCGAGCTCACCAAAGAACTCGGAATAGGTCCTGGGGGTGGATGGGATACCTACATCGAGTCCGTGAAAGCTGTTGATACGAAAGTGGTCGAGTTCAAGGCGAAGGAAGAGAATCTTAACTACTTCCAATTCCTTTCCTACTCTCTCGGTGCCCAGCCGATGCCCAAGCACGTCTACGAAAGGATCAGGGCACAGATGAACATAAAAGACTGGATCAACGACAAACCCGAAGAGCAAGTTGTCTCCGGGCCTTACAAACTCTACTATTACGACCCGAACATCGTTGTGTACCAGAGAGTTGACGACTGGTGGGGCAAGGACATCTTTGGACTTCCAAGGCCCAAGTACCTGGCTCATGTCATTTACAAAGACAATCCGAGCGCCAGTCTCGCGTTCGAAAGAGGCGACATCGACTGGAATGGACTCTTCATCCCGAGTGTCTGGGAACTGTGGGAGAAGAAAGGCCTTCCAGTTGGAACATGGTACAAAAAGGAACCTTACTTCATTCCCGACGGTGTGGGATTCGTGTACGCAAACAACACCAAACCTGGTTTGAGCGACCCAGCTGTGAGAAAAGCGATCGCTTACGCTATTCCGTACAACGAAATGCTCAAAAAGGCTTACTTCGGTTATGGAAGCCAGGCTCACCCGTCCATGGTGATCGATCTCTTCGAGCCGTACAAACAGTACATCGATTACGACCTTGCAAAGAAAACCTTTGGAACTGAAGATGGAAGAATCCCGTTCGATCTCGATATGGCAAACAAGATCTTGGACGAGGCAGGGTACAAAAAAGGACCTGATGGTGTAAGGGTTGGCCCCGATGGCACGAAACTTGGTCCGTACACGATATCTGTTCCGTACGGCTGGACTGACTGGATGATGATGTGTGAGATGATCGCAAAGAATCTGAGAAGCATAGGTATCGATGTAAGAACTGAATTTCCAGATTACTCTGTATGGGCAGACAGAATGACGAAAGGAACGTTCGACCTCATCATATCCTGGAGTGTTGGTCCGAGCTTCGATCATCCGTTCAACATATACAGGTTTGTGCTCGATAAGAGGCTGTCTGCTCCTGTAGGTGAAGTCACGTGGGCCGGAGACTGGGAAAGGTACGATAATGATGAAGTAGTCGAACTCCTCGACAAAGCAGTTTCTACACTCGATCCTGAGGTGAGAAAACAGGCGTACTTCAGAATCCAGCAGATCATCTACAGAGATATACCGAGCATACCCGCGTTTTACACGGCTCACTGGTACGAATACTCGACGAAGTACTGGATCAACTGGCCGAGCGAGGACAATCCAGCCTGGTTCAGACCTTCTCCATGGCACGCGGACACCTGGCCGACTCTCTTCATCATCTCCAAGAAGAGCGATCCACAGCCCGTACCGTCCTGGCTTGGAACGGTTGATGAAGGAGGAATCGAGATACCCACCGCGAAGATCTTCGAAGATCTCCAGAAAGCGGCCATGTGATCTTTCCCCGGCCCCACTTCGGGGCCGGGTTTCACAAAAACAGAGTGGGGAGTGAGAATTGAATGGGATCGAAATCGATGTTCAAGTATCTTTTGAGACGTTTCATCTTCCTGCTTGTTACCTACATAGTGGCAACCACTATTGTGTTTATACTTCCAAGAGCGATTCCTGGGAATCCTTTATCTCAAATCCTTTCCAACCTTTCAAGGGTGGCCCAAGCTAATCCAGAAGCCATAAGAGCTGCAGAAAGAACTTTGATGGAAGAATTTGGTCTCGGGAAACCCTGGTACGTTCAGTATTTCGAATTCATCACCAAGGCACTTCGAGGAGATCTTGGAACATCCATTACTTTCTACCCCAGGAAAGTCATTGACCTGATCATTCCAGTCATTCCGTGGACACTGGCACTCCTTCTTCCAGCGACGATAGTCGCCTGGATCTTGGGTAACAGCCTCGGTGCTTTGGCAGCTTACAAAAGAAACACATGGATTGACAAGGGAGTTCTTACAACTTCCCTGATAGTTTCTCAGATTCCATATTACTGGCTTGGAATGATATTCATCTTCTTTTTTGGAGTTAAACTCGGCTGGCTTCCTGTTCAGGGAGCTTATTCTCAGGGGACGATACCGAATCTGAGCTGGTCGTTCTTCGTTGATGTTTTGAAGCACTACATAATGCCCTTTGCATCCATTGTCGTTTCTGCAATGGGTGGATGGGCGATAGGAATGAGGCTCATGGTGATATACGAGCTTGGAAGCGATTATGCGATGTTTTCTGAATACCTTGGTATGAAAGACAAGAGAATTTTCAAGTATGTCTTCAGAAACTCCCTCCTCCCACAGATTACGGGACTCGCTTTGAGCTTAGGAGGGGTTTTAGGAGGAGCCCTCATCACTGAGATCGTGTTCAATTACCCTGGAACGGGATATCTACTCTTCAGGGCTTTGACTACACTCGATTATCCATTGATTCAGGGGATCTTTGTGATTCTTATTGCCTCTATCTATCTCGCTAACTTCATTGTGGATTTCCTTTACGCTTTGATAGATCCAAGAATAAGACTGGGACAGGAGGCATAAAATATGTTTCGAACGATGATAAGACCACTTTTCAAGAACAAAAAGTTCATAATAGGTTTTTCGATTTTTCTCTTCTTTCTCTTCCTGGGAATTTTTGGGCCAGTGTTCTACAAAGTGGATCCTATGGAAATGACCTGGGATTACGAGCAACCTCCTTCCAGCGCGCATCCTCTCGGAACGGACACGTACGGTAGAGACGTCCTTGCACAACTGCTTCATGGAATTCGTTCTTCGCTTTACATCGGTTTTCTGGCTGCAATCATCTCGCTTGTGATAGGTACGATCATAGGAAGTTTCTCCGCCGTGAAAAGGGGTATTGTGGATGATGTATTGATGGGAATAACAAACATCGTCCTTACTACTCCTTCGATACTCATAGCAATTTTGATAGCGAGTTATTTGAAGGTACGAAGTGTTGAAATGGTTGCGGTCATCTTGGGCTTATTCCAGTGGCCTTGGTTTGCGCGAGCGATAAGAGCACAACTCATGAGTGTGATGTCGAGGGAGTACGTGTACCTTTCTGTTATGGCCGGCTATTCCGATCTCAGACTGGTGATAGAAGACCTCATCCCAACGATTGCGACTTACGCCTTCATGTCCTTTGTTCTTTTCATAAACGGAGGAATCATGGGAGAAGCAGGTCTGAGCTTGATAGGGCTCGGTCCCACCCAGGGAATCTCCCTTGGAATCATGCTTCAGTGGGCAGTTCTCATGGAGGCAGTGAGAAGAGGTCTGTGGTGGTGGTTCGTGCCACCAGGACTCGCCATTGTGGCTGTCACTGCTTCTTTGCTGGTCATCAGTACTGCAATGGATGAAGTCTTCAATCCACGCTTGAGGGAGGAGTGAAGAATGAAAGAAATACTTTTGAAAGCAGAAAATGTGAGGGCCTACTATAAACTGGAAAAGGTTTCTGTCAAAGCTGTGGATGGTTTGTCTTTTGAAATACTGGAAGACGAAGTTATAGGGGTTGTCGGTGAATCTGGTTGTGGAAAGACAACTCTCTCGAACGTGATTTTCATGAACATGGTAAAACCTCTGACACTCGTTGATGGAAAGATTTTTCTGAGAGTTAACGGAGAGTTTGTAGAAATCTCGTCCATGACAAGAGACGAAGTGAAAAGAAAATTCTGGGGAAAGGAGATAACGATAATACCCCAGGCGGCGATGAATGCACTGATGCCAACCATCAGAATGGAAAAATACGTGAGACACCTTGCAGAATCACACAGAATAGACGAAGAAGAGCTTTTGGAGAAAGCCAGAAGGAGATTCGAAGAGGTAGGACTCGATCCACTCTGGATTAAAAGATATCCTTTTGAGCTCAGTGGTGGAATGAGACAAAGAGCCGTGATAGCGATCGCAACTATATTGAATCCGAGCCTTCTCATAGCTGACGAGCCAACTTCCGCTCTGGATGTTGTGAATCAAAAGGTTCTTTTGAAAGTCCTGATGCAGATGAAACGCCAAGGAATCGTGAAGAGCATAATCTTCATCACCCATGACATAGCGACTGTAAGGCAGATCGCAGACAGAATGATTATCATGTACGCTGGAAAGATAGTTGAGTTCGCACCTGTGGAAAGTCTCCTGGAAAAACCGCTTCATCCTTACACCCAGGGGCTTTTCAATTCGGTTCTCACTCCAGAACCAGAGGTGAAAAAGAGAGGAATCACCTCCATTCCTGGTGCTCCACCCAATCTCATAAATCCTCCATCTGGCTGCAGATTCCATCCCAGATGCCCTCACGCGATGGATGTCTGTAAAGAAAAAGAACCACCACTAACGGAAATAGAACCGGGAAGAAGAGTTGCATGCTGGCTTTACATGGAGGAGAGAGCATGAGCAGGCTCGTCGTGAAGAACCTTACAAAGATCTTTTCACTTGGATTCTTCTCCAAGCGTCGTATAGAGGCGGTGAAGAATGTTTCTTTTGAGGTGAAGGAAAAAGAAATCGTTTCACTCGTTGGAGAAAGCGGTTCCGGAAAAACAACCACCGCAAAGATGATACTGAGGCTCCTTCCCCCTACCTCCGGTGAAATCTACTTTGAAGGTAAAGATATCTGGAAAGATATAAAGGACAGGGAATCTCTGGTTGAATTCAGAAGGAAGGTCCACGCGGTTTTCCAGGATCCTTTTGCGAGTTACAATCCCTTCTATCCAGTCGAGAGAACTCTCTGGCAGGCCATAAGTCTTCTCGAGAACAAGCCTTCAAACAAGAAAGAAGCGCTCGAACTCATAAAGGAGTCGCTTTTCAGAGTGGGGATAGATCCGAAGGATGTACTTGGAAAGTACCCGCACCAGATTTCTGGTGGACAGAAACAAAGAATCATGATAGCAAGATGCTGGATCTTGAGGCCTCTTTTGATCGTAGCGGACGAACCCACATCCATGATAGACGCTTCCTCCAGAGGAGGTATCATAAAACTCCTCGAAGAGCTCAGAGAGGAACAGGGAACGTCCATCATATTCATCACACACGATCTGGGGCTTGCCTATTACGTTTCCGACAACATTTTCGTTATGAAGAACGGTGAAATCGTGGAAAGGGGACACCCAGACAAAGTGGTTCTCGAGCCGACCCACGAATACACTAAACTTCTCGTCGGTAGCATCCCGAAGCTTTACAGGAAACTGGAGGATCTGTGATGTTTACGAAGGCGATTCTCTCTATTTTTTCTTGGGCCCTGGTTCTTGAGTTGATAGTTCTGTTTTATTACCTGTGGCGTGGTTTGAGGCCAGTGGAGTTCTACCTCAATTTAGGACTTCTTGGACTCACGGTACCTTTCCTTGTGTTTCTTGTCATCAGAGAAAAGAAAAAGAGGAGGGAAGAAGATGATGGGAAAGATCGATGAAATCCTTTCACAGCTGACTATTGAAGAAAAAGTGAAACTTGTAGTGGGGGTTGGTCTTCCAGGACTTTTTGGAAATCCACATTCCAGAGTGGCAGGTGCAGCTGGAGAAACGCATCCTGTTCCGAGGCTTGGAATTCCTTCTTTCGTTCTGGCCGACGGTCCCGCGGGCCTCAGAATAAATCCCACAAGAGAGAACGACGAAAACACCTATTACACAACAGCGTTTCCTGTTGAAATCATGCTCGCTTCCACCTGGAACAAAGATCTTCTGGAAGAAGTAGGAAAAGCTATGGGAGAAGAAGTCAGGGAATACGGTGTCGATGTGCTTCTTGCACCTGCGATGAACATTCACAGGAACCCTCTTTGTGGAAGGAATTTCGAGTATTATTCAGAAGATCCTGTCCTTTCCGGTGAAATGGCTTCAGCCTTTGTCAAGGGAGTTCAATCTCAAGGGGTGGGAGCCTGCATAAAACACTTTGTCGCGAACAACCAGGAAACGAACAGGATGGTAGTGGACACGATCGTGTCCGAGCGAGCCCTCAGAGAAATATATCTGAAAGGTTTTGAAATTGCCGTCAAGAAAGCAAGACCCTGGACCGTGATGAGCGCTTACAACAAACTGAATGGAAAATACTGTTCACAGAACGAATGGCTTTTGAAGAAGGTTCTCAGGGAAGAATGGGGATTTGACGGTTTCGTGATGAGCGACTGGTACGCGGGAGACAACCCTGTAGAACAGCTCAAGGCCGGAAACGATATGATCATGCCTGGAAAAGCGTATCAGGTGAACACGGAAAGAAGAGATGAAATAGAAGAAATCATGGAGGCGTTGAAGGAGGGAAGACTCAGTGAGGAAGTCCTGAACGAATGTGTGAGAAACATCCTCAAAGTTCTTGTGAACGCGCCTTCCTTTAAAGGGTACAGGTACTCGAACAAACCGGACCTCGAATCTCACGCGAAAGTTGCCTACGAAGCAGGTGTGGAGGGTGTTGTCCTTCTTGAGAACAACGGTGTTCTTCCATTCGATGAAAGTATCCATGTCGCCGTCTTTGGCACCGGTCAAATCGAAACAATAAAGGGAGGAACGGGAAGTGGAGACACCCATCCGAGATACACGATCTCTATCCTTGAAGGCATAAAAGAAAGAAACATGAAGTTCGACGAAGAACTCACCTCCATCTATGAGGATTACATCAAAAAGATGAGAGAAACAGAGGAATATAAACCCAGAACTGACTCCTGGGGAACGGTTATAAAACCGAAACTTCCAGAGAACTTTCTCTCAGAAAAAGAGATAAAGAAGGCTGCGAAGAAAAACGATGCTGCAGTTGTTGTAATCAGTAGGATCTCCGGTGAGGGATACGACAGAAAGCCGGTGAAAGGTGACTTCTACCTCTCCGATGACGAGCTGGAGCTCATAAAAACAGTCTCAAGGGAATTCCACGAACAGGGTAAGAAGGTTGTGGTTCTTCTCAACATCGGAAGTCCCATTGAAGTTGCAAGCTGGAGAGATCTTGTGGATGGAATCCTTCTCGTCTGGCAAGCAGGACAGGAGATGGGAAGAATAGTGGCCGATGTTCTTGTGGGAAGGGTAAACCCCTCCGGAAAACTTCCAACGACCTTCCCGAAGGATTACTCGGACGTTCCATCCTGGACGTTCCCAGGAGAGCCAAAGGACAATCCGCAAAGAGTGGTGTACGAGGAAGACATCTACGTGGGATACAGGTACTACGACACCTTTGGTGTGGAACCTGCCTACGAGTTCGGCTACGGCCTCTCTTACACAAAGTTTGAATACAAAGATTTAAAGATCGCTATCGACGGAGATATACTCAGAGTGTCGTACACGATCACAAACACCGGGGACAGAGCTGGAAAGGAAGTCTCACAGGTTTATGTCAAAGCTCCAAAAGGGAAAATAGACAAACCCTTCCAGGAGCTGAAAGCGTTCCACAAAACAAAACTTTTGAACCCGGGTGAATCCGAAAAGATCTTTCTGGAAATTCCTCTTAGAGATCTTGCGAGTTTCGATGGGAAAGAATGGGTTGTCGAGTCAGGAGAATACGAGGTCAGGGTCGGTGCATCTTCGAGGGATATAAGGTTGAGAGATATTTTTCTGGTTGAGGGAGAGAAGAGATTCAAACCATGAAAAGGGGGTAATATGATGAGCAGGCTGGTTTTCGCTCTGCTTCTCTTTCCTGTTTTCATTCTGGCTCAAAACATCCTTGGCAACGCTTCTTTCGATGAACCAATCCTCATCGCAGGTATGGATATAGACCCACCCGCAGAGGATGGTTCCATAAACACAGAAGGAAACTGGGTATTCTTCACCAATTCAAACGGTGAGGGAACGGCTCGAGTTGAAAACGGCGTTCTCGTGGTTGAGATAACAAACGGAGGAGATCACACCTGGTCGGTTCAGATCATACAGGCTCCCATACGTGTTGAGAAACTCCACAAGTACAGAGTTTCTTTCCGAGCCAGAGCTTCCTCTCAAAGGAACGTTGGAGTGAAGATAGGCGGAACAGCTGGAAGAAGCTGGGCTGCGTACAATCCCGGTACCGACGAATCCGGCGGCATGGTCTTCGAGCTTGGAACGGACTGGCAGACGTACGAGTTCGAATTCGTCATGAGACAGGAGACCGATGAAAATGCTCGTTTCGAGTTTCAGCTTGGAAGGTATACCGGCACGGTCTGGATAGACGACGTAGTGATGGAGGACATCGGTGTTCTCGAGGTAAGCGGTGAGGAAAACGAAATCTACACCGAGGAGGATGAAGACAAAGTGGAAGACTGGCAGCTCGTTTGGAGTCAGGAGTTCGATGACGGTGTTATCGATCCGAACATCTGGAACTTCGAGATAGGAAACGGTCATGCAAAAGGTATTCCAGGCTGGGGTAACGGGGAACTCGAGTACTATACAGACGAAAACGCGTTCGTTGAGAACGGCTGTCTTGTGATTGAGGCGAGAAAAGAACAGGTTTCCGATGAGTACGGAACCTACGACTACACCTCAGCCAGGATGACCACAGAAGGAAAATTCGAAATAAAGTACGGAAAAATCGAAATAAGGGCAAAACTTCCAAAAGGAAAAGGTATCTGGCCCGCTCTCTGGATGCTCGGAAACAACATAGGAGAGGTCGGATGGCCCACCTGTGGTGAGATAGACATCATGGAAATGCTTGGCCACGACACCAGAACCGTTTATGGAACAGCACACGGTCCGGGATATTCCGGTGGTGCAAGTATAGGCGTGGCCTATCATCTTCCAGAAGGAGTTCCTGATTTCTCCGAAGACTTCCACATTTTCTCCATCGAGTGGGACGAAGACGAAGTGGAGTGGTACGTGGACGGACAGCTCTACCACGTCCTCAGCAAGGATGAACTGGCCGAACTCGGTCTTGAGTGGGTTTTCGACCATCCGTTCTTCCTCATTCTGAACGTTGCCGTGGGAGGCTACTGGCCAGGTTATCCCGACGAAACCACCCAATTCCCGCAGAGAATGTACATCGACTACATCAGAGTCTACGAAGATAAGAATCCTGAAACAATCACCGGGGAAGTGGATGACTGCGAATATGAACAAGCACAGCAGCAGGCAGGTCCCGAGGTGACCTATGAACGGATAAACAACGGCACCTTCGACGAACCTATTGTGAACGATCAGGCCAACAACCCGGACGAATGGTTCATTTGGCAGGCGGGAGACTACGGAATCAGTGGTGCCAGGGTCTCCGATTACGGTGTCAGGGATGGCTACGCTTATATCACGATAGCCGATCCTGGAACTGACACGTGGCATATTCAGTTCAACCAGTGGATAGGTCTTTACAGAGGAAAAACCTACACCATTTCTTTCAAAGCAAAAGCGGATACACCAAGACCTATAAATGTGAAAATTCTGCAGAATCACGATCCCTGGACCAACTATTTTGCTCAAACGGTGAATCTCACAGCGGACTGGCAGACGTTCACGTTCACCTACACGCATCCAGACGATGCGGATGAGGTCGTTCAGATCAGTTTCGAACTTGGAAAAGAAACGGCAACTACAATCTATTTCGATGATGTTTCGGTGAGTCCTCAATGAGACTCCTCCCCGGTGCTTCGCGCCGGGGATGTTTCAGAACCGTAAAAGGAGAGATGCGAAGTGAACATAAGATTCAGGATCATACTCATAATGGTTGTGATTCTTGTTTCTTTCGTTCTCAGTGCTTATCTGGTCCAGAGAGGCACATCGTCTCTTCTCATCAGCAACGCAAAAGATTACATGGAAAAATCGGTATCTTCTCTTTCGAAGTACATCTCCCAGAAGTTGAACGAGGTTCAGAGAAATCTGAAAACTCTCCTTGGCAGCTCTCTCATAGGAGGTTACACGATCGCTTCTAACCTTCAGTCTGTTCTTCAGGGGGCTACGGATACAGTCTCCGTTGGTATTGTTGTCGATGAGATGAGCGAATCTGCTTATTTAGTTCTACCAGAAAAAATAGAAGAGAAGAACTATTCAGAGTACGGAAAGTACCTCAGTCTTATGAAGGAAAAGAACAAAACTTCGCTTGTCCTTGCCGAATCCATCGATGGAAAGCCTGTTTTGCTTTTCTTAGAGGGAATCACAACGTTCGGTTCAGAACCATCTGGACTGATAGCACTAGGTATATCCCTCTCTGAGAACTCCGATCTTTGGAAGTCAGTTGTAGAAGAAGGGAAAGCGAGCAAGAGTGGCTACGGGATACTTGTCACAGGTGATGGGAAGGTGTTGCTCCACAGGGACATGGGGAATTTCATGAGAGACGTGAAAGAGCTTGGTGGCTTTGAGAAAGCGTTTGAAGAGGCAAAGAGAGGTGGGGAAAAATACGTAGAATACGAATACGACGGGAAGAAATACGCCGTGTGGGAGAAAGTACCTGGATACGACTTCTACATCTTCTCGACGGGGTACCTGGAAGAACTTCTTGCAGAAGGAAGGAAAGCGACCCTTGGGACGATAGTGACGTATGTGGTGTTTGGTGGCGTGATCTTTGTGGTACTGTTTGTTTCGATGATGCCGATAGTGAAGAGGATGAGGCAGCAGGTGGAGAGAGTGAAGAGATTCGGAGAAGGGGACCTGACAGTAGAGTTTGAAGCAAAAGGAAAAGACGAGCTGACCCAGATGGAAGAGAGCCTGAAAGAAGCAGCACTCTCACTCAAAGAGATGATAGTGAGCATCATAGAAGCTGCAAAGGAGCTGAACGGTGCATCAGAAGAGATAAAAGTTCTCTCAGAAGAGAGCCACAGGATGTCAGAGAACCTGCACGAAGAAGCCAAAAAGATACTGGACGAAGCGAACAACATGAGCAGTGCGTTGACAGAAGTGACGAGTGGAGTAGAAGAAGTGGCAGCGAGTGCTCAAAACATCTCAAAGATCACCCAGGATTTGACAGAAAGGTCAGAAGCGGTGACGAAAGCGGCAAGGGAAGGGACAGAGAGGGTAGAAGCGGTGGGAGGAGTCATAAACAAACTCAAAGGGTCAGCAGAAAGACAGAGGGACTACCTGAAAGAACTCGTTGACTCAGCCAAGACGATAGGAGAGATAGTGGACACGATCAGCTCGATAGCAGAGCAGACGAACCTACTTGCCTTGAACGCAGCGATAGAAGCGGCGAGGGCAGGGGAAGCTGGAAGGGGCTTTGCGGTTGTGGCAGACGAGATAAGGAAACTTGCAGAAGAGAGCCAGAGGGCGACAGAAGACATAGCGAAGATGCTGAGCAATCTGAGGACGACGATAGAACACGTAGAGAACGGCTCGAAAGAGATGTTCGAAGGAGTGGACGAGATAGCGGTGATGGGAGAAGAAGTGACGAAGAGATTCAGAGAGATCCTTGGAAGGATAGAAGAGATCAACAGCATGATAGAGAACACGGCAGCGACAGCGCAGGAGCAGGGGGCAGCTGCAGAAGAGATGGCAAGTGCCATGGACAACGTCACAAAGATCGTTGAAGGGGTTGTGGAAAGCCTGAACAGGATGGAGTCTCTCATAGAAAACCAGACCGAGTCTGCTGCCAGAGTCTCAGAGGCTGCCGAAAAACTCTCTTCCCTCTCTGAACAGCTCTCAACGCTCGTTCAAAAGTTCAAGGTGTGAGAAGAAAAATCAACAGAAAAAACAGGCGGGGTTATCCCGCCTTTTTTCTGGGTGTTAAAATTTTCAGAGAAATCGTGTGGAGAGGTGTTCTGTTTTGAGAATAAAAAGGCTTCCCGAAAGCCTCATCAGAAAGATCGCAGCGGGTGAGGTAATCCACAATCCCTCTTTTGTCCTGAAAGAACTTGTGGAAAACAGCCTGGATGCACAGGCCACCAGAATAGTTGTTGAGATAGAAAACGGTGGAAAAAACATGGTAAGGGTATCCGACAATGGAATCGGGATGACCAGAGAAGAAGCCCTTCTGGCGATAGAACCTTACACGACAAGCAAGATAGAGAATGAGGAGGATCTTCAAAGGATCAGAACTTACGGCTTCAGAGGGGAAGCGCTCGCTTCGATCGTGCAGGTCAGTAGAACCAGGATCGTGACGAAAACGGAAAAAGATGCACTTGCAACACAGCTGGTGATCGCTGGAGGGAAAGTTGAAGAAATCTCGGAAACCCACAGGGATATCGGTACCACTGTTGAAGTGAGAGATCTCTTCTTCAATCTACCCGTCCGTAGAAAATCCCTGAAATCCTCTGCCATAGAGTTGAGAATGTGCCGCGAGATGTTTGAAAGATTCGTCCTTGCGCGAAACGACGTTGATTTTGTCTTTGCTTCAGATGGAAAGATAGTCCATTCCTTTCCAAAAACACAGAACATCTTTGAAAGAGCCCTCTTGATCCTTGAAGATCTGAGGAAAGGTTACATCACGTTCGAAGAGGAATTATCCGGCCTGAGGATAAATGGAATTGTTTCATCCCGAGAGGTAACTAGATCCAGCAGAACAGGGGAGTACTTCTACGTGAACGGCCGCTTTGTAGTTTCCGATGAACTCCACGAAGTACTCATGAAAGTTTACGACCTTCCAAAAAGAAGCTATCCTATTGTGATTCTTTTCATAGAGGTAAATCCGGAAGAACTCGACGTGAACATACACCCTTCGAAAATCGTGGTGAAATTTCTCAACGAAGAAAAGGTAAAAAAAAGTCTGGAAGAGGTTCTTAAAAAAAATCTGGCACGGAAATGGTACAGATCGGTTACATACGAAGAGATATCCTCCCGTGCCCTGAGTGTGGCAGAAGCGCCATCCTACAGATGGTTTCTGGTCAAGGGTAAGTACGCCGTCGTTGAAGTGGAAGATGGACTGCTCTTTGTGGATCTCCATGCACTCCACGAACGAACGATTTACGAAGAAATCCTTTCGAAAAAAAGCTGGGGGAAAAGACCGGTGAAAAAGAACATAACAGTTGTGCTATCAAGGGAAGAAAAACAAAAACTGGAAGAATACGGATTCTCCTTTCAAGGAGAAGAAGGAGCTTTGAAAGTCATTGAAATCCCGGAGTTTCTCACAGAAGACGTCGTGGAGGAATTTTTCAGGGACTTCTCGGTTGATGAGAAATTGAAGGAAAGAATAGCCCTTGCCGCTTGTAAACTTGCCACGAAATCTGGAGAATTCGACGAAGAGACCACATCGAAACTGCTGGATGTCTTCTTCAAGAAGCGGTTTGAAAGATGTCCTCATGGAAGACCGATTTCTTTCAAGATCAGCTATGAGGATATGGATCGATTTTTCGAGCGTTAACCCATCTTTACCACGTTGACGTCAGCGGTGAAAACGAGACCATCGAAGTCTATATTGTCGATTTCCTTCAAAAACATGTTTATTCTCTCTTCTTCATCGACGATTTCAAGAACGATGGGGAGATCCGGTGAAAGACTGAAGAAGTCACTTCTGTGCATGTGTCTTTTGTGACCGAAACCCATAATGCCTCTGTAAACGGTGACTCCTCTCATACCGAGTTCGTAAGCGCGTTTCACAAGATACTCGAAAAGAGGCTTTCCGCTGTGTCTGTCTTTCTCTCCAAGATAGATCTTGAGAAGCTTCATACCTTCCCCCTCCCCAGAATCATTCCAAAGTAGGCACATGTAAAAGCGAAGAGAAGATTGACGAGCGCGTAGGCAACTCCCCTTGCGGGACTCTCTTCGATGAGTGAGAGCGTTTCATAGGTAAAAGTGGAAAAAGTGGTGAAAGCTCCCAGGAGCCCCGTTCCAAAGAAAAGGATGGCTTCCTTAGAGAGAGGAACTTTCTCGATAGCGGCGAACATCAAAAACGAAAGAAAAAAAGAACCCACAGAGTTCACGATGATCGTGCCAAGTGGTATGTAAGAGAACGGCAGGAGTGAATTGATCGTACGGGAAACAAGGTATCTGAGAACGGCTCCAATCGCTCCTCCGAATGCAATTGTCAGGTAATCCAGCTCGATCATTCCTCGTATATCATCTTCACCGTCATACCACCATCGACGATGAAGTTCGTGCCTGTTATGAAACCTGCTTTTTCGTCGTCCGCGAGAAAGACGCAGAGATGGGCAATATCTAAGGGATTTCCAACTCTTCCAGCCGGGTGCTGTTCGTGATCGATGGGTCTCAGATCGGGTTTTTTTCTCAGGGACTTCTTCTTCCATTCCGATGTTTCTATCCAGCCGGGGCTTATGCTCACCACTCTTATGTGATATCTGGAAAGACTCACGGCCAAGGAGTGCGTGAGCGCTACGAGGCCTCCCTTTGAAGCCGAGTAGGGTTCTGTGTCCGGCTCTGACTGAAATGCCCTTGTGCTTGCTATGTTTATGATCACTCCGCCACCGCGTTTTATCATTTCTTCCGCGCAGTATCGAGAACAGATGTAAGGCCCCGTGAGGTTCACCCTGATCACTCTCTCCCATTCTTCGAGAGGTCTTTCGAAGATGCTCTTCACGGACATGACGGCTGCGTTGTTCACCAGAACGTCTACCCCGCCGTATATTTCGACGGTTTTTCTCACCATGTTCTTCACGGAGTTTTCATCTGCAACGTCCGTTTTTACGAATGTGACATCCAGCCCTCTTTCTCTCAACATCTCTTCTCTTTCAACGCCCGCTTCTTCGTCTATCTCTGCTATGACTACCTTCATGCCGTTTTCCGCAAAAAGCTGCGTGATCGCGGCTCCGATTCCCTGACCTCCACCTGTAACGACTGCCACCTTGCCTTCGAGCATGCTAACACCCCACAGAAAAGGCGGGGTAACCCCCGCCCGTTTTATCTAATCGGTTTGTCCTTTGTAACCTCTTCCAGTGTGAGTAGTCTTTCCCATCTTCTGTCGACGTATTCCTGGAGTTCGTCTACGATTTCTTTTGCATCCGGTCTTGAAAGAAGTTTTCTGAACCTTCCCTGAGCCTTCAGGAATTCCTCCACAGGTTTGAACTGTCTCGGTTTTCTGGTGACTCTGTAAACTCCTCTTTCCACTTCGTACAAAGGCCAGTACTTCGTTTCTACGGCGAGTTTTGATATTTCTACTGTTTTATCGTCGTTCACTCTCCAGAACCTGACGCAAGGAGAGAAGACCGCAAGGAAAGAAGGTCCATCGAAGTTCAGCGCCTTTTCCACCTTGGCAAAGAAGTCCATGGGTTCAGAGAGCGATGCGGTAGCTGCGTAGACGTTCTCGTGAGCCGCTACGATCTCGACGATGTTCTTTTTCAGCTGGACCTTTCCGGGGAGTTTCTTTCCAACAGGGGCTGTTGTGGTATCCGAACCCGGGGGTGTGGATCCGGATCTCTGGTTTCCTGTGTTCATGTATCCCTCGTTGTCGTAGAGCACGTAAAGCACTTTATGACCTCTTTCGAGCATCCCGGACAGTGACTGAAGACCGATATCGTACGTTCCACCGTCTCCACCAAAAGCAATGAAGGCGTATTTTTTGTCTTCTGGGATCTTTCCTTTGTTTTTCAGTGCTTTGTAAGCCGTTTCCACACCGCTCATCGTTGCTGCCACGTTTTCAAAGGCGTTGTGAATGTAAGGTACGCTCCAAGCGGTGTACGGATAGATGGAGGTAGAAACCTCCAGACAACCTGTTGCGAGTCCAACAACGGGTTCGTATCCGAGGTGTCTTGCGATCATCATCACGAACTTCACTGTGATGGGTGCTCCACAACCTGGACAGAGCCTGTGACCCTGTGTGATACCGATTTCTTTCTTATCGAACTCCTGTGCCAGCTGTTTTATGTTAACGGGCATTCCTCACACCTCCTTCACTCTCTGAGACCAAGATATCTCTGTTCATCTGCTATGAGGTTTCCGTTTATGGCATCTTCGAACGCTTTTCTGATGTGCTCTGGTTTGATGTCCCTTCCACCGAGACCGTAGACATAGGATCCAAGCATCGGCCTCGCTGCTACTTCGTAGAGCGCAGATTTCACTGCTTCGTAGAGAGGTGCTTCCGCTCCGAAGGAAACAGCTCTGTCGAGCACAACTACACTCTTTCTTCCGTTGAGGAGTTCCTGAAGCTGCTCCTTCGGGAACGGTCTGAACATCCAGATTTTCAAAGATCCAACTTTGTAGCCTTCTTCTCTCAGTTCATCAACCACGTACTTTATCGTGCTGTTTGTGGAGCCCAGTGCTACCATCACGTGCTCTGCATCTTCCATTCTGTACGGTTCGACAAACCAGTATTTCCTTCCAAACGTTTCTTCGAATTCTTTTGCGATTTCCGGGAACACCTTCTTTACGTTTTCCATGGCTTCAATCTGCTGTCTTTTGTGTTCGAAGTAGTAATCGTAAAGATCGAGAGGACCCCAGGTTACAGGGTGTTCAGTATCCAGAAGAGGATACATGGGTTTGAGCTCTCCAACGAACTTCTTCACGAGTTCATCGGGATAGAACTCAACGGGTTCCACTCCGTGAGAAAGGATGAACCCATCGAGGTTCACCATGACGGGAAGTCTCACATCTTCGTGTTCTGCCAGTCTCACAGCGAGAATGGTGAAATCGTAAGCCTCCTGATTAGTTTCCGCAAAGAGCTGAATCCATCCAGAATCCCTTTCTGCCATCGCGTCGCTGTGGTCACAGTGAATGTTTATAGGACCACTGAGCGCTCTGTTCACAACGGGCATCACAATGGGAAGTCTGTAGGAGGCAGCGATGTAAACTATTTCGTGCATCAGTGCGAGTCCATTTGCACTGGTTGCTGTCATCGCTCTTGCTCCCGCGGCAGCGGCTCCAACGACAGCGCTCATCGCACTGTGTTCACTTTCGACGGGAATCATTTCTGTCCTGACAACGCCGTCCGCGACGAACCTGGCGAAGTACTCCACAATAGGTGTCTGTGGAGTGATCGGGTACGCCGCAACGACATCGGGCTCTATCTGTCTCATCGCATTGGCAACGGCCTCAGCGCCGGTGACGGCCACTCTCTCGACGACCCTTTCCATCCTCATCCCTCCTCGCTCAGAAACTCAGTCTCAGGTCTCATCTCTATGGCCTGCTTTGGACATACGTTCGCACAGAGTCCGCATCCTTTACAGTAGTCGTAGTTGAAACCTTTCATTATTCCGCCTTCTTGGATGATCGCTTGATCTGGACAGTAGAGCCAGCAGAACATACAGTCTATACATTTCTCTTTGTGAAGAATAGGTCTCATCACACGCCAGGCACCTGTTTTGTATTCTCTTGCTGTTCCCGGTTTGTCGATGACTCCTCCAATGGGAATTTCCTTCCAGCTTTTAAGAGACATTCTCACACCTCCTCACTCTGAGCACTTTACTTCCTCATATCCACGTCTCAAAGCTCTCTTGTTCGCATCAATCACTTCCTGAGGGAATTTCTTTCCGAACATCTTCTCGATTCTCTTCTCTATCGCCTCGAGAGGCACAATACCTGTCACTCTGACCAGCGCTCCAAGCATCGGTGTGTTCGGTATTCCTCTCTTTATCTCCTGGAGAGCGATGTCTGTAGCATCCACCACGCATATCTTTCCGTTGAATCCTGTCTTTTTTCTGACGAATTCGAAATCCTTAACGGTGTTCACAAGGAGGATACCATCTTCTGAAAGGCCTTCTACAATGGCGGGAGAAAGTAGTGTTTCATCGATCACCACAACGACGTCCGGGTTTTCCACTGCAGATCTCACTCTGATGTACTCATCACCAATCCTGTTGAAGGCCCTCATGGGAGCACCTGTTCTTTCTGCACCGTATTCTGGAAAAGCCTGAACGTATTTCCCGGCTTCCAGAGCGGCTTCTGCCAGCATCTGGGAAGCACTCTTCGCACCTTGCCCGGCTCTACCGTGCCATCGTATTTCAAAGTATTTCTTCGCAACGGGCATCCGATTGCACCTCCTCGACAACATGGATTTAACCCACGTTATTGTATCAGATACATAATGCATTTCATAATGGTATACTTAAACAATAAATTAAATCTTTAGATCCTTCAGTTTTCTCTGAGCGGTGATCACTGAGTTGATAACTCTGTTTATGGTCGTGAATCCTCCTGCAGTCTCTTCCAGAACCTTCGTTGCACTGTCGATTTCCGCACTCTTTTCTGAGAGTGACTCCTTCGAGGTATCGAGGGAGTTTCTGACCTCCTGAAGGAGCTTTACGTTGTTTTCCATAAAACGAACCATATTCTGGAGGGTTTTACCAACTGTTTCAAACAGATTCGCCATGAACTCGAGGTTTTCAAGGGATCTTTGTGAAGATTCGAGGATTTCTCTGGCCTTCTCGACGATCTGCTTTGTCACTTCATTTGTTTCGTTTGATAGATTCTGAACCTCGTTTGCTACGATCATGAAGCCTTTTCCCGCTTCTCCGGCCCTCGCAGCCTCTATGGTGGCGTTTAAGGCGAGGATGTTGGTTTCCCTGGCGATTCTCATAATGTTCTGAATCAACTTTTCGATCGATCTTATGTTTTCAAGGGTCTCTCCTATCTGGGATGAAGCTTCTTTCACCCTTTCGACGATCTGATCTACATTTGTTCCGGATTTTTTCAACTCCTCCATGATGTTTTCACTGATCTTTTCCATGTCTTGGATGACAGAGACGAGCTGATCACTTTTCGCTTGAAAATCTCCCACCAGTTCCTGAAACAGTCTGTTGAGATTCACAAACCTTTCTTTAACTTCCTCTATTCTGCGCTGCATTCTTCTCAGCTTTCTGGTCAGTGCTTCGTCCAGCTGGCTTGTGAAGGATATGATCGTGTTCTCTGCAAAGAACGCAGAAGTGAGTTTATCCACGATTTCTCTTTCTCTCATAGAATCACCTCACAAAGAATAGAGATTGTCTATCAGATCAACACCGCATTTGAGATTTCTGAACCACTCGAGGAATTTCTTCACAGACTCTCCTCTGAACACAGCGCCGTGCTGAGGTGCGATCATATCTATCTTTCTCTTTGAAACCATATCCACCCATTTCTTGCAGGCCGTATTGGAAGACATGTACCTTTTGTGGAAGGCCTCCATAAGCGGAAGATGTCTTTCGAAATCATCGACGTACCTGTACCTCTTTCCTTTTTCGAACACCGCGGCGCCTATATCTCCTGAGAAAAGGATCTTTGCCACCGGATCGTAGAGAACGAAATTCCCAGTAGAATGAAGGAAATGCGCCGGGAGTATCTCGAGCTCGTTACCACTCAGGAGTTTTATCTTTGTTCCTTTGTCAGAGATCGGAACGATCCTTTTCTGATCGTAGATTCCAAAGTGTGGGAGAAACCTCACCCAGAGAGAGGATATGTATATCTTCGCGTTCTCACATATCGAAAGCCAGAGCAAAATCCCGGATGTGACATCGGGATCCTGATGCGTGTAGAATATATGTCTTATGCTGGAAAGATCAACCACTTCCGCTACGTTGGACATCACCCTGGGAAAGACGTGTGCTCCGCCCGGGTCCAGGAGAATCCCTTCGTTTCCATCGAGGATCAAATACTGGTTCGTCTGAACGATCTCTTCTTCTTTCTCTTCCCATCCCAGAAACATGAATTTGTGCTGACCGTTGTCGAAGAGGATTTCGTTTTCAAACATATTGTCACCTCCAGATTTCAAACGATTTCAAGAATTAATCCCCATTTGATTCTATCACTACATGCAACACTTTGTGACTGTTTCTTTTCTTTTCATCATATGACAGTGAGAGGTGTTATAATCGACTATGGTGAATGTGAAAAAAATATCAGATAAAAATTGTGAAAAAATTCCCGATAAATTCTGATCAGGAGGTGGCGGTTTTGGTCAAGTCGAAGGAGGAACTCTTCAAAGAGCTGGAGAATTTCATAGAAGAAAATGGGTACGAGGGAAAGAAGGATGCACTCATACAGGTGCTTCACAAGGCCCAGGAACTCTTCGGATATCTTCCCGCGGATGTTCTCGAGTACATCTCAGACAAACTCGACGTTCCTCTCTCGAAGGTTTATGGAGTGGTCACCTTCTACAACTTCTTCTCCACAAAGCCAAAGGGTAAACATCAGATCAAGGTTTGTCTCGGTACCGCGTGTTACGTGAAGGGTGCGGACAGAATCTTCGAAAGATTCCTCGAAGAACTCAAGGTGAATCCGGATGAACCCACCAGCGATGGTATGTTCTCCGTTCACGGTGTGAGATGCCTCGGGGCGTGCAGTATGGCACCGGTTGTCATGGTGGATGAAGACGATTTTTACGGCAGAGTAACTCCCGATATGGTGCCTCAGATCATCAGTAAGTACAAGCGGGAGGGATGAGGATGGCCAAGGTGAAGAGTCTGGAAGAACTCATGAAGATAAAGGAACAGGCTCTGAAGGATCTCCAGCTGAGGGGCGAAACAGGTAAAAGGGGGAAGATAACTGTTGCGATGGGTACGTGTGGAATAGCGGCGGGTGCCAAAGAGACTCTGAAGGCGATCGTTGAAGCCCTCAATGAATACAACATAAACGATATAGCGGTTGTTCAGTCGGGTTGTATGGGACTCTGCGAGGTGGAACCCACCGTTGAAGTGAGGCTCGAAGGTCAGGAGCCAGTCATATACGGAAGGGTCACTCCGGAAAACGCAAAGAGAATCGTGAAGATGCACATACTCGAAGGAAGGGTCGTCGAAGATCTGGTGGTCAAAAGAGGAGAAGCCTGACTCTGGAGGTGAAGGAGAGTGCCGCTCACAACGAACACGATCCTTATCTGTGCAGGTGGAGCGTGTATTTCCGCCGGCGAAAAGAGTGTCAAAGATGCCTTCGAAGAAGAATTGAGAAAGTACGGCCTCGATGAAGTTGTCAGGGTGATAGAGACCGGTTGTATGGGAGCGTGTACATTGGGACCGATTGCCGTGATCTACCCGGAAAGTGTGTTTTACCAGAAACTCACACCAGACGCAGCAAGAGAGATCGTCGAAGAACACATTTTGAAGGGAAGGATCGTGGAGAAGTACCTTTACAAGGCTTCCGAAGGAAAACCTGTTCCAAGAGTTCATGAGGAAGTGCCTTTCTTCAAGAAACAGGTTAGGATCGTCACAAGGAATCTCGGTGTCATAGATCCCACGAAGATAGAGGAGTACATCGCAAGAGACGGATATTTTGCCCTTGCGAAGGCTCTTCAGATGAAACCGGAAGACGTGATAAAGGAGATAAAGGACAGCGGACTCAGAGGAAGAGGAGGAGCGGGTTTTCCAACAGGGCTCAAGTGGGAACTCGCGGCAAGGCAAAAGGCCGAGAAGAAATTCGTTGTCTGTAACGCGGACGAAGGAGACCCGGGTGCTTTCATGGACAGATCGGTTCTTGAAGGAGATCCACACGCCGTCATAGAGGGGATGGCAATAGCCGCCTACGCGATAGGTGCTCAGAAGGGGTTCGTTTATGTCAGGGCGGAGTATCCTCTCGCCATTGAAAGGCTCAACATAGCGCTGAATCAGGCAAGAGAGTACGGTTTCCTTGGAGGAAACATAATGGGAACGGATTTTTCCTTCGATATAGAGATCAGAATCGGTGCGGGTGCGTTCGTTTGTGGTGAGGAAACCGCTTTGATGGCCTCCATAGAGGGTGAGAGAGGCCAACCGAAGGTGAAGCCTCCCTATCCCGTTGAGAAGGGACTCTGGGGATACCCCACAGTGATCAACAACGTTGAAACACTTGCGAACGTACCCTGGATCATCAGAAACGGTGCGAAAGAGTTCAGAAAATACGGGACGGAGAACTCTCCGGGAACGAAAGTATTCGCTCTCGCCGGTAAAGTGAAGAACACAGGTCTTGTGGAAGTTCCCATGGGAATCACACTCAGAGAGCTCATATACGAGATTGGAGGAGGAATAGCCGGAGACAAAAAGCTGAAAGCCATCCAGACTGGGGGACCGAGCGGAGGGTGTATCCCCGCTGAGTACGTAGACACACCTGTTGATTTCGAATCCCTCCAGAAACTCGGTGCAATCATGGGTTCTGGTGGAATGATAGTGATGGACGAAGACGACTGTATGGTTGACGTCGCAAGGTTCTTCCTCGAGTTCACCGTGGAAGAATCCTGTGGAAAATGTACGCCCTGTAGAGAAGGAACGAAGAAGATGCTCGAAATCCTGGAGAAGATCACTTCCGGAGAGGGAACAGAGGAGGACATAGAAGAGCTCGAAAAGCTGGCGCATGTGGTAAAGGACACTTCCCTCTGTGGACTTGGTCAAACCGCACCGAATCCTGTTCTTTCCACACTCAGATACTTCAGAGACGAGTATCTGGCGCATGTCAAAGAGAAGAGGTGTCCATCCAAGAAGTGTAAAGCGTTGATCAGCTACGTGATTGATCCTGAAAAATGTGTTGGATGTACCGCGTGTGCGAGGGTCTGTCCGGTTCAGTGTATAAGCGGTCAGGTGAGACAGCCTCACGTGATAGATCAGGCGGAGTGTGTCAGGTGTGGTAGCTGTATCGAAGTCTGTAGATTTGGAGCTATAAGCAAGGTTACTCCAGCTCTGCCGGTGGAGGAGGCGGTAGAATGATAGGCCCAAGGGATCTTCTGAATATAGCTTTGAGGATCGAATCAACCGGTTACTCTTACTACAAGAATCTCACGGAGAAAACGGAGGGGGAAACGAAGGCACTCTTTGAACGACTGGCGGAACAAGAGAGGGACCACTCCAGAAAGTTCAAGGAGATCCTCGAAAAATACGAGCAGGATCTTAACCCATCCGATGAGGTGCTCGGTTATCTCGAAGCTCTCGCAGAGATCTCTATCTTTCCCAAACTCGAAGAAACTCCCCCTGATGATCTGAGAGAGGCTGTGAGAAGGGCCATCGAAGTGGAAAAAGATTCCATAGTCTTTTACAGCGAAATATTGAGCTACGTACCGGAGAAAGAACCCGTTCAGGCGATCATCGATGAGGAGAAAAAGCATCTGAGGGACCTTCTGAGACTGGAAGTGTGAAGATACCCCGCCGGACGGCGGGGTTTTTGTTCAAATCATTCCACCTCTGCCAGAACGCTGACGGGTCCACCGTCCAGCCCCTTGAATCTCAAAGGAAGAGCGATCACACGTTTTATCTTCTTTCCAGCGACGGGTTCTAAATTCACATCTTCGAATATGATGATAGGTCTTTTGCTGCTGAATTTCTTCGACAAAAGCCATCTGTGCGCGGGGTAGTTTTCTTTTTCACCCAACACGATGGGATCGGCACTGAGAAAATCGAGCATGACCGCTTTGAGAGAGGGGACAGATTCCCTCAGAAAACGAGCCAACTCTTTTGAAATGCCGGGGAACATGTACCTGTAGGTTGCAGGATCTGTTCTTCTCAACTTCGCAAAACCCGATCTGAACATGAGAAGATCCACACCATTCAGATCCAGTTCTTCGATATCTTCGATGGTGAAGAGTTCCATTGGTTTCTTCTCCCTGTCCACGAGCAGGGGTTTTTCAAAAATGAAGTATTCAAGAGGTATCTGATCCAATGTCCAGCCCTCTTCACAAAAATGGTAGGGGGCGTCCACGTGTGTACCCGTGTGCGAGAAATGATGAATCATCATCGTGTTGGCGGCGTCTCCCTGTTCTATTCTGCTTTTCGGCTCAAAATAGTCTGGCGGGTTGTCCGGATAGGTCAACATTCTCTCTTCTATAGGATAAGATAATTCTATGAACACGTCTGTCACTCCCTTTCTGAAGGAGGTATCAACATGGAGTTTCTCATCTACAGTTTACCAGAGGAAGTGCTCAGAGAAGAAATGCTGGGGAACTTTTCAGTCGCTTTGAAGCTGATCGATGACTTTCTGAAAAAGGACCTCCCTTTGCTTCAGCGTGAAAGACTCATCTACGAAAAAGAGAGGATCGAAAGACTCCTCGAGGATTATCCTTTCACCGAAAAAGAAGCGATGGAAAAGATGAGGGAGATGTTCGAGGGTTTCTCAGAGGGAGAGTTCCAATATCTCATGAACGAAGGAGTACTCGACTACATCGTCGTGGAGGGTGAGAAACGATTCGAAAGGCGTTTCTTCCACAACCTCGCCTTCGTCAGATCGGAGTACAGAGAAAGACTCAGAAAAGATGAAAGAAGTGAAAAAGCCCGAAGAATTCTCCACGAACGGCTGGAGCGTCTCATAAAGGGTGAGGATCCGAAAAGATACAGAATAAGAGCGAGAATAACTTTGAAACTGAAGGAAACATCCTCCAAGCACCGCGTATGGCTTCCGTTTCCCAAGGAAGGCCTTCAGATCGAAAGTGTGAAACTTCTGAGAACAAGTCACAAAAGTTACTACATTTCTCCGAACGATGTTCCACAGAGGACCATCTACTTCGAAGGCGAAGACAGCACTTTTTTCGTGGAATTCGAGTACATTGTTAGAGAGTGGGTGAACCACGTCGATCCTGAAAGAGTTTCAGAGAAAGTTGTGGGATTTGAAGAGTTCCTGAAAGAAGAGCCTCCACACATCGTTTTTACTCCGAAACTCAGGTGGTTAACACAAACGGTGGTGGGTAGCGAGGTAAACCCGTACCTCAAAGCGAAAAGGATATACGACTGGATCACACTCAACGTGAGGTACTTCTACGTGAAACCGTATGCCCTGTACGAGAACATAACGGATTTTGTGGTGAACAACCTGAAAGGCGACTGTGGTTTTCAGGCACTTCTCTTCATAACGATGTGCAGGATCGCAGGTGTCCCCGCAAGATGGCAGTCTGGATGGTACATAAATCCGATCTTCGGTTCTCCTCACGACTGGGCACTTTTCTACGTGGAGCCCTATGGGTGGCTTCCTGCGGATCTTTCCTTTGGCGGTGCGAGGAGAGATAATGAATCTTTCAGAAGCTTCTACTTTGGAAACCTGGACGGCTTCAGAATGGTGGCAAACGACGGCTTCATGAAAGACTTCGATCCGAAAACTCGTTTTGTGAGAAGCGATCCCACAGACAACCAGGTTGGAGAGGCGGAAAGCGAAGAGAAACGTCTGCCGTTCGAAAGTACCATAGAAGTTATTAGTTTCGAGGAGGTGTGAGAGATGTCGAGGATCGTGAACGTGAAGCTTTCTCTCAAGAGATACGAATACGAAAAGCCGTTTCACATAACTGGAAGCGTATCTTCCGAAAGCAGAAATGTCGAGGTTGAAATCGTTTTGGAAAGTGGTGTCAAAGGGTACGGAGAAGCGTCTCCCTCCTTCAGAGTGAACGGTGAAAGGGTGGAAGCACTTCTTGCAATAGAAAACGCTGTGAGGGAGATGATCACAGGCATCGATGTGCGAAACTATGCCAGGATCTTCGAGATCACAGACAGGCTCTTCGGGTTTCCGAGTTTGAAAGCAGCCGTTCAATTTGCCACACTGGACGCTCTCTCTCAAGAACTTGGAACACAGGTCTGTTATCTCCTTGGAGGAAAAAGAGATGAGATAGAAACGGACAAAACAGTTGGGATAGACACCGTCGAAAACCGTGTGAAGGAGGCAAAGAAGATATTCGAAGAGGGTTTCAGAGTGATCAAGATAAAAGTTGGAGAGAATTTGAAGGAAGACATCGAAGCCGTGGAAGAGATAGCGAAAGTCACCCGTGGAGCGAAGTACATAGTTGACGCGAACATGGGATACACCCAGAAGGAGGCGGTGGAGTTCGCGAGAGCAGTATATCAAAAAGGAATAGACATCGCTGTGTACGAACAACCTGTGAGGAGGGAAGACATAGAAGGCTTGAAGTTCGTGAGGTTCCACTCTCCGTTTCCCGTCGCGGCGGACGAATCCGCGAGGACGAAGTTCGATGTGATGAGGCTTGTGAAGGAAGAAGCGGTTGATTACGTGAACATAAAACTCATGAAGTCGGGAATTTCCGACGCTCTTGCCATAGTGAAAATAGCAGAATCGTCAGGTTTGAAGCTCATGATCGGATGCATGGGAGAGTCCTCGCTCGGAATAAATCAGAGTGTTCATTTTGCGCTTGGAACGGGAGCTTTTGAGTTTCATGACCTTGACAGTCACCTGATGCTGAAGGAAGAAGTTTTCAGAGGAAAATTCATCCAGGATGGTCCGAGAATGAGGGTGAAAGATCAATGACGGTTCAGCAGTTCATAAAGAAGCTTGTGAGGCTCGTAGAGCTCGAAAGGAACGCGGAAATAAACGCAATGCTCGATGAGATGAAGCGGCTCTCGGGGGAGGAAAGAGAGAAAAAGGGTCGTACCGTTCTGGGTCTCACAGGAAAATTTATAGGAGAAGAACTTGGATATTTCCTTGTGAGGTTTGGAAGAAGAAAGAAGATAGACACAGAAATCGGTGTGGGTGATCTTGTTCTCATAAGCAAAGGAAACCCCCTCAAGAGTGATTACACGGGAACGGTTGTGGAGAAAGGAGAGCGTTTCATCACGGTAGCGGTCGATAGGCTTCCATCGTGGAAGCTCAAAAATGTGAGGATAGACCTCTTTGCGAGCGACATCACGTTCAGAAGACAAATAGAGAACCTGATGACGCTTTCTTCGGAAGGGAAAAAAGCTCTTGAGTTTCTACTTGGAAAGAGGAAGCCAGAAGAGTCGTTTGAAGAAGAGTTCACTCCCTTCGATGAAGGATTGAACGAGAGTCAGAGGGAAGCGGTTTCCCTTGCCCTCGGAAGTTCTGATTTCTTTCTCATACACGGCCCCTTCGGCACGGGAAAGACCAGAACACTCGTGGAGTACATAAGACAGGAAGTAGCACGTGGAAAGAAAATTCTGGTCACAGCGGAGAGTAACCTTGCTGTGGACAACCTCGTGGAGAGGCTCTGGGGGAAAGTGTCTCTGGTGAGAATTGGCCATCCTTCGCGCGTGTCCTCTCATCTGAAGGAGTCCACACTCGCACATCAAATCGAAACAAGCAGTGAGTACGAGAAGGTAAAGAAGATGAAGGAAGAACTCGCAAAGTTGATCGAAAAAAGGGACAGTTTCACAAAACCTTCACCGCAGTGGAGAAGAGGGCTCAGCGACAAGAAGATCCTGGAGTACGCGGAGAAGAACTGGAGTGCCAGGGGAGCTTCCAAGGAAAAGATAAAGGAGATGGCAGAGTGGATAAAGTTAAACAGCCAGATTCAAGATATCAGGGACCTCATAGAACGCAAAGAGGAAATAATAGCGAGCAGGATAGTACGGGAAGCGCAGGTTGTGCTTTCAACCAATTCGTCCGCAGCTCTGGAAATAATATCGGGAATAGTCTTCGATGTGGTAGTTGTTGACGAGGCCTCTCAGGCAACTATCCCAAGCATCCTCATTCCCATATCGAAAGGCAAAAAGTTCGTCCTCGCTGGGGATCACAAACAGCTTCCACCCACGATACTCTCAGAAGACGCGAAGGATCTTTCGAGAACACTGTTTGAAGAACTCATAACTCGATATCCCGAGAAGTCTTCTCTTCTCGATACCCAGTACAGAATGAACGAACTTTTGATGGAGTTTCCGAGTGAAGAATTTTACGACGGAAAACTGAAAGCGGCCGAGAAAGTCAGAAACATAACGCTCTTCGACCTTGGAGTGGAGATACCGAACTTTGGAAAGTTCTGGGATGTTGTTCTCTCCCCAAAAAACGTTCTGGTCTTCATAGACACAAAGAACAGATCTGACAGATTTGAAAGGCAAAGGAAAGACTCTCCCTCGAGAGAGAATCCATTAGAAGCACAGATCGTGAAAGAGGTTGTGGAAAAGCTTCTCTCCATGGGGGTGAAGGAGGATTGGATCGGGATCATCACTCCCTACGATGATCAGGTGAATCTCATAAGAGAGTTGATCGAAGCGAAAGTAGAAGTACACAGTGTGGATGGTTTTCAGGGAAGGGAAAAAGAGGTCATCATCATCTCATTTGTGCGTTCGAACAAAAACGGTGAAATAGGGTTCCTCGAAGATCTGAGAAGACTCAACGTCTCACTCACACGGGCGAAAAGAAAACTGATAGCAACGGGAGATTCGAGCACGCTCTCTGTCCATCCAACTTACAGAAGGTTCGTAGAGTTCGTGAAAAAGAAGGGAACTTACGTGATCTTTTGATATGAGAGTCTATAACAAAAACATCCCCCCACTCATGTGGGGGTTATTTTTTTTCGTACATCTAAGGAAGTATTGAAACAAACTATTAGATTTTCTTAGCGAAAGAATGTCTTAGTTTCCATACCTCTAAGGAAGTATTGAAACAACAACATTTATGAATACAAGATCGTCGTCCAACTGTTTCCATACCTCTAAGGAATTATTGAAACTGAGAGAATTTGTTCACGTTTTGGAGCGTATGCTTTAGTTTCCATACCTCTAAGGAAGTATTGAAACAGGTGTTTGACAACACGAAACAATGGGAAGACATCAGTTTCCATACCTCTAAGGAATTATTGAAACAGGAAGTCGTGTTCACAAATCCGGACGTAAAAGTGCTGTTTCCATACCTCTAAGGAACTATTGAAACAAGAGAAATTAGAAGAAGAAGCGAAGGCGTTTTTAGAGTTTCCATACCTCTAAGGAACTATTGAAACTTTGCGAACGTACGAGATTTTTTTCACATATCATAAGTTTCCATACCTCTAAGGAACTATTGAAACAGGCCATCAAGTTTGACGGCCCTGTTGGAGTCATATTGTTTCCATACCTCTAAGGAACTATTGAAACAAATTAGAGGCAAAGAGGTTGTAATGGATGAATGGTGTTTCCATACCTCTAAGGAACTATTGAAACTGAGTTCCCCTATCCATTCAGTATCATCCTCCCCTTGGTTTCCATACCTCTAAGGAATTATTGAAACAGGAGGTGATAAAACGAAATGGGAAATTTTTCAGCCCGTTTCCATACCTCTAAGGAATTATTGAAACAAAAGCTGGTGGTACTCGAAGCCCTTCGTAGGCTTTTGTTTCCATACCTCTAAGGAATTATTGAAACTGAGAAGAGAATACGCAATATTAGTATGGCTTGAAGGTTTCCATACCTCTAAGGAATTATTGAAACCATACTCCAACGCAAAATAATATGTTCTATTTCTCAAAAGTTTCCATACCTCTAAGGAATTATTGAAACAAACGGACGAACGGTGTCGGCCAAAGTAAGGAGGATGTTTCCATACCTCTAAGGAATTATTGAAACACGAAAACGTGTTGAGGTTTCGAGTATCGAGGCGCAGTTTCCATACCTCTAAGGAATTATTGAAACCCGCCACGCATCCGGCTGCCGTAGGCGATTGGTTGGGTTTCCATACCTCTAAGGAATTATTGAAACGTGGTCTACTACAGCACATGGATGCAGGAGGATGAAATGTTTCCATACCTCTAAGGAATTATTGAAACCCGTTGAGTTCAAGAGAAATTATACCACAAACACACTCTGAAAGCAAGATGTTTTTTGACCTTCCATATCCTCCCTTTCCATAAACCATTCTAACACACAAGAGAGCACCTTCAAGTACTGTTTGGAAAAATGGAATAATTGCATAGTCAAACAAGAAAAGAACACAAGCAAAAAACAGATGATAAATTATATCAACCTACGTCAGGGCATTTTGGGATGTTTTTGGTAAAAATCGATTAGTTCCATGTTTCACAAATAGATGAAAGAAGGTATTCCTCAGTGTGTTAGAAGTTAACTGTTAACTTCTCTAATTAAAAGCACTTACACGTCATCGATTACCACAAATTCTCTTCATATTGTCTCTTCATATCATCCATTATTCCCTTTTTAACGCATAGCTTCCGGTACCACAAACCCGCATAAAATTTTTCGTTACCGGTAATTGCATACTCTGTATCGTTCTTCCAGTGCCAGATACACGCATCACCCACTTTGTGAATGATTGGAACTAACCTGGTTTGTATGCATAAAAGTTAATTAGTAAATATCAATAATTTTCAAGTTAATTTTTAATATCAAAAACCAAAGAGGCGGGATTGCCCCGCCTCAACCTGAACTCTTCGAACTGTTCCAGTTACTCTCTCACGTACCTCTGCGAATCGTCGTACTCTTCTATTTTCCCGTTCAGAACATTCTGGATGTACTCAATGACGGCGTCTGACATGAGGTATCCCGTGTCGTATCCGTCCCACTCTTTGAACATGACATAACCGTCTCCACCACCTGCCATGTAGTTGTTTGTGACCACTTTGTACTTTTTCTCTGGATCGAGCGGCTCTCCGTTCACGAGAACCTCTACGACTTTTCCGTCTTTGCTCTTCCAAGTGAGGCCGGAAACCTGGAGGAACGCACCTTTACCTTCCGGAATGGTAGCGGCGTACTCGAGCACTTTCATGATCTGTTCACCGGTGAGTTCCAGTACGTAGAGAGTGTTTCCAAACGGAAGAACCGTCAGTATATCTCTCACAGTGATCTTTCCAGGTTTTATAGAGGCTCTGATACCTCCACCGTTTGTGAAAGCGATATCCGCCCCCACTTTCCATCTCATGGCGTCCACTATGAGGTTGGCAAGATTCGTGCTTTTCGATCTGACGTGTTCTCTTTCACCATCGAGGTAGATCTTCGTCTCTCCTATGACGGTATCGAGTTTTTCATTTCCCACTTTCTTGAAGTATTCAAGAGCCTTTGCGACGTATCTGTTTTCGAGGTACGGCTTCCCGAGGTACCTGTACTTTTCGTTTTCGTACACCTTCAAATTAACGGGTATCGCTTCCCAGTGCCACGCCACGATCTTTCCGTCTTCGATGTCCAGATCGAGTCTTCCAACGTACTTTCCATATTCTCCGGCCGAAGCTATTATCTTTCCGTCCACAACGTCAGATCCAAGCACGTGGCTGTGCCCTGCTATCACAACGTCTATTCCCTCAACTCCTGCCAGCTGGTGTGTCGTGGTGATGTCTTCCTTCTTCGGCTCTCCCCAGTCAAGGTGCGCAAGAGCGATCACAACATCTGCCTGTTTTTTCAATTCGGGTGCTATTTTCTGGGCCACTTTCAGGGCGTTTTCGAACTTCAGACCTTCGAGGTAGAGGGGTTCCAGGATCTCCGTTTCTTCTGTGGTGAAGCCGATGATGGCGATTTTCAGCTCACCGAGATCTTCGACGATGTATGGATTGAAGAACGGTTCACCATCTTCTTTTACTATGTTCGCTGAAAGGAACGGAAAATCTGCGAATTTCATCTGTTTTTCGAGTACTTCCCTTGGATTGTCGAACTCGTGGTTTCCAACGGCCATGGCTTTGAGTCCTATCATGTTGAATCCAACAATGTCTGGTATGGCATCTTGAAGATCGGACTCTGGAACACCGGTGTTCAGGTCTCCCGCATGGAGAAAGATCACGTACCCACCCTGACTCTCGACTTCCCTTTTCACCTCTTCTACGATCGTTGCGATGGCTGCAAGGCCCCCAATTCCGGGATTACGATACTCATCGAATGCCCAAGCGTGACCGTGTGTGTCGTTGACGTGAAGGATGGTGAGCCTTGCACCAAGAAGCAGAGCGGTTATCAATAAAGCCAGAAGGATCACCAGGAACTTTCTCATGATATCACCCCCTTCAGAGATTTTAACTCTAATGTGCTAACATATTGTGAGATTCTGTTAAGGAGGTTTCACTCGTGACGGTGGATCCATCTCACACGATTCCCGTGAGCGTGACCGGCACGTTTTGTTCGCTCAACTGCCCTCACTGTGGAGCGCACTATTTGAAACACATGATCTCCGTGGATGAAATTCCAGCCTTTGTGAAGAAAGGCTACAGAAACTTTCTGATAAGCGGCGGAATGCTTCCAGATGGTTCCATTCCGTTTGAAAAGTATTACGAACGTTTGAAGGAGCTGAAAGAATCCCACGGTCTTCTTTACAACTTTCACGTGGGGTTTCAAAAGTCCAAGGTTGCAAAGGAGCTGGCTGACGTCGTTTCTATGGATTTCTTCGGTGATGAAACCGTTTTGAAAAGCATCTACGGACTCGCATTGACTCCACAGGAAATTTTAGATATCGCTCACTTTTATGAGAACGTGGTGTTTCACATCACGGTAGGAATAACGGGTGGAAAGATCACCCACGAAGAAAAAGCGCTCGAGATCCTGTCTCAGGAGACAGACACCGTTGTTTTGAACGTGTTCATTCCAACTCCCGGAACGAAGTTTGGAAAATCTTTCCCACCGGATCTCCAGGAGGTTGTGAAACTCTTCGAGAAGGCAAGAAAACTGTTCAAAAGAGTAATCCTCGGCTGTATGCAACCGAGGGGGGAATACAGAAAGAAGCTTCAAAGCGAGTTGAAAGATCTCGTGGATGTCATCACAAAGCCCGTCGGCGGGACGGGTGAGTTCAAAGGATGCTGTGCCTTCATCGGCCGAGGGTGAAAGTGACCTTTCCCGGTCCCATGTCGAACGTTTGTCCGAGTGCCAGAACGGTCGCAAGTTCAACTGGGAGGCCGTTTCTTGCGATCTTTTCTACGGTTGTCTTCACATCGTACCTGACACGCACTATTTCAAAGCTGACCGTACCGTTTTCAACATCAACGATCATGTAAGACGCTCTCGGGTCCCCGTCTTTCGGTCTTCCGGCGCTTCCTGGGTTCAAAACGAGCTTTCCCATAACCCATTTCACCATGGGAAGGTGAGTGTGTCCGTTCACAACAACATTCTCTTCGACCGATTCCACGATCTTCTTCAGCCTGTCTGGAGGAGTGTTGGGCTTCACGTACTCGAGGAGTTCGTTTAGAGGACTTCCATGAACGAGCAAGAATCTGACTCCTTCAACTTCGAAACTCAGCTTTTTGGGAAGATTTCTCAAAAATTCTCTGGTTTTCTCAGAAGTGTTTTCGATCGACCACTTGAGGGAGATGTCTCCAACCTCTGTTTCCCTTCCGGGCGCGTAGGAACAACCACAGCTCTCTTTGGAATAGCCAACGGCATCGTCGTAGTTTCCCATAATCGTTTTGATGTTTTTTTCCATGATTGTCTGTACAACAGCTTCAGGATCGGGTCCATAGCCGACCAAATCTCCAAGGCAGAACACTTCATCGACACCTTTGTTCTCCATGTCCTCCAGAACGGCCTTCAACGCTTCGAAATTTCCATGAACATCTCCAAAGAAGGCAAGCCTCATTTTGTCACCCTCAACTATAAAGCGTGATTTTTTTAGGTTTTCTTTAAGAACTGTAAAGTTCTTTCAAGTCTTTTCAGTGTTCTTTCTTTTCCCAGCACCTCTATGGTTTCAAAAAGACCGGGTGTTACCAGCTTTCCAGTAACCGCTCCTCTTATGAGCTGAAAGACCACCTTTTTCGATGCCAGACCCTTTTCAGAAAGATCTCTCAATGTTTTTTCTATCTCTTCCATATTCCAGCTGTTGAGATCTTTGAAGGCTTTTTTTGCTTCTTCAAGCACCCTTTCGGCTTCTTCTCTCTTCAAAAATTTCTCTACATAGTCCTTTTCGTATTCGTAATCGTCGTTCATGAACGGATACATGATGTCGTACAGCTGAGAGAGTGTGTTCACCTTTTCCCGACATATACGGAGGGTCTCTGAGAAGTATCTTTCATCCACGGAGGGGATTTCTTTTCCCGCGTACTTTGCCCATTCGATGAATTCCCTCTTCAGGTCTTCGAGATCGATTCTTCTCATGTGCTTTCCGTTCACCCATTCGAGTTTCTGGTAATCGAATATGACTCCCTTGTTCGAAATATCTTTTGGATCGAATGACTGAAGTTTCTCTTCTATAGTGAAGATTTCGTCTCCTTCCACTCTCCATCCGAGAAGTGCAAGATAGTTCATCAAAGCCCTGCTCAAAATGCCCTCCCTTCTGAAGTGTTCAACGGAAGTGGCGCCATGTCTTTTACTCAAAGGCGTTCTGTCCGATCCAAGGATGAGTGGAATGTGCATGAAGACGGGTGCTTCCCATCCGAAAGCCTCGTATATCATGAGCTGTTTTGGGGTGTTAGAAAGGTGATCTTCACCGCGAAACACATGGGAGATTCTCATGAGATGATCGTCCACCACGACCGCAAAATTATAGGTGGGAAATCCGTTCGACTTCATGATGATGAAATCTTCTAAGGTGGAGTTATCGAATTCCATGTAGCCTTTCAGAAGATCCTCGAAGGAAGTCTTTCCGGGAAGAACTTTGAATTTTATGGTAACGGGATGCCCTTTCTCCTTGTATTCGTGGGGATACTCGTAAGTTGTGAAGAGCTCTTTAGAGGGATCTTCCTTATCGTAAACCACGTAATAAGCCCTCTTATCTTCCACCAGTTTCTCAGCGTATTCTCGGTAGATCTCGAGTCTTTCGCTCTGTCGATAGGGTCCGAAATCTCCACCTATGTCAGGCCCTTCGTCCCAATCGAGACCGCACCACCTCAAAGATTCCAGGATCTGCTGTTCGTATTCTCTTGAGCTTCTCTCAGTATCGGTGTCTTCTATTCGAAGGATAAACTTTCCACCCTCTTTTCTTGCGAACATCCAGTTGAACAGAGCGGTTCTGGCTCCACCTACGTGGAGATGGCCTGTTGGACTCGGGGCGAACCTGACTCTGACCAATTCGAAGCACCTCCTGATTTTTTTTGGTCCGACTTCTAATATATCAAAAAAAGCCCCGGTGATGAACACCGGGGCCTGGATTCGGTTTCGACCTCTATTATCTAACAGGTCTCACATTGACAGCCTGAGGTCCTTTGGTACCTTTCTGGACTTCGAACTCGACTGTTTCGTTTTCCCTGAGGGTCTTGAAACCGTCCATCTGGATCGCTGACCAGTGAACGAAGATGTCCTCTCCGTTCTCCATGGTGATAAAACCGTAGCCTTTCTTGGAGTCAAACCACTTAACCGTACCTCTCATGAAAAAATCACTCCTTCTTAAAAATCTTTCCGCTCAAGGCGGCACCTCCTAAGTGTACACCCCGGATACGGCTTTGTCAAAATCTCTGTATTCTTCATCAGAAGGGGTTTACGGTGTTTTGAAATCTTAGTTTTATCCTAAAGACATATTTATTTAACTTAATGGGTCTTTCTATGAAAGAGTTTTTTACCTATTCTTTATATGCATAACCATATCCCGTTGAGGAGGAGTCCATGATGGAATACTGGATTAGAAGAGCCCTTGAAGTAGTGAAAACGCCTTTTCTTCTTTTCGATCTGTCGGTCGTGGAAAAGAAATATCTGGAGATGAAAGCTGCTCTCAAAAAAGCGGATATTTACTACGCTGTGAAGGCAAACTCCCACCCGCGTATTATATCCCTTCTTGCCAGGTTGGGGAGTAATTTCGATGTGGCTTCCAAGGGGGAGATAGAAAAGCTCCTCGCACTTGGTGTGGATGGGAAGAGAATGAGTTTTGGTAACACCATAAAAAGAGAGGAAGACATCGCGTTCGCGTACAAAAACGGTATAAGGCTCTTTGCAGTGGATAGTGAGATGGAAGTGGAAAAAGTCGCTATAAATGCTCCTGGAAGCTTCGTTTTTGTGAGAGTGGAAACGGATGGTGCAGACGCAGACTGGCCCCTTTCCAGAAAGTTTGGAACCAATCCAGAGCATGCTCTTCAGCTTCTCTCCTATGCTTCGAAGATGAAACTGATCCCCGCGGGATTGAGTTTTCACGTGGGATCTCAGAATTTGAATCCTGAAAGCTGGAAAAAGGCGATAGAGATCGCGGGGAGAGTGTTCAAAAAAGCCATGAGATCCGGTTTGAATCTTTTCCTCTTGAACGTTGGTGGAGGCTTTCCTGTTCAGCACACAAAGCCAATTCCAAGTATGGAAGAAATAGGAAAGGCAATCGAAGAGGCGATAGACGAAAACCTCTGGTTTGTCCACAATTTGAAAGTGATAGCCGAGCCCGGAAGGTACATGGTCGGAGAAGCAGGCTGGCTTGTCACAAAAGTGCTTTTGAAGAGCGAAAGATCAGGTGAAAAATGGGTTTACATCGACGCGGGAGTATTTCACGGGCTCGCAGAAACTATCCAAAACTTCGAGTACGAAATCAGAGTCCTCGGAAAAGAAAGAGAAGAGCTCGAAGAGTACCATCTGGCGGGTCCCACTTGTGACAGCGTGGATGTGATATACGACAGAATCTTTCTTCCAAAGAGCATCACTCTGAACGACCTTGTGTGCTTCATAAACGCGGGGGCTTACACGGTTGAGTACAACACCCGTTTCAACGGAATAGAACCTCCAAAGATGGTTTTCATCGAAGAACTCACGGAGATCTCAATAGAGGAGAAAATCAAAACACGAGTGCTGGATTGAATCATCCCTCAACGATTTTTACATAAACGCTCCTCGTCCTCGGGCCGTCGAATTCGCAGAAATATATTCCCTGCCAGGTTCCGAGGAGAGGGCGTCCGTTTTCTATTATGAGCGTGACAGAAGATCCCACCAGAGACGCTTTTATATGAGAGTCGGCGTTTCCTTCCAGATGTGTGTAACCAGCCGACGGTGGAACCAGTTTGTTCAGCGTGTTCATTATGTCCTGTCTCACACTCGGGTCTGCGTTTTCGTTTATTGTGATACCCGCGGTGGTGTGCGGAACGAAAACCACGCAGATACCGTTTCTCACTTTAGATTCTTCTATGAATTTCACAATCTCCGAAGTGATATCCACGAACTGCGTTCGCGAAGAGGTCCGAACTGTGAGTCTTTTAAGCATCTATTTCCCCCCTCTTCATTTGAAAAACACATTTGTGATTATCACCACATGACCTTCTCTTTCTTCGAGATCTATCTTTATCTTTTCTTTTTCAACGTTGAAAGTCTCGGAAAGCCAGCTGGCGATTCTTTCTTTTATCTTATCCGAATTTTTATCGAGCATTTCTTTTGGAATGATCTCTGTTATGTTCATCTGTCTTCTTTTTGTTGTCCCAACTATCTGTTCCAGCCTTTTTTTAGCGGTTTCTCTGCTTTTCTTTTTCTTTCCGAACTCCCAGAACAGGAACTTCATAATATCATCCCCTCTTGAGTTTTGAGAAGAAGTCTTTCAACGTGTCGAGGAAACCCTTTGAAACGGTGACGAAATCGTTCTCTAGAGGAACACCCTCTCCCCGAATTCTTCTTGCGAGGTTTTCAAAGTTTTTGGAAATCCTCGAATTTCCGTTCAGTGAAACCGGGATTCCAGTGTTTGAAGCAACTATGATATCTTCTGAGTCCGGTATAACGGCTATGATCTCCAGTGACAGTGTGTGTTTGATATCGTCAGTGGTGAGCATCTCTCCCTTTTTCACCATGTGCGGTTTGAATCTGTTTATGATCACGTTTATCTTCTCATCGGAAAATCCGAAGTTTTCCAGAAGACCGATCACACGATCCGCGTCAGAGATTGCCGGAAGCTCCGGAGTTGTGACAACAAGCACCCTCTCAGCTGGGGCAACAGCGTTTCTGAACCCCCTTTCGATACCGGCCGGGGAATCGATTATGATGTAGTCAAAGTGCGGTATCAGTTCTTTCACAATGGCTTTCATGTCGTTCGGCGAGATCATTTCTTTCGTAGCTATCTGCGAAGCAGGAAGAAGATACAGATTCTTCAGCATTTTGTGTTTGACAAGAGCCTCTTGGGGAGAGACCTTACCGTTCACTACATCGATCATGGTGTAAACGATTCTGTTTTCCAATCCGAGAACTATGTCCAGATTTTTCAATCCTATGTCGGCATCAATAAGACACACCTTCTCTCCAAGTTTGGCCAGGGCGCATCCGAGATTAGCCGTTATGGTGGTTTTACCCACCCCTCCTTTTCCAGAAGTCACTACTATGACATTTCCCATCAATCCCACCCTTTCTCGTTCACCTGAACAGTTTTCTCCTCAAAATATTGTACAATAAAATGTGATCGTACAAAAAATTACCTCATGAGGAGTGAGAGGGTGATCAGAAAATTGAGGCCCGATGAGATAAACAGTTTCGACCTTGATTTTTTGAATTTTCAGACCACGGAGGAGGTCCCTCCAAACGAAGGTTTTATAGGTCAAAAGAGGGCGAAAGAGGCTATCGAAACGGGAATAAGAATCAGAGAAAAGGGTTACAACATCTTCGTTACAGGAATGACGGGAACGGGAAGAAGAACCTTTGTCCAGATGATGCTCCAGGATGTCGCGAAGAAACTTCCCGTGCCGAACGACTGGGGGTATGTTTACAATTTCGAGAATCCGTATGAACCAAAGGCCATTTCTTTCAAAGCGGGACAGGGAAGGAGGTTTAAAAAGAGGCTCGAAGATTTGATCAATGAAGTGGTTGAAGCTTTGAACAAATCCTTCGAAAGCGAGGAATTCGCAAGAAAGATTTCCGAAATGGAAGAAAAATACGCTCTCATGAGAAAGCAGCTCTGGGAGAGTTTAGAGGCAAAGGCGAGCGAACTCGGTTTCGTGGTTCAGCTGACTCCAGCCGGCGTCGTTATGTTGCCTGTGGTGGACGGGAAACCGCTTCCACCAGAAGCGGTGAATGCCCTACCAGACCAGGCCATAAGGGAAATCGAAGAAAGGCAGATGAAATTGAAGCATCTGGTGGACGGAACGCTCTACAGAATCAGGAAGCTGGATATCGAGTTCAGAAAATCCCTCGAAGAGTTCCACAAAAGAACGGCACTCTTCGCCATTGATCCACTCTTTGTTGAAGTGGAGAGTGAATTCGAAAACGAAGGTGTGAAAGAATTCCTTGAATCCGTAAAGAAGGATATTGTGGAGAATCTCCTGGACTTTTTGAGAATGGACGCCAGGGAGAGAAAAGAGATATACATGAGGAAGTACTCTCTGAATCTGATTGTGGACAACTCGGATCTCACAGGCGCCCCTGTCATTTATGAAACGAATCCCACTTATTCCAATCTGTTCGGAAAGATCGAGTACTACGTGAGAGGCGGTTTCCTCCACACGGATTTCAGTATGATAAGGCCGGGCAGTGTCCACAAAGCGAACGGTGGTTTCTTGATCGTCGAGGCCGAGCGGCTTTTGAGTCAGCCTTACGCGTGGTACAACCTGAAAAGGGTTCTCATGGAAAGTCAGATTTCCGTTGAAAATCTCGAACACACCTTAGGAGTTTCAAGCACGATCACCCTGAAACCAGAAAAAATACCCCTCGATCTGAAAGTCGTCATCATTGGCACACCCTATTTGTACGAACTCCTTTACGAACTCGATCCAGACTTCAGAAAGCTGTTCAGGATAAAAGCGGAGTTCGACTGGGAAATACCCAGAAACGAATTGAACGTCCAGAAGTACGTATCCTTCATCTCGTCTGTCTGTCGAGAGAAGAATCTTCCCCACTTCGACAGAGGCGCTGTGAAGAGAGTCATATGGTACGCTATGAGAAACGCTGGAAACAGCACGAAACTTTCCGCTGTTTTTGGAGACATAGTGAATCTCATAGTTGAATCGGGGGAACTCGCAAGACTTGAAGGATCAGAGGTTACCACTTCTGATCACGTTCTCAAGGCATATCAAGCTATGGAGAACCGAAGAAATCTCCTCGAAGAAAAATACGACGAAATGATAAAGACATTCGATCTCATGATCGAAGTAACTGGATCGAAAGTGGGACAGATAAACGGTCTTACCGTTCTCGACCTTGGAGATCATTCTTTTGGTGTTCCTGTGAAAATCACCGCGAAGGTCTATCTTGGAAGGCCGGGTGTTGTTGACATTCAGCGCGAAGCGGATCTGAGCGGGAAAATCCACAGCAAGGCTGTTCTCATACTGGAAGGATTTCTGGGGAGCAGATACGCTCAGGACTTTCCACTTTCCGTCAGCGCGTCCATCAGCTTCGAGCAGGTTTACAGTGAAGTGGAGGGAGACAGCGCTTCACTTGCAGAAGCCTTGGCTCTCCTTTCTGCCATTTCTAAGGTGCCCATAAAGCAGGGAATAGCCGTAACGGGTTCCATAAATCAGCACGGTGAGGTGCAGCCCGTTGGGGGAATCGTAGAGAAAGTGGAGGGTTTCTACAGAGCCTGTAAAACCCGTGGATTCGATGGGGAACAGGGCGTGATCATACCCAAAGCCAACGCGAAGAATCTGGTGCTGAAGGATGAAATCATCCAGGCTATGAAGAAAGGCCTCTTCCATATATGGACCGTGGAAACCATAGACGACGCGATTGAGATCGTCATGGGAATGAAGGCCGGAAGGGTTACAAAGACCGGAAAATTCGAAAGAAACAGTGTGAATTACCTGGTTTACCGAGAATTGAAGAAGATGAAAAAACTCCTCGATGGAGTCCCAGAAGAAAGGAAGAAAAAAAAGAGAAAGGGTAAAAAATGAGACTGCCGACGGTTCTGATAGGAAGATATATTCCGGTTGATTCGATTGTTCACAGACTCGATCCAAGAGCGAAACTCCTGGGTATGATCTTTCTCATTTCCGCTGTGCTGATCGTACCCAATCTTTTGTTTTACCTCGTACCGGGTTTGGCTATCTTTCTTTTGATGTTTCTGAGCAGAACAGGATTCAAGATTTACCTTGCGGGACTCAGGAGTCTCTGGTTCTTCCTTGTGTTTGCGGTTCTGGTTCAGTTCTTTTCCTCATCAGAGGGTGAAAAGATCTTCTGGATGATCACCGACAGAGCCATATGGTCTGCCGTTTACATTATGCTCAGACTGGTGCTCATAATCCTCCTTGCTGAGAATTTCTCTGCCACCACTCCGCCCTTGCTTTCTGCCAGGGCTATAGAGAGTATCTTCTCGACGTTCGGTGCCAGAAAAATCGGCCATGAGATAGGAATGGTGATGACCATTGCGATGAGGTTCGTTCCTGTTTTGGCGCTCGAGGCGGATAGGATCTTGAAGGCCCAGATTGCCAGGGGGGCAAACTTCGAAAGGGGAAAGTTTTTCGACAGAATAAGAGCGCTTGTGGTGATAATAGTGCCCCTTCTCATATCGGCCCTCAGAAAAGCAGAAGAACTGGCTGTGGCCATGGAGGCTCGTCTCTACACGGGCGAGCCTCCAAAAACACGGTTCAAAGACATAAAGTGGAAACCGATGGACACACTCTACGTCCTATTAACCGCTGGTGTTCTGGTGCTTGTTCTCTTCGGCCGTTATTTCGTTGATGGCGTTTTTCAATATGGAAGCTGACTTTCTGAAGGCTTCCAGTTCTTCTTCGTTCAGGTTCAGTTCGAGGATTCTTTCCACTCCGTGCTTTCCAAGGGTAACAGGAACACTGATACAGAGATCTTTTACACCGAGGTAATCTTCGAGATAAACGGAAAGCGTAAGCACTCTCTTTTCGTCGAAGAAGATGCTCTCCACTATGTCGGCCACGGCGAGAGCTATGGCGTAATGGGTGGCTCCCTTTCTCTCTATGATCTCGTACGCGGCTCTTTTGGTTTTTTCAGCGAAGTTTTCCAGTATCTTCGAATCGCACTTCTGACAAATCTGACACATGTTCTGTAGGGGGATACCTCCTATCATGGCACCGCTCCACACAGGAACCTCTGAATCTCCATGTTCTCCTATCACGTACACGTGCACACTTCTTGGAGAAAAGCCGCAGTGTTGCGCTATCAAAGTTCTGAGCCTTGCTGTGTCGAGAACCGTTCCGGAACCGAACACCTTCCTGGGATCCATTCCGGACTCTTTGAGGAAGAAATACGTGAGGACATCGACGGGATTCGTGACCACGATGACAATCGAATCAGGAGCGTATTTGGAGACGTTTCGCGCTATTTCTTTCATCACTCTTGCATTTCTCCCAAGAAGCTGAAGCCTCGTCTCTCCTGGTTTCTGAGGTACTCCCGCAGCGACGATCACCACATCTGATCCTTTCAGATCCGCATAGTCTCCAGCGTAGATGTTCGCTCTTCTCGTGAAAGGTGTTCCGTGAATGAGATCGAGAGCGTCTCCTTCTGCTCTTTTCTTATCGACGTCTATCAGAACCATTTCCCTCGCAAAACCTTTCATCAGGAGTGCAAAAGCCGTGCTGGAACCAACCCTTCCGAGTCCTACGATACCTATTTTCATCAGAATCACCTCCCCGGTGATAGAATACAGTCAGGGTGATATCGTGTTGAAGAAAATCTTTCTGTCACTTTCAATTAGTTTAGCCTTCTTTTTAATTATATCATCCTTCTTTTTACTGGATAAGATGGTATCTTATCTCTTCAAGGGTGAGGTGAAAAACCCTTACGTGTTTCTCGTTCTGGGAAAAGATAAAGAGATCGAACACACCGTTCGAACCGATGTGATAGTTGTTGGTGTGCTGGACTGGAAAAAAGGAAATCTCTCTTTTGTATCGATACCCAGGGATTTGATGATAGAGGGAAAAAAGATCAACGCGATTTACAACACTTATGGAATGGAAAAACTATTTCAGATCATCGAATCACTTCTGGGACAGAAGCCGGATTCTTACGTGATATTCAACTACGAGGCTTTCAAAATACTCGGGGATGAACTGGGACCAATAGAGGTGATACCGAACGAGGTCATGTTTTATGAAGATCTGTCGCAGAATCTCGTCATAGATTTCAAACCTGGGGTTCCTTACAAATTGAATGGAGAACAGCTTCTTGCGTACATAAGATACAGAAAAGACTCCATGGGGGATCTTGCCCGAATAGAAAGACAGAAGGATGTACTGAAGAAACTCCTCAGCAAGGCCCTTTCAAGAAATCCTCTCGAAATTTCCGTACTTTACAAAAAGATAAGTCCTTACATCGAAACGGATATCGGTCTTCCAGAGATTCTAACACTCTTTTCTAAATTGAAAAACAGTGTTAGGGTGAGCTTTTCGACACTTCCGTACAAGGTGGATAGCGACGGAAGCATCTTTGTGGATGAAAAAAGACTCGTTTCTTTCAAAGAGAATCTCATTGGAAGCAGTGTTCAGGAAAAATACCGCGTGAACTTCCTCGTTGTGAACACCTCATCGCTTGTTTCGAGGGTATTCGAAGCCAACCTGAGGGGAGTGTGGAAAGACAGGGTTGGATTCGAACCGGACCGTGTTGTCTGGGAAGACGTGGGAATATCGCAGAAATTCGAGGGAGACCATGTCTTCATAGGGGAACCGGAAAAGGAGGACTATATCCTGGAAATTCTGAGGAAAGCGCATCCTTCCAGGCATTTTACGGTGCACAGGTTCGACAGACCGGAAGATTACACGATGTACTACACGATACTGGAAAGCCTCGCAAAGAACAGAATATATCCCGATTTTCCGGTATCTGCTTTGATTCTGATAGACGATTTCAGGGAGTGATTCGATGGATTACAGGCAGCTTCACAGATGGGATCTTCCTCCGGAGGAAGCGATAAAAGTGCAGAACGAACTCAGAAAGAAGATAAAACTCACTCCATACGAAGGAGAGCCCGAGTACGTGGCGGGAGTGGACCTTTCGTTTCCGGGAAAAGAAGAAGGGCTCGCGGTGATAGTGGTACTCGAATATCCTTCTTTCAAAATATTAGAGGTCGTTTCTGAAAGGGGAGAGATAACTTTTCCCTACATTCCGGGGCTCCTTGCTTTCAGAGAAGGACCTCTGTTCTTGAAGGCCTGGGAAAAGCTGAGAACGAAACCCGATGTTGTGGTCTTCGATGGTCAGGGACTGGCACATCCCAGAAAACTTGGGATAGCCTCCCACATGGGACTCTTCATAGAGATCCCGACCATTGGTGTGGCAAAATCCAGACTGTATGGAACGTTCAAAATGCCTGAAGATAAAAGGTGTTCCTGGAGTTATCTCTACGACGGCGAGGAGATAATAGGCTGTGTGATCAGAACAAAGGAAGGAAGTGCTCCTATCTTCGTGTCTCCGGGCCATCTCATGGACATTGAAAGTTCGAAAAGACTGATCAAGGCTTTTACCTTACCCGGAAGAAGGATACCGGAACCCACCAGACTGGCACACATCTACACACAACGGCTCAAAAAAGGCCTTTTCTGAAAGATTTTTCGGCTGTGATAAAATAAATTCAGCCTCAGGATACCAGACACGGGGGTCTGGAGGAGATTGTTTTGAGCGAAAAATGGAAGAAACTCGGTGAGACTTTCAGAAAAAAGAGGGAGGAAAGAAGAATAACCCTTCTCGACGCTTCTCTGTTCACGAACATAAATCCATCGAAATTGAAGCGGATCGAGGAAGGCGATCTGAAGGGACTTGACGCAGAAGTCTATATAAAAAGTTACATAAAACGATACTCGGAGTTTCTCGAACTCTCCCCAGATGAGATGCTCAAACTGTACGAAGAAGGCAAGGAAGAAGTAGCTGAAGAAGTTGAAGAGAAGAAGCCGAGAAAAAAGAAGGAGAAAGAGAAAACAAGGGACCTGGTGATGTTCTTTTTTCTGATAGCAGGACTGGTTTTTCTTCTGTTTTCAGCGGTGGAGAATTTGAAGCTGCGGCAGACACCACCTGCTTACCTTGTTGCACCAGAGGAAACGATCGTGAACGGTAAAAGTGTGAGTGGAGAGATTCCTCTTCAAGAAGGAGAGTATATTGTCGAATCCAGAAGCGACGTGGTTCTAAAAACGGCTTCCGAGGAGTGGACAGTGAAGATCAGGAAGTTCGAGGTGAGTGTTTTATGGGAGAAGTGAAGGTACCTGACATGGTGAATCTTGTGATGTTCATATTCGCATCGCACATAGATTACTGGTTCAACGAAGTGAGGCCCGTTCTCGAAGGACGTTTTGGGCCCATGGATTACGTTTCGGATGTTCTCGATTTTGAGAAGTACACTCTTTACTATTCGGAAGAAATGGGACAGGGTTTGAAGGGAAGACTCGTGAGTTTTGAAAGACTCGTCCATCCTTTCCAGCTGGCGGATATAAAGCGCGAAACCAACGAGATAGAAAAGATGTTCTCGATCGAAGGAAAGAGAAAAGTCAACATAGATCCAGGATACATTCATCACACTCAGTTCGTTCTCGCTTCCACCAAACACTGGGGGAACCGCATCTACATAGGCAAAGGAATCTACGCTGAGGTGACGCTGGTTTACGTGCGGGGAGAATTCAGACATATGGAGTTCACCTATCCAAATTACAGAGAAGAAGAGTACAAAAAGCATCTTGAAAAGATCAGGGAGCTGTACCTCAAAAAGAGGAGGAAAATGATGAAGTGAGGGTTGGTATAAAGGTTCTAGGATGTCCGAAAAACGAAGCGGATTGCGAAGTCCTGGCAGGTGTGTTGAGAGAAGGAGGTCACGAGATAGTTTTCGATGTGAAGGATGCGGATGTGGTTGTGTTGGACACCTGTGCTTTCATAGAGGACGCGAAAAGAGAATCAATAGATGAAATCTTCTCTTTTGTAGATGCAAAGGATCAGTATGGTTACAAATTGGTTGTGAAAGGTTGTCTTGTTCAGCGTTATTACGAAGAGCTGAAAAAAGAAGTCCCCGAGGTGGATCAGTGGATAGGTGTTGCAGATCCTGAAGAGATAGCGAATGCCATTGAAAATGGTACAGATCTTGTTCCAGATCAACCAGAGACCGTGTACAGATACAGAAAAAGAATCGATCTGGAGGAGAGACCCTACGCTTACGTGAAGATATCCGACGGGTGTGACAGAGGATGCACTTTCTGTTCCATACCTTCGTTCAAAGGAAGTCTGAGAAGCAGGAGCATAGAAGACATAACGCGAGAGGTGGAAGACCTTTTGAAAGAAGGAAAGAAAGAAATAATCCTCGTCGCTCAGGACACGACGTCCTACGGGATCGATCTCTATAGAAAGCAAGCGCTGCCTGATCTTTTGAGGAGACTGAACAGTCTAAACGGAGAGTTCTGGATCAGGGTTATGTACCTTCATCCGGATCATCTGACAGAGGAAATAATAAGCGCAATGCTGGAACTGGATAAGGTTGTGAAGTATTTCGATGTTCCGGTGCAGCATGGAAGCGATAAAATATTGAAACTAATGGGACGAACGAAGAGTTCAGAAGAGTTGAAAAAAATGCTTTCGAGCATCAGAGAGAGGTTCCCGGACGCGGTTCTTAGAACGAGTATAATCGTGGGATTTCCGGGAGAAACTGAAGAAGACTTCGAAGAACTCAAGCAATTTGTGGAAGAAATTCAGTTTGACAAACTCGGAGCTTTCGTTTATTCGGATGAGGAGGGAACGGTTGCTTTCAACCTCAAAGAGAAAGTTGACCCGGAAATGGCGAAAAGAAGACAGGAAGAACTGCTCCTTCTCCAGGCGGAGATCTCAAACAGCAGGCTTGATAGATTCGTTGGAAAAAAATTGAAGTTCCTGGTTGAGGGAAAAGAAGGGAAGTTTCTTGTGGGAAGGACCTGGACGGAAGCACCTGAAGTGGACGGAGTGGTTTTTGTAAGAGGGAAAGGGAAGATAGGAGACTTTCTTGAAGTGGTGATAAAAGAGCACGACGAGTACGACATGTGGGGGTCAGTGATATGAATCTTGCGAACTTTTTTTCTTTGTTGAGAGCGGCGCTGGTAATTCCTGTTGTCTGGTTTTACATGGAAGGATGGATCTCTTTGTCGTTCCTGATTTTTGTATTTGCGGCTTTCACAGATTATCTCGATGGTTTTTTTGCGAGGAAGAAAAACCAGGTAACGGATTTTGGAAAGGTCTTCGATCAGGTTTCTGACAAGATTCTCGTGATATCCACGGCAGTGGCCATGTTGGATGTTCTTCCGTTGTGGTACGTTCTGGTTGTCTTTGCAAGAGACACCTTTGTAAACGGGCTCAGAATACTCGCAGCCAGCAGAGGAAACGTTGTGCCAGCGAGGTGGATAGGGAAGGCGAAGACTGTTTCTCAATTTGTGGTGTTGATCGCTGCGTATCTCTTCAAGATGGGCTTTTTGAGTAACGCACTTCTCATGTTTTTTGTGGTGCTCTCACTCACAGTAACGGTGATCTCCTGGATTACGTACACGATCGATATTGCAAGAATCACGAAATTGGAGGGATAGTTCATGAGGACCTTCATTGCTATCGATGTTAACGAAGAAGTCAAGAAGCAAGCTTCTGAAATCATAGAAAAACTCATGAGAAGAGGTTTTGGTGCAACGTGGGTTTCTGAAGAAAACATGCACCTCACACTTTTTTTCCTGGGGGAGGTTGACGAACAAAAAATCTCTGAAATAGCCGAACACCTCTGTAGAAGGGTGAGAGGTTTTCCTTCTTTTTCGTTCACCGTGAAGGGTTTTGGGTACTTCAAAAGGAAGATGTCTCCGCGCGTCTTCTGGCTCGGAGTGGAGAACACTGATCGCCTGATGAAACTCTACGAAGAGCTCAGAAACGAGCTGTCTCACCACGGTTTTTCGTTTGAAGAGAAGTTCGTCCCTCACATTACGATTGGAAGGGTGAAGTACTACCCGGACAAATGGGAAAAACTGATCGAAGACATCGATTTTCCACCCATCGAAGTTGCTGTGGACAGATTCAAGATTTACTCGTCCACGTTAACACCGACGGGTCCCATCTACAGAGTTCTTTACGAATGCCAGTTTGAAGGAGGATTGATCAGGTATGTCTGATGAAAAACAGAAAAAGAGTGTCCTGGAAAAAGCGTTGAAGAGAATAGAAGAGAACTTTGGAAAGGGTTCCATAATGATCCTGGGTGATGAAACCCAGGTTCAGCCTGTAGAGGTGATACCAACAGGGTCTCTCGCCATCGATATCGCGACGGGTGTTGGAGGATACCCAAGAGGAAGGATTGTGGAAATCTTTGGTCAGGAATCGAGCGGAAAAACCACCCTCGCGCTTCACGCCATAGCAGAGGCCCAGAAGATGGGAGGAGTGGCTGCTTTCATAGACGCAGAACACGCACTGGACCCTGTTTACGCGAAAAACCTTGGAGTGGATCTGAAGAGTCTTCTCATCTCTCAGCCTGATCATGGAGAGCAAGCACTCGAAATAGTGGATGAACTCGTAAGAAGTGGTGTGGTCGACCTCATAGTTGTTGATTCCGTTGCGGCTCTCGTTCCCAGAGCGGAAATAGAAGGTGCCATGGGAGACATGCAGGTGGGTCTTCAGGCGCGTCTCATGTCTCAGGCACTGAGAAAGATCGCGGGAAGTGTGAACAAATCCAAGGCGGTAGTTATATTCACAAACCAGATCAGAATGAAGATAGGCGTTATGTTTGGAAGCCCGGAAACCACGACCGGCGGACTCGCCTTGAAATTCTACGCAACCATGAGGATGGAAGTCAGGAGGGGTGAACCTATAAAGGAAGGAAAAGATGTGATAGGCAACGTGATAAGTGTAAAGATCGTGAAGAACAAGGTTGCTCCTCCGTTCAAAACCGCTCAGACGTACATCATATACGGGAAAGGGATCGATAGAGAGTACGAGCTGTTCAATATCGCTGTTGAGGAAAGCATGGTAGAAAGAAAAGGTAGCTGGTATTACTACACCACTCTCAAAGGTGAGGAAGTTTCCCTTGGGCAGGGAAGCTCGAACGCCGTTCAGTTTCTCAAAGATAACCCTGAAATAGCAGGAGAGATCGAAAGGAGAATAAGAGAAAAATATGGATTACTATCAGTGGAGAAAGAAGAACAGAAGAAGGAAGAGAAATCTTCAGACGAAGAAGCCTCTTAATTATGCGTTGAAGCTCCTAAAGTATCGAGTCAGATTTGAAGACGAACTTCGCGAGCGGTTGAAGAAACAGGGCTTCGCAGATGAGGAAGTGGAAAGTACCATTAATACCTTGAAGAAGCAGGGATATCTGGACGATGAAAAAGCGGCTTATCTCTTTGCACTCGACGAAATGCGGTTGAAACTCTTTGGACCGAGAGTTGTGAGGATGAAGCTCAAATCACTTGGAGTGGATGAAGAGATCATAGAAAGAGCGATCGAAAAGGCTCTGGAGGAGATCGATTTTCACGAAGAATTGAAGAGATTGAAAGGTCGATTCAAAGATCGATGGGAGTTAAGAGATTATCTCTACAGAAGAGGGTTCGATCCTTCTCTCATCGAGGAAATTCTCAATAAAATAGATGGAGGTGAAGAATGATGCTGTGGTACATAGTAGCAGGAGCCGGTGGTCTTCTGATTGGATACTTAATAGCAAGTTATCAGATAAATCAAAAGCTCAGAAAAGCGAAAGAAGACGCTCAAACCATAATCGAGAAAGCAGAAAAAGAAGCAAACGAGATAAAAAAGAAAGCGATAATAGAAGGAAGAGAGGAAGTTCACAGGCTCAGAGAGGAATTCGAGAAAGAGCGATCCAGAAGAGAAGAAGAATTGAGAGCGTTTGAGGAAAGAATTTTAAAGAGAGAAGAACTCCTGACGAGGAAAGAGGAAAACCTTGAAAAAAGGGAACATCAGATTGAGGAACTCAAAGCAAATCTGGAAGAGAAAATGAGAGAGGTCGAAGAAAAGGAAAAAAGAATCGACGAAGAATTGAAGCGTCTTGCCGGTATGACTGTGGAAGAAGCAAGAGAGCTCATTCTCGAAGAAGCCAGGCAGAGGTACGAACACGACCTTGCGAAACTCTACAAAGAGATGAAAGAACAGGTTGAAGAAGAAGTCGAAAAGGAAGCCAAGAAAGTCATAGCATTCGCTGTTCAGAGATACGCACCGGATTATGTAGGAGAAATCACCGTTTCTACCGTTTCACTTCCGTCGGACGACATGAAGGGAAGAATCATAGGCAGAGAAGGAAGAAACATCAGAACGTTTGAAAAGATCACGGGTGTGGACTTGATAATAGACGACACCCCGGAAGTGGTGGTTCTTTCCTGCTTTAACCCTCTGAGAAGAGAGATAGCCCGTATCACACTGGAAAAACTGGTGGCGGATGGAAGAATACATCCTGCAAGGATCGAAGAAATGTACGAAAAAGCAAAGCAGGAAGTGGAGAAAGCCATAAAAGAAGCTGGACAAGAGGCGACGTTCAAAGCGGGTGTTATGGGGCTCCATCCGGAGCTTGTGAAACTCCTTGGAAAATTGAAATACAGAACGAGCTATGGCCAAAACGTTCTGAACCATTCGATAGAAGTGGCTCTGCTCGCCGGTTACATGGCTTCTGAACTTGGGCTAAACGCGGACAAAGCGAGAAGAGGAGGACTCCTCCACGATATAGGAAAAGCTGTTGATCAGGAGCTGGAAGGTTCACACACGACCATAGGTGCAGAGCTTGCCCGAAGATACGGAGAAAAAGAAGACATCATAAACATGATTCTCAGCCATCACGGAGAAGAAGAACCCATGACACCTGAAGCAGTACTCGTGGCAGCTGCCGATGCTCTCTCTGCGGCAAGACCAGGTGCGAGAAGAGAGAGTCTGGAAAACTACATCAAACGTCTTATGAAGCTGGAGGAGATAGCAAAAAGCTTCAAGTACGTTGAAAAGGCCTACGCCATTCAGGCTGGAAGAGAAATTAGAGTGATTGTGGAACCCGACAAAGTGGATGACGCTCTCGCTGAAAAACTCGCCTACGATATTTCTAAAAAGATAGAAGAAGAGCTCGAGTATCCTGGTGTTCTGAAAGTTGTGGTGATAAGAGAGAAAAGAAGCGTCGCTTACGCAAAGTAAGAGTTTTGGTACGGAAAACCTTCAAGCCCCCATCAGGGGGCTTTTGTTTTTTGTGAATTTTGATTAAAATTGAGATTTTGCATCATAATCCTGAATAATTTCTCTTAATTGGAAATAGTTGAAGTTATTCGTCTGAAATAGATCTTGATTTAACACGGAGATTTTTGTATAAACGATATGTAAGCGCTTACAGGAGGTGTAATCTGTGCCAACAATAGAAGATGTCGCAAAGCTTGCCGGGGTTTCCATCGCAACTGTTTCAAGAGTGATAAACGGTTCGGGTTATGTTTCGGAAAAAACAAGATATAAAGTCTGGAAAGCCATTGAAGAGCTGGGTTATAAGCCAGAGATTTCAGCGAAGCTCCTTGCTTCGAAGGGAAAACTGTTCAATATCCATGTGTTTGCCAGTAAAAGAATACTGTCGCCTCTTCAAAGCAATGGCATTTTGGGAGAGTTCTACGGAGTGATAATAAGAGCCATTGAGGAAAATTGTGGAAGACTTGGAATGAATGTAGAACTGAAAATGCTCGAGAACTTTTTTGAGTCAAATGGAGCCGATGGTTACATATTCATAGGGGGAGATCTCTCGGAGAAGACTTTGAAGGAAATCAAATCGAGGAAGAAACCTTTTGTTCTGGTGGACCATTACATTCCCGGAGAGCGTGTGGATTGTGTGATAAGTGACGGATACGATGGAGCGCTTTATGCGACAAATTACCTCATTTCTAAAGGTTTCAGACGAATCGTTCACATTCACGGTCCGCTGCATCCATACGGTTTCAAGATGAGATACGACGGTTATAAAGACGCAATGGAAAAAGCAGGATTAATGCCTCGATTTTATGAGTGCGATGACACAGAAGAAGGAACCAGAAAAGTTATCGACATCATGTTGAACTCTTATGGCACACCGGAAGCTATTTTCACTTCCAACGATAGCATCGCGTTCTGGACGATAAAACGCCTCAAAGAGCATGGTATCAGAGTGCCAGAAGATGTTTCTGTAATAGGTTTTGACGATATTGTTGATGCTGAAAACTTCGATCCTCCTTTGACGACACTGAGGGTCTTCAAGTACGAAATGGGCTGTCTTGCGTGTAAGCGCTTACATGAATTGCTAACTGGCATTAATCCACACCCTGTTCGCATTCTTGTTTTCACACAGTTTGTAAAGAGAAAAAGCACAAAATAACATCAACCTTTTATAAAGGAGGGATACGTATGTGGAAGAGAGTACTTCTTGTTATGCTCGTTGTTCTTTCTGTCTTTGCATTCGCCGAGGTCAAGAAAATAGTGTTCTGGACAGCACCAAACCCGAATCAGGAAACTTTCTGGAAAGAACTCGTTGAAAAGTGGAACGCAGAACATCCGGATGTTCAGATCGAGTGGTCGGTTATCCCAGCCGCTGGAAGTTCTGAAGAAGCCATTTTGAACGCTATCGCAGCTGGAAACGCACCAGATATTTGTACCAACATATTCAGTGGCTTTGCTGCCCAGCTCGCAGAAGAACTGGATGTTCTCGTTGCTTTCGATGAGGAGTTTGGAGAAGAGTTTTGGAAACTTGCGGACGCAAGGAAAATGAGAGGCATACTCGAGGGCTGGAAGCTCAACGGACATTACTACGTCATACCCATTTACTCCAACCCCATGCTCTTCTGGTGGAGAGGAGATCTTCTGAAAGAACTTGGATACGAAAAACCTCCAAGAACTTACTCTGAGATTTACGAACTGGCAAAGAAATGGGTTGTTCCGAAAGAAAAGTACGTTATAAGAGCAGTCGCTGGGAGAAACTGGTGGGACAGATGGTTCGACTTCATAACGTTCTACTATGCGGCAAGTGGTGGAAAACCCTACATCGAAAATGGTAAAGCCGTCTTCAATAACGAGTACGGAAAAGCCGTCGCTGAATTCATCTACACACTCTTCAAGAACGGCTGGACCGCTGTGGATCTGGGTCAGGATCCCTTCGAAAACGGTACGATCCTTGGTCAGCTCATGGGACCATGGCACCTGAACTACACGAAAGAACATTATCCTAAGGTGTACCCGCACATAGTGATGACACCTCCTCCTGTTCCAGATAACTATCCTGAAAACAAACCGATCTACACTTTTGCAGACACCAAAGGACTCGTTATGTTCAAACATTCTAAATACAAAAAGGAAGCCTTTGAATTCATCAAATGGGTCTTCTCCAACGCACAGAATGACGCACGCTGGATCGAGCTCACAAGGATGCCGCCTGCAAGAGAAGATCTTGGAACGAATCCTGTGTTTGCTGAGTACATGAAGGATCCATATTTTGCAAAAATAGCTGAGGCAGTTGCGTATGCGGTCCCACCCGCTCTAATTACCAACACGATAGACGTCCAGAACACCATGACCACGTATTTGATAGAACCTCTCATGTATCTGAAGACTACACCCGAAGAAGCTCTAAAACAGGCTGTTAAAGAAATCAACGCACTCCTGTGGTGAGGGGGGGCCCCTCACCTCATTTTTCCTCATGTGGGGGTGAAGTTATGAAAGGTTTCTTTGTATTGATGCTGCTTCTGATTGGTTTTGTTCTTTTCGGTGCCAACTTTTCGATACCTGTGATAGCTGGAGACGTTGAAGTACCTGTTGTTATGGAATTCTCTAATTTTCTTGACTTAATACCAGAAGATTTCGAACCCATCTGGGATAGTATCAGGATTTACTTTGATGGAAAAGAAGTTCCTTATCAAGTGGAAGATGTTGATGAAAACGGTAGAATTTCAGCAAAAGATTATCTCGTGTTTCTCGCAAAGGGAAAAGGGGAAATTGTTCTTTCGGATGAGAAGGTGAGTAGACCTGAATATGAAAAGGTCTTTGATGTGATTGAGACAGAAACTGGTTGGAAAATAGCATCTGAAAAAATTGGAGCAGTAGTCAACAAATGGGGACTTGCAAAGATCATCAGATACGAAAATATTGAAGGTACTATTCTGGATGAAATAGGCATAGCTAGAGTGAGTGGATGGCCAGAATCAACTTTCTATGTTGATGGAAATCTCGGTAATCACTATGAAGAGACTTCAGGCGCTTTCAGGATAGTTTCTGTAAAAATAATTGGCGCTGGTCCCGTTGCCACTGGTATAATGGCAACCCTGGCCTCTGAAAAGTTTAAAGGTTTGATACAAAATCTAGTGGTCCATATTTTCCACAATGGTGATATACTGGTTGACAACTCTTTCATATTCGAAAATTACGCTGATATAATGAAACTTCAGACGATGGTAACAAGACCTTTGGCAATTTTGTTTGAAGACACTTTACACATACTTCCTGTTTTCAGAAGACTGATCTGGGCCGATCAGTTGGGCATCACTCCTTACGAGTATTGGCTGGAAAGGAATGCAGTGATCTGGGTTGATAATTTACCCTATATCGTTTTTCCTGCCAAAGATAGTATGAAACCTCTCTGGTGGGGGGCAACTTATATATTCGCTTCCATGGAACGCTGGAGAACAAACTTTTCACCTACCGCGCGAATAGGCGTAGCGGAAATACTCCCTGAAAATCCATTTGTTCCTTCAGATTATAAAAAATGGCTCGATGGAGATACCTGGATATACGAGAGTCTTGAATTCAGGGATGGTGTTTTTAAGTGGATGCCCAGTGAATTCGAGGTTTATTCCGCCACAAAGGGAATCTATTCTATGAGGCTGGAAGATATGCCAAACAGATACAAATACGGCGATGTTGTTCGTCATCTCAGACTCTTCAGTATTTATGAGGCTAATGATGAGGAAACCGCTATACGATTTTTGGAGAAAAAAAGTGAATCTTTCAGAAATCTGAAAATTGGTGGGAAACCCTTCAAGGAATTTTGATGGGGGGGTCCCCCATCTTTTAGTTTCTCGAGGAAACAGGAGGTGAGGAAGTGATAAAAAGAGTTTTCATCTTATCTTTTTTCATAGCGATCGCCGGTTTTTCAATCTCTTTTAATCCATCACACCTTGAATCTCTGTCCCAAAAGTTTTTTCTGGAAGGCCAAGAAGTAAAAGGTTACTGGGTTTATGCTGAAAAACGTGGAGACAAATACCAGGTTATTGGAGCAAAAGATGAAGGGGATTTTTGCGTTGATGATGTGGCGAGGGTGGTTCTTTTTTACAGTGAAGCTTACGAAAAGACCGGAAAGAAGGAATACCTCGATCTTGCAAAAGAAGCTGCGAGGTTTGTTCTTGGAATGCAAGCACCTGATGGTTTGTTTTACAACTTTGCTTACTTGGATGGAACGATAAACAAACATGGTTCAACAAGTGCAAAGACTCCTTCTTCATGGTGGACTCTAAGGGCGTTTTGGGGGTTATCGAAGCTTGCCCAGTTTGTAGAAGACGATGATATATTGCGTTCTATCCAGGATACCTATCGTGCAGTAAAGAAGTCACCACCGGATACATCTTCTCGTCTTGCTCTTTTTATACTTGGATTGTGCGAATACAACAAGGTTTTTGATGTGAAAGAGGACATAAAGAAATTCACCGATGAACTCTTGAGTTTTATCCGGGAGGATTTTGTGGGGACATTCTTCTCAGTTTATAGAGATCGTTTTTCGTGGAACGGGTGGGGAAACCACTACGCAGAGGCTTTAGTAGAAGCGTACATTGCCACAGGGGAAAGAAATTACCTAGAGATGGCGGAGAAGCTGCTTAGTTCACAGGTTCCTTTGCTTCTGGCAACTGGTCTGATCTACTCCATAGATAAATATATTCGCCTCTTTCCCGAACTCTCGTATTCCTTGGACTGCATTGTGACACCTCTGATAAAGATATGGGAGATTACGGGTAAGGAAGAGTATGCTTACCTGGCATCACTTGCCGCTTCTTGGCTTTTTGGAGGAAATAGATTGGGTGTTCCTATGCTGGGACCGAATGGTGAAGGATACGATGGACTTGAATATATGCATGTAAACAAGAATTCAGGCGCGGAATCCACGATTTGCGCGCAAAGAGTAGTATTGTATGCGATGGATTTACCCGATAAGTATAAAAGTTTTATAGAGTTTCCCCGTATTTTATCAAGGAATGGATTAATTCTACTGGAGGCTGAATCCGGAAATCCAGGAATATCTGATGTGAAAATTGTCACGGGAAATTTTGGGGGTGGAGCGGCTGTTACCCTTGAAGGAAACGCAAGACTTAAATGGGAAGATCCAAGGATATCGGATGAATACAGAATTTTTGTGAGTGGAAATTTTTTGAATGTGGAGTTGACGGTTTATTCAAAAACGGGTGAAAAGATAAAGAAAAATCTTACCGGTGAAGGTATTTTCTACTTTGGGGAAGCTGTGCTAGATTCCAGTTTTAGACTTTCTCTTTCTGGAAGCGGTTTTTTAGATCAGTTAATACTTGTGCCGGAGAGATATGGAATCAGTCTTGAAGATAATGAGAAGGTAAAAACGATTTTCTTTGATCTTCAAGAAAACAATTTGCACTTGGTTGAAGGTCAGCTTTTCCAAGAGAAAGAATTAAAAAAACAAAAATTAACCTATAGAGTACCTTTAGAAGTGACCAGGAATTACGCTATATTGAATCTAAGAGAAATGTTCAATAATGACGGATTTGGAACACCAGTATCACCAGGTAATTTTGATAATCCCGCAGGAATAGTAGGTGCTTATTTCCCTGCTAATGAGATTGAAGAAGGATTGATCTTTGTGGAAAGTACTCCATTTCTTCTTAAGGTTTCTGGCCTTGATAATGCGAGATGTTTTGGACAGAAAATAGTATTGGAAGAAGCAATCCATGTGAAAAATCTTCACTTACTTATGGCTGCAAATCACGGGAACTATGAGATTGAAATTTTTGTGGATGATAAGATGTTCAAAGTTATGGTCACTGATTGGTGTCTTTTTCCGAAGAAATTGATGTTCGATTATAGATATGTTACCAGTGGGGAAAAACAGAACATAAAATGTGGTCTTGATCTAATAAGCATACCTGTTGATACTCCAATAAGAGAGATAACCTTACCTAATGCCCCGAATGTGCATGTATTTGCCATTACCCTTGAGTTTAGTGTGGGGGGAGAAAAATGAGCCTCAGAAGAAGAGAAGCAAGACTCGGGTGGAGTCTCGTTTCTGTTTACCTTCTATATACCGCTATTTTCTGGGGATATCCATTTTTCTGGATGCTAATACTTGCCTTTTCACGGTGGAAATTTGTGGGATCTCTCAAATTTGTGGGACTCCAGAACTTTTTGAAGATATTCGAAGACAAGATGTTCTGGAGGGTTTTTCTGAACACAATAAACTTTCTTTCCTACTTCATTCCTATGGTTTTCATCGCGTCTATTCTGTTTGCGATCGCTCTGAATCGTATGAAGTACTTCAAGACGTTTGTGACTCTGAGTTTTTTGGTTGCCTATGTATCATCAGGTGTTGCGTACTCAATCATGTTCCAGAGAATATTCTCAGAAACAGGCCCCATAAACAGATTTCTTTACAACGCGTTTGGAATCACGATACCATGGTTCACAGATCCACAGCTTGCAATGTTGACTATAGCGATAATGGTCACCTGGAAATTCGTCGGGTACTACGGTCTCATTCTCTACTCAGGTCTTCAAGCCATTCCCAAATCTATATTTGAAGCGGCAGAACTGGATGGTGCAACTTCTTGGGTGAAGTTTTGGAAGATCACACTTCCTCTATTGAACCCAGCGATTGTGACGGTTCTGATACTCGCTGTGAATCTCTCCTTTGGTATATTCACAGAGCCGTACATGATCACCGGTGGAGGTCCAATGAACAGAACGCTCACCTTCATGCTTTACATGTACAACACCGCCTTTCAGAGAATAAATCCCAGCTATGCGACAACAATAGCGATTATGACAGCATTGATAAACTTCTCCATTGTGATCTTCATCAGAAAGGTCATTGAAAAAGAGGTGACCATCGTATGAGAAAAAAAATGGGTGAGATCATACTTCACGGGGTGATGATTCTTCTTGCCTTGATATGGATATATCCGTACGCATGGCTTTTCCTTTCGTCTATAAAACCTTCTGAAGAGATATTCACACGATTTTTTCCCTCTAGAGTCACTCTGGAGCACTACAAGTACATCTTCACAATGGCAGAGAAAATGGAAAGGCCATTTCTGAGAGCTTTTTTTAACAGTTTGTTTGTAACTCTCACAGTTACTTTCTCCGTGGTTTTCACTTCTTCCATCATTGCCTATGGACTTTCAAAGTTAAGGTTCAAGGGAAGCAATGCTGTCTTCAACTTCATAATTTTCCAAATGCTCTTTCCTGGGTTCATGTTCATAATCCCATTGTTCGTTCTCATAAGAAAACTGGGTCTCTACAACACTTACTCTGCGATGATCGTTCCGTTTCTCATGAGTGCATGGAGCCTCTTCATGTTAACACAGTCCTATAAAACGATTCCTCAGGATTACATAGAAGCCGCCAAAATTGATGGTGCAAGCACCTTATGGATAATATTTAGAGTGATGGTACCTCTCTCCAGAAGCACACTGTCTATAGTGGGTCTTTTCACGTTCATAGGGATCTGGGACAACTTCCTCTGGCCTTTGATGGTGGTGAAGGACTACAACAAGATGCCGCTTTCCGTTTTGCTTGCCACCTTTAACCACGAATACGCAGCTTATGTGGGGCCGTTGATGGCAGGGTCCGTAATACAAACTCTTCCGATGGTTCTCATCTTTTTGATTTTCAGAAAACAATTCCTTCAGGGAATATCTATGTCTTTCAAGTAGAGGAGGGAGAACATGGAGTTGAAGCTGGAAAGACACCCGGCAAATCCCATTCTGGAACCTTCTCCGTACTTTCTCTGGGAGAGCAGGTTTGTTTTCAACCCGGCTGTGGTGTACGACGGAGAACTCTTTCACATGCTCTACAGAGCGCAAGGAGAGGACATGGTTTCAAGAATCGGATACGCCGTGAGCACCGACGGAATTCATTTCAACAAGTTCGAAAAGCCCGTATTCGCGCCCAAGAGTGATGATGAACTCTATGGAGTGGAAGATCCCAGGATCACGAAGATAGGAGACGAGTACTACATGGTTTACACTGCCTATTCTCCACGTGGTGTCAGAATCGCTATGGCCTCCACGAAGAATTTCATCACCTGGAAGAGGTATGGTGTTGTGATACCAGAAATGGATAACAAAGACGCGGCTCTATTTCCTGAGAAAATCAATGGAAAGTACGTTATGTTCCACAGAATTCCGCCTGATATGTGGCTTGCGTTTTCCGATGATCTCGTGCACTGGGACAACTTTGTGAAGATCGCTTCTCCAAGGCCTGGGATGTGGGACGACTTGAAGATCGGAGTGGGAGCTCCTCCGATAAAGACTGAGTACGGCTGGCTCGTTCTCTATCACGGCGTGCAGAACACGGGTACTTCCAGACCCACATATCGACTCGGGTTCATGCTGCTCGATCTGGAGGATCCCACAAAAGTCATAAAAAGGTCGAAAGAACCCATTCTGGAACCGGAAGAGGACTGGGAGAAATTCGGGGGAGTACCGAACGTGGTCTTCAGCGATGCGATGATAGAGTATAACGGTTACTACTACGTCTACTACGGAGCAGCAGACAACTGTATTGCTCTTGCGACAATTCCTGTGGAAAAGGTTATGAAATGGTGTAGAGAATAGCAGGGGGAAAAAGTTGTGAAAGGCCGATTGTGGAGAATGCTCTCAGAGATTGTTCCGTATACTTTTCTGAGAAGAGAAAGAATAGAAAGCTGGGTTTTCTCCGATGATGCTGTTGAGAAAACCGTGGATCCTCCCTTCGAATGGAATTTCAACTCCGCTCCTGTTTGGTTCAGAAAGGGTCTGTCCCCCTTCTCTGTCGACGGGGGACAGAGGGCTTACCTGAAACTCTGGTTCGGTGGGGAGACCCTTGTTCTTGTGGATGGGAAACCTTACGGGGAAATCAATGAGTACCACAGGATACTGAACATCACACCACTTGCTGATGGTAAACCACATACAATAGAAGCTCAGGTGATGCCAAGGAGTCTTTTTGGAAGACCGGAAAAGCCAGTATTCACGGAAGCTTTCTTCATCGTCGTCGATGAAGCGTTGATGAAGGTGGTGAAAACGCTCGAACTCACCATAAAGACGGCGGAAGTTGTAGAAGACGAGTCGCTTTCTAAGAAACTGCTGGATATCTCCGAAGAGTTTCTCTCGAAAGTCTGGGTTCCACGAGACACAGATACCTATCTGATGACGGCACCGGAAGATCCGGGAATAAAAGATGAGATCAAGAACACTTGGAGCACACCAGAGTTCAAAGAGTTCACAGGTGTGAAGCTTCCTGAAGAGTTGAGAAACCAGATTCTGAAAGAGTTCGAAAAATTCAAAGAGAAGCTGGACAAAATAAAGAAAGACCACCCGGGTTCTGGGACGATCCGCCTTGTCGGTCACGCACACATAGACTATGCCTGGCTTTGGCCCGTGGAGGAGACGAGACGGAAGATCCTTCGCACCTTCGCAAACTCCGTGTTGCTCTCTAAGCTCTATCCAGAGTTCGTTTACACCCAGTCTTCTGCTCAAATGTACGAGGATCTCAAACAAAATTCACCGGAACTCTTCGGGGAAGTGAAAAAGCTCGTAGAAGAGGGTAGATGGGAACCAGTCGGTGGCATGTGGGTGGAGTCGGACTGCAACATCCCATCGATAGAGTCCCTTGTGAGGCAGTTCTACTACGGTCAAAAGTTTTTCGAAAGAGAATTCGGGAGAAAGAGCAGAGTATGCTGGCTACCGGATGTGTTCGGTTTCTCCTGGGTACTTCCTCAGATTCTGAGAGACGTGGGAATAGAGTACTTTGTCACTACGAAACTCAACTGGAACGACACGAACGAGTTTCCATACGATCTGTGTCGTTGGAGGGGAATAGATGGATCCGAAGTTATCTATTTCAGCTTCAAAAATCCCAACGAGGGATACAACGGGAGGATAGATCCCGATACGATCTACAGGACCTGGAAGAATTTCAAGCAAAAAGATCTCACAAACAGAGTTCTTCTTTCGTTCGGACATGGTGATGGCGGTGGCGGCCCAACCGAAGAGATGCTGGAAAATTACGAAGTTCTGAAGGATTTTCCTGGACTGCCGCGCCTTGAAATGGGAACTGTGGAAGAATTTTTCGAGAAAATGAAGATCGACGGAGAACTTCCTGTGTGGGACGGAGAGCTTTACCTTGAACTTCACAGGGGAACCTACACTTCTCAGTCCAAGACAAAGAAACTTCACAAAGAAGCGGAAGACAGCCTTTATCTTGCAGAGTTGATCTCGGCTTTCACGGATAAGGATTTTTCAGACGAAATAGACGAACTCTGGAAAATTCTACTGAGAAACGAATTTCACGATATTCTGCCTGGATCTTCTATAAAGGAAGTCTATGAAGATACAGAAAAAGAACTCAGACAGGTGATAGAAAAATCAAAAGGCATCATTGTCGAATCTCTCAAAGTTCTTTCTTCTGAGAACGAAGAGGTTTTAACCCTTTTGAACGTTTCTTCGTTTCCAAAGAAGTGTCTTTTCTTCCTCAACGAAGATCTTGAGATCTTCCTCGAAGGAGAAGCGCTCTTGAAACAGAAAACCCACGATGGAAGGTATGTGTACTTCATAGACAGAGAAATTCCACCGTTCACGAAAGTGGAACTGAAGGTTCGCAAAGCCACGTCTGAGGAAACTCCAAATGAGTTGAGAGAAGCGAACATCATGGAGAACGAGTTTCTCAGGGTGTACGTCAACGATGACGGAACGGTTCAGATCTACGATAAGGAACTGGATAGGTACGTTTTCGAAGAAAAGGGAAACGTCTTGAAACTCCACAAAAACATTCCCACTTACTGGGACAACTGGGATATCGCAGAAAACGTAGAAAAGACAGGATATACCCTGAGTGCGAAAAACATAGAAAAAATAGAATCTGGTCCTGTTCGGGAGGTGATCCGCGTCGAATACGAGGCGGAAGGAAGCAAGATTATACAGCATTACATCCTCTACAGGAAAAGCAGAAGGCTCGATATAGAAACGAAGGCAGACTGGCACACAAGACGTGCGCTTCTCAGGGCTTACTTCCCAACAACTGTTTTGTCGAGAAAGGCAAGGTTCGATATCTCCGGTGGTTTCATCGAAAGGCCCACGCACAGAAACACCAGTTTCGAACAGGCGCGTTTCGAGGTGCCGTTTCACAGGTGGATGGATCTTTCCCAGACAGATTTTGGTGTATCCATCCTGAACGACGGAAAATACGGTGGCAGTGTTTATCAAGACACCATGGCACTTTCGCTGATAAAAGCGGGTATTTTCCCCGACTTTCTCTGTGACGAAGGCGAACACAATTTCACCTATTCTGTCTACGTACACCCCGGAGACAGCTTGAGAGATGTTGTAAAAGAATCAGAAGAGCTCAACAAGTCTTTCATCGTTCATCATGGGATGTTGAACCTTCCCTCTCCCTTACTGGAGATTTCTCCTCGAAATTTCCGTCTCACTTCACTGAGAAGGGTGAAGGACAGAATTGTTCTGAGGCTTGTTGAGATCTTTGGAACATCAGGGAAACTTTCCATTAAGACTCCGTGGAACGGTGAGATCTACCAGACGAACCTTCTGGAAGAGAAGAAGCAAAAAGTAGCCTTCCCAATGGTTTACCATCCGTTCAAGATCTACACCTTCGTTGTAGAAGATTGAAGGTTCAACCTTATCGCTCGGGAGCGGGGATAGCACCCCGCTCTTTGATCAACCTAATTTTTCCTGTGTAAACACCCATAAATAAAGCCTTAAACGATTCTTCTAAAATGTGTTCTTGATTTGTATCACTGTTATGTTATAAAAATAACAGGACAGAAGAAATAAATGATAAAAAGGCATGACAACAAAAAGGAGGTGAAACTATGATGATGTTCTTGCCGCCGGAAGTTGTTAGAGAGATCCACGAAGAGAGGGTAAAGAAAGCTCTCGAAAATCTCAAAGCCATCGAACTCAAAAAAGAACTCCTTGAAAAGGCAGTGAAAGAAGAAAAGAAAGTCTCCTCCAGAAGGAGGAGAAGAGAGAAAGAAACCGTCGAAGTGTAAACCTGCCATCTTTAATGATCTGCCTTCCCAGATACCCTTTTTTGAGACTTCCAGGCATCCCTCCCCTACTTTTAATCACCGAGTGTGAGTTCTATCAGGTTTGAATCGAGAATGTAGGTGATCGTTGAATCGTTGAGATAAAACGTTTCTGATGCGAATGGAGTTTCCGGTATTGAAATCTCATCATTTGCGTTTTCTATATCGTCTTCGTCTATTTCCAATTCTTCATCAGTGTTAGTGAATCCTTCTGGAAGTTCAAAATCGGTGTACACACAAACGGTGTAAGTGGCTTCCTTCAGATCTTCGAAGTCAAAATGATCGTCTGTGATTTCAAGATTCACGAGTGTACCGGAGCAGGTTTCTCCCTCAAAGAGTGCCACAAGACATGGTGTTCCTGAAAGTGTTTCTTTCAACCTTCCTTCCACCTCATACCTGTGTTTCTCTCCTTCACCAAAACCGTACTCGTTCCTCTCTCTGTGGTGATATGGAACTATAATGGGCCTGAGCAAGTATTTTTTGTTGTTTCCCGTGGATGTGATTTTGAGAGATCTTGCCACATCGAAGTCGAGAACGATCGAGTCACCGCTTTGCACTATGATGGGCTTTATGATTTTGATCTTTCTGGAAGGAACCACAACTGTTTCTGTTGAATCGTTTGTAACAGCAGTGGCGGCATCGATGTAGAGTCTGATCCACTCGAGATTAGCGCCCTCGGGCAATTCCATCTCGAAGAACTGAACTTTAGTTCCAGCAAGTGAGAGGAGATCGAACTCATTCTCCAGCAGAGCAGCGGTAGCAGTGTACTCTTCTCCATCCAATGAATAGTGGTATTCCGCGTTTGAAATTTTCACCAGTAATTTTTCGATGTTGAAAGTTGGGTTGTCCGTGAGATACACAGGAACTTTTACGGTGTTGGTTCCGGTTGTGAAAAGCACACATCCAGCCAGCAAACTCAAAATCAGAACTGCCCAGAGCACGTATTTCATGTTCTCACCTCCTCCAAAATATATTTTAACTCATTAATGGTTTCATAATAAATATGTGAACAAATTATCTATTAATAGCCTGTATGTTTTCGATCTTAAACACTAAGATTTTTGCCCACTAATAAATTATCTTTTTTGATTTCGTCTAATAAATACCGGAGACTGGAACCGCGGATTTAGAAGAAAATGGTTTCTTTTGAAAAATATTCGCCGATACTTGTTTCTGCATCCATCTCTTCAGATTTTGAATGAAAACATTTTCAGAATAAAATACCAGAGACAGAAAAAGTGAAGAGAGGGTGATAGCGTGCGATTCGGTTATTTTGATGACGTCAACCGTGAATACGTGATCACAACTCCTCAAACTCCGTATCCATGGATAAATTATCTGGGAACGGAGGACTTCTTTTCCATCATATCTCACATGGCAGGGGGTTACTGTTTTTACAAAGACGCGAGACTCAGAAGAATAACGAGGTTCAGATACAACAACGTTCCAACGGATGCTGGAGGAAGGTACTTTTACATCAGAGAAGAAAATGGAGATTTCTGGACACCCACGTGGATGCCTGTGAGAAAAGATCTTTCCTTCTTTGAAGCGCGCCACGGTCTTGGATACACAAAGATCACAGGTGAAAGGAACGGCCTGAGAGCCACCATCACCTACTTTGTGCCAAGACATTTCACAGGGGAGGTCCATCACCTTGTTCTGGAGAACAGAACGAACACGCCGAGGAGGATAAAACTTTTCTCCTTTATAGAGTTCTGCCTCTGGAACGCTCTCGATGATATGACGAACTTCCAGAGAAACTACAGTACGGGTGAAGTGGAAATAGAAGGTTCTGTGATTTACCACAAGACAGAATACAGAGAAAGAAGAAACCACTACGCGTTCTATTCTGTGAATCAACCGATAGATGGTTTTGATACAGACAGAGAGTCCTTCATAGGTCTCTACAGCGGTTTTGAAGCTCCTCAAGCGGTGGTGGAAGGAAAACCCAGAAATTCCGTCGCGAGCGGGTGGGCACCGATCGCTTCACATTACTTAGAGATAGAACTCGCTCCATCCGAAAAGAAAGAACTCATCTTCATTCTCGGGTACGTAGAGAATCCAGAGGAGGAAAAATGGGAAAAGCCCGGTGTGATAAACAAAAAGCGAGCAAAAGAGATGATAGAGAAATTCAAAACAGGTGAAGATGTTGAGCACGCCCTGAAGGAACTCAAAGAATACTGGGACGACCTTCTTGGAAGAATACAGGTAGAAACCCATGACGAAAAACTCAACAGAATGGTGAACATCTGGAATCAGTACCAGTGTATGGTCACGTTCAACATCTCTCGAAGCGCTTCGTACTTCGAGTCTGGTATCAGTAGAGGAATAGGTTTCAGGGACTCGAACCAGGATATCTTAGGTTTTGTTCACATGATCCCGGAGAAGGCAAGGCAGAGAATACTCGATTTGGCCTCTATCCAATTCGAGGATGGAAGCACTTACCACCAGTTCCAGCCGCTCACCAAGAAGGGCAACAACGAAATAGGAGGAGGCTTCAACGACGATCCGCTTTGGCTCATTCTCTCAACGAGCGCTTACATCAAAGAAACGGGTGACTGGAGCATACTGGACGAAGAGGTTCCCTTCGACAACGATCCGAACAAAAAGGCATCACTCTTCGAGCATCTGAAGAGATCTTTCTACTTCACTGTGAACAACCTCGGTCCCCACGGTCTTCCATTGATAGGAAGGGCCGATTGGAACGATTGTCTTAACCTCAATTGTTTCTCGAAAGATCCCGATGAGTCTTTCCAAACAACCGTCAACGCTCTCGACGGAAGGGTAGCGGAGTCCGTCTTCATAGCGGGGCTCTTCGTTCTTGCTGGAAAAGAATTCGTGGAGATCTGCAAAAGACGAGGACTTGAAGAAGAAGCGAGAGAAGCAGAAAAACATGTGAACAAAATGATCGAGACCACTCTGAAATACGGCTGGGATGGTGAATGGTTCCTCAGGGCGTACGATGCCTTTGGGAGAAAGGTGGGAAGCAAAGAGTGTGAAGAAGGTAAGATCTTCATAGAACCACAGGGAATGTGTGTTATGGCAAGTATCGGTGTGGACAACGGATACGCGGAAAAAGCTCTCGATTCTGTCAAAAAATATCTCGACACACCCTACGGACTCGTTCTTCAGCAGCCGGCGTACAGCAGATATTACATCGAGCTTGGTGAGATCTCGAGTTACCCACCGGGCTACAAAGAAAACGCGGGGATCTTCTGTCACAACAACCCATGGGTAGCGATAGCCGAGACTGTTATAGGTAGGGGAGACAGAGCCTTTGAGATCTACAGAAAAATCACACCGGCTTATCTCGAAGACATCAGCGAAATACACAGGACTGAGCCGTACGTCTACGCTCAGATGGTTGCCGGAAAAGATGCACCGAGGCATGGAGAGGCAAAGAATTCCTGGCTCACGGGGACTGCTGCTTGGAGCTTTGTAGCGATCACTCAGCATATACTCGGGATAAGGCCTACTTACGACGGCCTGGTGGTGGATCCCTGCATCCCGAAAGAATGGGAAGGATTCAGGATCACAAGAAAGTTCAGAGGAAGCATCTACGATATAACGGTGAAGAATCTCTCTCATGTTTCCAAAGGAGTCAAAGAGATCATTGTTGATGGAAAAAAGATAGAAGGACAAGTACTTCCAGTTTTCGAGGATGGAAAGGTGCACAGGGTTGAAGTTGTGATGGGCTGACCTTTTGTTCTCCGATGATATAGTACAGACGAGGGGGTACTCCCCCTCTTTTTTTGTGCAGAGAGTTTTGATAGAATAGTTAGGCACACGAATCAAAACAACAGGAGAGGTGATGAACGTGAAAAAGTTCCCTGAAGGATTCCTCTGGGGTGTTGCAACAGCTTCCTACCAGATCGAGGGTTCTCCCCTCGCAGACGGAGCTGGTATGTCTATCTGGCACACCTTCTCCCATACTCCTGGAAATGTAAAGAACGGTGACACGGGAGATGTGGCCTGCGACCACTACAACAGATGGAAAGAGGACATTGAAATCATAGAGAAACTCGGAGTAAAGGCTTACAGATTTTCAATCAGCTGGCCAAGAATACTTCCGGAAGGAACAGGAAGGGTGAATCAGAAAGGACTGGATTTTTACAACAGGATCATAGACACCCTGCTGGAAAAAGGTATCACACCCTTTGTGACCATCTATCACTGGGATCTTCCCTTCGCTCTTCAGTTGAAAGGAGGATGGGCGAACAGAGAAATAGCGGATTGGTTCGCAGAATACTCAAGGGTTCTCTTTGAAAATTTCGGCGACCGTGTGAAGAACTGGATCACCTTGAACGAACCGTGGGTTGTTGCCATAGTGGGGCATCTGTACGGAGTCCACGCTCCTGGAATGAGAGATATTTACGTGGCTTTCCGAGCTGTTCACAATCTCTTGAGGGCACACGCCAAAGCGGTGAAAGTGTTCAGGGAAACTGTGAAAGATGGAAAGATCGGAATAGTTTTCAACAATGGATATTTCGAACCTGCGAGTGAAAAAGAGGAGGACATCAGAGCGGCGAGATTCATGCATCAGTTCAACAACTATCCTCTCTTTCTCAATCCGATCTACAGAGGAGATTATCCGGAGCTCGTTCTGGAATTTGCCAGAGAGTATCTACCGGAGAATTACAAAGATGACATGTCCGAGATACAGGAAAAGATCGACTTTGTTGGATTGAACTATTACTCCGGTCATTTGGTGAAGTTCGATCCAGATGCACCAGCTAAGGTCTCTTTCGTTGAAAGGGATCTTCCAAAAACAGCCATGGGATGGGAGATCGTTCCAGAAGGAATCTACTGGATCCTGAAGAAGGTGAAAGAAGAATACAACCCACCAGAGGTTTACATCACAGAGAATGGGGCTGCTTTTGACGACGTAGTTAGTGAAGATGGAAGAGTTCACGATCAAAACAGAATCGATTATTTGAAGGCCCACATTGGTCAGGCATGGAAGGCCATACAGGAGGGAGTGCCGCTTAAAGGTTACTTCGTCTGGTCGCTCCTCGACAATTTCGAATGGGCAGAGGGATATTCCAAGAGATTTGGTATTGTGTACGTGGACTACAGTACTCAAAAACGCATCATAAAAGACAGTGGTTACTGGTACTCGAACGTGGTCAAAAGCAACAGTCTGGAAGATTGAAAAGGGCGGCCTGGCCGCCCTTTCTTTTTGATACCTCGTTTTTCCTCCTATTCGTTCACTCCGCGTGAATATCACCGATTATTTTCATTTAACGAAAAAAATCTTCTGTTTTCTCCTGATAGCTCACTTGCAAAGAATACAAAGGTCTGGCAAAATATCAAATAGGTTAATTTGATTATAACGTCATTTAATTGCTGGTTCAAAAAAGAGGTGAAGAAAACGTGGGAAGGTCCTTTTTCACGTTTCTTCTAATTCTAGCTGTGAGTTTGTTTGCTGTTTCCTGGCGCGATGTTGTGCTTTATGAAATCATGATAGACAGATTCAACGATGGGGATCCAACGAACAACGATCAAGGTTATGGAGAATACGATCCTTCTGATCCAGCAAAGTATAGCGGAGGAGATTTGAAAGGAATAATTGATAAGCTTGATTATATCAGAGGTCTGGGAGTAGATGGAATATGGATTACTCCTCCAGTAGCCAACCAGTGGTGGGATCCGTGGGTTAATTACGGTGGATACCATGGATACTGGGCAAGGAATTTTAAGGAAGTAGACGAACATTTTGGGAATATCGAGACATACAGGAAGCTTTCAGAAGAAATTCACAGAAAAAATATGTTTCTCATCCAAGATATAGTTGTCAACCATGTTGGAAACTATTTCAGATTCAAAGCTGGAAAATTCGAAATTAACACAGGAAGTGTTCCAACTTTCGCACCAACTCAATTCCCCTTCAATATGAATGACTATAATGATCCGAAACAGAGAGAAATGAATGTCTACCACTGGACTCCTGATATCACTAATTACAACGACATTCATCAAAAGCTCAACTATCAGCTTTCAGGTCTCGATGATTTAAATACTGAAAATCCGATGGTCAGAAGCGCTTTGAAAGACTCCTATGGTTTCTGGATAAAAGAGGTTGGTGTTGACGGCTTCAGAGTGGATACTGCGATGTACGTTCCAAAAGATTTCTGGGATGATTTCTTCTTTGGCAAAGACGGAATAATGACCTTGAAAGATGATTTCATCGCTTTTGGTGAAGCATGGCTCACTTCTCCACCGATGGATGACAGTGCAGAAAAGGAAATAGAGAGTTATTTTGACCATGGTTTTAACGCCATGCTTGACTTTCCGCTTTGTGAAGAAATACGTCGAGTTCTAAAAGGTGGGAAACCAACTTCATGGCTTGCTTACAGAATAGAAAGGCGTAATCAAACGCTTGAAAAAGGACTTCTGGTCACTTTCATTGACAATCATGATATGGAGCGATTCAGCAGGGGAACGGACGAGAAGACATTGAGAATGGCAGTCGCTTTTCTAATGACTTTACCTGGAATTCCTGTTATTTACTATGGAACAGAACAGTCTTTTGAAGAAACACGGGCTTCGATGTTTGCAAAGGGATGGGGATCGGGCGGTAAGGATCATTTTGAGAAAGGGGAGATGTACGATTTCATAAAAAGTGCCGTTGAGTTCAGAAAGAGTCACACTGCAACGAGATACGGTAAGGTCAAAGTTCTTCTGTCGAATTCAGAAGGTGCAGGGCTTCTGGTTTATGAAGTAAAAGATGAGAATGAAACGCTCATTGTGGTTTTAAACACATCTAATAATGACAAGATTAGAACCATCGATGGTGTGTTTCCTAGTATGGAAAAGGTATTCTCAAGTGATAGAGAGGCTAGGGTTGTTGTTCAGGAAAAGTCCACGGTCTTTATCGTTCCTCCAAAGAGTCTTACCGTCTTCAAGCTTTCCTCTGTGAATAAATATGAGAAACAGACAACGAATTTGACGTTAAAAACCACCGTGAACATCTACGAAGATAGAGTAGTAATATCCGGTGAAACGAACGGCAAAAGAATGTACGCCTACATTGATGGTTTATATCAAACCATTCCCGAGAAAGTGAATATTGTCGATGGTAAATACAGTCTTTCCCTGGATCTTTATAAAATGGGTCCTGGAAACCATTTCATTATTTTGAAGGTTTACGGATCCAATCCCAAAGAAGTCCTTTATTCTGAAGAAATCTGGTTTGAGGTGTCTATACCTACCGAAAAACTCGCAGAAGTGACAGATCCTATGAATGATGATCATGGGCCTTTCGGCAGATATAAATATCCACTTGATTTAACTTTCAAGCGGCAAATGGACCTTATTGGTGCAAAGGTGGAACGCATGGGACCTAATTTGATTGTCTGGATAAAAACGAGAGAAATTACTACGAGCTGGAACCCACCGCTTGGATTCGATCATGTGAGTTTTCAAATATTCCTTGATGATCCGAGAAGAAAGGGAGCAGAAGCGTTGCCATTTCAAAATTACGCCATAGATGATTGGGACTATGAAATCTTTATAACAGGATGGAATGTGGCTATTTTTTCGTCGGAAGGAGCTACCGAGAAAAAATTCGGTGTGCAGATAGGATCTCCTGAAGTCGTTGTGGTTGATGGGTGGATAAAGATAGCTGTAAAGGGTGAATGGATTGATTTTCCAGAAAGCTTCAATGGCTGGAAATTGTACCTTACAACTTGGGATTACGATGGTGTGGAAAACAGGTTCAGGCCTCTTGAAGAGGAACCAAAAGCTTACAGGTTTGGAGGAGGAAACAACACAGAACCGTACATAATGGATGATTTATGGATCGAAATAAAGGAATAATAAAACCATATTTTGAATGGGGAGGTGCTTTTGCCATGAAGAAGTACTTTGTTCTGTTGCTAGCAGTTCTTCTGGTTGGTGGACTCTTCGCTGTGAAAATCACTATGACATCTGGAGGGGTCGGAAAGGAACTCGAGGTACTGAAAAAGCAGCTGGAGATGTTCCACCAGCAGTACCCAGATATCGAAGTGGAAATCATTCCGATGCCGGACAGTTCAACTGAAAGGCACGATCTCTACGTCACGTACTTTGCCGCCGGAGAGACGGATCCAGACGTTCTCATGCTCGATGTGATATGGCCTGCTGAGTTTGCTCCGTTCCTTGAAGATCTGACAGCAGACAAAGACTACTTCGAACTCGGTGAATTCCTACCCGGAACTGTGATGTCTGTCACGGTCAATGGAAGAATCGTTGCTGTTCCCTGGTTCACAGATGCAGGTCTCCTTTACTACAGAAAAGACCTCCTCGAGAAATACGGTTACGATCACGCTCCGAGAACCTGGGATGAACTCGTCGAAATGGCAAAGAAGATCTCTCAGGCTGAAGGCATCCACGGATTCGTCTGGCAGGGTGCAAGATACGAAGGCCTTGTCTGTGATTTCCTTGAATACCTCTGGTCTTTCGGTGGGGATGTGCTCGATGAGAGTGGAAAAGTTGTGATCGATTCTCCAGAAGCTGTTGCGGCTCTTCAGTTCATGGTCGATCTCATCTACAAGCACAAAGTCACTCCTGAAGGAGTTACCACCTACATGGAAGAAGACGCAAGAAGAATCTTCCAGAACGGAGAAGCTGTTTTTATGAGGAACTGGCCGTACGCCTGGTCCCTCGTGAACAGCGACGAATCCCCAATCAAAGGAAAGGTTGGAGTTGCTCCTCTTCCAATGGGTCCTGGTGGAAGAAGAGCTGCCACACTCGGTGGGTGGGTCCTCGGTATAAACAAATTCTCGTCACCTGAAGAAAAGGAAGCCGCAAAGAAGCTCATAAAGTTCCTCACAAGTTACGACCAGCAGCTCTACAAAGCGATCAACGCCGGACAGAATCCAACGAGAAAAGCCGTTTACAAAGATCCAAAACTCAAAGAAGCTGCTCCGTTCATGGTTGAACTTCTCGGAGTTTTCATCAACGCTCTTCCAAGACCAAGGGTTGCGAACTACACAGAAGTTTCCGATGTCATTCAGAGGTACGTGCACGCTGCTCTGACAAGACAGACAACACCAGAAGACGCAATAAAGAACATTGCAAAAGAGCTCAAATTCCTGCTTGGACAGTAACAGAGGCGAGGGGCTCTCCCCCGCCTCTTTTACTCTGTTGAAGGAGGATACAGAAAGATGGAAAAAAGAAGTGGTTGGACAGCGTTCTGGATGATTTTGCCGACAATTCTTGTCATATCCGTAGTGGCTTTTTTTCCTCTGTTCAAAACCTTCTACGACAGTTTCTACAGTTTCGGTTTGAGGCCCGGTATAGAGAGAAGATTCGTTGGGCTTCAGAACTATTTCAGACTCTTTGAGGACACCCGCTTCATAATGGCTTTGAAAAACACCGTCTTTTTCACGGTGATTTCGGTTTCTCTGGAGACGGTGCTTGGTGTTCTCATCGCCATAGTTGTTCATCAGAGATTCGCGTTGAGAGGCGTTGTGAGGGCCGCTATGCTCGTTCCATGGGCAATTCCAACGGCCATTTCTTCTCAAATGTGGCGATGGATGTTCCACGATCAATTCGGAATAATGTCGAGACTCTGGGAGAAACTCGGAATAATAGAACCGGGAACCCCCATTCTCGGAACACCAGGGCTCGCCATGTGGGCGATCATATTCGTCGATGTGTGGAAAACGACTCCGTTCATGGCTCTTTTGATTCTCGCAGGTCTTCAGGTGATACCGGAGGATATTTACGAAGCGGCGAGAATCGACGGAGCAAATACAATTCAAAGATTCTTCAGAATCACTCTTCCGTTGATAACGCCAACGATAGGAGTGGCTCTGATCTTCAGGACACTCGATGCACTGCGCGTGTTCGATGTTGTCTACATCATGACGAGAGGTGCTGTGAACACAGAAACCCTGGCCGTTTACAACCGACACGTTCTGATGGATAGGGCTTTCACCGGTGCGTGGTTTGGATACGGTTCCGCCATATCTGTTTTCATATTCGTTCTTATATCGATCTTTGCCATACTTTACATAAAGTCCTTGAGGCTGAAACTCGATTGAGGAGGGAACCCGATGAGCAGATCGATAACGCAGAGAATCCTTCTTTATATAGCTGTTTTACTCATTCTTATATGGTGCGTTTTTCCCCTTTATTGGGCTTTTATTTCGTCGATAAAGCCTGATCGGGATCTTTTCGAAAAGAATCCCTCTCTTTTCCCAAAAAGAATAACCTTTGAAAACTACGTGAAGGTCTTCAAGGAAAGACCGTTTCATATAAACATCAAAAACAGCATTATAGTGGCAGGCATAACCACGGTTTTGGCATTAGTTGTAGGATCGCTTGCTGGATACGCCATCGCAAGGCTCAAGTTCAAGGGAAAGGTCATCGTGATGTCACTGATTCTTGCGGTGAGCATGTTTCCACAGGTTTCTATTTTGGGATCTCTATTTTTGATCTTGAGGGGATTGAAGTTGATAAACACCTACACTGGTCTCATCATACCCTACACTGCTATGAATCTGCCTCTCACTGTCTGGGTGCTCCAGAGTTTCTTCAGGGAACTTCCAAAAGAAGTGGAGGAATCGGCGTTCATCGACGGAGCCTCTAAACTCAGAACTCTCTGGTCTATCGTGCTTCCCATGTCTGCTCCTGGTCTTGTGGCAACAGGGCTTTTGACGTTCATCGCCGCGTGGAACGAGTTTCTCTTCGCTCTCACGTTCATGCAAAAGCCGAGCCTGTACACGGTTCCTGTCGCAGTCGCTCTCTTCAAAGGAGCGTCTCAGTACGAGATACCATGGGGTCAGCTCATGGCCGCAGCCGTTATCGTCACACTTCCACTTGTGATACTCGTTTTGGTTTTCCAGAACAGAATCATAGCTGGCTTGAGTGCAGGAGCGGTGAAGGGTTGATACCGGTAAAGTTTTTGTAACCACAGTTCGGATATAATCTTTGAAAGCGAAAGTAAACTTTCTGGGAGGTCTGAAAAGTTGCAAAACATGGAAATTTACTCCCTAAAGCAGGCAAAAACTATCAACAAATTGAGAGTTCTCAACACGATAAGATTTGAGCCTGGAGTTACTCGAAACATGATATCGGAAAAAACCGGGCTCGATCCCAGCACTGTTACAAAACTCGTGAACGAGATGAAGAGGAAAAGGATGATCTACGAGAAAGGAATACTCCCATCGAAGTTGGGAAGGCACTCCAAACGACTCTACGTGAACAGAGATTTTTCAAAGGCGATAGTGGTCGATCTTGGGGTGACGCATTCCATCGTTGGGATATCGTTTTTCGATGGGACAGTTGAAGTGGTCGATGAATTCGACACGCCCGACACACCTGAGGAGTGTTTCAGAGTTTTGACGGAAAAGGTTTCCAGGTTCCCCGGTGTTTTTCCATTGATTGTGATAGGGGTTCCAGGATCTGTTGATAAGACTCACAAGAAATTGGCATTCGCTCCAAATCTCAACAGATGGAGAGACATAGATGTGGAGAAGTACTTCAAGGTGTTCGAGGTGTATTTGGAGAACGACGCGAACCTTGCGGCCCTCGCGGAAATGATGAGAAACAAACATTTCGGTGATAGAAAGAACATCGTGTACATACTCGTCAGAGAAGGAATAGGTGGAGGCATTATCATCGAAGGAAAACTCTACAAGGGTTCTTTCAACGCGGCTGGAGAGATCGGTCACATGAAAATGTACGACAGAGGACCGTGTTTTTGTGGAAGGGTCGGATGCTGGGAGGCCAACACTTCCATCTCCCACTGCGTCCGTCAGTATGAAAAGAAAAAACCTCTTCCAGGAAGAACCATGTACGAAAAGTTCGAAACGCTCTGCAAAATATACGAAGAAGACCCACTGGCTAAAGAGGTACTGGACGAATTCACCGGTATCCTCATAGATGGTATTGTGAATCTTGTGAACATTCTGAGCCCAGAGATCGTGATTGTTGGCGGAGAAGGAGTATTTCTTCCTGAAGGTGTATTTGAGGTGATTGTATCAGAAACGAGAAGACAGGTTCATCCAATGGATAAAGAGGTTTCCGTTGAGAAGGGTAGTCTCTCCAACAAAGAAGTGGTTTTAGAGGGGACTTCGATACTTTCTTCCATGATGATAAGTGAAAGACTAGTGTAAAATGAGGGGGATTTCCCCCCTCACTTTTCCAAGAGGATCCTTATCTTTCCATCACCGCATGGAACTACGAGCTGATCGCCCACCTTTATGAAATGTCCTATCTTTTGATCAGAGGCTTTCAAAGAAGTCTTCAAGGTCAGATCTGGAAAAGCAAAAATTTTGATATTTCCATTCCAGGTTCCAACAAAGAGTTCCTTTTCATCGATTAATAGAGAGGACACTGGTTCGTTCAGGTAGATCTCGCGGACTTTTGAACCTGTATCCAAGCTCCAGAGAATGACCTTTCCGTCTTCTCCACCTGAGACAAGAAAGTCCCCAGCGAATTTCACAGCGTTTACGTTTCCTCTGTGACCTTCCAGCAGAAGTACTCTTTCCCCTGTGTCTGCGGAGAGAACTTCTACGTAACCTATCTTGTCTTTTGGATCAGAGTAAGAAACTCCGAAGGCGATGAATTTGTTGTTCATATCAATCGTTTGGATCATTTCGTGTTCTGTGTCTTTTCTCCATATCTCTTCGAAGGTTGGATATCTGAACAGAGCGACACTTCCGTCGTAGAATCCTATTGCCATTCTATCGTTTTGAAGAGCGATGTCCATTGTGCTCGTCGTGCCAACTTTGATTCTCTTCACGAGCTTTCCATTTTCCAGGTTATAAATCTTGAGTTGATTGCTATCAAGACAGGAAATGATGTTGTTTTCTACTGTCAAAAGCTTTCTGACCCCTGATAGAGCCTTTATCCTGTGTTCAGCGATCCCCTTCTCAGCGTTCCATATCAGAATTTCTCTATCGTCACTGCCGCTCACGATGAATTTCCCGTCGCTTGATAAAGCTACTGTGTTCACCGAGAGTTGGTGACCGTAGAGAGAGTACTGAAGCTCCAGATCGGCATTCCACACTTTGACAGTTTTGTCCATTCCGTAGGTTGCTATGCTACCGTCATCTGAAGAGACGAAAAGAACGAAGTTGTTATGAGCGTCGATTGATTTCACCACTTCGTTTTTCTGAATGTTCAAAACCACGGCTTTGTAATCGTCGGTTACAAAAATGAGATTGTCATTGTCAAGAAAAGCCACATCATTCACCGTTATGACGTGGTCGTACTGGAGAACGAGTCTTCCATTCGAAGCGTTCCATACCTTTACGGTGTTTCCTCCACAGGTTGCGATCAACTGTCCATTCTCTGAGAACACGATCTTTTTGATTCCCTCGGGATGGGCCTTGAGGGGAATGGAAAATGAGGGATTCGAGATGTCGCTGATCAGTGCAAGTCCGTTGGCCAGCCCCATGACATATCTATTCTCATGGGCGGCGATTTTAACAACCGATGGTCCAAGTCTTTGAGAAGAAATTTCTTTTCCATCTGGGAAAGACCATACTCTCACCGTTCCATCGAAAGAAGCGCTCAGGATTTTATTGCCCGTCACAGCAACAGAAGAGACACCTTTCACGTGACCTTTGAGAAGATGTGTTTCACCTGTCTCCAGGTTCGTTACACCAACTGTTTTGTCGTCTGAAGCGCTCACGATAAAACCGTTCTCAAAAGTCACTTCGTTTACTCTGTTGTCGTGGACTTTGAAGACCTTGTAATAGGATCCACCTTTGTAAACGATGATTTCACCGTTTCCCGTTCCAAGTAAGAGATAACCATCTTTGATCGTTAAAGATGAAATATCGCTGAATCCCAGCACCTTTTCGAGTTTGAGCGTTTGAGAGAAAATCAGGATCGATATGAGAACCAAAAACAGTGTCAGTGATTTTTTCATTGTCTCAACCTCCTGAAATCAGGTTTCAAAGCCCCAGCACAAAGCTGGGGCTTGACTATTGAGATTCTACAACTTTTCACTCTCTGTACAAAACGTACGCGGAAAGCGGTTCGAGCTCTATCGTTCCCTCAACGGTTTCTATCACTTCCGTTCCGGCTTTTTGACCGTTTACAACCACATTCCATTTTCCTTCTGGCAGTTTGTATGTTGTCTTCTCTGGGTTTCCATTGTAGATCACTACGATGTCTTTCCATGGGTCACCGCCTGCGTGGTCTTTGAGCATGAACGCAACTACTCTTCTTCCACCCGGGAGAAATTCCAGATGTTTCTTGATCTCTTCAGCGTTTTTCAGCCTGAAAGCAGGGTGTTCTTTTCTGAGTTTTATGAGACCCTTGTGGTAGTTGAACACGTCTATGAATTGAAGTTTTCTTTCGTAGTCGAAGCCGTTTATCGAGATGGGGGAGTTGTAAGAGTTGTCGTTGAAATTCTTCGTTCTGCAGAAGTCTTGGCCTCCGTGTAGGAAAGGAACGCCTTGAGAAGTGAGGAGTATTGCACCAGCCAGTTTCTGAGCATTTTTCAGTTCTTCTTCGGACCATTCTTTTTTCTTATCGGCTTGGGCGGCAAGATAGTTCTTGTCCCACAATGTGTGGTTGTCGTGGCATGCTGCGTAGTTTATCGTTTCCTCTGGATCGAGAGCAAAGCTCTTGATGAGTTTTCCATCATAATCAATGCTTCCTACGACTCCTCTTTTAATCCAGGTCTCTTTTCCATAACCTCCCATGACGAATCCTTTGACACTCGGATTGAACACAGAACCTCTTATTGCGTCTCTGAACTCGTCGTTGAAAGCTGCCACGTGTGTTCCAGCAACATCGCTCTTCCCAAATCTGATGGGTGCACCCCATCCACCCCACGGTTCGCCGTAGAGAATGATCGTTGGATTGATTTTATGAAGGGCCTTTTCAACTTCAAGCATTGTTTTCTTATCGATGAGGCCCATCTGATCGAATCTGAAACCGTCTATGTGATACTCCTTCACCCAGTAGGTGACAGTATCAACTATGAATTTTCTCATCATAGGCCTTTCACTTGCGATGACGTTTCCACATCCACTCTCGTTCAAATAGGCACCAGTTTTGTCGATTCTGTAGAAGTAGTATGGTACCGTCTGATCGAACGCAGAGAGTTCACCTACGCCGTAGGTGTGCGGGAACACCATGTCCATGATCACACCTATACCGTGTTTGTGAAGTGCTTTGACCATTTCTTTGACTTCTCTAATTCTCGTGTGTGGATTTTTGGGATCGGTTGAGTATCTGCCTTCTGGAACCATGAACAGGTAAGGGTCATAACCCCAGTTGTAGTACTTTTCAAAATCTTTGTCGAGTTCATCGCCCGTGTAGAAGTCGAAGAAAGGAAGTATGTGGACGTGTGTGACACCGAGCTCCACAAGGTGCGAAAGGCCAGTTGTCACACCACCCGGTCCTTTCGTGTTCTCTTCGGTGAGACCGAGGTAGAGGCCTTTGTTTTTGACTCCGGAGTTTTCGAGTCCTGTGATGTCCGCTATGTGTATTTCGTAGATTATCGCGTCTTCGTATCCTTCGATTTTCGGTCCCCTGTCGTTTTCCCATCCTTCTGGGTTTGTCCTGGCAAGATTCACAACGGCGCTCTTTTTGCTGTTTGCGTAAACCGCTTTCGAATAAGGATCGACGGTTGTTCTGACCTTTCCGTAATTTTCCAGCTGATAGAGGTAGAACACTCCGTCGAGATCACCTTCGACAACCGCTTCCCAGACACCGTTTCCTTTATATTCCATGTTCACAACCTGATACGGTTCTGTGTCTTCTCCGTTCTTGAAGAGAAGCACCTTTACCCACTTAGAAACGGGGGACCAGACTCTGAATATCGTCTTCTCTGGAGAATATACGGCTCCGAGCTCTCCATCGTAATAGTAGTCGTCCAGGATCTCCATCATGATGACTCTTGCCGGTTTGTAACCTTCTATGATCAGTTCCACGTCTTTTCTGAGGTCTTCTTCTTTCAGGGATTCAGAAAGGACGATTCTCACGTAGTTCGTCACGTCTATGTCCGTGGGATCGGCCTTTTCCACTCTTGAGACGGGAATCTCTTTTCCGTCAACAGTAACCTTGAAGAGTTCTTTCTTTTTCGTATCCACAGGATTGGTCAGAAAAGCCTCGATCACCTTGTTCGACCTTGCCTGTGCGAAGAAGATTCTGGGAGATGTGTCTGGTTTTTCGTAGAAAATCTCTTCCACTCCCTGGAGTATCCACACTTCAGCCTTTCCGTCTTTTATCTCTATGAACCTGTCTTTTGCCACGTCTTTTGCCTGCCACTCGTTCAGCCTCACTATGATCCCCACCTTTGTAAGATCCATTGGTAATTTCACTACTGCTACTTTACCAAAATCATCCTCACCTGTGAACTGATAAGCTTTCCCTTCCTGAGACACGGGCTCCACGGGCCATATCCAGAGATTCCATCCATCGTATTTTCCATCGTATCTGTGATAGTGGACTACGATGGTGGTTTCTGAGAATATCAAAGCGGAAAGGAGGAGAACAAGTAACAACCAGAGTTTAGTCTTCACCTTGAATCACCTCACAATCAGAAGTTGACTTCACCTTGGAAATCCAGATAGATGTTCTTGTATGCGTCGTAAGTTACTCCAAGTTTTGCGCTTGCGAATTCGTTTCTGAGCTCCCCAAAGACGGTTATTTTGTCGGGGTCGTTTTCAAAGTTGTCGTAGTCTCCGTATCTGTAGGCCAATCCGAGGACATAGGTGTCATCGAAAACGTACCCTGCGCTTACCGTATACGTTTTGTTGTTGAAATTGTAATCCCCGTAGAGTTCCAGGTTGAAGAGATCAATGCTTGCTTTGAGAAATCCTTTGTCTTCTGAAGATGTTTTTTCATAGTACAGGTAGTTGACATCGAAGTTGTCCGAATCGACTTCGAGGTTCACAAAGTAGAGAACGGGCTTGGCAAAGATTAAACCGGTCCAGACGGTTGTTTTTGCTCCAAGAAGATCAAAGGATAAGAAACCTGCGAGGTCTATTTTTTCTATCCCAAGCAAGTAATTACTTCCAAAGTAGGTACCGAAATTCTCTCCCGAAACTCCTATCAAAAATCTTTCCTTTTCCGCGTTTGTGTCAAAAGCGACATCAGCTGTGAACTTGTAGGAAAGGAAAGAAATACCGAGACCAAAGCCTGTTTCGGCGAACCATTCTTCGTAGGGCTTCCCTTCCACCAGAGATGCCACTTTGTAGTGTCCGAAAACCTCGAAACCGTCCTTTTCCACCTTTATGTTCGCGCTGTCCAAGAAAGAGCCTTCCGGTTTGAAATTCAAGGTTGCTTTCAAGAAGTCGGTTTTTACACCGAGAGTGAGTTCATGGGAGCTTTCGAGAGATTTGAGGAAGGTATCCGTTGCGTATTTGTAAGTCAGATCAATGAAGTATTTCCCGAAGAACGGAGTCTCACTCTCAGATTTCTGTTCCAGTGGTTTTATGACGAGTTTTCCATCCTCTTCAGAGAGCATGAAAGCGCCGTTTTTTCCACCGAATCCATCCGGGACATAGGAAGGCGCGTTGGGATCTTCTTGCCAGACCTGATTTCCCGCTATCGTGAAGACGTACTTGTACTGATAAGTGCCAGGGTTGAGCTTGATTCTTGCCACCCAGAGGTTCCCTTCTCTTTCCATTGGATTCGCTGTAGTGCTCCAGTTGTTGAAGCTTCCCGCAACGTAAGCCTCGGAAGCTTCTGGCTTTCTAACAACGAAGACGACAAAACTGTCTTCCACGCTGAGTCCTTCTTTCAGCTCGGATTTTTCAACCTCTTCTGGTCCGGCTTCTGCGGTTTCTTGATGAGCGACTTCGGGTGCTTCTTCTGAAGTCTCTTCTTGGACAGTTTCCTCGATGGGAGATTTTACCTTCAGTTCTCCGTTTTCTTCGTAAACTTCGAAAACGCCGTTCTTTCCTCCAAAGCCGTCATCGACAAAGGCAAAGGCGTTGGGGTCAGTCACCCATTCCTCACCGTTCACAACGAACTTGTATTCATACACTCCAGGACCAAGTTCAAGTACTCCTTCCCACCAACCATCTTCGAGTGGATACATCTCTATCTCTTCTGCGTTCCAGTTGTTGAAATTTCCAGCTATGGTTACGAATTCCGCTTCGGGATTGTAGTATCTGAGAACCACTATACCGTCTTCGACAAAGATGGTGTCTTCCCTGTCGGGATTGGGCTCGTATTTCTTTGATTCTTCTTTCTTCTGAGGACCAACGATGAAAAGCTCTCCGTCTTTTTCCACCAGTGTGAATATTCCGTTGTAGCCTCCGAAACCATCGTCCACGTATCCGGGTGCGTTGGGATCTTCTTTCCACGTAGTTCCATCTATCACGTATTTGTATTGATACGTTCCGGGTTCGAGTTCGAGCTCTGCTCTCCAGAGACCGGGTTCCACTTCTTTCATTGGAAGCGCAGTGGGATTCCAATTGTTGAAAGTTCCTGCGAGATACACCACCTTGGCTCCTTCCCACTCGAAGGTGAAAATCACTTTTCCGTTTTCTACAAAGACATCAGAAAATACGAAGACACTCAGCAAAAGCACAGAGAGAATGAGAAGTTTTTTCATACCTTAGACACCTCCTTACCACCACGTCGAATATTCAAGAGAGATTTTCTTGACAAAGTTTATCTGGCTGGAGAAATCGCCATCGCCAAGAGAGAGTTTGAACTCGGACTTTTCATCCGTGAACTTCAGCTCGTAGTAGGCTGTGTAAGCCTTTGTGTAGAGAGTATTCAGATACTGCCACTTGGCGAAAAAGTTGACACTGCCGAAGTTTTTCCACAGTTCCGCGTAGAATACCTCACCCATCGCGCTTGTGGAATCGTGGGCTGGTTTGCCGAACTTGTAAGAGATCTTTCCATTGAAACCGATGAAGCTGAAGTTCCTACCAACTTCCATTCCGAAGTCATCCCAGTTGAGAATGTCAGAATCGAATTTTGTTCCTTCCTTCCAGACCTTGAACCAGACATCGCCGGAAGAGTACTCGACACCGTATTTGGGAGTTTTCGATGTGAACTTGTAATCAAAAAAGAGCTTGAAGTTGCCGAATGTCGTCCAGAGGTTCGCGAGTATCTCACCTTCGAGATCGTTGTCGTTCACGTAGTCACAGTAGTCAAGGTGTGTTTCTGAACCTACTCCGGTGAGTTTCACTCCGTGTTTCCAGTCTGCGGTTGAAATACCAAACATGTAGAAGAAATTGTTTGATCCTATCTTTTCCTCGTTCTCATAGCTCACGCCGAATTCTCCAAAATACCTAAGGTCTGGTTCCCAGTTGAAATCGAAGTACATGTCGTTCACTGTGGAGCGTTTCCCGAGCATCGCGCTGAAGTAGAAATTCGAAAGATTTCCTCGGTACTGGAGATAAGAAACATCTCCTGTGGTCACACCTCTGAAACCGAAAAGCTCAATTTCAAGTCCATTTCTAGAGTCGTTGAAGCTGTAGATTCCAAGCCAGTCACCTGTAGATCCAAAGACTCTATTGTAGTAGGCTTTGAGATCCACCAGGTCTGTATCGAGGGCGATGTATCCGGAGTCGAGTTTCAAATCTTTGGTTGTGAAATCGCCGGAAAGACTGTTCCCCGAGAGGTACAGCTCAGTGTAGCTGGATCCGCTCTGGTTTTCCAGATCGTAGGAGTAACCCACCTTGAGAGAACCCGTTGGCGAAAAGGAGAACACGTAAGAAAACGCAAGAAGACACATTATCAAAACAGCGAGTTTTTTCATATTCCTCACCTCACTCCACATAGGCTTGAAGTGTGCTCGTTTTCGGATCGAATTCTATGACGAAAGTTCCGTCTTTGTCCGCGGTGAAGGTGGCGTTTTTACCGTATCCGGCTTCGTAACTGGTTCCATCGAACTGTTCTTCGTAAGGAGTCCAGTCGGTGTTTCTTGCGATTTTGTATTGTATCGTTTCACCGGAAGAGACGGTGCGGCCTGTGTTCAAAACAAACTTTCCATCTTGGTAGGTCATCTCTTCGAGCGTCCAGTTGTTGAAATCTCCGGCGCAGTACCAGGGAGGTGTTTCTTTCTCAGAGTCTCCCACTCCCTTTGCTGTGTCGTTTTCCATCAGGTTCGGTGTTGCGTATATGGTGACGGTGGCTCCAACGAGCTGTTTCCACAGAGGAATCTCGGAAGTGGTCTTCACTGGTTTTCCGTTTTCAACAACCACAACCTGATACCAGGCGATGTCATTTTCAAAGCTCAAAACGGAAGAAGGAAGCTCCAGGGTGTAGAAATCACCCTGAAGCGCCATTTTGTATTCGGAGCTCGGCACACCGTTTGAGAAATCTCCAACCACATAAACACCGTCCGGGAGCTTTATATTGAGCAGTGTCATACATCCAGAAAGAAACGTAATCAGTAAAAGAGCTGGGATTATCTTTTTCAAGGAGATCACCTCCTCAGTTCACTTGGAGAAGATAGAGATTCGTGAAAGTATCAGAGTCATTCCATTCGTCGGCATTATCAATTGTAGAATCATCATCAGGAATGCTGTCTACAGCTGAACCACCGCCTCCTGTTATCCAGACAATCAGGGCCACGTCCTGTTTTCCTCCTATAGCGCTCCATGGAATCGCTATCTCCATCGTCTGAAGACCGTCTGTTGTGTCCCCTGTGTGGGCAAACGTTCCGGAAACATCACTTATTGATATAATCCCAGTCCGATCCAGTCCATATGCAGAAATTGTCGCTAGTCACGCCAGAACCTCCACTCCACCAGAAATAGATCTCGTAGTCCACAGCGTATCCAGCGTCGAAGTTTATCTTTCTTCCCCACGCATCGCTGTCTCCAGTGTAATAACCACCAGGTTTTGTATCGATTCCTATTCCGTATGCAACATCCCAGGATCCAGAGTTTTGAGTATCAAATCCTATGTAAAGATACGTTGCATCGTATGTCACATAGAGCTGGTACAGATCTGCTCCATTTCCTCCACCAGGATTTGTGCTTGTTGCAACGGGAGTTCCAAGATCACTCAAATCTCCATCTACGGTTATCGTAGCTGTGGGTTGTGGAGCGGGCTGTTCTTCACTTGGAGTAGGTTCTGTCTGATTTATCTCTTCTGTCACATTACCTTGGCTGTCACACACAACGAAATTCACAACAGGTGCTGGCTGTGGAATACCACCATTTTCCGCCGAATCGTGGTCTGGCTGATTTGGATAGAAGTCTCCTACCCACTGATTTCCGCCACCCGTTCCACCGCTGATGGCGAAGACAGCTTTCACCTGGTTAACTTGTTCGGAGATTGGGATCTTGAGTTCTGCTATTGTAGATCCAGTTCCAAACTGGGCGGTCACTTGGTCGGTGATATCTGTGAGGCTTCCATCCTGAGACACTCTCCAGACTTTGTATTCGTTGCTCTGATTCACTTCAACGATGAGATCTATGTCGCCGTTGGGGTTTGTGAAGTTTCTGTTTCCATCGTTCAAACCCGTGTAGGAGACTGTCTGAGCTCCGGTCACACCGACAAGATCGATCAAAACAAGAAAGACATTAACGTTTCCATCGCCTCCTATCACATATTCACCGGCGATGTAGATGTTTGCACCATCGAAGAGCAAACCTGCCTTCAAAAGCTCGTTGTCAGCTCCCCATTTGGAATCATCTGCTGCGTCTTCCTTGATCTTGCTTCCCCAGTCGCTGAGAGAACCATCGGTGGTGACCATATCTTTGACGACAGGTGGTGTTCTCAGACATCCGTAAAGAACAAGAGATAAGACCGCCAAAACCAGGAAGAGTTTTTTCATTTTCGCACCTCCTCACTTTTTGAAAATGTACGCTTTCATGGGATCCACAGTGAAGGATTCACCCGCTGAAAAAGACACGTTTGACTCGTTCCAGATGAAGTTTTCAAAATCTACCTCGAGAATCATCGTCATGTTTTCTTCAAAAGTGAAGCTGTTTTGCCAGACTGGATCCGGATTCAAGACCACCAACAGCTTTTCGTTGGAGGATTCTCTGTAGAACGCTATGAGGTTTTTCCAGTCCCTGAAGATCGTTTGATCTCCATTCAAAATGGCGTCGTGATCTTTTCTGAAGTTGAGAATGAATCTGATGAAATTCAAAAGACTCTTCGGATCGTTTTCCTGTTCTTCGACGGAGAAGCCATCGTAAGGATCGTCATAGATACATCCGTCAACATCAGCGTTTCCAAAGGTTATCCCCGCGTTTTTGTAGACTTCCTTTGTCCAGAAGGTTTGACCTTCTCCTGTACCGCTTGCGTACCACTGCATCGGCTCTCTCACCGGCTCGTCATATACAGGACCGTGCCACTTGAAACCTCTCGTTCCAATTTCACCGCCGTAGTAGATAACAGGAGATCCTTTCAGTGTGAATATCAGAAAATACCAGAGAGCAGCACGTTTTTTGATGAACTCGTAGTCGGACTCGGAGAACTTTTTGTAATGTTCTTGAAGATGGGAGAAGAACCTGTGGAGATCGTGATTCTCAAGAAACAGGAAAGACTCCTCAACCCAGTTGTTTTCTATCATTCCATCCTGCCCTTCTGGGTAGTTCCTTATACTGTACATGAGGGCGAAATTGAAAACGGGAATTGGATATAGAGAAAGATCGTACGTGTTTCCGCTGAACACCTCTCCCACAAGTATGGCATCGGGCTTTTTGGAAAGCACATAATCTCTGAACCATTCAAAATATTCGGCCGACTCCTGTATCCCATCGTCCCAGGACCAGCCATATATGTGCTTTGCAGCATCTATTCTGAATCCATCAACACCTTTGGAAATCCAGAAATCCACGATTTTCTTTACTTCTTCTCTCACTTTCTGACTGTCGTGGTTCAGATCCGGCATGTTATAGCCAAAAAGTCCGAAATACCAGACTTTTTGACCCTTTGAGTTGATCTTCCAGTGCCAGTGATCCTGACCAGAATGATCTTCAAGACTCATTATGTAGTAGTCCCAGTACGGAGAGCTGGTCGTGTTTTCCACGGCGTCTTTGAACCAGGGATGCTCATCGGATGTGTGGTTGATCACGAGATCCATTATTACCTTTATTCCGTTCTCATGGAGCACCTGGATCATGTTTTCGAGATCTTCCATGGTGCCGTAGTCTTTCTCGACGTTGTAGTAGTCTGTTATGTCGTATCCATGGTATGAAACAGCCTCGTTGAAGGGCATAAACCACACAGCGTCAATGCCGAGTTTCCTCAGATAGTCAACTTTCTGAGAAACACCGTTTATGTCTCCCACACCATCTCCGTCGCTGTCGTAAAAGGAGCGAATGAAAATTTCGTAGACGACGGGGTATTTTACTTCATTAATAGAAAGGTTGGAGGCTGAATCACCTGTGTTTGTGCTGTTTGAATGTGGATTACTTGAAACGAGGGATTGACTCATAGACGTTTGAAAGCAGGAGGTGAGGAAGAGTAAAAATACCAGAGCAAGCAGTAAAAAAGTCTTCTTCACAACCTCCACTCCTCTTTTCGAAACATTCCACAATCAATAAATTAACACAAATCCGTCTGTTTATATTAACACCCAATTCACAACGTGTCAATAGGGTTAACGGAATTTCGATATTTCTGAATGAAACGGTTGATGAATAATTTAAAAACACCGATTCGAATCCAGATTGACATCACGAAAATTCGGTGTTAAAATCCTTAGTGAAACATTTTGTGAATTTTCTGACAGTAAACTCTTTGTAATCCAAAGGAGGTGTCTATGGTGAAGAGACTGCTCGTTTTAATGCTTGTTGTGGTTTCTGCCCTTGTGTTAGCACAAACAAAGCTCACCATCTGGTGTTCCGAAAAGCAGGTTGACATCCTCCAGAAACTCGGGGAAGAATTCAAGGCAAAGTACGGAATCCCTGTTGAAGTTCAGTACGTTGATTTTGGAAGCATCAAATCCAAATTCCTGACGGCGGCTCCACAGGGACAGGGTGCAGACATCATTGTTGGAGCGCACGACTGGGTAGGAGAACTCGCCGTCAACGGTTTGATCGAACCCATTCCCAACTTCTCTGATCTGAAGAATTTCTATGACACGGCTCTCAAAGCTTTCTCTTACGGTGGAAAACTCTACGGAGTCCCGTACGCCATGGAAGCGGTTGCTCTCATCTACAACAAGGACTACGTTGATTCTGTTCCTAAGACCATGGACGAGCTCATAGAAAAAGCAAAACAGATAGATGAGGAATACGGAGGAGAAGTCAGAGGTTTCATCTACGATGTCGCCAACTTCTACTTCTCTGCGCCGTTCATTCTGGGTTACGGAGGATACGTCTTCAAGGAAACACCTCAGGGACTCGACGTGACAGACATTGGACTCGCGAACGAAGGAGCAATCAAAGGTGCGAAACTCATAAAGAGAATGATCGATGAAGGTGTTCTCACCCCGGGTGACAACTACGGAACGATGGATTCCATGTTCAAAGAAGGTCTCGCGGCTATGATCATCAACGGACCTTGGGCTATAAAATCTTACAAAGACGCGGGTATAAACTACGGAGTTGCTCCCATTCCTGAGCTCGAACCGGGTGTTCCTGCCAAACCATTCGTTGGTGTTCAGGGATTCATGATCAACGCCAAGTCTCCAAACAAAGTGATCGCCATGGAATTTCTCACGAACTTCATTGCGAGAAAAGAGACCATGTACAAGATATACCTCGCAGATCCAAGACTTCCTGCAAGAAAAGATGTCCTCGAACTCGTCAAAGACAATCCTGACGTTGTTGCGTTTACCCAGAGTGCTTCCATGGGAACACCGATGCCAAACGTGCCGGAAATGGCTCCTGTCTGGTCTGCCATGGGAGACGCTCTCAGCATCATTATCAACGGACAGGCCAGTGTCGAAGATGCTCTCAAAGAGGCTGTGGAAAAAATCAAGGCACAGATAGAAAAATAATTCGAAGTGCTATCATTAGTCAAAGAAGAGGGGGACTTTTCCCCCTCTTTTAAAAATTCAGGGAGGTCTGATCGCTGTGAAAGGGCTTCTCAAAATCTTTCTGATATTGTTTCTCGCTGTATTCAACTCAGGAATGGTATGGGCAGGAATTTTCCTGCTTCAAAATTCTTATTATGAACTTGGAATCGTTCTTCTCACGCTTCTCGTACTCATAGATTACTTCATTTTCAATCCGAAGGCTTACCCTTACAGATACACCATTCCCGCTTTGATATTACTTTTTGTGCTCGTTCTCTATCCTATATATTTCACTGTGAAGGTTGCGTTCACCAATTATGGAACAGGACACCTCATGACGAAACAAGAGGCCATCGAGAGAATTCTTTTCGACCCAAATTACACTTATGTTCCAGAGAGCGCTGAACCTGTTGAATACATGGTCTTCTCCGTGTTCGATGGTCTGAATCCTACCGAGGATTTTGTTGTTCTCTTCGAGAAAGATGGGAACATCTACATCGCGGAGCGCCCCGTTGTCGCAAAGAGGAGTGGGAAAGAAGTCCTTTTGAGAGAGTCAACTCTTTTTCCCGTGAAGGATGGAACCGCCGAAGTGAATGGAAAGGTTTATGAAATAGTCCCCTGGCCCGCTTCCATAAAAGAGGTGAACGCCGTCTATTCAGACGGTAAAATTTACAAACCGCTTTACTCACCTGAAGAGGTTTCCCTGAAGAGGTACGAACCTTTCTTCAAGGTAAATGTGGTTCAGAAGTATCTCAACAGGGCGGAGTTTTGGCTCGAGGATCAAAGTTACATGTTCAGAATAGGTGAAAATGGGGAATGGAACTTTTATCCAGTGAAGAGGATTTACTCTCTGTCTTTCGAAGAATCCCTCGAAAACGGAAGGATAACAACGAAACTTGTGGTGAAAAACAATCTCACTGGAAGGCATCTCGTTGAGAGAGAAGGTGCTTTTTACGATTACGATGAAAATGGAAGAGAATTTTTCGTGATTGGATACATGGAATACATTGGTTTCAAGAACTTCTCCAGGATATTCACCGATCCGAAGATCGCTGGTCCTTTTTTCAAGGTTTTCACCTGGACGTTCACCTGGGCTGCTCTCAGTGTTCTTTTCACGTTCGCGATAGGTCTTTCCCTCGCTCTTGTTCTGAACGATAAAACACTGAAGGGAAAGAACGTGTACAGGACGTTACTCATTATTCCATGGGCTGTGCCAGCTTTCATTTCCGTTCTCGTCTGGAGAAACGGAATGTTCAACGAGACTTATGGAATTCTCAACCGATTTGTTCTTCCGTTCTTGGGATTGGATCCGGTGAAGTGGTTCAACGATCCGTTCTGGGCGAAGGTTGCCGTTCTCACCGTCAACACGTGGCTGGGATTTCCGTACATGATGGCCGTCTCACTCGGAGCTTTGCAGAGCATTCCAGAGGAGCTCTACGAAGCCGCTGCGATCGATGGAGCTGGAAAATGGAGGAGATTCTGGACCATCACGTTTCCGCTTCTGATGACCACTGTGGCTCCTCTGTTGGTCGGAAGTTTTGCTTTCAACTTCAACAACTTTGTGAACATATACCTGCTCACCGGTGGAGGTCCCGCGATGCCCGGAACCACGACCCCTGTTGGTCACACCGACATTTTGATCTCATACGTTTACAAGCTCGCTTTTGAGGGAGGAAGGGGACAGGACTTCGGTTTTGCCAGCGCCATATCCATCATTATATTCTTCCTCGTTGGTGGAATCAGCTTCGTGAACTTCAAACTCTCTGGTGCGTTTGAAGAGGTGAGTGAATGATGGTGAGAAAAAAGAATAGATGGCTCACGCATGTTCTTCTAACACTTCTTGTTGTTGTGGTTCTCTTCCCCATCGTTTGGGTTGTTTCTACCTCTTTCAGGAGGGATGAGGCCGCTTTCTCCCCGAAGCTCTTCTCATCCCGGCTCACCATTCAGCACTACAAGGATCTGGTGGCGCCTGAGAAGAATCTTCCCGTCCTCATACAGGAGATGCAGAGCCTTGTTTCCAGAGTGAAACCTTTTGACAATGTTTCTAGAGAGAAAGCGGACCGTCTCGTCGAAGATCGAATTAGAAGATTTGAAAATTACCTCGCCGAAACGAAGAAACTTTTGGAAGATGTCAATGCGAGAAATTCGAAAATAGAAGAGGCTCTTTCTCAAAAGTTCTCCGATGTTTTGTCTTACACAAAAGATGTTCTGGAAGAGGCAAAGAAATTGACTCAGGAGCAGATGGATAAAACCCCATTGCCCGATTCACAGAGGATCGCTGTTGCACTCTATGAAAGATTGAAAGGCAAAAGCTTTAGAAGTGCTGAATTTCAGGCTTTGAAGGACGTGATCGAGAAAGTAGTGGGTTACAGCGTTGAGAATCAGGACACTCTGAACGATGCTCTTTCTGAACTTGGACTGGTTTACGAGAAAGAGGTAGGAACGTTCATGAGAGAGATCGAAAAACTCAATGGTGAAATTGAAACCCTTCAGAGGGAAATAGCCACCCTCAAGAAACAGAAGGAAACCCTTGAAAAAGAAATCTTGGAAAAACAAAAAGTACTCGAGGTTTTGAAGCCTGACATCGATTCCGTGAGCGAAGTTCTCGTCAAACTCAAAGATATGGTGCACAGTGTCAGAAACAGTAAAGTGGAAACTGCTTTCCCTTATGAAGACTCAAAATTGAAATCTTCACTCGAAAAACTCCTGTCCGAACTCAACACTCTCTACAACAAAATCTCTGCTTTTTCAGATCTTTCGGATCTCTCAGAAAAGATCTTTGCCATGAAGAGTTCTTTAGAAGAGATAAACAATGTGGTAAGCGAAGATGGTGACATTTCCAAGAAAGCCCTCTATGGAAGCTTTGTTCAATCCTTTGAAGAAACGGTTCCTATTGTTGAAGGAATCGTAGAGAAAGTGAGCGACGGAATTGACGATTTCGTTCAAAAGATAAAGGATTTGAAGAATATAGAAAACGAATTCATAGTACTCGAAGCAAAACTCGATGGCCTAGAGAAAAGCTTGAACAATGTGAGATCCTCCCTCTCTGAGAAAGAGAAAGAAATTTCTTCGGCGAAGATGTATCTGGATCTCAAGATCTTCAACCATCAGATCCAGAGCAGAATAGATTCCCTTGAAGATATAGAATCGTTTAATAACGCTGCACAAATGAAACTTCTTTCGATATATAGAACCCTCAGGGACTTTGTGAGCGGTTATGTATCAGAACACGGGGGAGACGATTTCATTGGAAAGATAAGAAAGCTTGCAACGAAACTTTCCTGGATAGAAGACTACAGAGATCTGAACAGACGGGTGGAAACGGGTTACAAAAACGCTCTGAAAATCGTTGAAAACGCACAGAATATCCTCGATGACTTCAAAGAAAGTTATTCAAATCTTCTTGATCTTTCCTTCAAAGGACTTTACATCTCTTCTGAGCATCTTGAAATGCTGTACGACCTCGTGAAGATGAACTTCGTTCAGGAAGTTCTCACGAACACAGCGGTGGCTTCGAGAAAGGCAGGAACTCTGATGGACACCATTCCTTTGAAGGAATTGAAGTCCGATCTCAAAAAGATCGATGGAGACCTCTACAGACTCGCGCAGATATGGGAGCAGAAGACGAAGCATTACTTCCTCAGATGGGTCATGAACTCGGTGATCGTCGCGGGCCTTGTTTCACTCATCACCACGGCTGTTTGTGCCTTGGCTGCATATCCGTTCAGCAGAATGAGATTCTGGGGAAGGCAGTACGGAATCATGGCTCTCCTTCTCATTCAGATGTTCCCGGCCATCATGTACATGGTTGCGATATACGGTCTTTTGAAGCTCATCGGTCAGTTCCTTCCGTTCCTGGGACTGGATTCCCTCGGAGGATTGATATTTGCCTACCTTGGTAACATAGCTTACAACATGTACCTCATAAAGGGATTCTACGACACCATTCCTTCGTCTCTAGAAGAGGCTGCTATGATCGACGGTGCAACCAGATTCCAGACCTTCTACAAGATAGTCGTTCCACTCGCTCTTCCGATCCTCACGGTCATAGTGATACTCACCTTCATCGGGACGTTCAACGAGTTCGTCCTTGCAAGGATCATTCTTCAGGACGTGAAAAACTACACTTACGCTCTCGGCCTCTGGACGTTCTCAACGGGTGCTTATGAAACAGAGTGGGGCCTTTTCACGGCTGCCGCTCTCCTCGGTATGACACCGATGGTGATACTCTTCCTGTCCCTCCAGAAGTACATAGTGGGTGGACTCACGAAAGGATCGGTGAAAGGATGATGTACCCGATGCCGTCTTGGGTTTACGACAGTGTCGTGTATCAGATCTTTCCAGATAGATTCTTCATCGGAAAGGGAAAAACGGTGGAAGACAAAAAGGATCTGTACCTGAAGCGGGGAGGAGTCATAGAGAAATGGGGAGTTCCTCCCCGCAAACTTCCCGGTGCTCAGCACGTGAAGATCTTCTACGGAGGAGATCTGTGGGGAATAGCCGAGAAGGTCGATTATTTTGAAGAACTTGGAATCAACGTTCTGTACCTCACTCCTATCTTTTTGTCCGATACCAATCACAAGTACGACACAATCGATTACTTCAGAGTGGATCCACAGTTCGGTGGAAAGAGGGCTTTTCTGCACCTTTTGAGGGTTCTCCATGAGAGGAGTATGAAACTCATTCTCGATGGTGTGTTCAACCACGTTGGGAGTCAGCATCCGTGGTTCAAAAAAGCGAAGAAAAACGATCCAGAGTACGTGAACAGATTTTTCCTTTACAAAGATAGGCACAGATCGTGGTTCGACGTTGGAAGCCTTCCCGAGCTGAACGTGGAAGTCGAAGAAGTGAAGGAATACATTTTGAAAGTTGTCGAGCACTACCTGAAACTGGAGATAGACGGTTGGAGGCTGGATTGCGGCCACGATCTTGGACCTACCGTCAACCTGTGGATCAACATGAAAGTGAAAGAGTTCTCAGCAGAAAAGTACCTCGTGAGTGAGATATGGACTTACCCGGCAGGATGGGATATGGTTGATGGTCTGATGAACTACAACTTCAGAAACCTCGTGCTGAGCTATGTGAACGGCGAGACGGATTCCATAGGTTTTCACCTGGAAAGAGCTTACAGGGAGACGAAGAACATATTCGGTTGCTGGAACATGCTTGACAGTCACGACACCCCGAGACTCGCCACAATGGTTCCCGACAGAGACCTGAGAAAACTCGCTGTAGTTCTTCAGTTCACTTATCCCGGTGTTCCGCTCGTTTACTATGGAACAGAGATAGGTCTCACAGGTGGAGAAGATCCAGAGTGTCGTGCCACCATGGAATGGAACAGAGAGAAATGGGATGTTGATCTGTTCGAGTTCTACAAGAAGATGATCAGACTGAGAAGGACGGATCCAGGTTTGCGCTTTGGAGAGTTTGTCTTGCTGAACGACTCACCTCTCGCGTTTCTCAGAAAGGCTCCTCATCCTCTTCAAAACACCATCGTGGTGGTGAACCCAGGAGAAGAGAAGGTGCTGGTTCTCTCCATTCCCGACGGGAAAATTATGAACACCACTCCCCTTGTCGATGTGTTCAGCGGAGAAAGATTCCACGTTGACGGCGGGGTTGTGAAGCTTCCCCTTCCAGCGAGATCTTTCAGAATTCTCAAGCCCGAGGATCTGAGAGTGGGTAAGTACAGATTGTACAAGAGAGTTTGAAAAAATTCATTGAAGATTCCGGCTGGCTTCCGGCCAGCCTTTTAATTTTTTAAGAAGCGTTTGAATTCATGGAAAAAACGTTCGGAAAGTATATAGTTGTAACTGGTGGATACGAAATACAGGGAGGTGTTTTTATGCCATCTGTGAAGATCGGTATCATCGGTGCGGGGAGCGCGGTGTTTTCTCTGAGGCTTGTGAGTGATCTTTGCAAAACGCCGGGACTCTCTGGCAGCACGGTCACCCTCATGGATATCGACGAAGAAAGACTCGACGCTGTTCTGACCATCGCGAAAAAATACGTTGAAGAAGTGGGAGCGGATCTGAAATTCGAAAAAACCATGAATTTAGATGACGTCATCATCGACGCGGATTTTGTGATAAACACAGCGATGGTGGGTGGCCATACCTACTTGGAGAAAGTCAGACAGATCAGTGAGAAATACGGCTACTACAGAGGAATAGACGCTCAGGAGTTTAACATGGTCTCCGACTACTACACCTTCTCCAACTACAACCAGCTCAAGTACTTCGTTGAAATAGCAAGGAAGATAGAGAAGCTCTCCCCAAAAGCCTGGTACTTGCAGGCAGCGAATCCCGTTTTCGAAGGAACAACCCTTGTGACAAGAACGGTTCCCATAAAGGCAGTGGGATTCTGCCATGGACACTACGGCGTGATGGAGATCGTAGAGAAACTGGGGCTGGAAGAAGAAAAAGTAGATTGGCAGGTCGCAGGAGTGAACCACGGTATCTGGCTGAATAGGTTCAGATACAACGGGGAGAACGCGTATCCCCTCCTTGACAGGTGGATCGAGGAAAAATCAAAAGATTGGAAACCAGAGAACCCCTTCAACGATCAGCTCTCTCCCGCTGCGATAGATATGTACAGATTCTACGGTGTGATGCCCATCGGTGACACCGTGAGAAACTCTTCGTGGAGGTACCACAGGGATCTTGAGACCAAGAAGAAATGGTACGGTGAACCCTGGGGAGGAGCAGATTCTGAAATAGGCTGGAAATGGTACCAGGACACACTTGGAAAGGTAACGGAGATCACAAAGAAGGTGGCAAAGTTCATCAAAGAAAATCCGTCCGCGAGGCTCTCCGACCTTGGAAGTGTTCTGGGAAAAGACCTCTCAGAAAAGCAGTTTGTGCTCGAAGTAGAGAAAATCCTCGATCCAGAAAGAAAGAGTGGAGAGCAGCACATCCCATTCATCGATGCGCTGTTGAACGATAACAAGGCAAGATTCGTGGTGAACATACCAAATAGGGGTATCATCCACGGAATAGACGATGACGTGGTCGTTGAAATCCCAGCCCTTGTGGACAAGAACGGAATCCATCCCGAGAAGATCGAACCACCGCTTCCAGATCGCGTGGTCAAGTACTACCTGAGACCAAGGATCATGAGAATGGAAATGGCTCTGGAGGCGTTCCTCACGGGGGACATAAGGATCATAAAAGAACTTCTCTACAGAGATCCAAGAACGAAGAACGACGAACAGGTAGAAAAGGTGATCGAGGAAATCCTCGCACTCTCGGAAAACGAAGAGATGCGGAAACATTATCTGAAGAGATGAAAGGATCTGAAAGGGGCCTGAAAGGCCCCTTTATGTATAATATAATGTGTTGAAAAATCCAAAAGAAGATAGTGGGGGAAAAGATGAGTTCTCTTAAAAAAAAAAGAACTTTTCTGGAAGATAACAATAGCTCTTATCGTTGCATTTGTTGTGATATGTGTTCTGAGTATCTTTCAGCTTTACTTTTCCGGAATGAAAACTGCCCGCGATTTCATAAGAAACGTGAACAATACCGTGACGTCCTTCATAAACGGATATTTCAGAAAATTCTATGTTGTTGATGTTTTGAGCCGCATTCCTGAAGTACGATATGCACCTTATCTGACCGATGAGGAAAGACGAAAAGTGTTGGAAATCTACAGAATTTTCCAGGAGGCAGACAGAGATATATACTATCTGTACTCGGGATACGAGAATGGACTTCTTCTGATCAACGATTACGAACCCGCAGAAGGATACGATCCAAGAGTAAGACCCTGGTACAGAGCCGCCCTCGAATCCCGACCTAAACCCACCGGTGGGATTCCCTACAGGGAGTTCAAAACAAAAGAGCTTTTGTTTTCCGTGAGCAAGGTGATCACGGACGACGAGGGAAACGTGACCGGTGTGATATCTGTTGAAACACTCCTGGAGAGACTTTTGAGTAATTTTCCTCATTCTTTTGATAACCATGAAACTGTGACAGAACCCCAACCACGCAAGCTATTCCCCTTCAGGGGGATAGGTTTGTTGTGGTGTTAATTATCTTATGATATAATTGAATGGGGTGATAGGTATGCATATCAAGAAGACAAGGTGGAGTCATTATAATCTGAACTATCATTTTGCGTGGATACCTAAATACCGCAGAAAAATCCTGGTCGGCTCCATAGCTGAAGAACTTGAACGAATACTCCGCAACACAGCAAAACAACACGGAATAGAAATACTGGCCCTCTCTATTCAGCCTGATCATGTTCATTTGTTTGTATCGGCGCCTCCGAGATTTTCACCGGCTGAGATAGCAAACCTATTCAAGGGTGTTTCAGCGAGGAAACTGCTGGAGAAATTTCCAGAGCTTAGAACCAAAGAGGGCCTTTGGGCTCGAAGTTACTACGTTGGAACAGCCGGTAATGTTTCTGAAGAAACTATCAGGAGGTACATCGAGGAATGTCAAGACGTGTGATACGAACCTACAAACTCGCTGTACCAGGACATTTGAATCAAATATGCGAAGAACTCAACCGCACAGCAGCAAGAATCTACAACAAAACGATGTCTCTTGTGCGAAAGATACACCAAAAGAAAGGCTTCTGGCTGTCCTGGCCTGCCGCAGACAAATACATCCTCCGCTGGGCAGAAAACATCAAAATCCACGTCCATTCAAAGCAGGCATTTGTTCAGCTCTACTTTCAAGCCCTCAAAGGGTACTTCAAAGCAGCCAAAAAGAATCAAGATGCAAAACCTCCCCACAAGAAAAAACGCTATCTGCCGTTCATATGGAAAGAAAGCGCTGTAAAACTTCTGCCAGACGGTACCCTGAGATTGTCTTTGGGCAAAGAACGAGAACCATTTGTTGTACAAACACCTCTCAAACCTCCCCTTCGCATCAAACAGGCAAGACTTGTCTTTGAAGATGGATACTATCTCCACCTTGCGATAGAGGTGGAGATTGAAGAGAAGAATGCTGGCTCTGGTGTTATGGCGGCCGACCTTGGAGTGCTCCGTCCCATCACGTGCTTTGATGGAAAAGAAGTCATCAGCTACCACGGAGGAGTCCTCAGCAGCACTCTTCGCTATCGAAACAAACGCCTTGCAAGTTTTCAGTCTGCCATAGCAGAGTGCAAGAAGGGATCAAGAAGGTACAACAAGCTTGTTAGTGCAAAGAAAAGAGCCCTGAGACGGCTCAGAAACCAGATCAACGACATCATGCACAAGATCACAAGCAGTTTCATCGGACTGTGCCTCAGAAAGCAAATCAGAACCATCGTGATAGGAGACGTCACAGGGATCAGAGAAAGAGCAGACTACAGCGACAACGCGAACCAGAAGATCCACCAGTGGCAGTTCAGAAAACTCATCGAGATGATAAGGTACAAAGCAGAGCAGTTCGGAATCGAAGTGAAACTCATCTCAGAAGCGAATACAAGCAAGACGTGTCCTAACTGTGGTGCAAAGAACAATCCGAACGGAAGAAGATACCACTGCGAAGCCTGTGGTTTTGAGTATCACAGGGACGGAGTTGGAGCAATCAACATCTGGAAAAGGTATCCTGGCACAGGCCAGGTAGTAGCGGGCTTGGCCCCCGTCAGAGGTGTGAGGTTTCATCCACACCTCTGTGGCCATGGAGCATCTTTGGCTCCATGGAAGGTGGCCTGAGAGCCACCAAAAGTCCCATCCCCTTTAGGGGATTGGGAGGAGGTCAAATAGGAAAGATCGCTGTACCAGAACACATCTTGAACAAACCCGGAAAGCTCACAGATGAAGAATTCGAGGAAATCAAAAAACACTCCATCGTTGGTGCAGACATATTGAGGGAATATCCGGAGCTGTCCTTCGCTGTCCCTGTGGTTCTATACCATCACGAAAGGATGGATGGTTCTGGATATCCTTTCGGTTTGAAAGATGGAGAGATACCGCTCCTTGCCAGGATTTTAGCGGTAGCGGATGTGTTCGACGCCCTTACCAGCGACAGGCCCTACAGAAAAGCTATGAAGCCAGAAGACGCTGTAGCTCTCATGAAGAAAATGCCTCTCGATCAAGAGGTCGTGGGAATCCTTGAAAAATATCTTTCGGAGTTTTTCAGGCTGAAACCTCAAGTTTCAAACCCGCGTAGCAATCCATGATTTTTCCGAGGAATTCTCTTTTGAAGATATCAACTGCTCTTTCACCCGTGCAGTGACAGGGGACCACGGTTTCAACTCCAAGCTCGTTGAAAACCTTCACGATTTTCTCTATCTCATCATCGGAAGATTTCAGAAGATGGAAGCCTCCCATTACCATTTTGATGCGCTCGTTGAAGGTCTCCGCGATGTCGAGGAGAATGTTGTCGATCCCGCGGTGAGAACACCCAGTTATGACAACCAGACCTTCCTTTGTTCTCACAACCAGAGTCTGTTCGTCCTCGAAGAGATCTTTTCGCCTCTCACCGTTTCTCTCAACGAAGAAGTCTCCTGTGGGGACCTTTCCTCTCAGATTCGCTGGTCCCAGAAGGAACATGTTTTTCCCGATCTCGGTGATCTTTTCGATCACGAGCTTCCCTGTGTTCTTCTTGAATATTTCATTCCAGTCGGCTCCTGCGTATCTTTCTCCGGAATACTTCGGATCCAGGGCTTCTTTTCTGAGCCACACTCTTTTTCCTGAAAGATACAAAAGACCCCCCGCGTGATCGTAGTGACCATGACTGATGAGCACGTCCTTTGGAAGATCAATTCCCAGCTTTCGCGCGTTTTTGAGAAACACATCGGATTTCCCCGTATCGAAAAGAACGGAATCCACAAGAACAGAAAAACCGTGTTCGCTTTCAAATCCATTTTGAGATGAATCATCACACAGAACGTGTATTCGCATCTTTTTCCCTCCGCTCAAAAACTGAAGGGGGTTGATACCCCCTTCATATTACCACCAGCCTCTCCATCCTCTTCCATGTCTCCGGGCAAGGCCCATTCCAAATGGCCATCCTCTTCTCCATCCATAACCAAAACCTCTCCACCATCTCCAGGGTCTTGCCCAGCTACCACCGAACCTGCACCATCCGAGACCTCTGCCCGTCATCGGCCCAAGTCCCATCGGGCCCGTTCCGTCGAGCCTCGGCATACCACTCACTTCCTGTTTTCAAGCTCTTTCAGTCTCTCTTCAACGTATCTGAGCTCTTCTTCCAGGTATCTTTTGTAATCCAGAAGCATTTCTTTTTTCTCTTCAGGAGAAGGTGGCACTGGAGGGTAATCGTAGTAAGCCCACCATGGCCCTCCTCCAAAACCGAATCCTCCTCGCCAGCCCCAGCCTTTTCTCCATCCGTATCCTCTGCCCCACCACATATTCTCACCTCCTATATATGTATTTTACATATATATGAGGAAAAGTCAAGCTGTTTTCGACTTCCAGCATCACTTATTCACTGTATGTTTGTTCCCAGATTTCTTTGATCTTTTCGTGTTTTTCTCTGAAAATCTCGATCAGCTTGGGATGAAAATTTGACGGTGAGGTTCTTCCATCTCCCTCGAGAATCACCCTGACGGCCTCTTCATGGGACAAAGCTTTTTTGTAAGGTCTTTCTGAGCGCAGGGCATCGTAAACATCAACTATCTTGACGATCTGCGCTTCTATGGGGATCTCGTCGTCTTTCAGGCCGAATGGATAGCCCGTTCCGTCGTAGTTTTCGTGGTGGTAGAGGGCTATGTTTCTTGCAACTTCCAGTTCTTTTCTGCCTGAGAGTAGCTCTCCACCCCAAATTGTGTGCTTCTTCATGATTTCCCATTCTTCTGCCGTGAGCTTTCCCTTTTTGTTCAAAATCTCCTTGGGGACCTTTATCTTTCCAATGTCGTGGAGCGGAGCGTACAGATATATTTTGTGAACAAGATCCTCATCGAGACCCATCTCTTCGGCGAAAAACTTCGACAGTTCCTGAACTCTTCTGACGTGGTTTCCAGTCGGCTCGTCGAAACCTTCCACAATATCCACCAGTTTGTAGGTGAAAAATTCGTACGCTTCTTCGACAGCTCGGCTTTTTTCCTCTATCTCCTGTGCCATCTTTTGAAGTTCAGAGTAAGACGCTTCGAGCTCTTCTCTCTGGGATTCAATGATGGTGATCATATCGGAGACTTCATCGATGAGCTGGTTGATCTCCAGGATGTTTGAGGATACATCTCCAAGATCAAAGATTCTGGAACGCAGGTACTCTTTTGAAGCTTTCGAGAACACTTCGAGTGGAATTCTGAGTTCCCTGTCGATCAACTTAGACACTTTTCGAACGATCGGGAAAGAAATAGCAAAAGCCAGTCCGATCACGTAGCCTAAGTGAAAGAGAGAATTCCTTAGAAAAGCAAGAAGCGGTACCTGGATCACAAAGATTGTGGACCCTGTTTTTCTGAAAAATGCAACACCAGACGCGTTTATCTTCGCACCGTAATCTCTTGTTTCAAAGTCTTCGGGATCGAGTTTCACATGGATCTCACCGTTTTGAAGAAGGATCGTTCCATCCTCCGAGAGAACGTACATACCTGGTTGCAGAAGATCTTTCATCACTTTCTCCGGAACGATATCGATTCCAAGAACCCCAAGTAGATTTCCATGTTCATCAAATATTGCTCTCGAAATAGCGAAAGTGACTACTCCAAGAATCCTGTGGGTGAAGGGAGGAGTAACCACAGCAGAGTCTGGGTTTTCGACAGCAGCTTTGTACCAGGGTCTTTTTCTCGGATCGTAATCAGGAGGAAACGTGTAAAGAGGATAGACGTAGTAAGTGCCATCCGGAGTGGCAAAGATGTGATAAACTGAATAATACCCGAAATGTTCACGAATCAGCTTTAAAACCTCGAGGATCGTCCCAGGATTTTCAAAATCCTCTCTGTGGTCGGCGAAGAAATCGAGGACATCGTAATAGTGATCGATTGTCCTTTCCCACTCGTTCGAAACAAGGGTGATCTTTTCGAGCCAGTCTTTTTGGTCAATGTAGTAGGTTACTATAAAAACAAAAACAGCTATCACGAACGATAGAAGAAAAATGAAAATCAGATTTTTCTTGTAAACAAAGCTTCTTATGATATCGCTCAATTTTCTCGGTGCCACATCATCACCCCTCGATGTTCTTATTTTACTACACAAGACAGAAAGTACATCCCATTTTGGGGATTGGAATTCAATACATCTTGACATATCCATCTACGAAGTGTTATGATTGATCAGTACCATCTTTTGTTAAGGAGGCATGTGTTATGAGAGGAAAGGTTAAGTGGTTCGATGCCAAGAAGGGCTACGGATTCATTACAAAGGACGAAGGAGGAGACGTGTTCGTACACTGGTCAGCCATCGAAATGGAAGGTTTCAAAACTCTGAAGGAAGGTCAGGTCGTCGAGTTCGAGATTCAGGAAGGCAAGAAAGGTCCACAGGCAGCGCACGTGAAAGTGGTTCAGTAAAGAGACGAATCAGCCCCCGCCCGGGGGCTTAAATTTTCTTTCTCCACTTGATTTTTGGTCTCACATATGGTACCATTTGGCATGTGAGACGTAATAATATTCATGGAGAGGTGAGGACACGGTGAAAAAGGGAATACATCCAGAGATGAAGCTCGTAACTGTTAAGTGTGCGTGTGGTGCTGAGCACACTTTTTACACGACGGTTGACAATATAAGAATCGACGTGTGTTCTAACTGCCATCCGTTCTACACCTCCGGTGGAAAAGGTGGCGTTCTCATAGTGGATACGGAGGGTAGAGTGGAGAAGTTCAGAAGGAAGTACGGAGACAACTATTGAGAGGCAATATCACTTTTGTGAGGAGGGTTTTTTGTGAAAGTTGGTGAACTTGTGAAGGGAAAGGTTTCTAAGATCGTGAAGTACGGAGCCTTCGTGGATATCGAAGGGGGGGAAAGAGGATTCATTCACATTTCCAAGATCTCCAAAAACTATGTGAAGAGAATCGAAGATTACCTTCACGAGGGGCAGGAGATATCCGCGAAGGTGATAGGAAGAGCCAGAAACGGCGGCTGGGAACTTTCCCTGAAAGATCTTGAAGAAGAAACACCAAAGACAGGTGAGAAATCTGAAGAAAAGAAAAATATGGATTTCGAGAAAAAGCTATCCAGATTCTTGAAAGAAAGCAGTCAGAAGCTTTCCGAATACAAGAAGAGACTCGAGAAAAAAGGCAGAAGAAGCGCATGGTAAAAAAAGCGGGGGTAATCCCCGCTTTCATTTTTTTAATAGATCCTTTCTGGAAATTCTTTATCTTCCTTCACCACCACAACTTCCGTTCCAACACCAGCGAAAGCGTCGATTTCTTCCACATCTCTGTTGAACATCCTGATACAACCGTGCGAGATCCTTTTTCCTATTTCCCACGGTTTCGAGGTGCCGTGTATCGCATACGTGGGATCCGATAACTGCAGATACCTCGTTCCAAGTCCGTTGAGAGGGGTTCTGGGGGATATGTACTCCCCAAACCAGTAGAGGGCAGGATCTATCTCTTTTCTGAGAACCCAGTAACGTCCCGGAGGTGTGGCGTCACTCCTTCCAAGGGCCACGGGATAAACTTTGAGCAGAACCCCATCGTAGTAAAGAGCGAGCTTAGATGAAAACAGATTCACAACTATTGTGACTGGATTCTCCCGGAAATAGACCCTTCCGATCTTCAAAACCTGACCAGCCACTATCCTGTCGGGATCTTCCAGGCGGTTTATCAAAACGATGTCTCCAACTCTCACACCGTATTGATTGGCTATGCTCCAGAGTGTTTCTCCTCTCTTCACAACGTGCTCGGCAAACACAGTGTAGTCGAAAGCGCCATCTTCTCCCCTCATAGGTACCGCAACGCGTTTTATAACGTAGATTTCTTTCTTCAAGCTGAAGGTGTAACCGTATGGACCGTTGAAAGTAATTTCCAGTTCGTGCGCACCATCTTCGAGAAAGGACTTGAAGACGCAGATCCACTTCCCTTCCAGGTTGAAGAATCTGAATCTCTTTCCCTCCAGGTTTAACGAGACAGGTACCACACCTTCTGGAGACTGAATGAACACGTACACCAGAACTTCTCCGTTTTTTATGTCCGAGATCACTCTTGTTTCGGGTTTCTCCAGAGGTACCCTCAAAACCTGAGGTGCCACACGGTACATCCTCTTCCCGAAAGAATTCACACCTTCAACAATTGGAAAGAAGGGGCCTTCGAAATCCACCTCGAAGGTGTAATCGCTGTTTTTCACTTTTTCAGGAAACACAAATCCCGCCGGGGAGTAGAGAAGAAAGGTCGTTATTTCTCCTTCGTAGAGTTTTTTTACGGAGAGAGTCACGTGATCTTCAGAAACGCTCTTCAGTTCAAGAAGGTGATCCGCCAGCAAGGTTTGAAACAACATCAAGAATAATGCAAGCCACACGAATCTTGTCATCTTCATCAATCCTTTTGATGAAACCGTCTCTTCCGTATATGTAGACCTCCACTCTGTCGGAAGAGAACGCTTTCCGGGCATCGTTCAGCACGAGCAAATCCAGATTCTTCTCTCTCAGCTTTTTCACAGCGTTCTCTTCGAAATTTTCCACCTCAGCCGCGAATCCCACAAGAATCTGATTTGACTTTCTCTGTCCGAGTTCTTTGAGAATATCTTTTGTTCTTTCGAGATGGAGAACGAGATCGTTCTCTGTTTTCTTCAGCTTTCCTTCAAAGACCTTCTTCGGCCTGTAATCTCCCACGGCGGCGTTCATTATCACGATGTCTGTATCTTCGAATCTCTTCATCACCTCTTCGTACATCTCTTCAGCACTTTCTACTTTCACAAATTCATCCACATAGTAAGGTGGTTTCAAAGACGTTGGGCCGGATACAAGAGAAACACGAGCTCCCATCCTCTTTGCGACAGTTGCCAGCGCGTATCCCATCTTTCCTGAACTCGCGTTAGTGATGAACCTCACAGCGTCTATACGCTCTCTTGTTGGTCCCGCGGTGATAAGAACCTTTTTTCCGGCGAGCTTCTTTGGAAAAGTCAAAAGGTGTACCGCTTCGACTATCTTTTCGTTTTCCGGATACCTTCCCTTTCCGACCTCACCGCACGCGAGATGGCCTTCTTCGGGTTCCACAACGAACCAGCCGTTGTTTTTTAGCTTTTCAAGATTCTCTTGAAACAGTTTGTTGCTGTACATACGGTAATTCATCGTGGGAACGAGAATCTTCGCGTCTTTATCAAAAGCGAGAGCGACGAGTGTGAGAAGATTGTCCGCTATTCCATTCGCGATCTTTGAAATGGTGTTCGCGGTTGCGGGGGCAACAACGAGCACGTCTGCCGTTCTGGAAAGATCGGTGTGCGGGATCCAGCCATTCCTGACATCCATCCAGTCGTGGTACACAGAACAGTTTCCAACGGCAGAAAACACCACCGGAGAAATCATTCTGGTGGCGTCCGGCGTCATCACCACGTAAAGTTCATGTCCTTCTTTTCTCAACTTACTTGCCAGGTCCACGGCTTTGTATATCGCTATGCCACTGCTGACACCGAGTATTATCTTCACCTTCACTTCACCTTCGGAATGAGCGCTTTCAGTATCTCCTCGTTTTTGATCCTGATGTAATTCAGGCTGAGCTCCATGAAGGCGATACTTACAGGATTCTCATCATCTGTGATCACAAACGGTTTGGCGTATTCTCTGATCGCTTCCGCACGCTTTGCCACAACAACAGGTATAGCGTACTTGTATGGTATCTTCTTCAACAGTTCATCGTACCTGAGATTGAACTTCACCATCTTTTCCATCCTTTCACCTCCATCTTGAAGCGTTCTATCCTCTCTTGATTTCTGGTGACTTTCGCTCTTTCGGACCTCACAATCGACATGACCATCTCTACAGCATCTTCGAGATTTTCGTTTATCACGATGTAATCGAACTCATCCATGAACATGAGTTCCCACTTGGCATTTTCGAGTCTTACAAGCACGTCCGCTTCTCTCTCCGTTCCCCTTTTGAGGATGCGCTCCCTCAGATCCGCATAGGATGGAGGAGCCACGTAAATGAACACCGCGTTTGAGTATTTCTTCTTTACCGAGAGAGCACCCTGAACGTCTATGTCGAGTACAACATCTTTTCCTTCATTGATATGAGATTCCACAAAGGAGCGAAGGGTCCCATAGAGATGGCCGTGGACACGGGCCCACTCGAGGAACTCCCCTCTTTCGACGCGCTTCAAAAACTCTTCTTCCGTGATGAAGAAATAATCCTTGCCATCCTCCTCGTGAGGGCGCTTCGGCCTTGTCGTGCAGGAAACGGAGAAAACTACGTTGTCCAGTCTTTTGAGAACTTCTTTGATTATACTGGTTTTCCCCGCACCGGAAGGACCACAGATGACGAAAAGCTGTCCTTTCATTGGTCACACTCCTATTTTTTCGTTTCTCTCAATACTCTTTCTATCTCGTAGAAGTTCTCCATGAATCTCTGAGCGATCGTTTCCGGCTGGATGGCACTCAGAATGATATGGTTGCTGTCCGTGATGATGATCGATCTTGTTTTTCTTCCATACGTGGCATCAATGAGCTTTCCTTCAAGCTTCGCCTCGTCTTTCATCCTCTTCAAAGGAGAGGACTCGGGGTTCACGATAGCGATCACACGGTCACCCGCTACCACGTTTCCAAAACCGATGTTGATCAGACCGTACATACTTTCTCCCCCTCACTCAACGTTCTGAATCTGCTCCCTGAACTGAGAAACCAGTACCTTCCCCTCGAGAGCAAGGCTGGTTATCTCACCGGAGATAGACTTGGAAAGGATTGTGTTCAACTCCCTCAACATCTCCTGACCGAGAAAATCCAGATTCATTCCGACCGGCTCGTCACTTTCTATTAGCTCAAGAGCTCTTTTTATGTGACTTCTGAGCCGGGTGATCTCTTCTCTTATGTCGGCTTTGGTGGCCATGAAAGCCACGTGATTCTCCAGAATGTCTTCTTTCACGGAGACATCCTGTGGAAGGATCTTCTCCACTTCTTCCTTTATCTTTTCACGGTAAAGTGCAGGAAGCTGATCAGAGATTTTTTCTATTTCTTCAACTCGAGACGAAAGGTCTTCCAAAATCCTCTTCAGATCCGCACCTATTTTTTGACCCTCTTTTTTTCTTTCCTCAACGAGCTTTTCCAAGGCCTCTCTGAGAATGAGAACCAGATGGTTCCAGATATTTTCTATTTCCTCGTCTGAAAGCTCTATTCGAAAGACCTCTCTGAAGTTCAGAAGGTCTGAGAGTTTCACAGGTTCAGGAAGAGAAAGTTCCCCGACTATCTCATCGAGCATCGAATAATACGCCCTGACAACGTTTTTGTCTATTTCGAGCACCTTGGGAGGTTCCAGGAACTTCACCTGAACTCGAGTTTGGACTTTTCCTCTGCTCACGTACTCCTGAACGAGGTTGTTCAGCTCTATCTCTTTCATGGAAAGATACCCGGGCAGCTGGTTTATGATGTTCAGGCCTTTCGAATTCAAAGACTTCATCTCGACTCTGAACTGATAGGGACCAGACACCTTTTCAACTCTGCCGAAGCCGGTCATGCTTTTTATCACCAGATATTCCCCCTTCTGGTTGAAATTATACCATTATCGGCGATTATTTCCAGTTAAATCCAGAAAACTGAGAATTTCTTCGATTTTCTTGAGGAAGTAATCCACTTCTTCCTCCGTGTTGTATTTGCAGAGGCTGATTCTGATGGCTCCCTGGGCAATTCTCCTGTCTACCCCCATCGCATCCAGGACATGGCTCAATCTTTCGTCCTTGCTGGTGCAGGCCGATGAGGTTGAAACGTAAATACCATAGCCGGAGAGAAGATTCTGAAGAGTGGAACCTCTGATGTTCGGAAAAGAGACGGAGAGGGTGTTGGGAAGGGATATCTCCAGGGGAGTTATGATGTGGGCTCCCAGGTTCATCAGACCCGATACGAGTTTGCTTCTGAGCTTTTCCATGTGTTTTGCTGCTTCGCTCAGCTCTTCAACGGCAATTTCCATAGCGCGGGCTGCTCCGACGATTCCCGGAACATTCTGCGTTCCAGATCTGAGCCCTCTTTCCTGTCCACCGCCGTGTATGAGGGGTCTGATAGGAACTCCCTTCCTGATGTAGGTTATTCCAACGCCTTTCGGTCCGTGAAATTTGTGCGCGCTGAAACTCGCGTAGTCCACTTCCAGTTTCTCGAGGGAAAATGGAATTTTCCCTATCGTCTGAACGGCATCGACATGAACGAGGGCCTCTTTGTTCTTTTTCTTCACTATCCTAGTCACATCTTCAACGGGCTGGATAGTTCCCACCTCGTTGTTCGCAGCCATGATGCTGACAAGGAACGTGTCCTCATCTACAAGTTTTTCCAGTTCTTCCAGTTTCACAACACCTCTGGAATCAACGGGAACGTACTTCACTTTGAAACCTTTCATCGATAGATATTTCATCGTTTCGAGAACGGCTTTGTGCTCTATGAGAGTTGTGATGATGGTTCTTTTTCTTTTTTCGAACGTCTCAGCGACCGTTTTGAGAATCCAGTTTATCGACTCCGTTGCACAGGAGGTGAAGAATATTTCTGAAGGTGAGACACCGAGTACCTTTGCCACCTTTTCTCTCGCTTTTTCCATGTGTAAATTCGCCTCTATACCCATGCCGTGAGCAGAATTGGGATTTCCATACTTTTCGCGGTAGAAAACAATCATCTCTTCGAGAACCCGATCGTCCACCCTCGTCGTTGCGTTGTTGTCAAAATAAACCCTCATTTCGACCACCTCGCTTTTAACTCTTCAACTCCCCTTTTCACGACCTCTTCCACGTATTTTCTGAGTTCTTCCTCGCTCGAAAACCCTTTCGGATCGACCGGCTCGTGTATCTTGAGAAAGACCTTCCCAGGAGTGAACGTCCATCTTCCCTTTGGAATCAGATGATAAGTTCCCCAGATGGAAACGGGAAGAACTGGAACACCGGTCTTCACAGCGATCATGAGGCTGTCTTTTTTGAAAGGAAGAACCTTTCCGTCCGGTGATCTCGTTCCCTCCGGAAAGACGATGAAGGTAACTCCGTTTTTGAGCTTTTCAATAGCTTCCCTGAGTGCTTTCACCGCTCTCCTCGGATTTTTCCTGTCAAGAAATACACCGTTCAGATATCTTATGTACCAGTTCACCCCCGGAATTTTTCTCAGTTCTTCCTTCGCTATGAACGCGCCTGTGGCAACGAAGCCGAGGATCAACGGGATATCCATAAGGCTCTGATGATTCGCAACCACTATGAAATTTCTGTCCTTCGGAATATTTTCGCTGCCTTCAACTACCACATCAGAAAAAAGCCATGTGAAGGCTCTTTTCCCGAATTTTTCTATCTCCTTCAAAACGTACTTTCTGGCTTTTTCACGGTCTCTCATTAAAAATGATCTGAAAAGTACGAATCCCCCGTAAAAAACAATGTATACGGTGGCTATGAAGTAGAAGTACAGCGTCAGCAGAAGATCTCTGATTTTTCTCACTCTATCACCTCGACTTTTCTGGAGGTGAACGCTTCTTCTTCGAGAACGGGAAGATCTGGAACCTGCTGTTCCAGCTTCTCGAGGATCGAGGGATGAGATCTCGTTGCAGGATTTTTCGGGGCGAAGAAGACGCAGCTGTCCTGGTAAGGCTTTATAGAGATCTCGTAGGTTCCGATCTCTTTCGCCTTTTCGACGATCTCTGTTTTGTCGAAACCGGAAAGAGGCCTTATCACGGGTCTTGTAGTCACGCTCTCTATAGACCAGAGGTTTTCCAGCGTCTGGCTCGCCACCTGTCCTATGTTCTCCCCCGTGTAAAAAGCAACCGCACCGGTTTCCTCTGCTATTTTTTCCGCTATTCTGAACATGGACCTTCTGTACATGATCAGCGAGTATTTGTCCGGTACGTTCTTTTTGACCTCAAGCTGCAGCTTTGTGAGATTCACAATGTGCAATCTCAAGGGATGACCTCCACTGAACTCCCTGAGAACTCTCAATATGTCTCTCACTTTTTCCACGGCCCCCTCCGATGTAAACGGAGGAGACACGAACGTGACGGACTCTATGAGAACTCCTCTTTTCAGTGCGTACCAGCCTGCCACAGGACTGTCTATTCCTCCAGAGAGAAGAAGAACCGCTTTTCCTCCCGTTCCCACGGGAAGTCCACCGTAGCACTCCACCCTGTCTGTGAAAATCAGAACCCCTTCCGGTCTCACTTCCACCCCGAGAACAAAATCCGGATTGTGTACATCAACGGAAAGTTCCTTGAAGTTTTTGAGTATCAAGGCACCGAGCTCACTGTTTATTTCGTATATACTTTTTTTGTATTCCTTGTAGGTCTTTTTGGCCTGCACCTTGAAAGTTCTGTAATTTCCTTTTTCCAGCTTTTCTTTCACCGCGATCAGTGAATATTTCTTCACTTCCTCGAAATCGTGACTCACCAGAAATCCTTTGCTGAAATTCTGAATTCCAAAGATTTTCTTCAGCTTGTCATCGAGTGTTACGTTTTCATCTATTGGAATGAGAAATCTTCCCCACTGTCTCTTCACCTTCATTCCGGTTACTCTCTCGATGTTTCTTCTAAGAGCTTCTTCAAAATCTTTTCTGTTCTTTCCTTTGAGACCTATCTCGGAATATCTCACTATGTAAACTCTCAACTCTTTCACCTCCGGATAAGATTTTAGCAGAAGAAACACAGAATTTGCCCTTTTTTGGTTTATAATGTAAAATGAATATGAACCGCAAGTTTCAGGAGGGATGGCTGATGGCAGAACATATAATAACACTTGTCTTATCTGGAGAAAGGCTGGATGTTACCACTTCAACGCCTTTTGTTGTGGCTCTCAGGGATCTCCTCTACGAAGGAGACTGGGAACTCTTAAAAGAAGATATGAAGAAAAAAGAAAACATAATGAAAGAAGTACAAACCTGCGAAAAACTGGAGAAGGTGGTTCATCTCGATGAGACCGTTTATGAACCTCTCATCTTTCCCGAATTTCAAGAATGGCTCAGAGAAGAGAACATAACCCCAAAAGATTTCAAAAATGTCTCTCTCAAGGGTCTGTACGATCTTGCGCTGGAGTACGCTGATCGAAACCTTTACGATATAGCGCATGATATCATAAAGTTCATGCTCGACATAGACGAAAACTACGCTCCAGCCTACGAGCTGAAAGGCTCTCTTCTCGTTGAGCAGGGCAAGATAGAAGAGGGAATAAAATTCCTCGACAAGGCCGTGGAGATAGATCCCTGGCTGGTTCAAGCGTACGCCTCTCTTGGGGAAGCCTACTACAACCTGGGTGATTATGAGAAGGCAATTCATTACTGGGAAAGAGAACTGGAATACAATCCGAACGACAAGATCACATACTTCATGATCACGGAAGCCTACTATGAAATGAACCGCAAAGACCTCGCTGTGAAAGCGCTGGAGCGCCTTTTAGAAATCGATCCAGATAATATACCTGCCCTGTACCAGCTTTCGCAGCTTTACAGAGAACTCGGCAACGAAGAAAAGGCACGGGAAATGGAAGAGAAGATCATGAACTGTAAACCCAAGTATCCCACAGAATTAGAACCATGGGCTCGCGTGATGCTGAAACACGGAAGATACAAAGAAGTTGCCGAAGAGCTTGAAAAGATCGTTGAATCCTCTCCGCTGAACACCCTGGCACGGCTGCTCCTCGTGGTTCCCTATGTGAAACTCGGTCAAATCGATAAGGCGAGAGAAATCCTCGATGATATTGGACAGAACAATTTCTGGTATTATTATGGAAAAAAAGAGGTACTGGACGAACTTCTCACGGAGGAGGAAAAACGGGCTTGTGGTATCTCCTGACGTTCGTGATAGGCACCATAATTGGAAGTTTTTTGAACGTTGTCATATACAGATCTACGAAGGAGGATCTCAAGCTGTGGGATCCTCCTCATTCATTCTGTCCTAACTGTAAAAGGAAAATAGAGTGGTACGACAACATTCCCGTTGTCAGCTACATTCTGCTGAAAGGAAGATGCCGGCACTGTGGATGGAGAATCCCGATCAGATACCCCATCGTGGAGATCTCAACAGGGGTTTTGTTTCTGATAAATCGCGCCCTCATAAAAGATACCCTGCTGTTTGTATCTTCGTGCGTGATTGCCTCTGCCCTCATCGCGATATCACTCATAGACCTTGAAACGTTCCTGATTCCGGATTACCTGAACTTTACCGTTCTGATCTTTTCCTTTGTGGTGGCCTTGAGAACCTCCTTTCTGGAACATTTGATCTCTTTTCTCATTGTGACAACCATATTTTTGGTTTTGAAAGTAATGTACAGAGACGGTCTGGGAGCAGGAGACGTGATCCTTGCGATGGGAATAGGCTTCCTCCTCCCACCAGTTCCTTCCATTTTTGCCATCTTGATCGCTTCAATTTCTGGAATACTCTATGCACTGATCAAAGGAAAAGGTAAAATGGATATAAAAACGCGTATACCGTTCGGACCTTTCCTCGCCCTTGGAGGATACACTCTCTTTCTCATATCGTACGGAATGGGGTGGTTGTAGTTGGCAAAAGTGTTTCTGAAGAGTATAAATCGAAGAATCTCAGGTGGTCACCTATGGATTTTCTACAACGAGATTCTAAAAGTTGAAGGGGAGTATGAAAACGGAAGCGTTGTGGATGTTTTCAGACCCGACGGTTCTTTTTTCGGAAAAGGATACATAAACGACAACTCGAAGATCAGGGTGAGAATCCTTGCCTGGAACAACGAAGTCATCGATCGAAATTTCATAAAGAACAGGATAGAGAGCGCTCTGAAGAGGAAGAAAAAACTCGTGAAAGAAACGACGGCCTTCAGAGTCGTGCACAGCGAGGGGGACTTTCTGCCAGGTCTCATAGTTGACCTTTTTGGGGATTATCTTGTCTTTCAAATAACGACTCTGGGAATGGAGAAGATGAAAGATTGGATCCTGGATAGTCTCATCGAGATATTCAAGCCGAAGGGAATATACGAGAAATCCGAGGGCACTTTCAGGGAGAAAGAAGGACTTGAAAATCGATCGGGATGGATCTATGGTGAAGGTCCTGAACTGATAGAGTTCGAGATGAACGGCTTCAAATTCCTTGCTGACACCAGAGGACAGAAAACGGGTTTCTTCTTGGACCAGAGGGAAAATGCCAAAATGGTGATGGATCTGGCCGAAGAGAAAGTCTGTCTGGACGCGTTTTCTTACACTGGAAACTTCGCGGTGCATCTCCTCAAAGGAGGAGCGAAACACGTTACCCTCGTTGACTATTCGGAGAGGGCTCTCGAGGTTGCCAGAGAGACCTTGAAACTGAACGGTTTTGACAGCAGCAGGTACGATCTACTTCCGGGAAACGCTTTCGATATCTTGAAAAGCTTCGACAGAGAAGGACAAAAGTACGATCTCGTGGTTCTTGATCCTCCATCTTTTGCGAAGAGTTCGAGCAATCTGGAAAGTGCAAAAAGAGGATACAAGGAGATAAACCTGAGAGCGATGAGGATATTGAAAAAACCAGGTGTTCTCGTGACCTCTTCCTGCACTCAGATAGTTTCTGAAGAGCTGTTCAGAGAAATCCTTTTTGATGCGTCCTTCGACACGAAAACGAGTTTGACCGTTTTGAGAAGGGGAGGGCAACCTCCTGATCACCCAGTTCTCATGAACGTTCCAGAAACGCAGTACCTGAAGTTTTATATCCTTCAGGTTGACAAGAGGTGATGGATGTGTTCTCCGATCGCGTCCTGCTGACCGAGGAAAGCCCAATCAGAAAACTGGTTCCCTTCGCTGAAATGGCAAAGAAGCGAGGAGTAAGGATACACCACCTGAACATAGGACAGCCCGATCTGAAAACTCCCGAGGTGTTTTTTGAGCGCATCTACGAAAACAAGCCGGAAGTGGTGTACTACTCTCACTCTGCGGGTATCTGGGAATTGAGAGAGGCTTTCGCATCTTACTACAAAAGAAGACAGAGGGTAGATGTGAAACCGGAAAACGTTCTGGTGACGAACGGTGGAAGCGAAGCCATTCTTTTTTCATTCGCTGTGATAGCAAATCCTGGTGACGAGATCCTCGTTCTGGAACCGTTCTACGCGAATTACAACGCTTTCGCGAAGATCGCCGGTGTGAAATTGATTCCCGTAACGAGGAGAATGGAAGAAGGATTCGCCATCCCTCAGAACCTCGAAAGTTTCATAAACGAAAGAACGAGGGGAATAGTACTTTCAAATCCCTGCAATCCGACCGGGGTGGTTTATGGAAAAGACGAGATGAGATATCTCGTGGAAATAGCGGAAAGACACGGACTCTTTCTGATCGTCGACGAGGTGTACAGCGAAATCGTGTTTCGGGGAGAATTCGCAAGTGCCCTCAGCATTGAAAGTGACAAAGTCGTAGTGATAGACAGTGTATCGAAGAAGTTCAGCGCCTGTGGGGCGAGGGTAGGATGTCTGATCACGAGAAACGAAGAATTGATATCACACGCCATGAAACTGGCTCAGGGGAGGCTCGCTCCACCTCTGTTAGAACAAATCGGATCCGTTGGTTTGCTGAATCTCGACGATTCCTTTTTTGATTTCGTGAGGGAAACGTACAGAGAGAGAGTCGAAACAGTATTGAAGAAACTCGAAGAACACGGTTTGAAACGTTTCACAAAACCCTCAGGTGCCTTCTACATAACCGCGGAACTCCCCGTGGAGGACGCGGAAGAATTCGCAAGGTGGATGCTGACAGATTTCAACATGGATGGTGAAACAACCATGGTCGCTCCCCTGAGGGGATTCTATTTGACTCCAGGGCTTGGAAAAAAAGAGATAAGAATCGCGTGCGTGCTTGAGAAGGATCTCCTTTCCAGGGCCATTGACGTGTTGATGGAAGGTTTGAAGATGTTTTGCTCGAGCCGCATCTCCTGTTGAAAAAATGTTCATCAAGTATCGCAGGAGGTTATTGAAAGTGACGGAAAAAATGGAAAAACTCATCAATCTCCTCGAGATTTCTCTGGTTGTTCTCCTTTCCAGCTTCTCTTTTTTAGAAATTCTCAAAGGCAACTTACTGTCCCTTGCCTACCCCTGCCTCGTTTTCGCCGTGTTTCTTTCCCTGTTTAGGCGAAGATGGTACAGAAATTTGAAGAATGAGATGAACGAGAAGAGTGAAGAGATGTCTGCAATGAATCAAGAACTCACAGCGTTAAACCAGCAACTCACAGCCGTGAATCAGGAGCTGGAAGCCTCTTACGAAAGCCTTCAGATCCTCTCCACCCAGCTGGCCAGAATCATGGAAACCATGGGAGAAATGGATCTTGAGGTCGATCCTGTTCCTACTCTTGAAAGGATTTTTTACGATGTGAAGAAACTGGTAGAACCGCTGTCGGGACTCGAGTTGAAAAACTCACAGAGATCCATTGCTGTTGGTGAATTCACAGAAAATCTGCTCTACAAAGAAGCCGGAAAGACATCCGCCAAGATCTTTGTAAGCAGAGAACTCGAAAGGGATGAAGAAATGTTCCTGAACTCCGTTCTGAATTTTTCCCTCTTTCTTCTGAACGCCCACGATTCGTATCTTGAGGTTATGAAGAACAGAGACACGCTCTCAAGGATGATCAGCTCTCTGGAAGAGGTTTTAGGTGTTTCAAGAAGAACAGAACTCATAGAGAAGATACTACACTATTTGAAAGACATGTTCCCCGGCATCGTGCTGTCGTCCGTTTCTCTTCTCGAAGATGGAAAAATAAAAACCTTCTTTCTGAAAAACGGCCAGATCGAGGTGGTCAATCTCAAAAGAGGTATCGTGGTAAAGGCTTTTGAAACAAAGAAAGATCTTTTCGTGAACGATGTGAGGGACTTCCCAGAATTTTACGATGTCACGAATGGAAGAACAAGATCCGCGGCCGCCATCTTCTTCGAGTACGAAAACACTCCCCTCGTCCTCGAAATTGAAAAGGATTCGGAAATCACTGAATACGAACTCTCATCCCTCAAAATGATGGCGAGAATCCTGGCGATCTTCTTCTCACGTTTGAGCCTCTACAGGAAACTCCGAAAAACCTTTTTCCAAACAATAGAAGCGTTCTCGTACGCGGTGGAGTTAAAAGATCCCTACACCAGCGGACACAGCCTGAGAGTCGCTGATTATTCACAGGAAATAGCCAGAAGAATGGGTCTTCCAGATCAGGTGGTGGAGAGAATCAGGATAGCCGCTGTTCTCCACGATATAGGAAAGATAGGTGTCAAAGGTGCCATTCTCAACAAAACCTCTAAGCTCACAAAAGAAGAATACGAAGAAGTGAAGAAGCATCCAGAACTCGGTGAAAAACTGATCAGCAAAATCGAAGACTTCTCCGATATAGCGAAGATAGTGAGACACCATCACGAATGGTACAGCGGTCAGGGATACCCGGATGGACTTCGCGGGGAAGAAATACCGTTGGAATCGAGGATCATCGCCATAGCTGACGCATTCGATGCGATGACCAGCGACAGACCGTACAGAAAAGCCATGGATAGAAAAACAGCCCTCGAAATTCTTCGCAGAAACGAGGGATCCCAGTGGGATCCTGAAATTCTGAAGATCGCCTTAGACTACTTCAGCGGACTCTGATGAACTTCATCCCCAACTTTTCACACACTCCATCGTTCAATTCGTCGTCCCCGTACATAACACAGTCTTCCGGAGAAACTCTCATCTTTTCACATATCTCGAGGTAGTACCTCGGATCTGGCTTGCAAAAATGGAAGCTCTCCATGTCCGTTATCAAGTGAAAATCGTCTTCTGACAATCCAATCCAGTTCAGTCGCTTCAAAATAGCGATTCTTGGAAAGACAGGGTTCGTTGCCAGAACAACCTTCCCTTCTTTTTCCTTCTCTTTCAGAAGATCCACTATCTTCCTCACAGGTTTAACCGTATCTTTGAGCGAATCGAAAAGTTCGCTTTCATAAAACTCCATGAAGAGTTCTTTCCATTTCTCTGCACACTGTGACGTTCTCTTTCCAAGGCATTTCATGTATCTCTCCAGATTGGTTGATCCATCGGGATTCCTGGTTATTTCCTCCACACAGCCAAGAACCAGCTCTGGAGAGATCGAAACACCTCTATCTCTGAAAAAAGAAGTGAGTTTCTTAAAATATTTCTCTGCGAACCCGTTGTCTTCGGCCAGTGTGCCGTCGTAATCGAAAAGGAAAATTCTCACACTCATCCCTCCTTTTTAACTATCCTAACACTGGTTCGATGATAGAATCTTTAACGGGAGGTGACCGGTTCTGGAAAGAGAAACCATCGGAATAAAACTTCTGAGAGGAGATCCCAGAAAAGCCATAGTGAAACTCTCAATCCCCATGATGCTTGCCATGTTAGTTCAGACGATTTACAACCTGGCCGATGGTATTTGGGTTGCGGGACTGGGGCCTTATGCGCTGGCAGCGATAGGATTGTTCTTCCCTGTTTTCATGGTGATCATCTCCCTCGCCGCAGGTATAGGGGTTGGAGCGAGTTCGGTGGTGTCCCAAAAGATCGGAGAAAGAGACAAGGAAGGAGCAGATACCGCGGCTTCTGTTTCCATCCTGCTTTCAATCGTCATTGGTTTTTTGAGCATTGCTGTTATCCTTCCCTTTATTTCTGACATCCTCAGTTTCGCGGGAGCTCAGGGGGAAACTCTCAGACTGGCCCTCGAGTATTCGGTGATCCTCGTGTATTTCATTCCCCTTATCATGTTCAACAACGTAGCAAACGGTGTTTTCAGAGGTGAGGGAGACGCGAAAAGAGCGATGGTGGCCATAACTATAGGTTCCCTTCTGAACATAGGTCTGGATCCCGTGTTCATCTACGTCTTCGGTATGGGGGTCAGAGGAGCAGCGTACGCCACCGTAGTATCAATCGCTGTTTCTTCCCTTCTGATTGCGTACTGGATGTTTTTCAAGAAGGACACGTACGTATCCTTCCGTTTGAAATGGGATGGAGAAATTCTGAAGAGAATATTGAAGATCGGTATTCCGGCTTCCCTGGCGCAGGCCTCGATGTCGGTGGCGATCTACGTGCTCAACGTCTTTGCGGTGAGGGCAGGAGGAGACTACGGAGTTGCGGTTTTCACGAGTGCGTGGCGTGTTATAAATTTTGGGACTGTCCCGCTCATCGGAATGGCCATGGCCGTGACATCCGTTACAGGTGCCGCTTTTGGTGAGAGAAACGGAGAAAAACTCGAAACGGCACATCTCTACGCCGTGAAACTCGGATTTTTCGTAGGGCTGGCAGTGATGTTCACAATCTTGATTTTTGCCCCATACATCGCTAGGCTGTTCACTTATTCTCAGGAAGGTGAAAAATTATACAGCGATCTGGTGAAAGCCCTCAGAATCCTGAGTCTTTTTCTTCCAGGTGTTCCATTTGGAATGTTCACCTCCTCCATGTTTCAGGGAGTGGGTCAGGGACTCAAAAGTCTGATTGTCACCATCATGAGAACTGTGATTATGCAGGTTGTCTTTTCGTGGCTGTTCGTCTTCGTTCTGAGAATAGGACTTGTGGGAGTCTGGTGGGGCATAGTCCTTGGAAACGCCACATCGGCTTTCATCACTTTCAACTGGGGAAGGTTCACAGTGAAACACCTCAAAAGAAATTTTCAGAAAAACATCGTATAGGAGGGGTTTGAATGCTCAAGTTGGAGGCCAATTATTCTACGATCGAGAAGATCGTTCTGAAAAGCACCGAAGGATTTTCTCAATTCTCACTTTCGAAGGAGGATGAAAACCTTAAAGTGAAACTGAAGCACGGTTCCTTCCCTTTTTCCCTGTCGGTGAAAGTCAAAGTAGTATCGACGCAGAAAACACCCGATGATCCCATCATCCTGAAAGTAGGTGTGCCCTCTTTCCTAATGGAAATGCTGAAAAGCAGAATAGAGCGAGAAGGACTGGAAGTTCACGGGAACGAGATTCACATCTACCCCAAAAAGATAGCAAGATTTCTCGAGGATCTGATCGTATCGAGATTGGAATTCGAAGACGACAGAGTGATACTTCACCTCGAGGAGGTCTGATCCTTGGCGACCTTCTGCAGAGGCTGACAGTTTCTGAGGATGAAGTATCTGGAAGCCTCTATTTGCTGTATGGCCTTTACATAGCCATCTAAAAACTCCACGTACCTTTGAGGAGTACCATTTTTTCTGTCGACAGCCAAACTCTTATCCAGTCTACCGTCCCATGAGACAATGAACACTCGGTTGTCGTCTATGAAAGATCCGTCCGGAACGTGATATCTCAAAGCAGCAAAACCATGTTTCGCGTTCAGAAGATCCTGCCCCATGAAGAAACCTTCTCTGTAATTTATTCCCATCACGTTCAGGATCGTGGGAAGAAAGTCTATCTGTCCTCCAGGGATGTTGACCACCCTACGAATGTTCTCTCCAGGGATGTGGATAGCAAAGGGAATATTGAGGGCGATTTCGAAAGAAAATTCTCTATCCAGGATCTCGGGTATCTTCGTTTTGACTTCCCTGTTGAATGGATACAGGCCCGCGTGGTCACCGTAGAGAACGATCACAGAGTTTTCGTAGAGGCCAGCTCGTTTCAATTCATCAAGAAAAACACCGAACGCTTCATCGGCGTAATGTATAGCCTGCAGATAGTGTCCAACGATGGTATCTGATATGTCTTCAGGAAGTTCGAGTTTTCTGTGCTCTTCAGGAATAACAAAGGGAGTGTGACTGGATATAGTTATCAAAAAAGCGTAGAAGGGTTGTGGATAGTTTCGCAGTTTCTGAACAGCCTGCTTGAAGAAAGAAACATCTGCCAGTCCCATCCCGAAAACCTCATCCTGTTGGAAATCTTCAAGACTCACGAATTCATCGAAACCGATATGTTTGTAAACCTCTTCTCTGTTCCAAAACCAGCCAACGTTTCCATGAAACGCTATTGTGTGATAGCCGTTTTGTTTCATAATTCTGGGCAAAGCAGGAAGGTTTATCACGGGGTACTCTTCATAGACCACACTGTCTCCCAGTGTGTGAAGAGAGGTGTTCACAACAAACTCGGCGTCGGCTGTGTTCCCGCTCCCCACCTGCTGGTAGCAGTTCGAGAAATAGACGGTTCCGGAGTCTCTCAAAAATGAATTTATGTTCGGCGTGATCTCTTGCCCGTTCACTTCAAGACCGATCACGAAATTCTGCAGCGATTCCATCTGAACGACTATCACGTTTTTTCCTTTTCCTATTCCAAAGAGGATTTTTTGAGAGGGTTCAGCTGTTTCACTTCTAACGGAAGAAACCGCCAAATCGTTGTTTTCTTCTTTCTTGTTCACAAAGAGATTGATGATGTCCTGAACGTGATAATCAAAAACACCGTATCTGTTGAAGACAAACTTCGACTGCAGATTCTGAGAGGTGTGGACGGCACCGAGAAAGGTGAAAGACAGAACCAGGACAAAAAGCGATGACAGAGAAAACGTTCGCTTCGTATTTTCTTTGAAGAAGAACCACACAAAAGGAAGATCTGCCACAAAGAGAAGAGAGTACAAATCGATGAAGTACTTGATTTCACCGCCGAGATCTCCCACCTGAGGAAGCAGAACTACTTCCTTAATGGATGGAAGGTTTCCAAAGTTCTGAAAGTAAAGAAAATCAACGAACAACAGAAGGGAGAGCACCGTGTAAAGAAGCTTGTGCCCTCCCTTAAAAACCAGAAGCAGCAACATCAACCATCCTGCGGTACTGAAAACAACGGAAACGCTGAAAGAACTCAAAGTAGGTACGTAGAAAAGAACGATCTTTGCTGCCAGAAAAACTATCAGAAGATAGTCGCTCATTTCATTCTCCTGTCGATGTAGAAGGTGTAGATTCTTCTGATGCTTTCATGGCTTCGAGAATTGATTCCACCTGATTGTAGGCAGACTCGTAATCCATGAAATTTGGATCGATTTTTTTCATCTCATCAAGGTAATACTTCGCAGACGTGGGATCGTTCAGTGCAAGGCTCATATCGTAGAGCATGTAATAAGAGTCGAGACGTATGCTGGTAGAAGCGTCCGTTGCATTGGCCACTGTGTAGAGACCGAGAAGAACCCCAAATATCTGGTTCGGATCGTAGGTTCCAGTTGACAGATAAGGTTTGATTTGATTGTAAAGATTGGCGTAATAGTTGTACTTGATGTTTATGTCGTTGGGGTGCAAGCGGTACGCGTATTCCAGTACATACGTGGAAGACGGGTAGTTCTCGTAAAGATAATCCACAACTGCTCTTTTTTTGTTTTCCAACTCTGCTTTTTTCTTTTCAAGCTCTTCTTTTCTTGCGTCGACTTCCTCGATCGAAAGTTTCCCGTACTTCTTTATAAGATCCTCATCTGGTTCCTGAGAATTTTCAAGCGCTGTTCTGTACTGAGTCAATTCGGCTATCTGTTTGGTGAGTTCCTGGATCTTGCTGTCGGAGAGAAGGACGAAGAGAGATTTCAGCTCATCAGATGTTTCTGTTACCAGGTTTTCTCCCTGGAAGAGAAGGTTCGCCAGTTTTCCGTAGAGGTCTTCTTCGTTCTTGAAGTACTTCCACCAGTATTCAAGAACCTGATCGTTGAACGCGTACGATAGATTTTCTTCCTTCATGAACTCTTCCAACCACTTCTGGAATTTTTCCTGTTCCAGCTTCGTTTTCACATCACTGTACGCGTCGCTGTTCTCGAAGGCGTTGAAATCTGTGAGAACCGAGGAAGTCTTCACCCTGAACACGTACCACTGATCGAGGAAAAAGAACGGTCCAACAATCGAACCTGGAGTGGCACTGAACAGAGCCGTGTCTATTTCATCCGGGAAAATCCCCCTTGTAGCGTTGGAAAAAGGTTGAACAGTAACATTCATACTGGAAGCTGCTTCATCGAAACCCACCTCACTTGCTTTTGCAATGAACCCCTGAGCCGTGGAACTGCTGTCGAACGACACAGCTTCTATGTCAACTCTGTCGTACTGCTTCTGAAGGTCTTCCTTGTTTTCCTCGAAATATTTCTTTATTTCATCCTCGGTGACAACTCCCACTTTTTCCTGAACCTTCTTGATGGTGAGCTGAACTCGAATTTGAGGCTCCAGGTAGTTCTTCTCGTAGTTCGAAAGACTTCCGTACGTTCTCTCTATCCGGTTGAGCTGATTTTGATCGTTCTTTATTGTTTGGATAACGTTGTTCACTTCCTGGTTGATTTCTTTCTTGGAAGGCTTTATGTCGTTCTTTTCCGCATAGTAAAGAACCACTTTCTGCTGGAGAAAGACGTCCGCTATCAGAGCTTTGAGTCTGGGTTCCTCAAAAAGTGGATCTAGAGATATGATCTGATAAGAACTCAACAGGTTGGAGTAATAGTCGTTCACTTCCCACGGCATGAGCCAATAGGTGGAATCGTTCAAAGCCGTTCCGTCTTTTGTGATGTAAGCGAGACTCTGTTCGAGGGTGTATTTAACGTTGTTCTGGGTGTTTCTGAGGTTGATCGACACCGACCACCAGATCATACCCGCCACGAACGCAATGGCGACTGCCCAGATAATAACCCCTTGCCACTTTTTCATCCATTTTCTCATTCTTCAAACCCTCCTTCGAATTCCGCCTCTTCTTCCTCGAATTTTTGGGGTTTCACAATTGGGAAGGGAATCACATCCCTTATTGTGGGGGAATCTGTGATGAACATGAAGAGCCTGTCAAGACCGATTCCCAGTCCTCCCGTGGGAGGCATTCCATACTCGAGGGCCCTCACAAAATCGAGATCCATCATGTGTGCTTCTTCGTCCCCCTCTTCTCTCATTTTCGCCTGTTCGAGAAATCTCTGGTATTGATCAACGGGATCGTTCAGCTCACTGAACGCGTTCGCGATCTCCCTTCCAAATATGATGAGTTCGAACCTTTCCGTGAGTCTAGGATCCTCTCGGTGTCTTTTGGCAAGAGGGGAAATCACCACAGGATGATCGATTATGAAGGTGGGATTCACCAGTTCTTCTTCCACCAGATCTCTGAGTTTATCTATGAGGTGTGCTCTGTTCTTTATTTCCAGTTCCACTCCATATTCTTCGAGCTTCTTCAACAACACTTCATCGGGATCTTCGAGGATGTCCACCCCGAGTTTTTCTTTGAGAAAGTCTCTCATTCTCACTCTTTTCCAGGGTGGTGTGAAGTCTATCTCCTTGCCCTGGTAGGAGATTTTCAAGGTGCCGCATGTTCTTTTCACAACTTCCACTATCAGTTCTTCAGTGAGATCCATCATATCGTTGTAATCCGCGTAAGCCTGGTAGATTTCTATGCTGGTGAACTCGGGACTGTGTTTGTAAGATATTCCTTCGTTTCTGAAGTTCTTTCCTATCTCGTATATCTTCTCAAAACCGCCGATGATCAACCTCTTCAGGTAAAGCTCCGGTGCGATTCTCAGATACATATCTATATCAAAAACGTTTAGGTGGGTCACAAAAGGTCTCGCTTCCGCACCACCTGTGACGTAATGGAGGATAGGCGTTTCCACCTCGATGAATCCCCTGCTGTTGAGAAATTCCCGTATCACTTGAACAGCCTTGAAGCGCTTTCTGAACCTCTCAATAGCCTCGTCGCTTACGATGAGTTCGAGGTACCTCTGCCTGTATATGATTTCCTTATCTTTTATGCCGTGCCACTTCTCGGGCAAGGGACGTAGAGCCTTACTCAGAAGCGTGTATTCTTGAACGTAAATGGTCAACTCTCCGGTTTTGCTTTTGAACGGAAAGCCTCTTACTCCTATAAAGTCACCTATTTTGACGTGTCTTTTGAAGAGATCCATTTTTTCCTTTCCAACAGAATCTGCCCTTACGTAAGCCTGGATTCGACCTGTGTCATCTTTCATGTGAAAGAAGGCCGTCTTTCCATGGTGGCGTATCGACATGACTCTCCCTGCGAAAGAGAGTTTTTCAGATTCAAGAACTTCTCCAGCTTGGAGATAGTCGTACTTTTCCCTTATTTCCCTGGCAGTGAGTTCTTTTTCGAATTTGTAAGGATATGGCTCTATACCCATGGAACGAAGTTCCTGTATCTCATTGAGTCGTTGTTCTTTGAACTCTTTTAACACACAACCACCTCCGTTACTTGTTCATTACCGCCATCACCTGATAACGCTGAACGCCACTGGGAGCTTTTACCTTTACCACATCTCCCACCTTTCTACCGAGAAGGCTTTTGCCCAGTGGAGAGTCGGAGCTCAGTTTTTGAGCGAAAAAGTCCGCTTCCTGAGGTGTGACGATTCGAAACTTGTGTTCTTCACCGGTATCCAGGTTCTTTATAACAACCCATTTCCCCAGTGTAACCTCGTCGCTTTCCTCAGAATCTTCTATGATCTCTGCGTTGCTCAGGATCTGTTCGATCTCCATGATCCTGCTTCCAACACGTCCCTGTTCGTTCTTCGCAGCTTCGTACTCCGAGTTTTCCGACAGATCTCCGAGTTCTCTCGCTTCTTTTATTCTTTCAGAGATCTCGTACATGAATTTCCTTTTCAGATCTTCCAGTTCTTTCTTCAGCTTCTCATAACCCTCACGGGTGAGACGGACTTTCTTCATTGTTCTTCGCCCTCCTTCTCTCTTTTTAGTTCTTTCACGATTTCCAAAAATTGATCCACTTCCCTGAAATCACGATAGACTGAAGCGAATCGTACGTAAGCAACCTGATCCAGTTTCTTCAACTCCTCCATAACCAGTTCTCCTATTCGTTTCGTTTCAACTTCGAAGGATCCTTCTTCTCTGAGTTTCAAGCAGATTCTGTTCACAGCTTCCTCGATCTGCTCGTAGGTGACAGGTCTCTTCTCACAAGCTTTTATCATACCATTTTTTATCTTTTCCCTGTCAAACTTCTCCCGCCTGCCATCCTTTTTTACAACAAGAACAGGTGCTTCTTCGTATCTCTCGTAAGTGGTGAATCTTTTACCACAAGAAGAGCACTCTCTGCGTCTTCTGATAGCGGTTCCATCGAGAGTGGGCCTCGAATCAAGCACTCTTGTGTCCATCGAACCACAAAACGGGCACTTCATTTTACATCACCAAACCTTTCAGCTATTTTGATAATTCTTTTCAGTTTCGAGTATATTTGAGATTTTGTGAGATTCAACTTTTTCCCCAGCTCTCTGAGTGAGAGCTCTTTGTTTTTCAATCGAACCAGGGCGACTCTTCTCAAATCTTCGGGTAAGTTTTCGAGTCCCATGTTCTCTTTTATAACCTCTATCGCACGTATCTGACGAGCTGTACTGTTGGCCGTTCTGATGGCGTTCGCTTCTATAAAGTTTACTGTTCTGTTCACATCACCGATCACTTTTCTTTCAGTGACGATTCGATCTATCTCTTCAAGCTTTCTCTGAACCCCTACGGCTTCGAGGAACACAAGAATATCCTTTATAGACTTTATATAAAGTTTTCTTGTATTCCTGAGTTCTACAATGCCTGCGTTTATGTTGAAGAAATCTTTCAAACTTTTCTTTGTGAGAGCGAGCGTTTCTTCCTCAAACAGATTGATTTCCAGATGATAATGATACCTTGGATTCGTCATGGATCCTCCGCTGAGAAACAACCCTCTCAAAAATGAAACAAATAGGGCTACGTCGAAGAACGGTTCTATCACCATGAAACTTTCCGAATACTCCGCGGTGATTTTTATGTACCTCTTCTTTATGTTGTGTGATTTCTCTACAATTATCTCCGAAACGGGTTTTGAGAGATACTTCATTAAATTCAAAAGCCGCCTCGAGGCGGCAAAAGAATGCAAAGAAAAAACGATATGCCTGCTCTTGACGTCCAGATCACCTCGCGCTTTTATGAAACCCAATAGTTCCGCTATAGCCTCATCACGACTTCCAAAAGGGACGTTCACGAGTTCCTCTTTTATCTCCTCAGAGAAAGTTCGCCTCAAGAGGCTCACCACCTCGAAATTCTCTCTATCACATCCGCCAGCTTCACAGAGTCGTGTCTTATCTTTCTTTGACCATCTGAGGGGTCAACTATCTCTACAAGAAAGGGCTCTGCCAGAATGGTGTTCTGTATGTTTTCAGCGTCGATCTCCACGAAATCGCTTCCCTCTTTTCTATACCTTTCGAGCACCTCTTCAGAGGGCTTGCGGGTGTTCACCAGCACGAAATCCACGTTTTGCTCCAGGTACCTTTCGAGTTCTTTGACGTGGTCCGAAACCCTGTATCCTGTTGTTTCACCTGGCTGGGTCATGAGGTTACACACGTATATTTTCTTCGCTCTTGATCTTTTTATCGCATCCTTCACACCGTTTACGAGAACGTTTGTGATGATACTCGTGTAGAGACTCCCTGGACCAAAGATGATGATATCGGCCCTTTCAATCGCCTCGAGGACTTCAGGAAGGGCATCGATCGGTCTATCCAACCTGACTTCGACTATTTTTCCACCTTTTCTAACAATATTCGTTTCACCGATCACCTCTTCCCCATCTTCGAACTTCGCCACAAGTCTTGCGTGGTCTTCGCTCACAGGTAAGACTCTCCCCTTTATAGCGAGCACTCTCTCTAAAATTCTTATGGCCTCCGAGAAACTTCCTTCGATCTTGGTAAGAGCCGCTATTATCAGGTTCCCCAGGCTGTGTCCTTTCAAAGATCCTTCATTGAAGCGATAGCTCATGAGCTTTGCAAGGAGGTCTTCGTCTTTTGCCAGAGCCACGATGTTGTTTCTCACATCACCTGGAGGGGGTACGTTCAACTCTTTTCTTAACTTTCCGGAGCTTCCTCCCTCATCCGTGACTGAGACAACAGCGGTTATTTCAAAAGAATCGATGTTTTTCAATCCCTTCAAAAGAGTAGAAAGCCCCGTCCCTCCACCTACAGCAACCACATTCACAGCTCACACCTTCTCTATATCTCTGTGCTTCTCAATGACCGTAAAACCTTCTCTTTCCAGCATTTCTTTCAGTCTATGTGTGATGTACACGGATCTATGTTTGCCACCGGTACATCCTATCCCTACAGTGATTATCCTTCTTCCAGTCCTCTGATACTCTTCTATCGCTACCTTGAGTACTTCAAAGATCTTTTCGATGAACTCTTCCACCACCGGATAATTTTTGAAGTACGCTTCTACCTCGCTGTCCAACCCCGTTTTCGAAGAAAGTTCCGGTACGTAGTGTGGATTCGGAAGAAAACGAGCATCAAAAACGAAATCCGCGTCCATCGGGATTCCGTGTTTAAATCCGAAACTCATTATTCTGACAGAGGTTCCACCGGCTTGGTTCACGAGAAAATGCGCCAGGGTTTCGCGCAGTTGATGCGTGTTCATCCTGGTCGTATCTATAACAACATCCGCTATTTCCTTTATATGAGAGAGGATTTCCTTCTCTTTCTCTATGGCGTCTTCCAGCCCTAATCCGTCCTTTTGAAGAGGGTGTCTTCTTCTCGTCAGAGCGTATCTTCTTAGGAGTTCTTCCGTGGACGCCTCCAAAAAAATCACCAGAGCGTTCGTTTTCTCCTTTATCCTCTCAACCGTTGATATGGGATCTCCGAGGTGTTCGCTTCGCACATCAATAGCCATCGCCATCTTTTCGAGGTCAGAACTCATGAAGAGCTTCAAGAGTTCCTCCAGTATGTTACCGGGAACGTTATCAACACAGAAATACCCCAGATCCTCAAGAAAACCCATTGCAGTGGTTTTACCCGCCCCCGAAAGCCCAGATACAACGACTATTCTCTTCAAGGTTTCCGATCACCCTCCCTGAGTATTTGAGAGAGTTTTTTCTTCAGATTTTTGATTCTCTCACTCATTTTCACGTTTTCGAGCACGGTGTTGGCCAACATGACGAACAGGATGTTATCTATCCCCACTTCATCGATGAATTCTTCGTACCGCTTGAAGTCTTTTTCTATTTTCTCTATGGTTTGATTGACTATTTCCAGATCCTCATCCGTAACGAGATTGTACACTTTTTTTCCAAGTCTAACGCTTATTTTCTTCTTCATCCTGTATCATCCCCTGATCGGTTGTGAGGGAGAGAAAACGCTGAATTTTCTCCACGAGTGTGTTCAGGGACCTTTTGTGTTGCTCGATGGTCTTTTCCAGTTGTTCCTTCTCCTTTTCTAAGTGAAGTACCCTCTCGTTCAACTGTTTCACCTTCGACCACAGTTCCCTATTTTCTTCTTTCAGCTTTCTGTAATCCTCTATCATTGAATCGAGAATCCTTTCAAGGTCCTCCAGTTCTTTCATTTGTTTTCCCTCCTTCGTGATTATATTAACACATCACGAATCGTTTTTATCACCAGGTTTTCAGGTACTTCAAGACCACGCAGCAGGATCTTTGCTCCCCTTTCGGTGTAGTTCATCTCAACGAGTTCCAGTCCTATCATCTCCGCAACTCTGAACACGTTGTTCAATTCCTGATAACCTATCTCCACTTCGAACTCTTTCATGAGCCTCAGCCTTCTCAGCTCTGCCCCCTTGACCGCCATCTCAGCAGCCGAAGAGTAAGCTTCTATGAGTCCACGAACACCCAGTTTCACTCCACCGAAATATCTTGTGACAACGATCGCTGTGTTCATAAGATCGTATTTTTTTAAAACCCCGAGAATGGGTCTGCCCGCCGTTCCACTCGGCTCACCATCGTCCGAACTGTGTTCAAGGATACCGTTTGGAGAGAAAATTCTGTAAGCCCAGCAGTTGTGAGTGGCATCCCTTTTCGAGACTTCTTTCAACTTCTCACGAAAGTCTTTCTCGTCCTTTATCGGAAAGATCGTGGCATAGAATTCTGATCTCTTAACGTTGATCCTTTCTGTGTGGGGTCTCACCACCGTCTTCCATTCCACCAGATTTCAACCTCCGTTTCCAGCTCCACACCGTATTTCTCTTTCACCTTTTTTCTCACAAACTCGATGAGTTTCATCACGTCATCGAAAGTGGCATTCCCTGCGTTCACAATGAATCCCGCGTGTTTTTCCGATATCTGAGCCCCTCCAATTCTGTAGCCCTTCAAACCTAAGGATTCTATGGCCTTTCCCACGTAGAAATCCTCTCTTGGCCTTTTGAACACACTTCCCGCACTTGGAAGATCGAGGGGTTGTTTCTCCAAACGCCTCTTTATATAATCGTCCATCTTCGCTTTTATGACTTCTTTCTTTTCTCTTTTGAAACTCATCATCACACGTGTTATGATCGATTTCTCTCTTTTAAATGTACTGTCTCTGTAGCCGAAAAAAATCTCGTTCTTCGAAAGCCAGGTCCTTTTTCCATCTCTTAGAACCTCGACCGCTTCGACGAACTCCCCGATCTCTCCTCCGTACGCTCCCGCGTTCATATAGATGGCTCCGCCCACGCTCCCCGGTATCCCGTACGCGAACTCCAGTCCTCCAAGCTCCGCTTCCATCAAAAATAGACAGAGTCTTTTCAGGGGAGTTCCACTTTCCACCAGTACCTTTTCTCCCTTTATTTCAATTTGATTCAGTCTTTCTGTTTTCACCACTGCGATGTCCAGATCGTCATCTTGAACCAGAAGATTCGTACCAAGTCCCATCATTTGAAACGGGACATCCCCCAGAACATTGATGGCTCGCTCCAGGGAAAAAACATCGTTTGGAAGGACAAGATATTTCACCCTTCCTCCGATTTTTATGCTGGTGTGGCAGGAAAGCTTTTCGAACATTCGCACGTCACAGCCTGTTTTGTAAAGGGATTCAAAGAGTTTGTCCAAAGATATCCCTCCTTAAACTCTATAGTATAATTTCAAACTGGGAGGTGTTGACTTGAAAAATCTACTCGATCTTTCTTACGAAGAACTGATAACCGAGATCACGAACCTGGGTCTCGAACGATACAGGGCAGATCAAATTCTGGACTGGATATTCAACAAAAAAGTGAACAACTTCGACGAGATGACAAACCTTTCGAAAAAGCACCGTGCTCTTTTGAAAGAGCACTTTTCTATTCCCTTCTTGAAACTCCTCGACAAGAAGGTTTCCAGAATAGATGGTACCACCAAATTCCTCTGGGAACTCGAAGATGGAAATACGATAGAATCTGTGATGCTTTTCCATCCAGACAGAATAACGGCCTGCATCTCAACCCAGGTTGGATGTCCTGTGAAGTGTATTTTCTGTGCCACAGGAATGAGTGGATTTGTGAGGAATCTCACCACAGGAGAAATCGTAGCACAGATCCTTTCCATGGAAAAAGAAGAGAAGAAAAAAATAGGAAACGTTGTGTACATGGGAATGGGAGAACCTCTTCTGAACTACGAAAACACGATAAAAAGCATAAGAACACTGAACCACAAAAAGATGGGAAACATTGGTATCAGGAGGATCACGATTTCGACAGTTGGAATCCCTGATAGAATAATTCAGCTGGCCGAAGAAGGGCTCGACGTGAAACTCGCTCTTTCACTCCATGCCCCAACAAATTTCAAGAGAGATCAGCTCGTTCCTTTGAACAAGAAGTACTCCATCGAAGAGATCTTGAATGCGGTGAAGATCTATCAGAAAAAGACGGGAAACCGTGTAACAATAGAGTACGTACTCATAAAGGGCATGAACGATGAGATAAGCGACGCAAAGAAGCTGGCTGAAATCCTGAAAAACATGAAGGTCTTCGTGAATTTGATCCCTGTGAATCCAACGGTGGAAGATCTGAAAAAACCATCGCGGGAACGACTGTTGACCTTCAAGAGGATATTACTGGAAAGCGGAATCGAAGCAGAAATCAGACGAGAAAAAGGTGCCGACATTGAGGCAGCCTGCGGTCAGTTGAGGTTGAAGAGAATAAAGTCAACATCATGAGAGTGTTTCTTGGAATAGTAACCGGCATCGTGGTTGGTGGGCTTTTCTTTTTGTTCGCAATGAAGCTTTATCAAAGTCAGTACAGCACGGTACCAGATGTTATCGGGCTTATCGGGATAGAAGCGTGTGAAAGACTGAGGACATCTGGGTTGTTTTGTGATGCGTCTTCTACTGAAACAGTAGTGGACACTTACCCCTGGGTTGGTTCACGAGTGAAAAAGGGAAGAACGGTAAACCTTTACTATGAAAATCCCCAGAAAAGAACCGTGCCTCGTCTTTCACAGTTGAATCTCTCGGTCGCAGAAGAGATCCTGAAGAGACTCGGATGGAATTACGAAACTGTTTACTTTCCTTTTGGCATTGAAAAAGACAGGATTCTTGCAACCTATCCGGAAGATGGGCAGGTCTACAACGGAAAACTAATTCTTCTGATCGATACAGGTGAAAGAGAAAGCTATTTTCTGGTGGAAAATTTTGTGGGTAAAAAAGCGGATGAACTGAAGGACGATCCCCGTGTTTTACTGTTTGGAACGGGTGATACGGTGGTGGCGCAGTATCCTCCAGAAGGCTCCATAGCAACGGAAGTTATTCTCATCCTTGGGGAGGAATGAGTTTGAGAAGAAGAGGAATAGTGGTGAGTTTTCACTCGAACATGGTAACGGTTGAAGACGAGGAAACCGGTGAAAGAATCCTCTGCAAACTGAGAGGAAAATTCCGTCTGCAGAACCTCAAGATATACGTTGGAGACAGGGTGGAGTACACACCGGATGAAACAGGATCCGGAGTCATAGAGAACGTGCTGCACAGAAAAAATCTGCTCACCAAACCTCACGTTGCAAATGTGGACCAGGTGATCCTTGTGGTGACAGTGAAAATGCCGGAAACTTCGACCTACATAATCGATAAATTTCTTGTTCTCGCCGAAAAAAACGAACTGGAAACGGTGATGGTCTTCAACAAGATGGACCTCTACGACGAGGCCGACCTGAAGAAAGTGAGAGAACTGGAAGAGATCTATTCTGAACTCTATCCAATCGTTAAAACCAGTGCGAAAACTGGAATGGGGATTGAGGAGCTCAAGGAATATCTGAAGGGAAAGATCAGCACAATGGCCGGACTCTCCGGAGTTGGAAAAAGTAGCTTGCTCAACGCCATAAATCCGGGCTTGAAGCTTCGCGTGAGCGAAGTTTCAGAGAAACTCCAGAGAGGAAGACATACCACAACAACTGCCCAGCTCTTGAAATTCGATTTCGGTGGTTATGTGGTCGATACTCCGGGCTTCGCAAATCTGGAGATCAGCGACATAGAACCCGAGGAACTGAAAAACTACTTCAAGGAATTTGGAGACAAACAGTGTTTCTTCTCAGATTGCAACCACGTGGATGAACCGGATTGTGGAGTGAAAGAAGCCGTGGAGAACGGAGAAATCGCAGAGAGTCGATACGAGAATTACGTGAAGATGTTTTACGAGCTTCTGGGAAGGAGGAAAAAGTAATGGCGAAAATAGCAGCTTCAATTCTCGCATGTGACCTTGCAAGACTGGCCGATGAAGTGAAAAGAGTGGAGGAGCACGTGGATATGATCCATTTCGATGTCATGGATGGTCACTTTGTTCCAAACATTTCCTTTGGACTTCCCGTTCTGAAAGCCCTCAGGAAAGAAACAAAACTTCCCATAAGTGTACATCTGATGATCACCAATCCCGAAGATTACATCGACCGCTTCATAGAAGAAGGCGCAGATATGGTTGCCATCCATTACGAATCGACCTTTCATCTCCACAGGTTGGTCCATCGTGTTAAAGACCTTGGAGCACAGGCCTTTGTTGCCATAAATCCGCATACCCCCATCAATCTTCTTTCAGAGATCATAACCGACGTCGATGGTGTACTGGTGATGAGCGTCAATCCCGGTTTCTCTGGTCAGAGGTTCATAGCAAGGAGTCTTGAGAAAATAAGAAACCTGAGAAAGATGGTGAAAGAACTGGGACTGGAAACGGAAATCATGGTCGACGGCGGTGTAAACGAAGAGAACGCATCGATACTGGTTAAAAACGGTGCGACGATCCTTGTGATGGGATACGGTATCTTCAGAAACGACAATTACGTTGAACTGATAAAGAGCATCAAACAGGAAAGAGAGGAATCTGCTGACTGAATCTGTTCGATTTTCCGTTTTTCTTCGTGTTGTTTTTAAAATTCCTCTCCAGAATTTCATAAGCTCTGTTTATGACCCTGTCGGGGATACCCGCTATCTTTGCGACCTCTATTCCGTAACTTCTGTCTGCCACACCGTCCACCACCTTGTGGGTGAATATCACGTTTTTGCCTTCTTCTTTTACCAGAATGGTTTTGTTCTGGACCTGCGGAAAGTGTTTTTCGAGTTCGGTGAGTTCTGTGAAGTGAGTGGCAAACAGCACCTTACATCCTCTCTTTATGAGTTCCTCTGAGATTGCCCAGGCTATGCTGACGCCGTCCTGGGTGCTCGTACCTCTTCCCACCTCGTCCAAGAGAACCAGGCTCTTTTCCGTTGATTTCAGCAGGATGAGTGCCATCTCGTTCATCTCGACAAGGAACGTACTTCTACCACCAGCGAGATCGTCTCTGGCACCCATTCGCGTGAAAATCCTGTCGAACACGGGAAGAATCGCCTTCTGCGCCGGCACAAACGATCCTATCTGCGCCATGAGGGATATGAGACCCACCTGTCTGATGAAAGTGGACTTCCCGCTCATGTTGGGACCCGTTATTACCACAAACCTTCTCTCGTTGTCCATGTAAATATCGTTTTCAACAAAATTCTGTGTGAACCTTTCAACGATCGGGTGTCTTCCCCCCTTGATCTCCAGCCTTCCTTCCGAAAAGATGGGTTTTGTGTAACTGTACAGGATAGCATCGTAAGCCAACGTCGAAAGCACATCGATCTTTGCCAGTTCCTCCGAGATTTTGAGGAGAATCTCCTTGTGCTTTTTCACCTCTTCGCATACGTTTTTGAAGAGTTCCTTTTCCAGTTCTTCTATTCTCTCCTTAGCGGCCATTATCTTTGTCTCGAACTCCTTCAATTCTGGTGTGATGAATCTTTCAGAATTGACGAGTGTCTGTTTTCTTTCGTAATCATCGGGAATCTTGTCCAGATTCGCCTTCGTCACCTCTATGTAGTAACCAAAGACCTGGTTGTATCCAACCTTCAACTTTTGGATACCAGTTCTTTTTCTCTCCTTCTCTTCGAACTCTTTGAGTCTCTCTTCGGCATGTTCCAAAAGATCCCTGTACTCGTCGAGTTCGGGTGAGAATCCTCTCTTTATAACTTTTCCCTCACCAGGGCTTCCCGCCGGGTCATCTTCAACGGCTCTTTGAAGCAGGTCAAGCAGTCTTTCCGGGAAGGCGAGGTTCTTGAACACACCGAAGGTTGAAAGAATTTCGTTCAGTTTCGGGATGATCTCCAGCGTCTCTCTGAGTGCCACCAGATCCCTGGGAACGGACCTGTTGTATTCCACCCGCGAAACGATCCGCTCCACATCCCTCACGTTCGAAAGAAGATCCCTCAACTCTTCCAGGTTCATTCTGTCACTCACCAGTTTTTCCACAGTCTCGAGCCTTTCTTCGATCTGTTTCCTATCGACCAGGGGGTGAAGAATCCATTTTTTCAGAAGTCGAGCTCCCATGGGGGTTTCCGTGTTGTTCAGCACATCGAAGAGGTTCTTTCCCCTGTCACCGGGGATCAACGAAAGATTTTCCACCGTCGCGGAATCGAGTATCATGTAATCTCTCTGGGAGATGAGAAGAGGAGGTTTCAGATTCAGTTCTTCCGTGATCATCGTGTACTTGACATACTTTATCAGCGCCGCAAGGGTCTTCAATGCAAGGGATGAGAGCTCGAAATGATGAATGTCTTTCAGATTGTAGGCTTTCTCCACTTCTTCCAGATCGGAGAAATACCACTCACTTATGGATTCTGTGTAAACACCCGGAAAGCGTTCTTTCAATGAAGGTTTCAAGTGATCTGGACAAACGATCTGGGAAATGGAGTAATTCTTCAGCAGATCCATCGTTTCCTGTTCGTCTGAACTTTCGTGAACCAGGACCTCACCTGTCGAGACATCGCAGAAGATCGTACAGTACTGTCCTTTCTCTTCTGAGACAACGGCCATGTAGTTGTTCGTTTCACTGAGAAACTCATCTTCTAAGATGGACCCAGGGGTGACAACGCGTGTGACTTCCCTTCTGATCAGCTTCTTCGACTTCGAAGGTTCCTCCATCTGGTCACAGATCGCCACCTTGTATCCCGCTTCGACGAGCTTTTTCAGGTAGGAGTTCAACGCGTGGTATGGAATACCTGCCATGGGGGCATCCTGTCTTCTCGTGAGGACTATGTTCAAAACCTTTGAAACGATCTTCGCGTCTTCGAAAAACGCCTCGTAGAAATCTCCCAGACGAAACAGCAGAATGGAATCTTTGTACTGTTCTTTTATTCTCAGGTACTGTTCCATGAGGGGAGTTACCTTCACCGTTTCACCACCTTCACCATCCTCACGTGTGGAATGTTCGCTTCATAGAAGGGCTCTCCTTCCGCTCTGTAACCGAGCCTCTCGTAGAACTCTCTCACCTGGATCTGAGCGTTCAAAACGATCTTTTGAACTCCCTTGGGAAAAAGCTCCCTTTCTATGTTTTCCATGAGGAACCTTCCGTATCCCTTTCCTCTTTCTTCTTTCAGAATTGCCACGCGTTCTATCTTGAACGTTCCGTCATCGATCTTTCTTATCCTTGCAGTCCCTATGAATTTTCCTTCTTTTTCAAGAAGCACGTGAACGCTCGCAGAATCTTTCCCATCGAGTTCTTCTTCCTCGGGGACTCCCTGCTCTTCGACGAAAACCTCCCTTCTGATGTTCAAAGCTTCTCTCAGGAGTTCTTCGTCGTTCTCAAAAAAGATCACCTTCATCTCGAATCACCTCTCAGGATATTTTAACCCCGGGTGATAGAATCTTCAGGAGGAGGTGAAAATTATGAGAAGCTTGTTGTTTCTTTTATTCGCATCGACAACGATCTTTGCAGCACCCGTTCTCATTCTTTTTCAGGACAGTGCGATCCTCATGGAAAGTTTATCCGTGAGCGGTACAGAAACCATCTCCGTTCCTCAGGGATGGGACGTGATGGATGTAATCGGAGCAAAAAGCTGGTACGTGGTTTCGGAAAAAGAACCTTCCTGGGAAGAAATTATAAAAGGAAAAACCGTCAAAGCGGTGGACGAACCTCCCTCACAGTTCGAAGTGATAAGTACTTCTCCTCTCGTTTTGAAAAAAGACACGAAGTACTACATCTACAACTCCGCGTTGAAAAAGTGGCTTGTTCTGGAATACGAAGAACCCCAGATCGGTCGGAAACTCGTGATGAACGGGCAGGGAAAGGTAACTTTGCTTCTGCGTTCCTCAGGAAGCTGGAACGTCAGGTACTATCTCTTCGAAGATACTCTCACAGGAAACGCCTTTCTATCGGTCTCTGGTGTGGAAAGCGCGGATGTTTTTTTAATTTCCAGGCCCGCTGGGGAAACTTCCATTTGGAAAGGGATGTACCTCAGCGTTTCGGCCTCAAGAGAAATGCCCGAAGAACACGAGTCTGAGGAAGTCAAGGTTTATCACCTCGGCAAGTTGAAAGATCTGGACAAATCTCCTGTCGTGAATCTCATAGAAACGAATCTGTCCGACGCTGACGAGTACTACTCGTACTCTTTTGCAGTGAATGACTCGAGTTTCGATTATCAGAAAACCACCTTCACGAGAAGTTTCAAGACTCCTGTGGATCTTCCGGGAGGCACGGTGAGCATATTCTCTAACATTTCCGGTGTGGATATAATGATCGGGGAAACAAGCATCCCCGACACTCCGAAAAACTCCCTTCTGGAGCTTCCCGTAACGGACTCCTGGGACGTTCGCGTGAGAGGAGAGATTCTGGACGAAAGAAACTACAAAGACACATACGAATACGAAAGGACTTGGAGAGTGACCGTTCAGAACCTGAACGAAACAGAATCGAAGGTGAGAATCAACGTCTACGGAAATATGCTGAGACTGCTCAGATTTTCCATCAAACCGTTGAAAGAAACTTCAGACCAGCTTGCTTTTGAACTGATCGTTCCGGCCAATTCAGAAAAGGAATTCGAATTCACAATGAGAAGCGGGTGGTGAATATTGGCGAGAGCACTTCTTAGTTTACTATTTGTCTCGTTCATCTGGGGATCAACATTCCCCATACAGAAGATCGTACTGGTGGGAGTCTCTCCCACCTTTTATATCGCCGTTAGATTCTTCATCGCAGCACTGGTTTCTTATTTTCTATTTGGAAAGGGGAACGTCAAGTACGGATCGATCCTTGGAACACTCCTGGGAATTGCCTATACCACACAAACGTGGGGACTCACGATCACCACCTCCACGAAGAGCGGTTTCATCACATCGATGTACATCGTTTTCGTTCCGGTCTTTGCGTATCTTCTGGAGAGAGAAATTCCAACGATATTCCAGATCGTTTCCTTTTTTGTCGCAAGCCTGGGACTTTACATGATCTCAGGTGGAATCAAAGGCTTCAACTTCGGGGACTTTCTCACCTTGATCTGTGCGGTGAGCTTTGCCTTGCACGTTGTCCTGATAACGATGTTCTCAAAGCGAGTCAAAGAAGTGGATCTCCTCTTTCCACAGTTTCTGGTAGTGGGGATTTTGAACCTGATACTGAATGTTTTCTGGAAGAACTGGAACTTCACACTCCCAGCTGTTGGAAGTGCTGTCTTCACCGCTCTTGCGGCCACCATTCTGGCCATCTACCTTCAGGCAAAATACCAAAAAGCGCTTGGAAACAACGTGTCTGCGATTGTTTTCCTGGGAGAACCTGTTTTCGCAGCAGTTGTTTCTTATTTCATGCTGGGCGAGACGATGGCAGGGAAACAGCTTTTAGGGGCAATCCTCCTTTTGATCTCCATGGTGTTTTCCAGTCTGGAACGTGTTAAAATAGTTCGTGAAGCGAACCAAAAGGGGAGGGATGAGTGTGAAGATTCTCTTTAAAAACGCCACGGTCTTTCCCATAACTTCCAGACCCTTCAAAGGAGATGTGCTTGTCTCGAACGGAAAAGTGGAAAAGTTGGGAGAAAACATAGAAGATCCCGACGCGGAAATCGTTGATCTGACGGGAAAATTCCTGTTTCCTGGTTTCATCGACGCGCACTCCCACATCGGGCTCTTTGAGGAAGGAGTAGGGTACTATTACAGTGATGGAAACGAAGCTACGGATCCCGTCACACCGCATGTGAAAGCACTCGATGGTTTCAATCCGCAGGATCCGGCCATAGAGCGGGCTCTTGCCGGTGGAGTCACATCCGTGATGATCGTTCCTGGAAGCGCCAACCCGGTGGGTGGACAGGGAAGTGTGATAAAGTTCAGGTCCATAATTGTGGAAGAGTGCGTTGTGAAGGATCCCGCAGGTTTGAAGATGGCGTTCGGAGAAAATCCAAAGAGGGTCTACGGTGAGAGGAAACAAACTCCTTCAACGAGAATGGGAACAGCGGGAGTGATCAGAGACTACTTCACTAAAGTGAAGAATTACATGAAGAAAAAGGAACTCGCCCAGAAAGAAGGAAAAGAATTCACCGAAACCGACCTGAAAATGGAAGTCGGCGAGATGGTCCTCAGAAAGAAGATTCCTGCCAGAATGCACGCCCACCGAGCGGACGACATCCTCACCGCCATCAGAATAGCAGAGGAGTTCGGTTTCAACCTCGTCATAGAACACGGAACGGAAGCGTACAAGATTTCTAAGGTGCTAGCGGAGAAAAAGATACCCGTCGTTGTGGGACCACTCCTCACCTTCAGAACAAAGCTGGAACTGAAAGATCTGACGATGGAAACTATCGCAAAACTCCTGAAAGATGGGGTTCTTATAGCCTTGATGTGTGATCACCCGGTGATTCCTCTCGAGTTTGCAACCGTTCAGGCGGCAACTGCCATGAGGTACGGTGCAAAGGAAGAAGATCTGCTGAAGATCCTGACGGTGAATCCTGCTAAGATCCTCGGCCTCGAAGATAGAATCGGTTCCATTGAACCTGGAAAGGACGCGGATCTTGTGGTCTGGAGCGGACATCCGTTCGATATGAAATCCGTGGTGGAAAGGGTTTACATAGACGGAGTGGAAGTCTTCAGAAGATGAGGGGCCTCAGATCACGAGGCCCCCATCTATTCCTATCACCTGTCCTGTGACGTAACTCGACTCGTCCGAAGCGAGGAAGAGTATAACCTGCGCCACCTCTTCTGGTTTTCCAAACCTCCCAAGTGGTATCCTTGAAAGGGCCGCTTCACGTGCTTTTTCTGGAAGTTTTTCGGTCATGGGCGTTTCTATGAACCCGGGTGCCACAGCGTTCACTCTGATGTTTCTTCCAGCGAGTTCCTTCGCCCACGTCTTGGTCATTCCTATTACTCCTGCCTTCGACGCCGCGTAGTTCGTCTGACCGGGATTCCCGTATATTCCAACGACAGAGGAGACGTTCACGATCGAACCGTTCCTCTGTTTGATCATGTAGGGCACCACCATCTGAGTCACGTTGAAAACACCCTTCAGATTCACGTTTATTACCGCATCCCAGTCTTCTTCTTTCATCCTCACAAGAAGCGCATCCCTTGTTATTCCCGCGTTGTTCACCAGAACATCAATCCGGCCGTACTTTTGAACGACTTTTTCCACGACTTCCTTTATTTGATCTCTGTCGGTCACATTCAAAATGTAGGGATCGACTTTTCCCGGGAGTCCTTCTGCTTCTTTCACAAGAGAGTCGAGATTTTCTTTCGAGATATCGCCAGCGATCACTGTGGCGCCTTCCTGCATGAAAAGAAGAGTGGTGGCTTTTCCTATCCCGCTTGCAGCCCCTGTGATCAGACACACCTTTCCTTCAAGTCTCATGAACGTACCTCCTTGTGTTTTTTCTAATTGTATCATGAAATCGGTTCAAGCAGTATAATGAAGATAGAGAGAACACTGTCACAGGAGGGATGAACATAAACAAAATAAGAGTAGATGAAGTTGTAAGAGATAGAGATAAAATCATCGCCATTTCAAGAACAAGCCCTTTCTATCCGGATGGAAAGGGAGGGCAACTCGGAGATAGAGGAAAGATCGGCCCCGCAAACGTTCTGAAGGTGAAGGAAAAAGATGGCTACATCCTCCATTATCTGGATACTCATCTCGAACCAGGTGAGTACGAGTACAAAATAGACCTTGTCAGGAGAAGAGACATCGCCTGTCAGCACACCGCTCAGCACATCCTCTCAGCCGCTTTTCTGAAAGTGGCCGATCTTGAAACGGTGAGTTTCCTCATGGGAGAGAGGGTCTCCACCATAGATCTGAACGCTCCGTTCGTTCTCGAAGATGTTCTGGAAGAAGCTGAGGATCTGGCCAACGAAGTGGTGAGAAGCTGTGAGAGAGTTGAAATTCTCGAGATAGAAAAAGAAGAAGCAGAGAAAATGAACCTCAGAAAACTGCCCAATGTGGAAGGAAAAGTCAGAGTGGTGAAGATAGGAGATTTCGATGTCACCGCCTGCGGAGGGTTTCATGTAGAAAACACTGGAGAAATCGGTCTGATAAAGATCGTGGACACGGAGAAGGTGAAGAAGGTGCTAACAAGGATCTATTTCGTTGCAGGCGATCGAGCCCTGAAAGATTACAGAGAAAAAGATAAACTCTTGAAGTCACTCTCCAGAGTGCTGACCACATCCACAAAGGAACTCCTGAAGAGAGCAGAGAACCTTCTCGAAGAAGTCAAAGAGAAGAGTGCAAAGCTCGACAAACTGTCGGAAAAGTACGCCGAGATTCTCTCAAAAGTAGCAGAACCAGAAAAGATCGGAAAGTACTATCTGTATCACTTCTCTGGAACTCCAGAGGAAATGAAGTACTTACCCAAGTTCCTCGCAGATCGCAAAGACACAATCGTTCTTTTAGAGCATCCTGACCGGGTAGAGATCGTTTCGAACTGGATAGATTGCAGAAAGATCTTCGAGAAATTGAAAGAACAGTTGAACATAGAAGGCGGATCGAGCCAGAAGAGGGCTGTGATAACAGCAAACTCCACTTCGAGAATCGTTGAAAAATTGAGGGAGATATTGAAATGGTTCTGAACTTTGTGGGCACCGGAACCCTCACGAGGTTTTTTCTTGAGTGTTTGAAAGATCGGTGTGAAATAGGATACATCCTGTCCCGCAGTATAGATAAGGCTCGAAACCTTGCTGAAGTTTACGGGGGAAAAGCTGCCACGATAGAAAAGCACCCTGAGTTGAACGGTGTGGTCTTCGTTATCGTCCCGGACAGATACATAGAAACGGTGGCGAACCACTTGAATCTCGGAGACGCTGTTTTGGTACATTGTTCTGGATTTCTCTCGTCGGAGATTTTCAAAAAGAGTGGAAGAGCATCGATCCACCCGAACTTTTCTTTTTCCAGCCTCGAAAAAGCCCTTGAAATGAAAGACCAGATCGTCTTTGGATTGGAAGGAGACGAAAGAGGTCTCGCGGTTGTGAAAAAAATCGCAGAAGAGATCTCCGGAAGGTACTTCGTGATCCCTTCGGAAAAAAAGAAAGCTTACCATCTCGCCGCTGTCATCGCTTCGAATTTCCCGGTGGCACTTGCCTATCTTTCAAAGAGGATATACACTCTTCTTGGTCTGGATGAACCGGAACTCCTCATTCACACCCTGATGAAAGGTGTGGCGGACAACATAAAGAAGATGAGAGTGGAATGTTCTCTGACAGGCCCTGTGAAAAGAGGAGACTGGCAGGTGGTAGAGGAAGAGCGCAGGGAGTACGAAAAGATCTTCGGAAACACCGTGCTCTACGATGAGATTGTGAAGCTGCTCAGGGAGGTGGCAGAAAGTGAACGTCGAGAAGCTCAAGAAGATGAAAGGTAAGGAAAAGATCGTGATGGTCACCGCGTACGATGCTCCCAGCGCCAGAATCGCGAGAGATGCCGGCATAGATGTCATTCTCGTTGGAGACTCCCTTGGAAACAACGTTCTCGGGTACGAAAACACGATTCCCGTAACTATGGAAGAAATGCTGATACACGTGGCAGCCGTGAAAAGGGGAGCCCCAGACGCTTTCATAGTAGCAGACATGCCTTTCCTTTCCTACCAGACTTCCGTGGAAAAAGCTGTGGAGAACGCTGGGAAGTTCTTGAAGGTCGGTGCGAATGCCGTGAAAATAGAGGGTGGAGAGGAATTCGGTGAGCTCGTTCAAAAACTGGTCGAAAGCGGTATTCCGGTGATGGGCCACATAGGCCTCACACCTCAGTTCGTGAACCGTTTCGGTGGTTACAGAGTCCAAGGAAAGACGGAAAAAAACAGAGAATACCTCTTGAGGAGCGCCAGGGAGCTTGAAAAGAGGGGGGCTTTTGCTATCGTTCTGGAGCTCGTTGTTGAGGAAGTCGCTAAGGAGATCACCGAAAGCGTCTCCATTCCAACCATTGGCATCGGTTCAGGCCGTTTCTGTGATGGTCAGGTTCTCGTCTGGCACGACCTTCTCGGTCTGAATCCGGACTTCGCACCTCGCTTTTCCAAGAAATACGCAAACCTGTACGAAGTCATATTGAAAGCTTTGCAAGAGTTCAGAAGAGAGGTAAAAGAGGGTCTGTTCCCCACCGAAGAACATTCATTCACAGATAAATCCAAAGGAGGTGTGTCTTCATGAAGAAGCTTCTGGTGTTCGTTCTGATGCTTGGAGCATTCGTCGGAATTTCACAGCAGTTCAAAGACGTTCCCGTCAACCACTGGGCCTACGAAGCGGTAATGGAGATGTCAAAACTCGGTGTTCTCACTGGAATGCCGGATGGAACGTTCCAGGGTAACTCCTACCTCACCAGGTATCAGGCAGCGGTGGCGTTCTACAGACTCTACAACATACTCAAACAACCTTCTGCGGACGTTTCCGGACTGATAAACAAGGTCTCTACTCTCGAGGATCTCGTCAGCACAGCTTTGATGAAGGTTCAGAACCTATCTGACAATTTTGGGGGAGTAACGTCCGATCTTGAAACTCTCAAGAACGATGTGGCGAACTTGAAAGCCACTCTCGTTGACCTCAAAAACCTCAGAGTCGAAGTCATGAGTCAGGTTCAGAGTCAGTCAGATGAACTCCAGAGCCTGGATGCTAAAGTGAACGAAGCGCTTTCGAAAATCGCCGCTCTCGAATCCAAACTTTCGGGGGACTTCGTGAACAAAGACTACGTCGACAGCAAGATCGCCCAGACCGTCTCGAAACTGAGCGATCTCGAAGGAAGGCTCTCCGCCGTTGAGACGAAAACGGCGAACCTTGAGGCACTAGTGAGAAATTCCGAGGCTTCTCTCAAAGATTACGTGGAAAAAACTCTCAAATCCTACACAGATACTCTCGATCAGAAACTCTCCGAACTCTCTGCCAGTGTCGAGAAAAACAACACCGCTCTGTCTGGAGAGATAGGAAACCTCAAGGTGCTCGTCTCCAAACTCCAGAGCGACCTTGAAACTCAGCAGAAGACGGCAAGAGCTCTCGATGCTCGTGTGAGCGTTCTTGAAGGTCAGATCACGACCGTGAACAGCCGTGTTGAGAGTCTGGAAAAGAGAGTTTCTCAGGTGGAGTCGGCAGTTGACAAGGTGAACTCACTCGAAAGAAGCATGGGAGCAGTCACAGCAAGAGTCACCAAAGTCGAAGAAGAAGTTAAGAATCTCAATCAGAGTAACGCAGAACTCTCCCAGAAAGTTGACGAGGTCGTCTCTTCGAAACCATGGATGGAAGATGTAAACAGCGTGAGCGCCACCCTCAGCAAGAAGATCTCCGATGTTCAGACCATGGCCCTTGCGGGTGTCGCCATCGGAATCGTCGGTGTGATAATCGGTTTTGTGATGGGAAGTGGCAAATGATCTCCTTTTTCAGAGAAGAAAAGGGGGCGCAAGCCCCCTTTTTTGTTCGAGTGGTATAATTTTTTCAAGAAAAAGAAAAACAGAAGAGGTGGAAAGGTGAGTGAATTTCTCACACCTGAAAGGACCGTTTACGACTCTGGTGTACAGTTTCTAAGGCCCAAAAGCCTCGATGAATTCATTGGTCAGGAAAACGTGAAAAAGAAACTCTCCCTCGCTCTCGAAGCAGCGAAGATGAGGGGAGAAGTACTCGATCATGTCCTCCTCGCAGGACCACCGGGACTCGGAAAGACTACCCTTGCACACATAATCGCCAGCGAACTCCAGACGAACATCCACGTTACGAGCGGACCGGTTCTTGTGAAACAGGGAGATATGGCCGCCATCCTCACAAGTCTGGAACGGGGAGACGTTCTCTTCATAGACGAAATACACCGATTGAACAAAGCAGTGGAGGAGCTTCTTTACTCTGCCATCGAAGACTTCCAGATAGACATCATGATCGGAAAGGGTCCGAGTGCGAAGTCCATCAGGATAGACATCCAGCCTTTTACGCTCGTTGGAGCCACGACGAGAAGTGGTCTTTTGAGTTCTCCTCTCAGAAGCAGGTTTGGTATCATCCTCGAACTGGACTTCTACACTGTGAAAGAACTGAAGGAAATCATAAAAAGAGCGGCCAGCTTGATGGACGTTGAAATAGAAGATTCAGCAGCAGAGATGATCGCGAAAAGATCGAGAGGCACACCGAGGATCGCTATAAGACTCACGAAGAGAGTGAGGGACATGCTCACGGTGGTAAAGGCAGACAGAATCAATACCGATATCGTTTTGAAGACCATGGAAGTGTTGAACATAGACGCCGAGGGGCTGGATGAGTTCGACAGGAAGATTCTGAAGACGATCATAGAGATTTACAGGGGAGGACCCGTCGGATTGAACGCCCTCGCCGCTTCACTCGGTGTGGAAGCGGACACTCTGAGCGAAGTTTATGAACCTTACCTCCTCCAGGCGGGATTTCTCGCCAGAACTCCAAGAGGAAGGGTCGCCACTGAAAAGGCTTACAAACACCTGAAGTACGAAGTCCCGGAAAACCGTCTCTTCTGAGGTGATCTCCCATGGGATTGAAAGAAAACCTCGAAAGGGTTCTCAACAGAATGAAAAACGCTGCTCTTCGAGCAAACAGGGATCCCTTCGAAGTGAGGCTCGTAGTCGCTTCAAAATACGCCAGCGTCCAGCAGATGGAAGAACTCGTGTTCCTTGGTATCAGAGAGTTCGGAGAAAACAGAGCGCAGGATCTCGTCAAAAAGAGCGAATATTTCAAGGGCAAACCCATCATCTGGCACTTCATTGGAAGAATACAGACGAACAAGGTGAAATACATCGTACCGAGATGTGAACTGATCCACTCCGTCTGGAGGGAAGAGGAGCTGAAAGAAATAGAAAAAAGGGCAGAAAAACTTGGGAAAATCCAGAAGATTCTCCTTGAGGTGAACGTCTTCAAAGAAGAAACGAAGGCCGGGCTTCTGGTCGAAGAAGTGGAAGAGTTCTTGAAACTCTGTCAGGAATTCCCACACGTCGAAGTTCTCGGCTTTATGACCATGGCTCCCTACGCTGAAAACCCCGAAGAAGTTCGGTGGGGTTTCAGAACTCTCAGAGAGCTAAGGGACGAGCTCGCCAGCAGGTTCAACGGGAACGTGAAACTCAAGGAGCTTTCCATGGGCATGAGCAACGATTTCGAAGTAGCGATAGAAGAAGGAGCAACCATGGTGAGGATTGGAAGCGCCATATTCGAAGGAGGGAAGTGAATGTTCGTGATAGCCAATCTGCTCAGATCGATCGCGGTGGTTCTGAGAACGTTCATATACGTGGAGATTGTGTCCATCGTTGTCTCTGCGATCTTCAGCTGGACCACACCTTACTATTATCACCCTGTAAGAAGGTTCTTTGATGCTTTATCTTCGATCGTTTTGAATCCTATTCGACGCGTTGTGCCTCCAATAGGTTCTGTTGACATATCTCCTATGATTGCCATCTTCATTCTCATGTTCCTGGACGGTTTCCTCGTACAGACCCTCTTCGATCTGGCGGTGAGACTTTCATGAAAATCGCCATTCTTTACAGAGAAGAGCGAGAAAAAGAGGGAAAATTCCTGAAAGAAAAGATTTCAAAAGAACACGAAGTAATCGAGTTCGGTGAAGCGAACGCTCCAGGAAGGGTTACGGCAGATTTGATAGTGGTGGTTGGAGGAGACGGAACCGTGCTCAAGGCAGCGAAAAAAGCGGCCGATGGAACACCAATGGTGGGCTTCAAGGCAGGCAGACTGGGGTTCCTCACATCCTACACCCTCGATGAGATAGATCGATTTCTCGAGGATCTCAGAAACTGGAACTTCCGGGAAGAAACAAGATGGTTCATACAGATCGAAAGTGAACTCGGAAACCATCTCGCCCTGAACGATGTCACCCTCGAACGTGACCTGAGTGGAAAGATGGTCGAAATAGAGGTCGAGGTGGAGCACCACTCTTCCATGTGGTTCTTCGCAGACGGAGTGGTGATTTCCACACCGACAGGTTCCACGGCTTATTCTCTTTCCATAGGAGGTCCCATAATATTCCCGGAATGCGAGGTGCTGGAGATCTCTCCCATTGCACCACAATTCTTTCTCACCCGAAGCGTTGTGATACCCTCGAATTTCAAAGTGGTGGTTGAATCCCAGAGAGATATAAACATGCTGGTGGATGGAGTCCTGACGGGAAAAACAAAACGAATCGAAGTAAAGAAATCCAGAAGATACGTTAGAATTCTGAGACCTCCTGAGTACGATTACGTGACGGTGATAAGAGACAAACTCGGTTACGGGAGGCGTATCGAGTGAATAGACTCTTAAACGAAAAGGTGGAAGAATTCAAGAAAGGCGTTCTCAAAGCGGGATGGTTCATAGAAAAGATGTTCAGAAACTCCATATCCTCACTTGTCGAAAGAAACGAGTCCCTCGCCAGGGAAGTGATCGCAGATGAAGAGGTTGTCGATCAGATGGAAGTGGAGATTCAGGAAAAAGCAATGGAGGTGCTCGGCCTCTTTTCTCCCATAGGAAAGCCCCTTCTCACAGTAACAGCGGGTATAAGGGTGGCAGAGCTCATTGAAAATATAGCCGACAAATGCCATGACATCGCAAAGAACGTCCTTGAACTCATGGAAGAACCTCCCTTGAAACCTCTCGAAGACATTCCAGCCATGGCGAATCAAACTTCAGAAATGTTGAAGTTCGCTCTCAGGATGTTCGCCGATGTGAACGTAGAAAAGTCTTTCGAAGTTTGCAGGATGGATTCGAAGGTTGATGACCTGTACGAGAAGGTGCGTGAAGAACTCTTGCTCTACATGATGGAGTCACCCAAATATGTGAAAAGGGCTCTTCTCCTCTTAGAAATAGCCGGCAACATAGAGATCATAGCCGATTACGCCACCAACATCGTGGAAGTCTCCGTTTACATGGTTCAGGGAGAGGCCTACAAGTGCTACCACGATGAACTCCTTCTCTTCAAAAAATCCGGAGGGGTGCTCTTTGAAAGTTCTGATTAAGTATCTTCTGAAACTCTCCGTTGTCCCTTTCTTGATCGGTCTTGGTGGTTTCATCGTTTTCGTCAGTCTTGAGATTCTCTACCAGCTCTCCGATCTGATAGTGAGGCACAGGGTGGGAATCGAAAAACTCTTTCTCATGCTGTACTACTACCTTCCTTACTTCGTCGCAATGGGTGTTCCCGTTGGAGTACTCCTCGCCATCTTCTGGACGTTCTCACGACTCTCCGAAGAAAGAGAGCTCATGGCCATACAGGTTCACGGAATCTCCCAAAAAAATTTGATCGTTCCCTTTCTGATTCTTGGAGCCCTTCTCTCCATAGCCGTCTTCTTCCTCAGCGATCAAATCGTTCCCGAGTACCAATCAAAAGCAGAAGAAGCAATGTCGAAGTACGTTCTGAAAAAACCCGAGGTTTTTGTCGTTGAAAACGTCATCTCAAAGATAGGAGACGACCAGTATTTCTATGTGGAAAAATACGACGAAAGAACAAGCACGATGTGGAACGTGGTTATTTTCAGATACGGGCATGAAGAGACGATAATCACCGCAAAAAGGGTGCAGAAAAAAGGTAACGACTGGTACCTCTTCAATGGAAATTACTACACCGTCGATAAAGATGGCTTCTTAAAACTCGACGTGCACTTTTCTGAGATGAAACTGGATATTACAGAAGACATAGAAAAACTCCTTCGTGTGGGAAAGACGCCGAGAGAGATGACTGGAAGAGAACTCAAGGAAAAGATAGAATTCTTCAAAAAAGTGGGAGTGAAACCTTCTCCCTGGGTCGTAGAGCTTCACAGCAGATACGCGAACTCTTTGACGCCGATAGTGATAGTGCTCGTTGGAGTGCCTCTCTCTCTTCTCTTTCAGCTGAGAAGCAAATCCTGGGGTGTGATCTTCACTTTCGTACTCGTTGTCCTTTATCAGGGAAGCGGTGCGTGGCTCAGCGCCATGGGAAAGGAAAATCTCCTCGATCCCGTGCTCGCACCGTGGATTCCAAACATCGTGTTCACGATCGTTGGAACGCTCCTGTTTATCCTTCTCGACACCTTTCTCGCCTACAGAATCACAGAATTTCTCTCGAGACTGTTTTTCGTTGCCTTCATCTTCACCGTCTCTTCTCTTTTTTCATCACAGGTTGTCATAGTGTCCGATCGAATGGAAAGGTTTCCGGAGGAAATGGTCTTTCATGGAAGCGTTGAAATATCGTACAAAGATATGACCGTCCAGGCGAGCGAAGCCACGGTTCAGCTCACCGAAGAAGGGAAAGCGAAAAAACTCGAAGCTTCAGGTGGAGTGATATACAGAAAGGCAGACACGATCTTGATTGGTGAGCATTTGATCTTCTATCTGGAAAATGAAAAAAGCGTTCTTACTCACATTCGGGGAAGCACTGTCCTCGAAATAGAAAAAGAAAAGAAAAAAATTTACCTGTCCGGTGAAGATCTCACCTCTGAAGGCTCGAGAACGATCGTGGACATGGGTTCCATCTCCACCTGCTCGGAAACTCCGCCCCATTACAAGCTCAAGGCCAGGTACATAGAAATAAAAGAGAACGACTACCTCCTGGCAAAGGATGTGGTTTTCTATCTTCTGGAAATACCGCTGTTTTATCAACCCATCTTTTTCACTTCACTATCCGACAAACCGCAACCGTTCTCCGTTGAAGTGGGTGTGGGAGATAACCCGTACCTGAAAACCTCTTACAACGTGTCTTACCCCTCTGGACTACTGTATTTCTCAACCAAAAGTGTATTGAGCGGAGACCTGTCTAAGGAACTCAACTGGAACCACAAGATGGGAAGCTGGTCCATCAATTTAGACTACAAAGAATCGACATCCCACAGCGTTTTGGTGAAGATCTTCGACAGTAAAAACACCTTCCTTTTCTCACAGAAAAACGAAGAGAGAATCTATCAGTTCGAAAGAAAGGAGAAGATCCTGAACGGAAGTCTGAACGTGGTTCTCAAAAAAGAATCGGACGGCGAAGACAGTTACATACTCCCACAAGTAACTGTGAAAAAAGTGAGCGTCAAGACGGGTGTAGGAACTTTTTCTGTGGACAGTTTCAATCACGAAACCCGCATAGAAGATCAAGAAAAGAGGAACTCCGGGTCGGTGAGCCTTTCTTTTCGTTCTGTTCCCTTCTTGCTTTTTCAGTCCGTGAGCGTCAGTACCACTGGAAAGTACTTGTTTGAAAACCAAAACCTCGACGAACGAACGAGCTACCTCAAAACAGATTCCATATGGGATTTTCAGAACCTTTCCCTCGGGAAGTTTCTCGTACTGGATGATAAAATATACGCTGGCGTGTACAGATCGAACGAAGACGGCTACCGTGTTGGAAATCTGTTCACAACCACACTCAGAGTGCCTCTGGGGCCTTTTTCCTTCGAGAGTTACTACAAACTCTTCACGGTTTCCGGAGAAAACCTCAGAAAGTTTTCCCAGAATGAATCAAAAAACGAGGTGGATCTGAAAGTATCGTTCTCTTATGAAAATTTCAAATCTTCCTTAGAAACAACCTACGATTTCCTCGAAAAGGAGTTCTCGGATCCGTATCTCAAAACCTCTTACTCGTTCAAAACAGGAGATATCACTCACACTGTGGACTCCACTACCCGGTTCGTTCTGGACGAGATCAGCAGAAGTTACACCACCTGGAACTTCCAGCAGAGAATGGGAGCTTTCCTGAACAGATTCTACTTCACCTACTACTACAGAGAACCACACGTTAAGTACGTCGAGGATCAGATGAGGATATACGGAAAGAATTTCCTTTTCATGGAAAACCCGCGAATAACCACGTACACAAAGCTGAGCGTTGATCCCTTTGAACTGGATGAATTCTGGATACGCGGGACGTTTAAAAAAGGAGAGTCCACCCACTCTTTGAAAATGAGTTATTCCAGTGACAACCTGGAATTTTCTTATCAGACAAAGAACGGTGATCCGGCGCTGGAAATATCTTTTTCATTAAAGGACTGGAACGTGGAGAAGTTTTCTCTGTCTGTTGAAAAGGCTTTGCACTGTCTTGGAACGAAGATTTCAACTTCATTCGGCAGGAATTTCACTCTTGAGAGTTTCTCCATTCTTTTCTTCATAAGAGATTTTCCGAACAGCGGTATCGGTTTCGACACGGAAGAAGGGATAGGGCTCAACGTTTTTTGAGAGGTGAGAACATGCGTGTTCCCCCGCACAACTTAGAGGCCGAAGTTGCTGTGCTCGGAAGCATATTGATAGATCCGTCGGTAATAAACGACGTTCTTGAAATTTTGAGCCACGAAGATTTCTATCTGAAAAAACACCAACACATCTTCAGAGCGATGGAAGAGCTTTACGACGAAGGAAAACCGGTGGACGTGGTTTCCGTCTGTGACAAGCTTCAAAGCATGGGAAAACTCGAGGAAGTAGGTGGAGATCTGGAAGTGGCCCAGCTCGCTGAGGCTGTGCCCAGTTCTGCACACGCACTTCACTACGCGGAGATCGTCAAGGAAAAATCCATTCTGAGGAAACTCATTGAGATCTCCAGAAAAATCTCAGAAAGTGCCTACATGGAAGAAGATGTGGAGATCCTGCTCGACAACGCAGAAAAGATGATCTTCGAGATCTCAGAGATGAAAACGACAAAATCCTACGATCATCTGAGAGGCATCATGCACCGGGTGTTTGAAAACCTGGAGAACTTCAGGGAAAGAGCCAACCTTATAGAACCCGGTGTGCTCATAACGGGACTACCAACGGGATTCAAAAGTCTGGACAAACAGACCACAGGGTTCCACAGCTCCGATCTGGTGATAATAGCAGCGAGACCCTCCATGGGAAAAACCTCCTTCGCACTCTCAATAGCGAGGAACATGGCTGTCAATTTCGAAATCCCCGTCGGAATATTCAGTCTCGAGATGTCCAAGGAACAGCTCGCTCAAAGACTACTCAGCATGGAGTCCGGTGTGGATCTTTACAGCATCAGAACAGGATACCTGGATCAGGAGAAGTGGGAAAGACTCACAATAGCGGCTTCTAAACTCTACAAAGCACCCATAGTTGTGGACGATGAGTCACTCCTCGATCCGCGATCGTTGAGGGCAAAAGCGAGAAGGATGAAAAAAGAATACGATGTAAAAGCCATTTTTGTCGACTATCTCCAGCTCATGCACCTGAAAGGAAGAAAAGAAAGCAGACAGCAGGAGATATCCGAGATCTCGAGATCTCTGAAGCTCCTTGCGAGGGAACTCGACATAGTGGTGATAGCGCTTTCACAGCTTTCGAGGGCCGTAGAACAGAGAGAAGACAAAAGACCGAGGCTGAGTGACCTCAGGGAATCCGGTGCGATAGAACAGGACGCAGACACAGTCATCTTCATCTACAGGGAGGAATATTACAGGAGCAAAAAATCCAAAGAGGAAAGCAAGCTTCACGAACCTCACGAAGCTGAAATCATAATAGGTAAACAGAGAAACGGTCCCGTTGGAACGATCACTCTGATCTTCGACCCCAGAACGGTTACGTTCCATGAAGTCGATGTGGTGCATTCATGATAGAATTTTCTTGAAAAAGACCAGGGAGGTGTTCGACGTGGACATAAAGGCCTACAAAGAAAGAGTGGAAAAAGCGGTTGAATATCTGAAAGGTCAGATCGATGAAACACCCGAAATAGCGATAATACTGGGTTCTGGTCTTTCCGTCATAGCGGATGAGGTGGAAAAGGAGGGAACCTCCAAGAAGATACCCTACAGCGAGATACCAGGATTTCCCATTTCCACAGCTCCGGGTCACAAGGGTGAGCTGATCTTCGGAAAACTCTTTGGAAAGAACGTCATGCTGATGAACGGAAGGTTTCACTACTATGAAGGATATTCAATGAAGGAAGTCACATTCCCCATCAGAGTGATGCAGCTTCTCGGTGTTGAAATTCTGATTGTTACCAACGCCGCTGGTGGGTTGAATCCGGATTTCGAAGTGGGAAGACCCATGATCATAACCGATCACATCAACTTCATGGGTGACAATCCTCTCATAGGTCCTAACGTGGATGAGTGGGGTCCCAGGTTTCCGGACATGTCGGAACCCTACGACAAGGAACTCATAGAACTCGCCTACAACAGTGCAAGAGAACTGGGAATTCCCGTCTATCAGGGTGTCTATGTGGCCGTTACAGGTCCGTGCTTCGAAACGCCCGCTGAGCTCAGAATGCTCAGAAAATTCGGGGCCGATGCAGTTGGAATGTCAACCGTTCCGGAAGTCATAGTGGCAAGACACGGTCAGATAAGGGTCCTTGGAATTTCTGCCATCACCGACAGGGCCGTCCCTGAAGATCTCAAGCCACTCACCGCAGAGGAAGTCCTGGAAGTCGCTGAGAAGACGGGAAGAAAGATCGCTCAGATCATCTTCGAGGTCGTCAGAAAGCTCTGAGGTGAAAAGATGGTTCTCAAGGGGATCCTCTACAGCACGATCGCGGGAATGGCAACCTCGCTCGGTGCGTTGCCGTTCCTTTTTTTAAAACCGCACCACACAAGTGATAAGGTGATCGACTCTTTCTTGGGGTTCGCTGCCGGTGTCATGCTGGCTGCGAGTGCCTTCAGCTTGGTCGCTCCCTCCCTCGAAATGGGAGGAATCGTCAGATTCCTGATAGGCTTCGTCCTGGGTGGTCTTTTCGTCAACCTCGCAGACAAACTCATTCCCCACGAACATCTGCTCAAAGGTCACGAAGGGCCTGACACCAAAAGACTGAAAGGTGTGTGGCTCTTCATCATCGCCATCACAATACACAATTTTCCCGAAGGAATGGCGGTGGGGGTTTCCGCCTTCACACCTCAGGCCCTCGCAATCGCCATCGCAATCGGGGTTCAGAACATTCCCGAAGGAGCCGCCGTGATGGCCTCTCTGATACCCATGAAGTACAAAAAAGGCAAAGCCTTTTTGATAACTTTCCTCACAGGACTCGTCGAAGCGATAGGTGGTCTCCTCGGCGCGGGAATCGTGTCGATCTCCCAACGACTTCTTCCTTACATGATGGCCTTCGCTGCTGGTGCAATGATATACGTTGTCAGCGACGAAGTGATTCCGGAAACCCATTCGAAGGGGAACGAACTGCTTTCCACGTGGTGGATTATGGTGGGATTCCTGGTGATGGCTTCCCTCGACGTGGCACTGGGGTGATGCAGGTGCGTATCGAAAGAGTGGAAAGAATTGAAAGTGAACTGGAAGAACACGTGGGAGATCAGACTTTTGTGGAAGAATCAAGATTTTTGGAGGAAGACGAACAGGGAGAAGGGAAAATTCTCGATCAGATCATCTTCGTCGATGGCAAAAGAAGAAGCTTTGTGCGGATAACAACAGACGAAGGGATCACCGGTATATTCGCGGAACTCTGTGTTGGAGCGGTCATCTGGGATAGAGAAGGTGGTACAAAAACGCTCTTCTCTCCAGACAAACCACCAGTCAAAGAGAGAGTCCTTGGATTTTCCCAGAGCTTCCAAGAAGAAGGATACGAGGAAGTCGGAGGTATTCTCTTCAAAGTTGTAAAAGAAGGCAAAGACGCCATGCAATCGATAGATCTGTACATGAGGTCCTTGGAGATAGAAGAAGTGAGAAAGCACATGGACAAAAACACTCTCATCGTGAAGGATGGACCAGCTGCCCGGGAACTTCCGTTCGAGGAAAACGTGGGACCCATCGGTCTTGTGAAGAACATCGGTGTCACCGAGTTGAGCAAAGAGGACTTCAAGAAACTGCGCTTTCTCAAAAAGGGAGAGCGAAGCAAGATGTTCGTTTCATCGAGGGAAACACCTCTGAAAAAAGTAGGAGCGTACGTGAAACTGATCGATGGAGAAGGTATAAGGGGTCTTGTCAGGTTAGAAACCTACGTGAAGGACGATGATCAGATCCCGTACGTCAGAAAAGTGTTCGACGATCTGGCAAAGACGTTACCACATCTCACGGCAGACCTTCCCATCCCAAGACTTCCGGAAAATATTCTTCCGATACAGTTTCTGGAAGAGAACCTATCGTACTATCTCACCGACAAGAACTACATGAACACGAGACTGTTCGCCTACATCGGGAGATGAAAGAGTGGAAAAACTCTTCAGATTCGAAGCAGAACCGGAGAAACTGCCACCGGCCGTTCTCGCGTACCTGGGAGATGCCGTTCTGGAGCTCATCTTCAGATCGAGATTCACAGGAGATTACAGAATGTCCGTCATACACGAGAGGGTCAAGGAACACACTTCGAAACACGGTCAGGCATGGATGCTGGAGAATATATGGAATCTCCTCGGCGAAAAGGAGCGAGAAATAGTTAAAAGAGCGATGAATTCGAAGGCAGCAAAAAGACACGGGAACGACCCTACATACAGAAAGAGCACCGGTTTCGAAGCTTTGATCGGGTATCTATTCTTGAAAAGAGAATTCGACAGAATTGAAGAACTACTCCGGGTGGTGATGGATCTTGAGAGTCTACGGAAGAAAAATCCTGGAGGAAGCGCTCAGGAATAACGTTCCGATAAAGAAAGTATTCTTCCAAAAAATGCAGAACCCAGGCAGTTACTTTCTCTCCCTCGTGGAAGAAGTCGAAAAGAGAGGTATCAAGTACTCTTTTGAATCAGAAGAAAAGTTGAAGAACCTCTCAGGAACAAAGAAGCATCAAGGGGTTGTTTTCGATATAGAAGAGTACCGGTACAGTTCTGTAGAGGAAATTCTTGAAGCAAAGACTCCACCCTTGATAGTTCTTCTCGATCAGATTCAGGATCCACACAACCTCGGTGCAATCGTGAGGACATCCGTGGGAGCAGGAGCGAACGGAATTATCATCCCAAAGGACAAGTCAGTGAAGGTAACAGAAACCGTCGTGAAGGTTTCGGTTGGAACGGTTTTCAGAGCCAGAATCGCCGTTGTGACCAATCTGGCAAGAACGATAGAAGAGTTGAAGGAAAAAGGTGTCTGGACTTACGCTTCAGACATAGACGGTACACCCATCTACGAGGAAGATTTCACCTTCCCCACCGCCTTCGTCTTTGGTAACGAGGGAGAAGGCATCAGAAGACTCGTGAGAGAGAAGTGCGACAGAGTGGTCACCATTCCGATGGAGAACGACATAGATTCTCTGAACGTTTCGGTGAGTGTGGGAGTGGTTCTCTTCGAAGCTGTGAGACAGAGGAGGATGAAAGGTGCTGGATAAAATAGAACTCTTCATTTTAGATATGGACGGGACTTTCTATCTGGACGATTCGCTTCTTCCCGGATCTTTGGAATTCCTGGAGACTTTGAAAGAGAAAAACAAAAGATTCGTCTTTTTCACCAACAACTCCTCGCTCGGCGCACAGGACTACGTGAGGAAGCTGAGAAACATGGGAGTGAACGTGCCGAACGATGCCGTTGTAACCTCTGGAGAAATCACTGTGGAGTACATGCTGAAACGGTTCGGAAAGTGCCGTATCTTTCTTCTGGGAACCCCTCAGCTGAAGAAGGTCTTCGAGGCTTACGGACACGTCATAGATGAGGAAAATCCGGATTTTGTGGTCCTGGGTTTCGACAAAACACTGACGTATGAAAGGCTGAAAAAAGCCTGTATTTTACTCAGAAAGGGAAAATCCTACATAGCCACCCATCCGGACATCAACTGTCCCTCGAAAGAAGGACCCGTTCCAGACGCTGGAAGCATCATGGCAGCGATAGAAGCCTCGACGGGAAGAAAGCCAGACTTGATCGCTGGGAAACCCAATCCACTGGTTGTGGATGTGATATCCGAGAAGTTCGGTGTTCCAAAAGAAAGAATGGCAATGGTAGGAGACAGGCTGTACACGGATGTGAAACTGGGAAAGAACGCCGGGATAGTCTCCATTCTCGTTCTCACCGGTGAGACTACCCCGGAAGACCTTGAAAGGGCTGAAACAAAACCGGATTTCGTCTTCAAAAACCTTGGAGAATTAGCCAAGGCTGTCCAGTAGCTTCATTTCCTCTTCGGAAAGTTTGATCTCCGCTGCTTTTAGATTCTCCCTGAGATGTTCTACACTGCCGGCCTTTGGAATGGCAACAACATTTGGTTTTGCGAGAAGCCACGCGAGCATAATCTGATAGATGGTTGCTCCATGATTCTTCGCTATTTCTTCGAGTGTTCTCTTCGTTTTTTCTGAAAGAAGAGTTCTTCTCAGTGGAGAGTAGGCCACCAGGGTCACTCCGTTCTTTTGGCAGAACTCGAGAAGTCCATCTCTTTCTGGATCTCTGTCTTCTATGTTGTACTTGACCTGATCGCAGACTATGGGTTCTTGAGACTTGCTGATGGCCTCCTCGAGGAGTCTTCTGTCGAAATTCGAAACTCCTATGTACCTGATGAGCCCCTGCCTGACGCCCTCTGCCATTGCGGAAAGGGTCTCTTCGAGGGGAATCTCTGGATTCGGCCAGTGAATCAGGTAAAGATCCACGTAGTCCGTGTCGAGTCGTTTGAGGGTGTTCTCGAGGGAGCGCAAAAGATCGTCCCTTCTCAGATGCGTCGGCCACACCTTGGACACTATGAAAAGATCCTCACGCCTGAAATCCTTTATCGCCTTGCCGATGAGTTCCTCTGTGTGCCCTCCACCGTAGTACTCTGCCGTGTCTATGTGTGTGTATCCCATTTTGATCGCCGTCTTCAAAAGCTCAACCATCTCTTCGTCTCTGGAGTAATCGGGTGTTTCAAAACCGCCGATACCCCAGGTGCCCAGACCCAGAGCTGGAATCTCTTCTGCTGTTCTTCCAAGTTCTTTGTATATCATTCCAACCACCTCCTGAATTAGTCTAGTATTATTATTATTATAACCTGAGGTGTTAAAATTCAATCAAATCGTGTGGGAGGTGACAGGATGATCGATCTCAGGTCCGACACCGTTACAAAACCAACAGAAGAGATGAGAAAAGCCATGGCACAGGCTGAGGTGGGAGACGATGTGTACGGAGAAGATCCAACCATCAACGAACTCGAAAGGCTCGCCGCAGAGACCTTTGGAAAGGAAGCGGCTCTCTTTGTACCCTCCGGCACCATGGGAAATCAAGTGAGCATAATGGCTCACACCCAGAGGGGCGATGAAGTGATACTGGAGGCAGACAGCCACATCTTTTGGTACGAAGTCGGAGCCATGGCGGTTCTCTCCGGAGTCATGCCCCATCCTGTACCTGGAAAAAATGGAGCCATGGATCCCGATGATGTGAAAAAAGCCATAAGACCCAGAAACATACACTTCCCCAGAACTTCGCTCATCGCCATCGAAAACACACACAACCGTTCTGGTGGAAGAGTGGTCCCGCTTGAAAACATAAAAGAGATCTACACGATAGCCAAAGAACACGGCATAAACGTTCACATAGATGGTGCGAGGATCTTCAACGCCTCAATCGCTTCAGGTGTTCCCGTGAAGGAGTACGCCAAATACGCCGATTCCGTGATGTTCTGTCTTTCAAAAGGTCTCTGCGCACCCGTCGGTTCGATAGTTGTAGGAGACAGAGACTTCATAGAAAGAGCGAGAAAGGCAAGAAAGATGCTCGGTGGAGGGATGAGACAGGCAGGTGTTCTCGCTGCCGTTGGGATAATCGCCTTGACAAAGATGGTAGATCGATTGAAAGAAGATCATGAAAACGCCAGATTTCTCGCCCTGAAGCTGAAAGAAATAGGGTACTCCGTGAATCCCGAAGATGTGGAAACCAACATGGTGATTCTGAGGACCGACAATCTGAAGGTGAACGCGCACGAGTTCATAGAAGAGCTCAGAAACAGCGGGGTACTCGCGAACGCCGTATCCAACACGGAGATCAGACTGGTAACCCACAAAGACGTTTCGGGAAACGACATAGAAGAGGCTTTGAACATCTTCGAAAAACTCTTCAGAACATTCTCCTGAAACAGGAAAAAATTTCACGTTTTTTTCACGGTCGGAGCATTAAGATGAAGCTGGAGACTCTGAAGAGGAGGTGGAAGTATGAAAAGGTTTTTTGTGGTGATGCTCGTACTGACAGTGGCACTGGGTGTGTTCGCGGCGGGCTACAAAGGTTTCTCGGAAAGACCAGCTTTTGAAAGACAGCCCATGGGCTACGCTCAGCAGTTCCCGGGTTGCGGAGGAGGTCCCGGATACGGTCCCAACGCTCCCATGTATGAAAGGCCTCAGATGAGAGCCGAAAGAGGTTTCGGCTACGGTCTCAAACTCCAGATCAGAGACGAAGAACAGCTGAAACTCGCTCTCAAGACAAGGATCGCAGAAGCACTGAACAACTTGGATCTAAACGACGATCAGTTGAAAGAGCTCTACAATGTCGCGAAAGAAACAAAAGAACAGCTCGATTCCCTGAAAGAAAAGTTCGTTCAGCTCCATGAGGAGTACTACAACGCTCTCGTAAAAAGAGACACAAAGACAGCAGAAGACCTGAAAGACCAGATAGACGACCTCAGAGATGAAGTGCAGGATATCTACAAAGATTTCGCTGACAAAGTGGACGACATCATCACCGTGGATCAGTACAGAAAATTCAGAGGCAGCGAAAGAATGTTCCTCGTTCTCCTCAGCGACGAAGGCTTTGAAGTGCTGGAAGAAATGGTTCAGGAGTAACTCTCTTTCCCCACACCCCGGCGGGCCCGCAATGGGCCCGTCTTTCTTCCTCTCTCAAAATGTTGACAAATTTTGATCTTGATGTTTCTGTATGGTAATATTCTTATAGAACACTACATAAAAATTTATGTAATCTTTTGTCAACATAAGAGGTGATCGGATGTACAGAATTCTCGTGATAAATCCAGGTTCATCCTCCACGAAGGTAGCTGTGTTTGAAGATGAAAAAAAGATCGCTGAAAAGAACCTCACTCATAGCGCTGAAGAACTGAAAAAGTTCAAAAAGTCGATTGATCAGGAACCTTTGAGAAGAAAAGCGGTGGAAGACTTCATAGACGAGGTCGGCTACAGGATAGAAGATTTCAGCGCGATCGCTGCTAGAGGTGGTGTACTCGAGCCGGTTCCGGGGGGAACTTATGTTGTAGATGAATACATGGTGGATTACCTCATCAATCGTTCTCCTGTTGACCATGTGTCCAATCTGGCAGCTGTGATCAGCTACAAACTGGGAAAACCCTACGGAATACCCTGTTTTGTGGTAGATCCGGTTTCAGTGGACGAAATGTGTGATGAAGCGCGTTTCTCTGGAATCCCTGAAATCGAGAGAAAAAGTTATTCTCACGCTCTAAACATCAAAGCGGTATTGAGAAAAGTTTCCAGAGAGATGGGCAAAACACCAGAAGAGGTGAAGATCGTAGTGGCACATCTTGGAAGCGGAATCTCTGTTTGTGCCTGTAAAAACGGAAAGATAATAGACGTGAACAACGCCAACGACGAAGGACCCTTCAGTATAGAGCGAACGGGAGAGCTTCCCGTTGGAGACGTTGTGAAGACGGCCTACTCGAGTAAACACTCAGCCGCCGAACTGAAAGAAGAATTCACCAAAAAAGGAGGACTTTTAGCGTACCTTGGAACAAAGGACCTCAGGAAAGCTCTCGATAGTATGGAAACCTCGAGGAAAGCGAAACTGGTCGTTGAAGCCATGGCCTATCAGATCGCTAAAGAAATCGGTGGAATGTGCGCTGTCCTTGGAGACAAACCCGACGCCATAGTGATAACAGGTGGCATGGCCCACGAAAACAGATTCGTCCGGATGATCACAGATTACATCGAAAAGTTCGGAAAAGTAGAGGTAATTCCAGGAGAGCTGGAAATGGAAGCCCTCGCACTCGGTGTTTTGAGGGTTCTCAGAGGAGAGGAAAAAGCGAAGGATTATCGGAGTGTGATCGAATGAAAAATCTCCTGGAGATGGTTGAACTGGTTCGGGGAAAAAGAATGAAGATCGCTGTTGTAGCCGCAGAGGATGAAGAGGTTTTGAAAGCCGTTGTAAGAGCTAAGAAGGAAGAAATCGTAGATCCGGTGCTCTTTGGAAAGAGAAAAGAAATAGAGACACTCGTGGAACGAATGAACCTCGAACTGGAAGCAGAAATCGTTCATGCTGAAGATCACTTTGAAGCAGTCAGGAAAGCTGTCGAAAGCGCATCAAGGAATGAAACGCAGATACTGATGAAAGGAAAAATCAAAACGGGTGATCTGTTCTCCGTGTTTCTCAAGAAAGAGTACGGTCTCAGAACCGGTAGAACTCTTTCCGCTGTCAGCGTCCATGAAGTCCCTGGATACCACAAAATTCTGATCATCTCGGATGGTGGTCTCGTCATCTCACCGGATCTTCAGCAAAGAATGGACATCGTGGAAAATTCGATCCTGGTCGCCCGATCCCTCGGCATAGAGAAACCAAAGATCGCACTCTTAGGAACGGGCGATTTGAGAAATCCTTTAACCCTCGAGATCGCTGCACTATCGAAGATCCTCCAGCAAAGGAACGACTGCATCGTCGACGGGCCCTTAACACTTGAGATGGCCATCAGTGAAGAGTTGGCTTCGAAAGCAGGGAACAGTCCAATAGCGGGAGACGCCGATGTACTGATAGTCACCAGCATAGAAGCAGGAAACATCCTCAGCAAATCGCTCATATACATGGCTCGTGGAAAAGCAGCGATTGTTGTTGTCGGTGGTAGAGTACCTGTTGTCCTCACTTCCAGAGCAGACGACGAGGAAACGAGATTTCTTTCCATCGCTTTGAGCGTGCTGGTCGCACAGAAAAAGGGGTGATCGTGTGTTCAGAATCCTCACCATAAATCCCGGTTCTACTTCCACAAAGCTGTCCATATTCGAAGACGAAAGAATGGTGAAGATGCAAAATTTCAGTCATTCACCGGATGAACTCGGCAGATTCCAGAGAATCCTGGATCAGCTCGAATTCAGAGAAAAGATAGTGAGACAGTTCGTCGAAGAAACTGGATACAGTCTGAGTTCTTTTTCCGCTTTTGTCAGCCGGGGAGGGCTCCTCGATCCCATACCCGGAGGAGTGTACCTGGTGGACGACCTGATGATAGAAACCCTGAAATCAGCAAAAAACGGAGAGCACGCTTCAAATCTGGGAGTGATCATAGCCCACAGATTCTCGGCTGAAACGGGTGTGCCTGCTTACGTGGTAGATCCCGTCGTTGTCGATGAGATGGAAGATTTTGCACGTGTCAGCGGACATCCAAACTATCAGAGAAAATCCATATTTCACGCTTTGAACCAGAAGGCCGTCGCAAAAGAAGTTGCCAGGATGATGAATAAAAGATACGAAGAGATGAACCTCGTCGTGGCTCACATGGGTGGAGGCATCTCAATCGCCGCGCACAGAAAGGGAAGAGTGATCGATGTGAACAACGCTCTGGACGGGGACGGACCGTTCACACCTGAGAGAAGCGGAACGCTACCTCTGACACAGCTTGTTGACCTTTGTTTCAGCGGGAAATTCACTTACGAAGAGATGAAGAAGCGTATTGTGGGAAACGGCGGACTCATGGCGTATCTTGGAACCAGCGATGCCAGAGAGGTGGTCAGAAGAATCAAACAGGGTGATGAGTGGGCAAAGAGGGTTTACAGAGCGATGGCCTATCAGATGTTTTGAAAGGTGAGGTTGATTTCATAGTTCTCACAGGTGGTCTGGCTCATGAAAAAGAGTTTCTGGTCCCATGGATCACCGAAAGGGTGAGTTTCATAGCACCGGTGCTTGTCTTTCCAGGAAGCAACGAGGAGAAAGCACTTGCTCTTTCGGCACTGCGGGTGCTGAGAGGTGAAGAAAAGCCAAAAAATTATTCTGAAGAATCTCGAAGGTGGAGAGAAAGGTATGATTCGTATCTTGATGGGATCTTACGGTAGCGGGAAAACGGAAATATCGATCAATCTTGCCTTAAAACTGAAGAGTTCGGGGAAGGACGTATCACTGGTCGATCTGGATGTGGTAACACCCTATTTCAGATTGAGAGACCTGAAGGAAGAATTAGAAGTACTTGGAATCCACGTTGTGACAGCGGAAGACAACCTCAGGTACAGTGACTTGCCGATCATACCAAAAATCACAGACTGGCTGTCCAGTGAAGAAGCCGTCATCGACACAGGAGGAGAAGAGGGAGCGAAAGTAATAGGAGTTCTAAGACATCTTTTGAATAGAAAAGACACACAGACGTATTTTGTCTTAAATGTCTTCAGACCGTTCTGTGAACGCCCGGAAGACATTATCGAAAACTTGGAGAAAATATCCGCTCTTTCCAGGATGAAGTTCGATTTCCTGATAAACAATTCCAATCTCGGAGACATGACCACAGCAGAAGTTGTTCTCGAAGGAGAGCGGATAGTTTCAGAGGTTTCCAGGAAAACAGGGATAAAGGTTCTTTTCACCGCTGTCCCGGAAGAACTGCTCGATCCTCCTGAGACTGAATATCCCCTTTTCAGGGTCAGAAGGTTCGTGAAAAGAAAATTGGGAATCGGGGGATGAGAATATGAGAGGCTACATAACGATCGATTCAGAAAGATGCAAGGGTTGTGGCCTGTGCATCTCCGTGTGCCCTGCAAAGGTGATCGAGTTTTCCCACAGGTACAATTCGAAAGGCTATCATCCTGCGGTGTACAAAGGAAATGGATGTATAGCCTGCGGATTCTGCTATCTCACTTGTCCGGATGTTTGTATAACCGTTTTCAGAGAGGTTCAGAAGAAAGTCAACGTGAAGGTTTGAGGAGTGGTGCTTATGAAAAAACTCATGATGAAAGGAAACGAAGCGATAGCAGAATCTGCGATAAGAGCGGGTTGTAGATTGTATTTTGCTTATCCAATCACTCCCCAGAGCGAGATAGCAGAATACATGGCGAGAAGACTTCCTGAAGTGGGAGGCGTTTTCCTTCAGACCGAAAGTGAAATAGCAACGGTCAACATGGTTTATGGAGCAGCTTGCACCGGAAAACGTGTTATGACATCTACATCTTCTCCTGGTTTCAGCCTGATGCAGGAGGGGATCTCATACATTGCAGGCGCAGAGCTTCCCTGCGTTTTTGTCAACGTGGTACGTGGAGGTCCTGGACTTGGAAACATCCAGCCTTCTCAGGGTGATTATTTTCAAGCGGTGAAAGGAGGAGGCCACGGGGATTACAGACTGATCGTTCTTGCACCATCAACACTTCAGGAAGCTGTAGATCTGACCCAGCTGGCTTTTGATCTCGCTGACAGATACAGAAATCCCGTTCTCATACTGGCGGATGGAATGATCGGCCAGATGATGGAACCCGTTGAGCTACCGGAGATGAGAGATTTGTCCACCCTTCCGGATCATTCGGATTGGGCGCTTCGAGGTGCCAGAAACAGAGAGCCACACAGAATAGCCGCTTTCAACATAGATCCTGTCGGTCTTGAGAAAATGAACAAGCGCTTACAGGAAAAGTACAGGCTGATAGAAGCGTCAGAGCAGCGATGGGAAGAGTACAGGGTGGACGGTGCAGAGTATCTGATGGTTGGCTACGGTACGATAGGAAGAATCCTCAAGAGCGTTGTGGACTCTCTGAGAGAAGAAGGAATACCGGCTGGCCTGTTCAGACCTGTGACACTCTGGCCTTTCCCGAAAAGAAGGCTCAAAGAACTGGCCAAAAAAGTGCAACTCATCTTCGTTGTGGAAATGAGTTCCGGACAGATGGTCGAAGACGTTCAGATTTCGGTAGAAGGGAAAGTGCCGGTACACTTCTACGGACGCATGGGAGGAGTTGTTCCAACACCCGAAGAAATACTGTCTGCCTTCAAGGAGGTGAGGAAATGGAAGTGATATTCAAAAGACCGAAAGCCTTGAGTGATAGAGAATTCACTTACTGTCCAGGATGCCACCATGGAATAATACACAGGCTGATAGCAGAAGTGATAGATGAGCTGGGCATTCAGGAAAAAACCATAATGGTTGCCCCCGTTGGATGCTCTGTTTTCGCTTACGAATTTTTCGATGTGGATGGGACAGTGGCTCCGCACGGTAGAGCACTCGCAGTAGCAACCGGTATAAAAAGAGCACTCCCGGACAGGATAGTCTTCACCTATCAGGGGGATGGAGATCTCGCGGCCATTGGAATTGCAGAGACAATCCACGCGGCGAACCGTGGAGAAAAGTTGACAACGATATTTGTCAACAACGCGGTGTACGGTATGACGGGTGGACAGATGGCACCCACCACCCTTTTGGGGCAGAAAACCACCACGACCCCATATGGCAGAACCGCAGCAAATGACGGATATCCTCTTCACGTTTCCGAAGCTTTGAGTACTATCGATGGAGTTGCTTACCTTGAACGTACAACGGTGAGTACCACAAAGGATATTCTGAACACAAAAAAAGCCATAAAGAAAGCTTTTCTCGCACAGATAAAGGGACTGGGATTCGGAATGGTGGAAGTGCTCAGCACCTGTCCCACAAACTGGGGGATGAGTCCAGTTGAAGCTCAGAACTGGCTTCTGGAGAACATGGTAAAGGAATTTCCACCGAAAGTTTTTGTTGACAAGGTGGGCGATTGATATGGCGTATCACGCGATAATAATAGCCGGTTTTGGCGGTCAGGGAATCATGCTCACAGGCCAAATAATTGCCGCAGCTGCCGTTATAGAAGGGAAAAACTCCACCTGGCTTCCTTCGTACGGTCCCGAAATGAGAGGAGGCACCGCCAACTGCACTGTGATCGTGGATGAAAAACCAATCACTTCCCCCGTTGTCGATCATCCCACGGAAGTAATAGCGATGAACTTTCCCTCCATGATGAAATTCGGAGCAAAACTCAGATCTGGTGGTTTGCTCTTGGTCAATTCTTCTGTTGTTGAACAGATCATAGAAAGGAACGATATAGAAACGATTGAAATACCAGCGAACGAAATAGCGGAAGAAGCAGGAAGCGTGAAAGCCGCAAACATGGTGATGCTCGGAGCCTTTCTGGAACTAACAAGAACAGTGAGCTTTGAAGCTGTAGAAGAAGTACTCAGAGAGAAACTTTCAAAAACCAAGGAAGATCTTCTCAAAATCGATCTGATCGCTATAAAAAGGGCAGGGAATTCATCGGTAGTTTGCACCACAAATCCTCTTGACAACCCGTGACTTTTCTGAGAAAATAGTATTCGGTTCAGGGGACGTGGTGCAGCCTGGTTAGCATGCCGGTCTGTCACACCGGTGGTCGCGGGTTCAAATCCCGTCGTCCCCGCCAGAAAGAAAAAAGGGGCTCAAAGCCCCTTTTTCTTTTTTATCTCTTCCCTGATTCTGAACAGCTCATCCCTCAAGGCCGCTGCGTCTTCGTACCTGAGCTCACTCGCAGCCCGATACATTTCCTCTTCGAGAACGGCCATGTACTCCTCCGGAGAGAGCGTTTTCTTCATCTCAAAGATGTTTTTCACAGTGTCTCCGTACCTCTCAGGCTCTTCTTTCACCATGAACTGTTCGAACACTTCTATCTCCAGAGGCTTTATCACAGAACGTGGAGTGATCCCGTGTTTTTTATTGTACTCGAGCTGAATTCTCCTTCTTCTGTTCGTTTCTTCGATAGCTCTCTTCATCGCGTTTGTTATCCTGTCGGCGTACATGATGACCTTCCCGTTGATGTTCCTTGCGGTTCTCCCTATGATCTGGATGAGCGTTGTTTCAGATCGAAGGAAGCCTTCCACGTCCGCGTCCATGATCGCTACCAGTGACACCTCGGGAAGATCGAGACCCTCCCTCAGAAGGTTCACACCAACGACCACGTCCACGTCTCCCCGCCTCAGTTTCTTCAAAACCTCAACCCTCTCTATGGCGTCCAGTTCGGAGTGAAGATAGAGCGATCTTATTCCAAGTTCCGTCAGATGTTCACTCAAAAGCTCTGCCGTTTTTTTGGTGAGCACCGTAACAAGGGCTCTTTCCCCTCTTTCTTTCACTTTCACGATCTCGTTCACAAGATCATCCACTTGCCCCGCGGTGGGACGTACCTCCACCTCTGGATCCACGAGTCCTGTGGGTCTAATGATCTGCTCGACGACCTGTTCAGAGATCGAGAGTTCGAAGTCTCCCGGCGTAGCGGAAACAAAGATGATCTGGCCTGTTTTTTTCAAAAATTCTTCGAAAGTCAGCGGTCTGTTGTCGTAAGCGGAAGGTAGACGAAAACCGTATTCAACCAGATTTTTCTTTCTGGATCTGTCTCCGTTGTACATGGCCCTGAGTTGAGGAACCGTGATGTGTGACTCGTCTATGAAAACGATGAAATCTTTATCGAAATAATCGAGAAGAGTGTACGGAGGCTCTCCCGGCTTTCTTCCATCGAAGTGCCTGGAGTAGTTCTCTATTCCAGGACAGTATCCCATGGTCTCCAGCAGCTCTATGTCGTTCAGAGTTCTCTGCTTCAAGCGTTCGTACTCGAGGATCTTTCCCTGTTTTTTGAGCTCTGAGAGTCTTTCGTTAAGCTCCTCCCTTATTGATTCGACGGCTCTTTTGAGTTTCTCCTCCGTTGTGATAAATTCAACGGCGGGATAGATGATGATCTTGTCAAGGTGCTCCAGTGTGGTGCGATTGAATCTGTCTATCAACGTTATCGAGTCCACTTCGTCTCCGAAGAATTCGATCCTGATCCCTTCATCCTGATACGTCGGGTAGATCTCCACCGTGTCTCCCTTCAGCCTGAAACATCCAGAAAGAGACACATCCTCCGTTCTCTGATAGCCTATCCTTGCCAGTCTTTCCGCGAGTTCCAGAACGTCTATTCTATCTCCAACAGCGAGATTTATGTTCATCCTATCGAAATCGTTCGGGTCTCCCGTGGCGTAAATACACGAAACACTCGCAACTACCACCACATCGCGACGAGTTCTCACAGATTTCAACGTGGACATTCTCATTCGCACGATCACATCGTTGATGTCAGCGTTCTTCTCTATGTAAAGATCTTTTGTTGGAATGTAGGCCTCCGGTTGATAGTAATCGTAGTAACTTATGAAGAACTCCACTCGATTTTCCGGGAAGAACGCTTTGAACTCCTGATAAAGCTGGGCGGCGAGCGTCTTGTTCGGTGAGATCACAAGGGCGGGTCTGTTCACGCGCGCTATCACGTTGGCCATGGTGAAAGTCTTTCCGCTCCCCGTAACACCGAGGAGCGTTTGAAATCTCATTCCTCTGTTCAAACCTTCCACAAGTTTCTCTATAGCCTGCGGCTGGTCACCTGTTGGCTCAAATTCACTCACCAGCTTGAACACAATTTTTTCCTCCTAGAAAACTTTTTAACATATCTATAATGGTAGAATCTCAATAGATGTGAATACTTCTTGCCACTATTATGACCCATTTGCGGGAGGTGAGGTTTAACGATGGAAAGGTTTCCCTATGAAAAGCTTCCAGAAAGCGAACTCAAAGAGTTGAAAGAACTCGGAAGGCTCTGCCGTGGCGACATACTGAAAATGACCTACATAGCTGACTCAGGCCATCCTGGAGGCTCCATGTCTTCGATCGATCTTTATCTTACCGTCTTCAAGTACGCAAAACTCAGACCCGTCGATGATCCCGCAAGAGACAGAATCGTGATCAGCCACGGTCACACTTCTCCGGGGGTTTACGCAGCTATGGCTCGTTTAGGATTTGTCGAGCTCGATGAAGTCCTCACGGGATTCAGGCACCACGCTTCCGTTTTTGAAGGACACGTGACCCGAGGTGTTGGGATCATCGACTGGACAACCGGAAACCTCGGTCAGGGTCTTTCAGCCGGACTCGGTTTTGCCCTCGCATCCAGGTTCACAGGAAAAGATTACCACGTCTTTGTTCTCATGAGTGACGCAGAACAGGCAAAAGGACAGGTGGCGGAGGCAAGAAGAGTGGCGAAAAAGTACGGTGTCACGAATCTCACGGTGATCATCGACTACAACGACGCCCAGATCAGCGGCCGTGCCAGAGACGTCATGCCCGTGAACATAAAGGAAAACTACTTAGCGGACGGCTGGAGGGTCATCGAGATCGACGGACACGACTACGAACAGATCTATCTCGCACTGAAAGAAGCGGTAGAAGACGAACTGAATCCCGTTGCCATACTCGCTAAAACGGTCATGGGAAAAGGCGTATCCTTCATGGAAAACGAGGTTAAATACCATGGAAAGCCCCTGAACAGAGAAGAACTCGAAAAGGCCCTCGCTGAACTCGGCATCGAAAACGATGTGGATGTGTACATCGAAAAAAGAAAACAACTTCCAATGGAAAAGCACAAGAAAGTTTACAAGACTTACCCGATCAAGATCGACACGGGAGAGCCCATCACCTACACCTCACCGACCGACAACAGAGGTGCGTTCGGAAAAGCCCTTCTGGATCTGGTGAAGAAGAACGCGAACAATCCAGAAGCCACTCCCATCGTCGCTGTGGACTGCGACCTGAAGGGATCGGTCAAACTCGATCTGCTCGACAAAGAGTTCCCTGAGAGACTCTTGGAAGTGGGTGTTCAAGAACACAACGCCGCCGCTATGGCTGGGGCACTCTCCGCAGAGGGTGTTATCACGTTCTTCGCTGATTTTGGTGTTTTTGGAATTTCTGAAACCTACAACCAGCACAGGTTGAACGCCATCAATGGAACGAACCTCAAAGTCGTTGTCACACACTGTGGACTCAACGTGGGAGAGGACGGAAAGACTCACCACGGAATCGACTACGTTTCCGGGCCGATGAACTGGTACGGTTTCAAAGTGATCGTCCCCGGTGATCCCAACCAAACAGACAGAGCTGTGAGGTACGCCGCGAAGGAGTACGGAAACTTTGTGATCGCCATGGGAAGGTCGAAGCTTCCCATCATCCTCGATGAAAACGGGAAACCTTTCTTCGGAGAGGGTTACACCTTCGAATACGGAAAGATCGATGTCGTTAGAAACGGAGACGACGCGGTGATAATAACTTACGGTTCCACACTCTGTGAAGCCGTAAGCGCTGCAGACGAACTCAAGAAAGAAGGAGTAAACGTAGCAGTTCTGAACGTCTCCTGTCCGGTGGATCTCGATATAGAGACCTTGAAGATGGTCGATGGAAAACCCGTTCTCGTTGTGGAAGATCACAACGTTTTCACCGGGCTTGGAAGTTACCTCGGAACCACCCTTCTTGAAAACGGCATCATCCCGAAGAAGTACGTGAGAGTAGGTGTTCCAGAGTTCGCTGTGTCCGGCAGTTACGAAATGCTCTACAAATTATATGGTCTGGATAAGGAAGGAATAATTTCCAGACTCAGAGAAATGCTCTGAAAAAATCGATTATGATAAAATTCTACGAGGGGAGAAAATCCCCTCGTAGATTTTGTTGTAAGGAGGTGTTCACATGATAGAAGTGGGTGACCTGAAAAAGGGTATGTTCATCATCTACGATGGAGAAATATACAGAGTCCTCGAGGCGAGCAAACACTTCATGGGAAGAGGGAGCGGACTCATCAGGACAAAACTCAAGAACGTGAAAACAGGACTCGTAAGGGAAGTGAACTTTCCAAGCGGTGATAAGGTACCGGAAGCAGAACTCTCTTTCAGAAAAGCCCAGTATCTTTACAGAGACGGAGATCACTATTATTTCATGACACTTGATGACTACGAGCAGTACGCTCTCAGTGAAGAGGAAATAGGCGATGCAAAATACTACCTGGTCGAAAACATGGAAGTGGACCTTGTATTTCACGAAGGAACACCCATAGGAATCGAGCTTCCAACCACCGTTGAACTGACAGTGGTAGAGACAGAACCTTCCTTCAAAGGTGATACTGTTTCCGGGGGAGGAAAACCAGCAGTCCTCGAAACTGGACTGAAGATCACTGTACCTTACTTTATCGAAGTTGGTGATAAAATAAAAGTTGATACGAGAACAGGGGAGTACGTTGGAAGAGCATAAAAAGGGGGGATCCTCATGGCGGAAGAATACAAGAACATCGAAATATCCGACGGAGTGATAAAAGAAATCGCAATCAGAAGCATCGAAGAGTTTTTGGGGGATGTGAGTTCAAAGGTTATCAAGAAGATCAGGAAGAGCCTCGATGTTACCAGAAACCCCGATGACAGCCTTGTGATCGAGTTCAAAATCGATGTACCCTACGGTGAGTCGATTCCGGAATACGTTTCCAAACTCACCGAAAAAGTCAAACACGACGTCGAAATGATGACATCCATGAAAGTGGAATCCATCAACGTCACGGTGGAGAACGTCTTTGAGAAAGAAGAGGAGCTGGAAGAAGAACCAGAAGAAATCAAGGAGGATGAAGAAAAGAAAGAATAAATCTGGAAAGGAGATCCAGACATGAAAACACCGAGGCGAAGAATGAGGCTTGCTGTCTTCAAAGCCCTGTTTCAGCATGAATTCAGAAGAGACGAAGATCTTGAACAAATTCTCGAGGAAATTCTGGATGAAACCTACGATAAAAAGGCAAAGGAAGATGCCAGGCGCTACATAAGAGGTATAAAAGAAAACCTTCCCATGATAGACAATCTCATTTCCCGATACCTAGAAAAGTGGTCTTTAAACCGACTATCAGCTGTGGACAGAAACGTTCTGAGACTCGCCACTTATGAACTGCTCTTCGAAAAGGACATCCCCATAGAAGCGACCATCGATGAAGCCATAGAAATAGCCAAGAGATACGGCACGGAGAACAGTGGAAAATTCGTCAACGGAATACTGGACAGAATCGCCAAAGAACACGCTCCAAAAGAAAAATTCGAACTTTGAAGGTGATAATTTTGAAACCGATCAAAGAGATCGCCGATCAGTTGGGATTGAAAGACGACGTTCTCTATCCTTACGGCCACTACATAGCGAAGATAGACCACAGATTCTTGAAAAGCCTTGAAAATCGTGAAGATGGGAAACTGATCCTCGTAACGGCAGTTACTCCTACCCCTGCAGGTGAAGGAAAAACTACCACCAGCATAGGACTTTCCATGTCTCTGAACAGAATCGGTAAGAAATCGATAGTTACTCTGAGAGAGCCTTCCCTCGGCCCCACCCTTGGATTGAAAGGCGGTGCAACAGGAGGTGGCAGGTCGAGGGTTCTTCCTTCTGATGAGATAAACCTTCATTTCACCGGAGACATGCACGCCGTGGCCTCCGCCCACAATCTGCTGGCGGCCGTTCTGGATTCGCACATAAAACACGGCAACGAGCTCAAGATAGACATAACAAGAGTATTTTGGAAGCGAACCATGGACATGAACGACCGTGCTTTGAGAAGCATAGTGATCGGTCTTGGAGGCTCAGCGAACGGATTTCCAAGAGAAGACAGTTTCATCATCACGGCCGCTTCCGAAGTGATGGCCGTTCTTGCTCTGTCCGAGAACATGAAGGACCTGAAAGAAAGACTTGGAAAAATAATCGTAGCGCTCAACACTGACAGGAAAATCGTCAGGGTCTCTGATCTTGGAATTCAGGGGGCCATGGCCGTTCTTTTGAAAGATGCCATAAATCCCAACCTTGTTCAGACAACCGAAGGAACTCCAGCGCTCATACACTGCGGACCTTTCGCCAACATCGCGCACGGCACCAATTCCATCATAGCGACGAAGATGGCCATGAAGCTCTCCGAATACACGGTCACGGAAGCGGGTTTTGGAGCAGACCTCGGTGCCGAAAAATTCATCGACTTTGTTTCCCGTGTCGGTGGTTTTTATCCGAACGCGGCCGTTCTTGTGGCCACAGTACGAGCACTGAAATACCACGGTGGTGCGGACCTCAAAAACATACACGAGGAAAACCTGGAAGCCCTCAAAGAAGGATTCAAAAATCTCAGGGTACACTTGGAAAACCTGAGGAAATTCAATCTACCCGTCGTGGTAGCGCTGAACAGGTTCATCACGGACACAGAAAAGGAAATAGCCTACGTGGTGAAAGAGTGCGAAAAACTCGGTGTGAGGGTAGCAGTCAGTGAGGTTTTTGAAAAGGGCAGCGAAGGTGGTGTCGAACTCGCAAAAGCCGTGACAGAAGCTGTGAAGGACGTAAAACCGGTTTATCTCTACGAAATGAACGATCCTGTGGAAAAGAAGATAGAGATTCTCGCAAAGGAGATCTACAGAGCGGGAAGAGTGGAGTTTTCCGATACTGCAAAAAATGCCCTCAAATTCATTAAAAAACACGGTTTTGATGAGCTTCCCGTGATCGTTGCCAAAACTCCAAAGTCCATTTCCCACGATCCGTCTCTCAGAGGTGCACCCGAAGGATACACGTTCGTTGTCAGCGACCTCTTCGTTTCCGCCGGGGCAGGCTTTGTCGTTGCGCTTTCAGGAGACATAAATCTGATGCCCGGTCTTCCAGAAAGGCCGAACGCCCTGAACATGGACGTAGACGACAGCGGTAACATAGTAGGTGTTTCGTGAAGGAGGTCACACCGTGTGGATCGACTGTAGGACAATAGCTCGAAGTATAGAGGAAAGAACGAAAGAGAGAGTAGAAAAGCTCGGTTTCACTCCCAAACTGGTCAGCGTTGCGTGTACAGATGATCCATCGACTCTTTCTTATTTAAAGTCTCAGAGGAAAAAAGCTGAGAAACTCGGAATAGCCTTTGAAATACTGAACGTTTCTCCAGAGGAGATAGTTTCCACGCTGAAAAAACTCGGATCGGATGAAAGTGTGAATGGGGTTTTCGTTGCAAGGCCTTTTCCTCCAAGTTTTGACGAGAAAGAAATCCTTTCCTCAGTTCCCGTTGAAAAAGATGTTGAAGGTGTGAATCCTGCAAACCTCGGACTTCTTCTTTACGACGAAGAGATCTTTCCTCCATGCACGGCCGAAGCCGCTGTGAGAATACTCGAAAGAGAGACAAACCTTTCTGGGAAAAGAGTCACCGTTGTTGGAAGGAGTGTCACCGTTGGAAAGCCTCTCGCTTTGATGCTCTTGAAGAAGGGAAGGGACGCAACCGTCACGGTTTGTCACTCCAGAACGGTGAACCTCGAAGAGATAACAAAAAACAGTGACATCGTGGTGGTAGCCGTCGGTAGAGCACACTTTCTGAAGAAGAACATGGTAAAAGAAGGAGCTATCGTGATAGACGTGGGGATAAATTACGTGGACGGAAAACTCCAGGGAGATGTCGATCCATCGGTTGAAGAAATCGCCAGAGTGACTCCCGTTCCAGGGGGTGTGGGACAGGTAACAACCGCACTCCTGTTCGAACACGTTGTGAGAGCGGCGGAGAGACAAAGGAAATGAAAGATTACACTTATTCTGTCACAGAGATAAACGAGTACATAAAAGACCTGATAGAAGGAGATCCTTATCTCACCAACGTGAGCGTTTACGGTGAGATTTCCGGTGTGCGCCCCAGGAAGGGGCATATTTTTTTCTCTTTAGTCGAGGAAAACGCCAGGCTGGAGTGTGTAATATTTGGTGGAGACAACATGGGAATTCGTCTTCAAGAAGGTAGAATGGCTCTTGTCGAGGGAAGTGTCAGTGTCTACATTCCTCATGGAACCTACAGATTCATCTGCTCGAACGTGAGATATCTGGATCGAGTTGGTATGTATCAGATAAAATTCGAAACCACACTGAAAAAACTCCTCGAAGAAGGTCTCCTTTCCAGACCAAAGAAAACCGTTCCCAGATTTCCCAGGAAAATCGGCATCATCACCTCTCGAGACTCCGCCGCCCTGCAGGATGTGATAAGAACTGCCAGAGAAAGAAAGGCCCCAATCGAAATTTACGTCTTCCACACCTCCGTTCAGGGTGATTCTGCAAGAGAGGAGCTCATAAAAGCCCTGCGAAAAGCAAACGAATACGATCTCGATCTCGTTATGATCGTGAGAGGCGGTGGTTCCAAGGAGGACCTCTGGGTCTTCAACGAAGAGGATGTGATTCGTGAGATCCTCAAGCTTCGACATCCCGTTGTAACGGGGATAGGACACGAAATAGACCGTGTGATAGCGGACTTCGTGGCAGATGTATCGATGCACACCCCAACGGGTGCCGCCGAGTATGTGATACCGGATGCGAGTGAAATACACGAAGACCTTGATTCATTCCTCGAAAAGTTGATAGCTTCCCTGTCGAACAGATTCGATATGGAAGAGAGAAGATTGGAGACTCTTTATTTTCGCCTCAGAATGATCGGACGAAGAAAACTCGAGCTAAACGAATTTAAAATAGAAAGGGTCAAAGAATTGGCCGCAAAGTTGAGAAAGAAACTCATGGATTGTTTTGAACAAGATCAAGAGAAACTCGAAAGTCTCGGCAGAATGCTCGAAAGTTTGAACCCGTTGAGACCTCTCGAAAGAGGGTTCGTCCTGGTGAAAAAAGAAGGAGAGATCGTCAAAGAATCTTCCGATCTGAAACGAGGAGATGTAGTGTCGCTTGTTTTCAAGGATGGAACGAAGAAAGCGCAGGTGATAGGGTGAATTTCGAGGAAATGATGAAAGAACTGGAGGAAATCGTAAACAGACTGGAAAACGAGGATCTTCCACTCGAAGAATCCATCAAACTCTTTGAACGCGGAGTGGAGCTCTACAGAAAGTGCAAAGAGATTCTTCAGCAAAACAGGCTGAAGATCATAGACGTGATGAAAGAGCTGGAAGGTGAGATAGATGCTTCTGGACGAGATCAAGAGAATGAGCTACGATGAGCTGAAAAGACTGGCAGAAGACATCCGAAAGAAGATCACAGAAGTTGTCTTGAAGAACGGGGGACACCTCGCATCGAATCTCGGAACAATAGAATTGACCCTCGCCCTCTACAGGGTCTTCGACCCGAGGGAAGATGCTATTATCTGGGACACTGGCCACCAGGCTTACACACACAAAATTCTCACCGGTCGCGATGAACTGTTTCACACGATAAGAACCTTCGGCGGTCTCAGTGGTTTTGTGACGAGAAGAGAATCTCCACTCGACTGGTTTGGAACGGGCCACGCCGGAACCTCCATAGCCGCGGGCCTTGGTTTCGAAAAAGCATTCGAGCTGCTCGGAGAGAAAAGGCACGTTGTGGTCGTCATCGGTGATGGTGCACTCACCTCCGGCATGGCACTCGAGGCACTGAACCAGCTGAAGAATATCAACTCGAAGATGAAGATCATACTGAACGACAACGGCATGTCCATCTCGCCAAACGTAGGTGGGCTCGCCTATCACCTCTCAAAATTGAGAACCAGTCCAATCTACCTGAAAGGAAAAAAAGTCCTGAAGGAAGTTCTCGAAAAAACAGAGATCGGGTTCGAAGTCGAAGAAGAAATGAAGTATCTGAGAGACAGTCTCAAAGGAATGATACAGGGAACCAACTTCTTTGAATCCCTCGGATTGAAATACTTCGGCCCCTTTGACGGCCACAACATAGAGCTACTGGAAAAAGTTTTCAAAAGAATCAGAGACTACGATTATCCATCGGTTATTCACGTGGTGACTAAAAAAGGGAAAGGATTCACCGCCGCAGAAGAAGATCCCACAAAGTATCACAGCGCTCCGCCATCTGAAAAACCGAAAATGCTCTCTTACAGTGAACTCCTGGGATATACCCTTTCAAGAATAGCGAGAGAAGATAAAAAAATTGTCGCCATAACGGCTGCGATGGCTGATGGAACGGGGCTTTCCATCTTCCAGAAAGAACATCCCGATCGCTTCTTCGATCTCGGAATAACGGAGCAGACGTGCGTAACTTTTGGAGCCGCTCTCGGTCTTCATGGAATGAAACCTGTGGTCGCCATATACTCCACTTTCTTGCAGAGAGCGTACGATCAAATCGTTCACGATGTGGCTCTACAGAACGCTCCCGTTCTCTTTGCAATCGACAAATCCGGAGTGGTGGGAGAAGACGGCCCCACACACCATGGTCTGTTCGACATAAATTATCTGCTTCCTGTTCCAAACATGAAAATCATTTCTCCGTCCTCTCCTGAGGAGTTCGTGAGTTCACTCTACACCATTCTAAAGAACCTCGATGGGCCTGTTGCCATTCGATACCCCAAGGAATCCTTCTACGGTGAAGTCGAATCCATTCTGGAGAACATGAAAAAGATAGACCTTGGCTGGAAGATATTGAGGAGGGGGAAAGAAGCTGCAATAATAGCGACCGGAACCATTCTGAACGAAGTTTTGAAAATACCACTGGACGTGACCGTGGTGAACGCCCTCACGGTGAAACCGCTGGACACAGCTGTCCTGAAAGAAATCGCCAGGGATCACGATATCATTATCACCGTTGAAGAGGCTATGAGAATCGGTGGTTTTGGATCCTTTGTTGCTCAGAGACTTCAAGAAATGGGATGGCAGGGAAAGATCGTTAATGTGGGTGTCGAAGATCTTTTTGTTCCTCATGGGGGAAGAAAGGAGCTTCTCAGCACGCTGGGGCTGGATTCGGAGGGACTCACAAAAACTGTGCTAACATATATTAAGGCCAGAAGTAGGGAGGGGAAAGTATGAGGATCATGTTGGAAAACGGGGAGCTCGAAATCACACTCAACGCATTGAAAAAAATCGTGTACTTTGCGACTCTGGAGAGCTATGGAACGGTAGGACTTGGAGATTCCCGATCCTTCTTCGAACGAATCTTCGGAGGGGACAGAGGCATCAAAATCGAGGAACTGGAAGATTCTTCTCTAAACGTTGATGTGTACATCGAAGTGGAATACGGAGTGAACATCAGGGAAGTCGCCAAAAACATAGCAGACAACGTAGCTCACAAATTGAAAACCCTCGCAGGGTGTGAAAAACTGAACATAACAGTCCATGTAGTAGGCATCAGGTAAAACGGGGGTAGAGACCTTGAAAAAGATCACAGGCAGATTCCTCAAAATCATCATAAAGAAGGCAACTGAAAATCTACTAAAACACAGAGATGAAATAAACGCCCTGAACGTGTTTCCAGTTCCAGACGGAGACACAGGATCCAACATGTGTTCCACCATGCTGGAAGCGTGCAAGTACATAGACAACGTTAAAAGTGACGATCTCAATGAGGTATGGAAAGCCATAAAAGAAGGTGCACTGATGGGAGCCCGGGGAAATTCCGGGGTGATACTGTCTCAGATTCTGAGAGGACTGGCAGACGCTTCCCCAAAAGAGTTCATCGCACCAGCAGATTTCGTAAAAATGATCTCCAATTCCAGAAAAGTCGCTTACAGCGCCGTCATGAGACCTGTTGAAGGAACGATGCTGACGGTCGTGAGAGTTCTGGATGAACAGCTAAAAAACAAGAATTTTGAAACTTTCGAAGAACTCTTCGACTGGATCGTCGAAACAGCGAGAGACACTGTGAATCGAACTCCACACATGCTTCAAAAACTCAGAGAAGCCGGCGTAGTAGATGCCGGTGCGAAGGGCCTCTATTACATATTCGAAGGCATGAGGGACGCCATAAAGGGAAACATACAGGTTAATCTGGAAAAGGTGGAACAGGCTTCCGTTGAAGAACTCCAGAGAATGGCCTTTGAAGAGATAACGAATCGATACTGCACAGAAGTGGCCGTCAGGAGGAACCAGGTAGTTGAAAAAATTGAACTCGAAGCTTTCCTCAACGAGATTGGTGACTCTGTTGTCCTCGTCGAACAGGATGACCTGATAAAACTGCACGTTCACACGAATCATCCGGGTCAGGTACTGGAAAAAGTCATCGAATTCGGAGAAATAGTGAAGGTAAAAATAGACAACATGAAGCTTCAACACGAACACGTGATCTCCTCACAGATCGCAAAAGAGATCGGGGTTGTCGCTGTTTCTCCTGGAAAGGGTATCTCAGATATACTGAAGAGCCTTGGAGTGGACGTGATAGTACCCGGCGGTCAGACCATGAATCCCAGCTTTGCCGATCTGAAAGCGGCTGTGGAACGGACACACGCCAGGAATGTCTTCCTGTTTCCAAACAACGCAAACGTCCTTCTCACAGCAAAACAAATAGCGGAAGCGTTCGACGATAGAAGAGTGATCGTCATTCCAACCTCCTTCGTTCAGGAGTGTGTGGCAGCCATGGTAGAGTACGATCCCGACGCAGAACCTGAAGATCTTCTAAAGAGGTTTGAAGAAGCGATCTCTCAGTGTGTTCCAATTTCCGTTACAAGAGCGGTGAGAGATTCCAGGTACGGAAACAGACGAATAAGAAAAGGAGAGTATCTGTTGTTTGTCAGAAAGGAACTAGTGTCCCACGGTTTCAGCCTCGTGAGGGTTTTGAAAGAAGCCTTAGAAAAGGAAAACGCGCATGAAAAAGAGATACTGACGATTTTTCTTGGAGACAACCACAGAAAACCGGAACTCGAAAAGATTCAAAAACTCATAGGAGAAGAATTTCCAAATCTCGATCTTGAAATCTACGATGGAAAACAACCTCACTATCCCTATTTGATGCTTCTACAATGAGAGGTGGAAATATAAGGGCAATCGTTTATCTTCCGCTGAATCCAGAAAAAGCAAAGCAAAATAATCTTCCTGTGAAACTACCTGTCCTCGCAGAGGATCTTCCGAGGATACTGGAAGAAGACAGGATACCCCTCGATGTCATATTGAGGGGTCTGGAAACCCAATACGAGCTCACAAAAGATGAATACTACAGATCTTACTACGTTTTCTTTCTGTATGAAAAATTCAAGCAGCTTCTTCGTGAAAGAAATCTCGATGAAGCTGAGAAAGTTCTCGAAAGAGCCAGAGAAGTTCAGTACGACTATCGCTACCATTTCTACCGTGGACTTCTTCTTAAACACAAAGGAGAGCTCGGAGAAGCAGAAATCGAAATGAGGCTCGTCATTTCAATGAACGATCGTTTCGCACCAGCGTATTTTGAACTCGCTGACATACTCAAAGAAAAAAATGAGATCGAAGATAGCCTTCTCTTCTATGAAAAAGCCTACGAAGTCAACAAAGAATTTCTCTTACCGCTCCTCAAGAAGGGAGATCTCCTTCTGGAAGAAGGAAGACTGGAAGAAGCGATCGAGGAATACAAAAGAATCCTCGAGAAAGACCCTAATTTTGTCGAAGTCTACGAAAGACTGGGAGTTATCTACAATCAACTCCAGCGATTCAAAGAAGCAGAGAAGTTCTTCAAAAAGGTTCTGGAAATAGAACGAAAGGATCATGTGGAATACAATCTCTCTTACACCCTCATAAAACTCGGAAAACTCTTTGAAGCTCTCGAAATCCTAAAGAAACTTTATGAAAAAAATCCCGATGATCCTCTTGTAGCTAACGAATATGGGCTACTCCTCAAGACGCTCGGACTGTACGAAGAAGCCCTCGAGGTTTTTGAGGACGCTTACCGAAGGCATAGAGAAGAAGAGATTCTGAAGTACAACTACGGAACAATCCTGCTCCACTTTGAGAAGGAAAAAGCCATATCCATCCTCTCGGAAGTCTCGGATGAGCTGAAAGATAGAGCCGAATTCATGATCTCACTCGCAGAAAAGGATGTGGTGATTCCTTCTCAAGAGGAATTCGAATGGCTGAAAGATTACTTTTTCGATGGCACTATCGATGTTGTTGCCCTTTCGGAAGAAATCGATTCAGAAGACAAGAACGTGAAAAAGCGAATAGAAAAACTCAGAGAAGGTGAGTTCCCGTTTTACGATACCACACTGGACTCTTCAGAAATGCTTGAGGTGATCCTTGGTATCATGTTCGAATCCCCTGATATCTTCAAAATGGAAGAAAACGCCGTGAAATTCGTCTCCGCGTTCTACGGTAGCTCTGTGATGATCGCCTCCACAATCGTTTTGACAAGAATTTTCCAGTATTTTCTCGCTGAAGAAGAACCTACCATGGAGGAACTTTTGAGAGAGCTGGTCGCGGAAACTCAGGACGTGAATTGGAAGTTTTCTCTAAGACTCGCCAGATTCAGGCACGCAGACAGGTTCAATTTCGACAGACTTTCGGATCTTGTAATCGCATTTCTACAATCCATAGAACAGGGAACACCAGTATCGGACGATGAAAGATTAAAATATCTACTGGGGAAACTGACTTCTCAGAAGGAGGGATAGAGATGTTCGATAAACAGGAGTTCGTGTCGAAACTCGTCACAGAAGAGAAGGCAAAGATCGTTCTACTTGTGATGGATGGCCTTGGAGACATCCCCGTGAACGGGAAAACACCCCTTCAGGCTGCAAACACTCCAAATCTGGACAGTCTGGCAAAAGAAAGTGATCTTGGGCAGACGATACCCGTTCTTCCCGGAATCACCCCGGGCAGTGGACCAGGACATCTTTCACTGTTCGGATACGATCCCATAAGGTACCAGATTGGAAGAGGAATACTCGAAGCTCTCGGCATAGGTGTTGAGGTAGGGGAAAAAGACGTCGTTGCAAGGGCGAATTTTGCCACCTGGGATGGAAAAGTGGTCCTCGACAGAAGAGCCGGAAGGCCTGCCACAGAAGAATCCGCCAAGGTGGTTCAGCTGCTCTCGGAAAAGATAAAGAAAATCGAAGACGTGGAGATCACTTTCTACCCTGGAAAGGAACACAGGTTCGTTGTGAAATTCACAGGAGAAGGGCTCGGAGATAACGTGACAGATGCAGATCCCCAGAAAGAAGGACATCCCATGGTCTGGGCAGAAGGACTGGACGAACCTTCGAAAAAAACGGCAAGGATCACCAACGAGTTGATCAAAAAGATAGCGGAAGTCCTGAAAGACAATCCGAAGATAAACTTCGCCCTCATCAGAGGTTTTTCCAAGTACCCGGATCTTCCGAAATTCCCTCAAGTTTACAAGATGAAAGCGGGAGCCATAGCAACGTACCCGATGTACAGAGGTCTTGCAAAGCTCGTGGGAATGGAGATAATAGAAACGGGCCAGACTGTAGCCGACGAGATAAAAACGCTGAAGGAAAGATGGAACGACTACGACTTCTTCTACGTCCACGTGAAGAAAACCGACTCTTACGGTGAGGATGGAAAATTCGAAGAAAAGGTGAAGGTGATAGAAGAGGTCGATGCGCTCATTCCAGAGATAGTTTCTCTGAATCCCGACGTTCTTGTGATCACGGGTGATCATTCCACTCCCGTTCCGCTGAAAGCACACAGCTGGCATCCCGTACCTCTTCTCATCTGGTCGAAGTATACAAGAAGAGGTCTTTCTCAAGCTTTCAACGAGTTCGAATGCGCGAGGGGCACACTCGGAACGATCCACGCAAGCGACGTCATGACACTGGCTCTCGCGTACGCCGGAAAGCTGGAAAAATTCGGAGCATGATACTCGTTTTCTTCTCGCTGTGTCTCGGGGCGCTGATCGGCGCCCTTTTTCGTTTTCCGTGGTATGTGCTTTTCCCACTGGTGGCTCTTTTCTGGAAAAGGAACAGGGATATTTCTGTGGTGATATTCTTCACTCTGCTGAGCGCTTCTCTCTATCAGATTGGCACCGTCCCTGCCGGAAACTACGAGCTGGTAGGATACGTTGAAAGGGGACGACTGAGACAGGCGAAAGTATTTCAAGGAGAGTGGGAGAAGATATACCCTGTGAGAATAGAAACTTCAGAAGAGGGATACATCTACGCAATCGGATACTTCGATGGAAACACCTTTCATCCATCGTACATAAGAAAAGTTGAAAAGCCTTCTTTCAAGACTCTGAAAGAATCCTTCTCCAAGATGACGAATGGAACGGTTCTTTCTGTGCTTTTCGGAGAGAAAGACCGAGACATTTACAGAAGTGGTCTGGGGCACTTTTTCGCGGTTTCCGGATTGCACATAGGAATAGCTTTCTCACTCTACACAACGCTGTTGTCTTTTTTGACATGGAGAAGAACGTATCAGGAGCTTGCCGCACTTTTGTTACTCGTTCCCTATGTGATCACAGTGGGTACACCCTCTGTCATCAGGGCTTACTTGACCATTCTTCTCTGGGTAGTGTTCAAAATTACCGGCTTCAGGACGACCCCCCTTCATACAACAGCAACGGTGGGATCCTTCATGATGATCGTGGATCCCACCCTTGTTTTCACTCCCTCTTTCCTGTTGTCTTTCTTTGTCACCCTTTGCATACTGGAGTCAAGGAATATTTTTGAACTGACCATGAGAGCCTATCTGTCGGCTCTACCGTTTCTCTGTCTTTTTTTCGGTGAAACCAACTTGTCAGTTCTGATTTTCTCCATCCCTGTATCTTTTCTCATGATACCAGTAACGTGGCTCGCTCATCTTTCGTTTCTTTTGTTTCTCCTGGGTCTCAAAACATCCGCTTTGATTGCAGCAAAGATAACAAACATCTTATCGCTTCCTCTGAACTGGTTCATAAAACTGGCAAATCTGTTCCCTGAAATTCCTCTTCCACATTATCTTTACTTCATTTTGATCTTTTTTCCTCTTCTTTTTCTTTCTCCCGACATTCGGGACATATTCCGTAAAATTTCAGATCGTGCCATTTTATAGCGTAACCTGTTTTTTTAGAGATGTCTGATATTATCTTATTCACCTGTTCCGAGTTTATCTCCACAATCCTCCCACACTTCTGGCAAATCACGTGCTGATGCGATTCCCTATCAGATCGTTCGGCCAGCTCGTACCTGTAAAGTCCTTCTCCGAAGTTCAGCTTTCTCAGGAACCCCAGCTCCACAAGAAGTTCCACCGACCTATAAACCGTGGCTTTGCTTATTCGAACGTTCCTGTTCAAAAGTTCTCGGTAAACCTCTTCTACTCCCAGATGCCTCCCTCGAGACTCCAGAAAGATCTTGAGAATCATTTCTCTCTGTGCCGTGATTCTGTATTTCCTCTTCTTCAATTCGTTTCGAAGTTCTTCGTACATCCGAGCACCTCCTCCTGCTTCACAGGTTCATGATCGGTTTTATGTCTATTTTCCATCCAGTGAGTTTTGCAGCAAGTCTTGCGTTCTGCCCTCCTTTTCCTATGGCAAGGGAAAGCTGTGTCGGAGGAACGATAACGCGTGCTGCTTTGTTCTCTTTGTCGAGTATTTCCACTTCTATGACGGTAGCCGGTGCGAGAGCGTTCGCTATGAGCTGCTTGGGATCGTCCGACCACTTCAGAACATCGAGCTTCTCGCCCTTGAGCTCCTTCAGTATAGCGGCTATCCTTGATCCTCCTTCACCAATGCAGGCACCTATGGGATCAACGTTCGGATCGTTCGACGAAACCGCTACCTTTGTTCGAACACCAGGTTCTCTGGCAATGGCCTTTATTTCCACGATTCCATTCTCCACTTCCGGAATTTCGAGTTTCATCAAGCCAATTACGAACTCCGGTACTCTCCTGCTCACGAGTATCTTTGGCCCTTTGGTCGTTTTCACCACATCGATGATGTAAACCTTCACCAAGTCACCAGCCTCGATTTCCTCATCAGGGATCCACTCTTTCTTTGGAAGTCTTGTCTCGAGCTTTCCTATCCTGATGTCTGCCCACTCACCCGTGACTCTTATGACTTCTGCGGTTGTAACCGTTCCCTTGAGTTCGGAATACTTCTCAAACTGTTTCTCCTTCTCGAGTTCTCTGATCCTCTGAATGAGAACCTGCTTTGCCGTCTGTGCAGCTATCCTCCCGAAATTCTTAACGTTCAACTCCTTCTTAACAACAGAGCCAACTTCCGCGAGGGGATCGACCTTTTTTGCCTCTTCGATGGATATCTGTGTGGCCGGATCTTCCACCTCTTCCACAACTTCGAGTAGCTGATACACCTTTATGTTTCCCGTGTTCCTATCTATAACAACCTCCACGTTCTTGGAATTTCCAAAGTTCTTCCTGTAGGCACTCACCAGTGCTTTTTCGAGGATAGGGATGACCTCTTCTTTGGAAATTCCTTTTTCTTCTTCCAGCTGGTCGAGGGCTTCCAGCAAACCTATGTTCATAATGCCACCTCCTTAGAATTCCACTTCCAGATTCGCTCTCTTCACATCATCGATGTTTATTTCGTATTTCCTCTTTTCGTCCGAGATCGTGATTGTCCCATCGACAAAGGATTCGATTCTGCCTATGAAGGTTTTTCCATCTTTTGTTACTATCTTTGCAAGTTTTCCAGTGAAACGAACGTAGTCTTTCGGACCTCTCAGTGGTCTGTCGAGTCCCGGCGAAGAGACTTCGAGTGTGTAAGAGTGCTCTATGAGGTCTTCACGATCCAAAAATCGTTCTATCTCCCTCGAAAAGAGTTCACAATCCCGCACACTCACATAACCCACGGGATTGTCTATGATGATCCTGAGGACCCATCCTCTGCTCTCACGTCTGTATTGAACATCGAATATTTCCAATCCTTGTTCTTCTGCTATCCTTTCTGCTTCTTTTCTTACCTTCTCGAGGATCATTTCTTCAAACATGTTCTCACCCACCCCGTATGATGAATGAAAAACCGGGACCTGAAAAGTCCCGGTCTTTCTCTGGCGGAGAGGGTGGGATTTGAACCCACGGGTGGCTTTTGACCACCACACGCTCTCCAGGCGTGCGCCTTAGACCCCTCGGCCACCTCTCCTCTCCACACCAGAAAAATATTATACACTCAATCGTTTCCTTGTTCAAGTTTTCATTTTTATTTTGAAGTATTTCCATATTCCCACAGCGAAAACAAAAGGTACGAGGTCAGATGAGACTCTCCGATACCGTCAGAAACTGCTTTCTTCTGTAATTGATATTCATAAACACGAAAATAATATGTAGATTTCATCCTTTACAAAACTGAAAATAACGGTGAAAAAACACTTCATATAAATCATTTCAAATAATCCTATAATTATGCTATCAAGAAAAAAGAGGAGGGTTCATCATGAAAGAGAAAGTTGTTCTTGCATACAGCGGTGGTCTCGATACTTCCGTCATTTTGAAGTGGCTCTGCGAAAAGGGCTTCGACGTGATAGCTTACGTTGCAAACGTTGGGCAGAAGGATGATTTCGATGCAATAAAGGAGAAAGCCTTGAAAACAGGCGCTTCAAAAGTCTACGTGGAAGACCTCAGAAGGGAATTCGTCACAGATTACATATTCACCGCACTCCTTGGAAACGCCATGTACGAAGGAAGGTACCTTCTTGGAACCGCTATTGCAAGACCTCTCATAGCCAAAAGACAGGTGGAAATAGCCGAGAAAGAAGGGGCACAGTACGTTGCGCACGGTGCGACCGGGAAAGGAAACGACCAGGTGAGGTTCGAGCTCACCTACGCCGCTTTGAATCCAAATCTCAAAGTTATCTCACCCTGGAAAGACCCCGAATTTCTCGCCAAATTCAAGGGCAGAACAGATCTCATAAACTACGCCATGGAGAAAGGGATTCCAATCAAAGTCTCCAAAAAAAGACCCTACAGCGAAGACGAAAACCTCATGCACATTTCCCACGAAGCGGGCAAACTGGAGGATCCCGCTTACATACCTGATGAAGACGTGTTCACATGGACAGTCTCCCCAAAGGACGCTCCGGATGAAGAAACCTTGCTCGAGATCCATTTCGAAAACGGCATTCCGGTGAAAGTTGTGAACCTCAAAGATGGAACAGAGAAAACAGATCCCCTCGAACTCTTCGAATATCTGAACGAAGTAGGTGCGAAAAACGGGGTGGGAAGACTCGACATGGTTGAAAACAGATTCATAGGTATAAAATCAAGGGGGGTGTACGAAACCCCAGGTGCGACGATCCTGTGGATCGCACACAGAGATCTCGAAGGAATCACCATGGACAAAGAAGTCATGCACCTGAGAGACATGCTCGCTCCGAAGTTCGCGGAGCTCATATACAACGGTTTCTGGTTTTCTCCAGAAATGGAGTTCCTCCTCGCAGCGTTCAGAAAAGCACAGGAGAACGTGACCGGAAAGGTGACAGTATCCATATACAAAGGAAACGTCATGCCCGTTGCGAGGTATTCACCGTATTCGCTGTACAATCCGGAACTTTCGAGCATGGACGTCGAAGGAGGATTCAATGCCACTGACTCGAAAGGCTTCATCAACATTCACGCCCTGAGGTTGAAGGTCCACCAGCTCGTGAAAAAGGGGTATCAAAAATGAGCGAAAAACTCTGGGAAAAGGGCTACAAAGTCAACGAAGAAGTAGAAAAATTCACCGTCGGAGACGATTACGTAACGGACATGAAGATCATAGAATACGACATAAAGGCCTCCATAGTACACTCCAGGATGCTACACAAAATAGGCCTTCTGAGTGCGGAAGAACAAAAGAAAATAGAAGAAGCGCTCAGTGAACTCCTCAATCTTGTAAAAGAAGGAAAGTTCCAGATAAAACCGGAGGAGGAAGACTGCCACACTGCCATCGAGAACTTCCTCGTGAAAAAGCTTGGAGAGATCGGAAAAAAGATACACACCGCTCGCTCAAGGAACGATCAGGTCTTAACCGCACTGAGACTCATGTACAAGGAAGAATTGAAAGAGATAGAAAACCTCATCAGAGAGCTCCAAAAGAGCCTGGAAAGATTCATAGAAAAGTTCGGTGACGTGAAATTTCCAGGATACACCCACACCAGAAAGGCGATGCCAACTGATTTTGCAACGTGGGCTGGGGCGCTGAAAGACGCCCTCGAAGACGATCTGAAACTTCTAAAAACAACTTACGAAATCGTAGATCAATCTCCTCTGGGGACGGGAGCTGGCTACGGTGTTCCCATCGACATAGACAGAGAGTTCACAGCGAAAGAACTCGGATTCTCGAGGGTCCAGTGGAATCCCATCTACACCCAGAACAGCAGGGGAAAGTTCGAATATCTTATTCTTCACACGCTCTCTCAGATATCCTACGACTTGAACAGGTTCGCCTCCGATATCATATTCTTTTCTCTTCCAGAGATAGGTTATCTCAAACTGCCAAAAGAGCTCTGCACGGGAAGTTCCATCATGCCGCACAAGATAAATCCGGATCCACTGGAACTCGTAAGGGCCTACCACCACGCGATAGTTTCGAAGATGCTGATGGCAGTCACTCTGCCGTCGAATCTCATCTTCGGCTACCACAGAGATTTCCAGCTTCTGAAGAAGCCGGTGATAGAGGCTTTCGAAGTTGTTAAGAATATCGTAAGAATAATGAAAATAATTTTTGACCATCTTGAAGTTGATAAAGAAAGATCTGAGTCTAGTATTACTGAGGAAGTACTGGCCACACACAGGGTCTATGAACTGGTGAAACAGGGGGTACCGTTCCGCGACGCTTACAGGATGGTAGCGGAAAAGTACGGGAGGGAAAAAGATTGATCAGAGTTGGAATAATAGGTGCGACAGGTTACACAGGACTGGAGCTCGTCAGACTTTTGAAAAACCACCCCGAAGCGAAGATAACCTATCTGTCCTCGAGAACCTACGCCGGAAAGAAACTTGAAGAAGTCTTTCCTTCGACACTGGAGAACAGTATTCTCAGCGAGTTCGATCCAGAGAAGGTCTCAAAGAACTGCGATGTTCTTTTCACCGCTCTTCCAGCCGGTGCGAGTTACGATCTCGTCAGAGAGCTCAAAGGTGTGAAGATAATAGATCTTGGTGCGGACTTTCGTTTCGACGACCCGGGAGTGTACAGAGAGTGGTACGGAAAAGAGTTGTCGGGATACGAGAACATAAAAAGAGTTTACGGACTTCCAGAACTCCATCGTGAGGAGATAAAGAACGCTCAGGTGGTGGGAAACCCCGGATGTTACCCCACGAGCGTCATCCTCGCTCTCGCTCCCGCACTGAAGCGCAACCTTGTGGATCCGGAAACGATATTGGTCGACGCGAAATCTGGAGTTTCCGGAGCGGGAAGAAAAGAAAAGGTGGATTATCTCTTTTCCGAGGTGAACGAAAGTCTCAGACCGTACAACGTGGCAAAACACAGACACGTTCCCGAAATGGAACAGGAACTCGAAAAGATCTCAGGGAAGAAAGTGAATGTGGTGTTCACTCCTCATCTCGTCCCTATGACTCGGGGAATCCTCTCGACGATATACGTAAAAACAGACAAATCCCTCGAAGAGATACACGAAGCGTACCTCGAATTCTACAGGAATGAACCGTTCGTTCATGTTCTTCCCATGGGAATCTATCCTTCGACGAAGTGGTGCTATGGATCCAACCACGTCTTCATCGGTATGCAGATGGAAGAAAGAACAAACACGCTCATACTGATGAGCGCAATAGACAACCTCGTGAAGGGGGCGTCGGGACAGGCAGTTCAGAACATGAATATCATGTTCGGTCTGGACGAGACGAAAGGGCTCGAATTCACTCCAATATATCCGTGAAAGGGGTTGGAAAAGAGTGTTCACTCCCAGTGGCTTCAAGTTCGCAGGAGTACACTGCAAGATAAAAAGGAAAAGAAAAGACCTTGGGATCATCTTCTCCGAGGTGCCGTGCGTTGCCGCGGGGGTCTTCACCACCAACGTTGTCAAAGCAGCACCGGTGATTTACGACATGGAGATCCTGAAGAAGAACTCAAACGGTATCAGAGCGGTCGTTGTGAACAGCGGTGTGGCCAACGCATGTACCGGTGAACAGGGAATGATCAACGCAAGGAGGATGGCAGAAAAAACGGCTGAAGAGCTCGGTGTTCCTGTTGAAAGCGTCCTCGTCTCTTCCACAGGGGTAATAGGGGTTCAGCTTCCCATGGACAAGGTGGAAAACGGTATAGAAGAAGCGGTGAAGGTGCTTTCAAACGATCCTCTTCCGTTTGCCGAGGCAATCATGACAACCGACACAAAGGTGAAGATGCACAGCACCAAGGTGACGATCGACGGAAAAGAAATCACCGTTCTAGGAATCGCCAAGGGATCCGGCATGATTCATCCCAACATGGCGACCATGCTTTCGTTCATAACGACAGACGCGAAAATTTCCGAAGAAGCCCTGAAAAAACTCTTAAAGCTCTCAGTCGATGATTCCTACAACATGATAGACGTCGATGGAGACACGAGCACGAACGACATGGTGATCGTTCTCGCAAACGGTCTTGCGGGCAACACAACGATCCAGCCCGAAACGGATGGTTTCTGGAAGCTCTACGAAGCCGTTCACGAGGTGAATCAGGTTCTCGCGGAGAAGATAGTGGAAGACGGCGAAGGAGCAACGAAAGTCATGGAAGTTCATGTTGTCAACGCCCCAGATATAAAATCAGCGAGACTGATCGCAAGATCGATCGTTTCCTCAAACCTTGTGAAGACAGCCATATATGGGGAGGATGCGAATTGGGGAAGGATCATCGCCGCGGCGGGGTACTCCGGTGCAACTTTCGATCCCGACAAACTCGACCTGTTCTTTGAAAGCGAGGCAGGAAGGATAAAGGTGGCGGAAAACGGGCAGGGAGTACCTTTCGACGAGGAAGAGGCGAAGAAGATTCTCAGCGAAAAGAAGATAAGAATAATCCTCGACATGAAACAGGGAAAAGAGACCGCAAAAGCGTGGGGATGTGATCTCACAGAGAAGTACGTTGAGATAAACGGGAGGTACAGAACATGAGGATCGACACGGTCAACGTTCTCCTCGAAGCTCTTCCATACATAAAGGAATTCTACGGAAAAACCTTTGTCATAAAGTTCGGCGGCAGTGCGATGAAGCAGGAGAACGCAAAGAAAGCCTTCATCCAGGATATAATTCTCCTGAAGTACACCGGGATAAAACCGATCATCGTTCACGGTGGAGGGCCTGCCATCTCCCAGATGATGAAGGACCTCGGTATAGAACCTGTTTTCAAGAACGGGCACAGGGTGACCGACGAGAAAACCATGGAGATCGTTGAGATGGTCCTCGTTGGAAAGATCAACAAAGAAATCGTGATGAACTTGAACCTGCACGGTGGACGGGCCGTTGGAATCTGTGGAAAAGATTCAAAACTCATAGTGGCAGAAAAGGAGACGAAACACGGAGACATAGGTTACGTTGGAAAAGTGAAGAAGGTCAATCCAGAAATTCTTCATGCACTGATAGAAAACGATTACATCCCGGTGATCGCCCCTGTGGGAATAGGAGAAGACGGTCACTCCTACAACATAAACGCCGATACCGCAGCTGCGGAGATAGCGAAAAGCCTGATGGCAGAAAAGCTCATCCTCCTCACGGACGTGGACGGTGTTCTGAAGGGTGATAAACTCATCTCCACTCTGACGCCGGACGAAGCAGAGGATCTGATCAGAGACGGCACAGTGACGGGGGGAATGATTCCAAAGGTTGAATGCGCCGTGTCTGCAGTGAGGGGGGGAGTGGGAGCCGTTCACATCATAAACGGGGGATTGGAACACGCGATCCTGCTGGAGATATTCAGCAGGAAGGGTATCGGAACCATGATAAAAGAACTGGAGGGGTAAAGATGTATCTGATGAACACTTACAGCAGGTTTCCAGCAACGTTTGTCTATGGCAAAGGCTCCTGGATCTACGACGAAAAAGGAAATGCGTATCTTGATTTCACCTCAGGAATAGCGGTGAACGTCCTCGGACACTCTCATCCTCGACTGGTGGAAGCCATAAAGGATCAGGCAGAGAAGCTCATTCACTGTTCAAATCTTTTCTGGAACCGTCCGCAGATGGAACTGGCAGAACTTCTGTCGAAGAACACGTTCGGTGGCAAGGTTTTCTTCGCGAACACGGGAACCGAAGCGAACGAAGCCGCCATAAAGATAGCGAGAAAATACGGAAAGAAAAAGAGCGAAAAAAAATACAGAATCCTCTCCGCCCACAATTCTTTCCACGGAAGAACTCTGGGCTCCCTCACAGCGACGGGACAGCCGAAATATCAGAAACCTTTCGAACCACTCGTTCCCGGCTTTGAATACTTCGAGTTCAACAACATAGAAGATCTGAGAAAAAAGATGTCAGAAGACGTGTGTGCTGTGTTCCTCGAACCGATTCAGGGAGAAAGCGGAATAGTACCAGCCACCAAAGAATTCCTTGAAGGGGCTAGAAAACTCTGCGACGAGTACGATGCACTTCTTGTGTTCGACGAGGTTCAGTGTGGAATGGGAAGGACAGGAAAACTCTTCGCGTATCAAAAGTACGGAGTCGTTCCAGACGTTCTCACAACCGCCAAGGGACTCGGTGGGGGAGTCCCCATCGGAGCTGTCATTGTGAACGAAAGAGCGGACGTTCTGGAGCCAGGAGATCACGGCACCACGTTCGGAGGAAACCCGCTCGCCTGTAGGGCCGGGGTGACCGTGATCAAAGAGTTGACGAAGGAAGGCTTCCTCGAAGAAGTGGAAGAGAAAGGAAACTACCTCATGGAAAAGCTCCAGGAAATGAAAGAAGAATTCGACTTGGTAGCCGACGTGAGGGGAATGGGACTCATGATAGGGATTCAGTTTAAAGAGGAAGTGAACAACAGAGAGATCGCCACGAAATGCTTTGAAAATAAACTGCTCGTTGTTCCAGCAGGTAACAACACGGTCAGATTCTTACCACCACTCACGGTAGAGTACGGAGAGATAGACCTGGCGGTTGAGACACTCAAAAAAGTCCTGAGAGAAATTTGAAAGGGAGGCAAAGCCTCCCTCATTTTTTCTTCTTTTTTTTGCTTTCTTCCTCTTCTTTTTCCATTTCCATCACTTCTCCTTCTTCACCCAGCTGTTCGAGCTCTCCACCGCATTTTTCGCAGTACTTGTTCAGCTGATATTCGATGGACGTTGCAGAGTAGTAGATTGCCCCGCATTTTTTGCATCTGTATATGTAAGGCATGAAAACACCCCCTTGTGAGTATTACCGCGTCTTGTGAGCCTTCGCTTCGCTTCTGTAGTATATTCTAATACTTTATTTGGACAGTTTCAAGTTTTTAGAATGAATAATACAAGTCCTATTACTGCAACTATAAAACCGATGGCTTCAAAAAATGTCACAGCTTCACCCAGAAGAAGAAAAGACCACAGGACAGAAAGAACCGGTTCTCCAACCAGAACAACACTCACCACACTTGAGGAAAAATATCTGAGCGAGAGATTGATGAAAAGATACCCCAGAAACGAACATCCCACCCCCAGACCGATTAGGATGAACCACTCTTTCGTTTCAACGACCCCGAACGATGGCACAAGAAAAGCCAGAACAGCTGAAGCTAAAGCGTGCGTTCTCAGACTGAACTCCATACTTCCCATGGCCCTGTTCAGGTATCTTCCAAGAACAAGGTACCCACAAAAGAACACCACACCAACAACTGCAAGCAAATCACCCCTCGAAACACCTGAAAAACCCTCTTTTCCAGCAAGAGCCAGTACCACCCCCGTAACAACCGTGCTTCCCGTGACAATTCTGAAAGAACTGATCCTTTCTCCATAGATCAGCCACGAGAGCAATCCCGTCAAAACAGGCTGAAGCGTCAAAGGTATAACAGCTCCGGCAACGGTGGTGTGGTTGAAGGCGGAAACCCAGAAAAAAAGTGCATCGCAAGGAAAAAGCCAGCAATCAAGGAAAGCATCTCCTTCTTCAAAGAAAAAAGCCCGACTCTTCTCTTCACCAGAAAGAAAAGCAATGAAGCAATGAAAACTCTGTAGAAAGCGATGGTTGTAGGTGGAAGAGAAGAGAGCTTTATGAATATCCCTGAAAAGGACGCCACTAAAACACTGAGTAAAAGATAGAAAACGGGTTTCAAGTGCTTCACATCCCTCGATAGCGTTGCTGAGTCGTTTATCATTTTACAATATCAAGCCAGAGGCAGGGGTTCGAATCCCCTTGGGAATGCCAAACACATAGAACGATAAGAACTTTCCTCAAAATTTCATGAAATCGTTTATTAATAACTTGACGTTGACTCACAAGATGGTATAACATATGAACAGATGATAATATATTCATGTATTTGTTTAGGGATGATAACTTTTGAAATAGAAAACGAGTTCAATCTGGAAAGATTTGCCTGCAAACGATGGATAGAAGCAAATGATGAATCCAACAAGACTCAGAATATTGCTCCTCCTCTCGAAAAAAGACATGTGCGTTGGAAAGATAGCCGAGATCCTGAGGATGGATCAATCGGCAGTGTCAGCTCAGCTCAAAGTTTTGCGCCACTTAAATCTCGTAAAAGCCAAACGTCACGGTAGGTACATGCGGTACAAACTGAACAACAAACACGTCAGAAATATACTAAGGGAAGGTTTTAAGTACGTTTTAAAAACTTCCCAATGAGAGGAGGGATCGGTATGTCTTGGAGAGGTTGGATTGTTCTTATCTTCTCGCTCTGGTTGATCGTTGCTTCCCTCATTCCTGGAATCGTCGGCAGCAAAGGAGCGAACATTGCGGATTTTCTCATCGTCGGTGTTGTTCTTCTCATAGCAGGTATTTTCATGCTTGGGACCTCAAAAGTTGCCGGCTGGATTGAGCTTCTGCTGGGAATCTGGTTGATCATAGCCGCTTTCATTCCGGGTATAACCGGTTCCAAAGGAGCAGCACTTGCAAACGGCCTCGTAGTTGGTATCATCGCTTTGATCTTTGCTTTCTTCGACAGAAAGAAGCAGGAAGGAAAATAGCGGGGCCCCTCGTGGCCCCTTGATTTTTGGAGGAACACTGGAAGTTATTAAATCGTACTGGTAAACCGGTTGCTATACTGAACAAATGAACTACGAGTGTGATTCTGGGATCAAAAAGATAGAAGACAGTAATTCACATGAAGCATTATCCCGTAACGATTTATTTACATCCTCGACCACTTGAACTGTTCTGTATTTTATAGTATATTTCTTTCTGGTGCACACTTCATGCCCCCATCGTCTAGCGGCCTAGGACACTGGCCTTTCAAGCCAGAGGCAGGGGTTCGAATCCCCTTGGGGGCGCCAGAGATCGAAGGGATGCCAGAGGAGCATCCCTTTTGTTTTTTTATTCATTCATGCACTTCTGCGTTTGAACGCCGGGAAAATCCGATAGTAAACGTATTCCAAAGCTTTTTTCAGTGCGATATTTATGGGATATCTTTCCTGTGCGAGGAAGAAATCTATGGCGAGCAGTTTTGAGTACATTTCGCTGCAGTTTGGAAGGGTTTCAATGAAACTGGAAAGCGCAGGTTTCAGATATTTACATCCCCACACTTCTGGTTTTTCCTTTCTAAGAACGTAACTTCCCGAGAAGAGACGACACACCATAGGTCTGAAAGAGTGATACAAACAACCACCACGCTCAGAATGTGGATCGAAGAGTACACATCGATCCATTTCATCAACATTTTCAAGGATCTCTAACCACTTCTCTATCGAATCGTTTTGCAAGAGATGAATTGCGAGGGGAACAAATTCAAGAACGGTAACCTCAATATTAACAGAGGGAGTATTACAACACTCCCTGCATCCGCCACAGGTAGGAAGGTCTTTCTGAACACCATCCAGTTCCTCGTAAAGCTTTATAACCTGTAGAGAAAGCTCTATTAGTCTTTCCACGAAGGATATTTATAACTCGCTGAAGTTAAAAAAACAGATAAGAGTTTTGAAAAAAAGAAGGAATAAAAATTGAAAAATCATGAACGAAGCAAATAAGGTGTTCTCATTTCCTTTGCTCTATACATTCGCATATCTGCTACTTTCAGAAGTTCTTCAAGATTTTCTCCGTCTTCAGGAAATCTGGCAACTCCTATGTTCGATGCAACAGTTAAAGTTGTGTTCCCCACTCTGATGGGTTCTCTGAAGGTGGAAAGAATCCTTTCCAGGAAGAATTTCAGATACTCTTCTTTCATATCGTAGAGGAGAATGGTAAACTCATCGCCACCGTATCGAGCCACCACATCGCTCCTTCTTACCCTGTCCAAAATCCTTCTCGAAACTGTCTTTAACACCTCATCACCTGTCAGGTGACCGTATGTATCATTTATTGCCTTAAATCCAGCAAGATCCAAGAAAAGAACGAATGCCTTCTTTCCTTCACGCTTTGCCAAGTCCAGATATTTGTTTCCCAACTCGAAGAGATAGCGTCTGTTTGGAAGTCCTGTCAGTGGATCGTGATAGGCCATGTATTCCAGTTCTTTTATACCAAACGAAAGATCTTCCCTTTCAAAGGTCGTCAGCAGAGTCTGAATCAAAAGAAGAGCATCTTTGCTCAAAGGCCTTTTTAGATATAGGATCAAAGACCTTCTATACTTACTGTCTTTCAATACTGAGATAATTGCAGATGTGCTACTACATACATTGATAAGATGAGTCAGTTCCTCTGAAGTAAAGAAAAACCCCTCTTTGAAAAAGGGAGGGACTTTCCCCTCGGAAACTCTCACAGAGAGCTTTCCATTCTCACTGTCGCTTTCCAGAAGAACAAAACCAATTACAGGTTGTAAAGAATAAAACACTTTTTTCAAAAATTCAAAATGACCGTTATTCACAGTTGTCACCTTCTGAGATTCAACTTTTTATTGTCTGAATTTTATCACAGTATTCTTTCAAAAATGACAGAAAAATAGCCTCGCAAGCCCTTCCGCTTCAGTGGGACTGGTGAGAGGCTTGTTGGTCATGTTCGTGTTATGATTGGGTGTTGTCGCTATCGATCCAACCGGATCATGTGCATCTTTTTGTTTCTGCGCCTCCTCGGTTAGCTCCGGCACAAATAGTCAACCTGTTCAAAGGGGTGTCTTCAAAAAAGCTTCTCGAAAAATTCCCGCACCTGAGAACAAGAGAAGAATTGTGGAGCAGAACATACTATGTGGGCTCAGCGGGCACCGTTTCAGAAGAAACCATCAGGAGGTACATTGAAGAGTGTCAAGATATGTGAGAACCTACAAAGTCCCTGTGCCAGTGGAATTGTATCCTTTGTGTTCTGAACTGAACAGGATCGCCGCTCGGATCTACAACAAAACCATGTCGCTGGTCAAAAAGATCAAAAACAAGAGAGGAAAAATTTTCTGCCGTTCATTTGGAAAAATCAAGCCATCAAGCTTTTGCCAGATGGGAAGGTCAAGCTCTCGATGGGACGCAATCGAGAGCCATTTGTAATCCCCACAACGTTGCCAGCCGGTACAACAATCAGGCAAGCCAAGTTGGTTTACGAAGCCGGCCGGTATTATCTTCACCTTGCGATAGAGGTGAAGAGTGAGCACAAGAGAGGCCAAAGCCAGAAAGTTATGTCCGTAGACGTCGGAATACTCCGCCCGATAACCTGTTTCGATGGTTCTGAGGTGATTTCATATCACGGTGGTGTTCTCAACAGCATACTCAGATACCGAAACAAAAGACTAGCAGATATTCAGCGGGCTTTGAGTCGATGCCAAAAGGGCTCACGAAGGTATAAAAAACTGTCGAGAGCCAAAAGAAGGGTGCTGTACAAGACGAGAAACCAAATCAACGACGTGCTCCACAAAATCACGAGCTACTTCATCGGTTTATGCGTGCAAAAGAACATAAGCACCATTGTCGTCGGAGACATTACGAACATAAGAGAACGCACAAACGGCAACGATAATTTCAATCAAAAACTGCACCAATGGGCCTTCAGAAAGCTCATGAGCCAGATAGAATACAAAGCGCAAATATTCGGCATCGAGGTTGTGCGCATTTCTGAAGCGCATACAAGCAAAACGTGTCCTGTATGCGGCACTCAAAACAGGCCGTCTGGACGAAATTACGAGTGCACCAGCTGCAGTTTTGAGTATCACAGGGACGGAGTGGGAGCAATCAACATTTGGAAAAGGTATCTTGGGACTCTGTTCCAAGTAGTAGCGGGCTTGGCACCCGCCAGAGGTGTGAGGTTTAACCCACACCTCTGTGGTCATGGAGCGATTAGCGCTCCATGGAAGGCAGCCTAAGAGCTGCTAAGAATCCCTTCCCCTTTAGGGGGTCGGGAGTGTCAACAAATAATTTTCGATGGTGTGATATAAGAGGAAAAACCACCTCTACTGAGATGTAAAAGGTTCAGATCTTTTAATAGGTTTCTTTTCTGCTTCGATGTGAAAAACGAGCCATTTGTTATCTAATCAAAATCCAGAGATCAGATGGTGTTTTGAGTTCTGTCTTGACCCTTTTTGCCGCGGGTACTGCCAAACCTGCCATAGTCGCTGGTACCTCGTACAAGTACAACCATCTTAGCTTCTGAAGGCGTTACAATCCCTCGTTTTTAGTCAGGACATCTTTGAGATTAATTTCTCACGCATGATTACGCCTGCACATATCAAACGTACTGACATCTCCAGCAAAAATCATCGTACCAAACACCTCCTTAAAGAACTCTCAAAAGCGCATTTCAAAGGGTTATAAAATTCTTATCCATATTTTCAGTGCCTTTTTTGATCGAAACTCACAATTGTTTTTTCGAGAAAGGACTTCCTGTGGTACCAAACACTTTGATTTTCCCTCTAACAGAAACTCTCTTTCCAACAAAAGTTCGTTTTTAATTTTTCTTCTTGTCTTGCTTGATATCCCATCCACCCCCTTGAGTACAGATTTCAAAAAATGTGTAAGAAAAAAGCCCCGCTTGATGCGGGAATTCTTATTGATTTATAATTTCTCATTAGGAGGATAAAAAATAGCAGTGGTTCACCTTTCCATCTTTCACATCACGCCATTCATATTCCTCTTAGGAAGATAAAAACGGACAGGAACTTTGAGATTTTATTTAGCCACGAACAAGTTCATATTCCTCTTAGGAAGATAAAAACTCGTAGAGTTTGCCGTTGGAGGGCACGGCGTCTATGGGTTCATATTCCTCTTAGGAAGATAAAAACATTTCAAACCTCAAAATTGCGTGCCGAACGTTCTCCTGTTCATATTCCTCTTAGGAAGATAAAAACTTGGGGGCGACATCAACGATGCATCAGCGGTGATTGTTCATATTCCTCTTAGGAAGATAAAAACTTGAAACGTCCAAAATAAAGGCTGTACTGTTTCCCATGTTCATATTCCTCTTAGGAAGATAAAAACATTATTCCCACCTCCGTGCCTCTATAGATTGTACCTGTTCATATTCCTCTTAGGAAGATAAAAACAAGGTCGTGTCTCTACTATGCTGTATGCTAGATCAGGTTCATATTCCTCTTAGGAAGATAAAAACCAGTACATAGCGGGCTTAAGTAACAGGGATTCTTATACGTTCATATTCCTCTTAGGAAGATAAAAACCAGGGATTTGAAGATCTTCAGCACTACCTTCGGAAGTTCATATTCCTCTTAGGAAGATAAAAACCCTGGGCTCCAGAAATAAGTATTAGCTGTAACTATTTTGTTCATATTCCTCTTAGGAAGATAAAAACCAGTACCTGTACGTGGCAAATCGGGAAAATTCTACGTTCATATTCCTCTTAGGAAGATAAAAACTGTCTTGAGAGGTGTACTTGAGAAGGAGGCGAAATGAGTTCATATTCCTCTTAGGAAGATAAAAACGAGGAAGTATCAAGGAAGAAATCTTCATAGATGCAAGTTCATATTCCTCTTAGGAAGATAAAAACCACAAAAATCATTATGAACAGTTTGTATGGCAAATTGTTCATATTCCTCTTAGGAAGATAAAAACACGACACAAACACCGGAAAACTTGTTGTATTTTCAGAGTTCATATTCCTCTTAGGAAGATAAAAACGTGACCGTTTTTGTATGTTGTGTCGGGAAAAACCATCGTTCATATTCCTCTTAGGAAGATAAAAACCCCACATCGCTATCCCTCCTCATAACCATCGCACTTCGTTCATATTCCTCTTAGGAAGATAAAAACCGTTCGTCAGCACAATTCTCGGAAGGCCTGTGGCGAGTTCATATTCCTCTTAGGAAGATAAAAACTGAAAGGTCTTGAACAGCTTCTTCAGGCGGTGGCATCGTTCATATTCCTCTTAGGAAGATAAAAACCTGACCCTTTTTCCTCATCCCTGAGTGTCCATCTATAGTTCATATTCCTCTTAGGAAGATAAAAACATATCTATACCACAGCATTTCTGCAACTTCAGGGACAGTTCATATTCCTCTTAGGAAGATAAAAACACGAAATACAACATCACACAAACTTTAGGCACTTTTGTTCATATTCCTCTTAGGAAGATAAAAACAACTACTACTCTTTTGTCACCAATAAAAATACTAAAAGTTCATATTCCTCTTAGGAAGATAAAAACGTTATAGACTGGAAACAACTGAGGGGAGGTAGATGATAGTTCATATTCCTCTTAGGAAGATAAAAACGAGATGAAGCACTAAAAGGGCTATATTCCTATAATGCGTTCATATTCCTCTTAGGAAGATAAAAACCGTTCGTCAGCACAATTCTCGGAAGGCCTGTGGCGAGTTCATATTCCTCTTAGGAAGATAAAAACTGAAAGGTCTTGAACAGCTTCTTCAGGCGGTGGCATCGTTCATATTCCTCTTAGGAAGATAAAAACTGATTCGCGGGAACGGCGATCTTTTGCTCTTCGACCGTTCATATTCCTCTTAGGAAGATAAAAACTTGTCCTAACTCTTTCCCGCTCTCAAGTTCAACATGTTCATATTCCTCTTAGGAAGATAAAAACGAAGAACGAGAAGGGCAAGAAAAAGAAGAAAGTAAGTTCATATTCCTCTTAGGAAGATAAAAACAACTTGAAAAGGACTTCATCGTTGAGGGAGAGCCTGGTTCATATTCCTCTTAGGAAGATAAAAACTTTTTGATCTCACTGAAGAAGATTTTATACTCAATAAGTTCATATTCCTCTTAGGAAGATAAAAACTTTGTTGTCCCTATCTCCACCGCAAAGGACGTGACGCGTTCATATTCCTCTTAGGAAGATAAAAACACCTCACACTCGCATACAAAGTCGCAGTAGGATATCGTTCATATTCCTCTTAGGAAGATAAAAACGGTATTGGAAAGGGTTGGTTAATAGGTGTGGGACGGGTTCATATTCCTCTTAGGAAGATAAAAACGCGACGCTGTACAAATACCCCTATTTAATTGACGCGTTCATATTCCTCTTAGGAAGATAAAAACACTACTCTTCTTTCGTGATATTCCTCTCGTATATTGTCGTTCATATTCCTCTTAGGAAGATAAAAACTACTTTGACTCTGCGTACATTAGTGCGGTGATTAGTTGTTCATATTCCTCTTAGGAAGATAAAAACGATAACAAAATTTCGAAACGTTATGACATACAAGGATAGTTCATATTCCTCTTAGGAAGATAAAAACCGCATTCATTTTTTTAGTAAAAAAAACACATTATAGAACATTTGTTATATGAGTATTGCGTCAAACCTCCGGTTTTGTCTAAATGAAATTCGATGTTGGATCGTTCGTATTGGTTAGAATGTCTCTTTCTATCATAATAGAAGGTGGCATTTTGTAAATTATCACAAAGTCTTCGTCATTATCAATGATGCATTGTAGTTCAAATTTTAGTTTCTCGATTTCTCCCTCCGTTAGTTCTCCTTCAAAAACCGATTTTTGAACATGGTCAAGATATCTCCTTGCTATCTTCCTTACTCTGTTTAATCGTTTCACTCCTTCTTTTGTCTCAGTAGAAATGTCGTAAACCAGAATAACTCTCACTAGTATCACCTACCACCAAACCTTGAAAGGCTTGTACTCATCTTCTCCGAGCAGATGTTTGATTATTTTATAAGCCTCCAATCTTATGAAAGACTGATATTTAACCTTTCTCTTCAGCTTTCTATGAAGAACTGTTTGTTGAAGCATATTTTCGAATTCCTCCACAAATATTCTTCGTCCTTCATCGTTTAAAAACACTCCATTGGATTCCTGAAGGAAATGATTTTCACGTTTAATCTTGCCAAGATTTATGAGTTTGAATATTATCCTATCAACAAAAATAGGTTTAAATATCTCCGATATGTCCAAAGCAAGCGAAAACCTTTTGGTACCCGGTTCATGAAGATAACTAACGGTAGGATTCAAATGTGTATGATAAAGTTCCTTCAGAACAACGGAATAGGTAAGAGAGTTTCCAAAGGAAATAAGAGCATTCAGTTCATTCAAAGGCGGTTGCATGCTTCTTTCTTCAAACGGCCAGTCTGTTATATCTTCCCAGGTAGAGTAATAGAGCTTTCTGGCGTGCGCTTCACAACTCATGAGCTCCGGGATAGTCGCTACGTGCTTTATTCTTTCCTGATATTCGGATATCTTACTGACAATATCGAATCCTCTTTTTTCGATGTTTCGTTTGAAGTTATGGATTGCTCCTTCTACAAACTTTCTCGCCAAACTCAACCTTTTCTCATTATCCAGATAGTGTTCCACCTGTCTTACCAAAAGTTCTCCTGAGAGAAATTTTTCCCTTGGATAAAAAGAGCCGGTGTAATATCCATAATAATTGAAAAAATGGAGAACAATATTGTTTTTTGCAGCAAAATCCAGAAATTTTGAATTCAAATCAACCTCACCTAAGAAAAATATCTGATCAACGTTTTCTACCGGAATGAACCTTTTTTGCTGTTTCCCATCTCTATCCTGATATTCTATTAAGATACTATTTTCTCGCCTTCGTATTCTTCCAGAGGAAAAAACATAATAGTTTCTTCCCATAACAATCACCTACACATAACACAGTTCGTAATACGAACATTTTTTACAAAAAGATCTGTTCAGCACAGGTGGAGGTATCTTGCTACTCACCATTTGCTTTATTTCTATTAAAGCGTTTTGTATCTTCTCTTCATCCCCATCTTCAAAATTTACTTCTAATTTCCTCATTAACTTTGGATAATGAATGACACCGTGGTTAACATTCAATCCGTACTTTCTCAAAACGAACATGTAGTATTTTGTCTGCCAAACATGTGCTTCCTCAAACTTCTTGCTCTTTTTGGTCTCGTGAACTATTATCTCCCCGCGGAAAGTGAGGAAATCTATCACACAGTCCTCAATCTCTACCTCCTTATGTCTTTCCCGTTTGAACCTTTCAAAATTCAAAAGTTTCCCGATTATGAGATCAGTTGTCGGCTGTGATTGTTCCATATCAATGTTTTTGGCAAAAAGCCAGAGTTTTCGTTTACATGTGAAATAATAGGAAACCATGGTACCAGAAACGTTGAGCATATCAAACTCTTCCAAGTTCATTCCTCCAGGAAAATTCCCAGACCTTTTTCGTACCTGCTACCCTTCAACACATAAAGCGCGCTTGCCCATTTCAATACTTGTTCATTCTCGGATTCTACCTCCAAAGGCTCTAAAGCTCCACTTTTTATGTGGTGGAGCGGAACATCAACAAGATATTTTGCAGTAACTCGCCTGAAGTCAAAGTAATCCGATACACTCTTCAGCTCCCGCTTAAGATCTTCTTTCAAATTTTCCGGAACAATGCTCATGGATACTACCCTTCTGAAAATCCTGTGGGCTTCATGCTTCTTTTCTGAGGAATAACCGCTATCGAGAACATCAAGAGTCTCCCGAAATTTCTTTAAATAGTTGCTTCCTTGAGAAAGTGCCTGATAGGTCTCTTCCACCCATTTTCTTTTTGATAGCTCATCCAGCTTAAATGGTTTTTCTATGTCAAACATGCCTTCTAACGCGTTCAAAGTTGCAGATACAACATCTTCACTGTAAACCCCGGCGATAAGCTCCTTTCGCTTTTTCTCATTGCTATCAGCGTATATGAAAGTATTCGGAAATTCTTCAGTCCACTCCCTTTTTCTGAAGATTCTTCCCATCCTCTGCACCAGAGAATCCGCTGGTGCTATATCTGTAAGCAGAATATCAAAATCAATGTCCATTGAAGCCTCCACAACCTGTGTTGATACGAGAATAATGTTTCTTCCCTTCGCTCCTGGGCGGTAACTTTCCAAAATCTCCTCTATTCTTCTTCGATCCTCCAGAGTCATCCGGGAATGTATCAGTAGAACATCCTCTTTTCCCAGTTTCTCTACAAGTTGCCGATAAGTTTCAATCGCATTCCGCACTGTGTTTCTTACTATCAAAACCCTACATCCTTTTTTGAAAAATTCAACAGCTTTTTCCACGGGATCCAAGCTTTTTTCAACTTTAACCAAATTCCGTAGTAATCTTCCCTGAGGAATGTCTTCGTAAACATCTTTTATATTCTTTTCCTCTAGCTCGGCTCTTTTTAAGATCTCATCCCTGATGAATCCAGGCAGTGTAGCTGTCATTATCAAAAAATGTCCTCCGAGTTGTTTCACATCCTCAGCTGTCTTGACAATTATCGCTGCAGCTTCGGGAGAATAGGCCTGTATTTCGTCTATCACAAGATAGGAATTAGCCAGGATTGAATAGATCATCTCGTATCCCGGATATTTCAAAGCAGAAGGAAAGACTTGATCCCCCGTCGATATTACGAAAGGATGAGAAAAGAATCTTGATTGTTCCACTATCTGAAGCACTTCTCCTTCTCTGTCCTCAAAGTTGTTTTTCAGAAAACTGGAGAAAAACAGATAAACAGCAGCATCGGAATGTAGAAGACCGACGTTTTCTTCACCAAAATAATTCTTAACTCTTTCGTACATCATGTTCGTTGCGCTCTGAAGAGGAAGAGTGAACAAGGTTTTTCCTTTGCTCCACATCAGGGCAAATTCTGTCTTTCCGGCTCCGGTCGGCGCCACAAGTACAATATTTTCTCCTCGACAATCTTTCAGAAGATCCAGTTGCCATACTTTGTTGGATATTCTCTCCAGATATCTTCGAACAGTCTCAAGCTGATCTCTTTCCAGTCTTTTATCTGCTTTCTTGAGAAGCTCCTTATTTCCAGCCGTTTCCACGTAAGATGCGAATCTATCGGCTCGCATGACTGTCCCAGAGGTGATTATGTAACGCTTGTAATTTTCATCTCTTATATTCAGTTCTTTAAGGATGATACTCGGAAGCAGAGAAATCAAATGAGGAGGGAATACTAAGCCACTGTCAATTATCGAGTTATGTGATAAGTATTCACACAGCGGTTTGTTCAATTCAATTTCACAGAGATCTCCCATTTCTTCTCTGAGAAGCCAAACTATCTCATCACCTACTTCAAGAAGTCTTTCGTAAGCTTTACAAACACTTTCTTTTTTTCTTCCAAACAGATAGTCAAGATAGGTTTCTCGCCAATGATGGTAAAGAACCGCTGAAAGAAAAATGCGAGAAAGTCCTTCACCGAGTTCTCTGAGAGTATTCTCCGGGATAAATGCTATACTCAGAAAGCTGTGCGGAATGTCGGGAATACCATCTTCCGGGACATCTCCTCCAACTTTTTTTTGAAACGCGTATATTACTTTACCCAAATCATGATAAAGGATAGCTTTCCCAGCAAGTTCTCTTACTCCAGAATCTATCTGAAGATTCTCCAGTACTTCCAATAAATCCAGTACGTGCTCTCTGAGAGTAACACCGTTGCTCTTGGCAAGAATTTTGGACATGGTCATCCCCCTCTATCCGACTTCCTGATCTTTGCGAGGAAAATGGGTATGTTGTTCCAGGAAAGTATTTCAGGAACATCGAAATGGATCATCGGAATAGATCCATAATAAAGCTTTGCTGGAATAAAATCAAAAATTCTTTTGTTGTTCTGAATAGTGTAAATGGAAGACACCTTGTAAGACGCTCCTATAATCTCTTGATACAGCTCGTTATAGTTATCACACACCTCGTCAGCGAATTCTGGAGAAGGTATCCATGTGTAACCACCCGTGCTGAAAACCTTTTTCTTTTCACAGTTTACGAGTTCATAATTTATTTCATCAACCGTGTCTTCAGATCTTCCAAGATGTATCCTTGAAATGTACCCAGGATTTTCCAAAGACTGTTTTATCATTTCAAGGACATCTTCTTTCGCTTTGACGAACAAATCAACCCTTGGATTTACAAGAGTCTGGATTCTCGTCGGCATCTGCCCTCCAGGATGTTCTATTTCATGGTTTATTTCCCTGTTTCTTAAACTCTTGAATTTTTTGACGTGAGAGCCTTTTTCCAAGTTCCTGAGCCAGGTGTACTCTTCCACTACTCCTTCGTGGTTTCCCACGATAGCCATAGAGAATTCTGAGTTCAAGAAGGACTCTATTTTTGACTCATCACTGAGGATGTTGCAGATGAGACCTATTGCGGTGGAATACATCGGTATGGGAAAGGTTTTTCTTTCAAATATGAAGAAAGGAATAGCAAAATGAGCGGTTGACGCTTTAACTTCTATTCTTAACAATTTCATGGGTTTTCTTCGCCTCCGATGACTTCACGCAACCATTTATTCAGCTCATTTAATCCTGCACACAATTTTTCTGAGCTTCCTTTCAGGATAGAAGGCATTCCCCATATCCTGTAATCTTTAACATTTGTGTTTTCTTCCGCTATCTGGGATATTGTTTCAACATCTATCTTTCCCCCGTCAAGTCTCACGTAAGGATTGAAAAGTGTTACGGGTAGTTTGGTGGTTGCCATGACTATGAATACAGGTGATACACTCCAGCTTTCTGTGGAGGAATGTATTTCAAAGCCGTTTATTATCACATCAAAGAATTGTTCTAAACGCCTTTGTTTTTCTTTTTCATCAAGAAGCACAGAAATTTTATAAGCTTTTTCAGATTTCTTAACCAGTATCTTTCCTTTTGGAAGTGGATATTCATCTTTCTCCATATCCACACCAAACAATTTTTTCAACTTTTCCTTCTCATTGTCAGTAGTGAAAACCACATCCTTACCAATGTTTTCAAGATCTACTACAACGGAGTATTTGTAAAAGGAAAAATGCTCCTCCTTTGAAAATGGGTTGGGATTTGCTTCTTCTCCTCTCTCACGGGCTCTTTGAACCAAATCATGGTTTGCGTAGAACGCCATGTCTCCTTCCCATTTTTCCATAGACACCGCTTTTGTCAGACCAACGGGTGCTTTTCTTGAAATAGAAACATCTCCAGTACTGAGATATCCGAAGAAGTCCAGTTCCTCAGACGTTAAGATACTTTCTTCTTCGATATTGAACTGAATAACACCTCCTTTTGTGGTAACTTCAGCCGGTTTCCAACCATGTTTTCTGACAAGAGCATTGAAAATATGATGCCTCATGCTGGAACGAGAAAAGAAAGTGTAAACCCCATCTTCTCTCCGGAGCTTCTTCAAAGATTGAACGTTGTTTGCTATATTTTCATCTCTATTCACAGCGCAGGCCTCAAAAACCACTGTAGCGGTTATTGCCTTCACCTCATTCATTCTCTTCACCTCCACTTATTATTCCACTCACGTAAGCAAACATCAAATTTTTGAAGTTCTCGTCGTTTTCTGAGAAAACCCTATTCAGCTCTTCGGGGAATGGTTTCTTGTTCGCCATATAAGTTTTCAAGAGCAAATGATATACCTCATCCTTTTTTGCAAGCCTTATTAACTCTAAAAGTCTGTATCTGGTGCGCTCAAAAAGCTGGGAAACTTCTCTTCCAAGCTCTCTCATTTTCCAGACAGGAACCACCGTTTCCACCCCCAAAGTATTTCGTACTTCCTGAAAAAGTTCAGGTATCATCCAAGCATAATATCTCTTTTTCTTGGGATCGAATACTTCTATGTACTCTTTTATTTTGGAATCGTCCCCTGGATTGAGGAAGTACTTTAGCAGGAAATACTCAACTTCGATTAGTTTGTTTAGTCTTTCTGGATAGATGACTGTTTCAAAAATCTTGATGCTGTTTATGGAGTTCAGGATAGAAGATATCCTTGTGTTCAGCAGAAGATCTACGGTCCTTTGAGGTACATAGTATACACTATAAGATTTACCATCGTAGTTCACAATTTCTATGTTTTGTCTCTCCCAAACACCTAAAAGTCTCTGAAGTTTCATATGAACTTCTGCTACCGCTCTGGAAACTGAAAGTTCTATATTCAGATCCTTGTAAGCTTTTATTGCCTCGTTCAAGTACCATATGGCTTTAAAAGAAGGAACATTTACAAAGATTTCTTTCTTACTATTTTTTGGAAAGACAAAGTGTCTAAACAAAGCAAATTGAGAACATAGATCACATAAGTGGTATTCATTGTTTATATTCCAAAATGAATTTGGGAACTCTCCTTCTGAGGATGAAAATTCTTTGAAAAGAATTCTTGAAAATTGTTTCCTTTGACGAATAGATGTGTTCTCGCTTAATCTCAAAGGATTTCCGCAAAGGAAGCATCTTTCTGAGCCAGACAAATCTGGTTTTCTGAATATGGAACGAATAATTTCTGATAGATAAACTCTGAATTTTTCTTTTTCAGACTGTAGTAAGAAGTTCCTAAGCTCCTCAAGATCTCTATCATCAAACTTCGACAGAAGTTCCTTGGATTTCTTTTTGATCTGTGGTATCTTAATTTTTTTCTCTTTAACTTGTAATAAAATCTCTCTTTGTTGTTCATTGCTAACTAGTGGCAAAAGCTCGTCAATCTCCTTATTTGTAAGGCTAACATTTGCTATATAATTTTCATAATATCCGATATTACCTTTAAAGTAATTGTATGCTTTTTCTATACTTCCCTCTCTCTTTACTATTTCTTCCATCATAAAAACAAACAGCCGAGGGAAAGTTACTCCTTCAAGATTGTCATTTTCGTACATCTCATCCAACATTTCATCCAACAAGATAACCGTTCCATCATCCTTGAGAATGTCCATAACTCCGAAAGAAATCTTTCCCTCTTTTGATTTTTCGTTTATAACTTTCAAAAAACCATAGACATTGGCGTTGTGAAGCCAACTCTGTGGATATATGACTATCGCCACTCTTTCACCACCTTGAGCATTCCAAATCCCTGACCTGTCCTCACTCCTAACCCGTTTTCGTAGAGAAAATTCAAGATATTAAGGTTTCCAGAGAGCGTTATCGTGCCAGAGAATGCCTCTAGAACTCCTCCATAATGCTTGACAGGAACTTTCTTGAGATCTTTGCTCACAATGTTCACAGGTTTGAAGCCAGGTGCTTTAACACCAAATTTTTCGAAAATGTCTTTCAAAAGATCAAGACGAACTTTCAGGGAGTGGTTTAAAGCCTCTTCAAAATCATCATCTTCGGGATTTAAATAGTACCTATCTTTTTCTGATCGGGTTAGAACAGCACTTCCAAGTATCTTAAAATTTACCTTCTCGGAAGTTATCATCTTGGGTATAGGAAGATCCACTAATATTTCCGTGCCTTTGAAGAATGATTTGATACGATCAATATGGTTGTACAAATAGCCTATCATCTGTGGAATAGACGAAGAGAAATTAAAAAAAACAGGAGACTCAAACATAATGGAGTCTCCTGAGATTTCCTTTATTCTCCTGAATCCAACGCTGAAAACATACGGCTTTGGAATTCTATCATGGGACAGCACTATTTCCTCAAACGGAGTTCCTTCATAGACCCGCTTCAACACGGACATGAAAATACGCCTGTAGTCAACCGGAAAAACCTCTTGGGAGTTATCTTTAAAAAAGATCCTGAAGAATATCCTCATTGTAAAGACCTCCTGATTGAAAGAATCCTGTGAGATCAAAAGTTAGAAAAGACGAAAGCGGAGATCTTGCTTTAAATTCAACAAGAGGCAATTCAATATTAAAGAAATAAAAAATTCGACAAACAAATACTCAATGATTTCAATACCTCCAGGGAATCATCGAAGCTGAAGGGAGATTCTTCTCCCGGAAAATATGAAAAACATTTCCATACCTCTAAGGATGTATTGAAACTGGAGAAGTTGTCCAGGGAACTTTCTCCCTACATCGGTTTCCATACCTCTAAGGAACTATTGAAACCCGTTGAGTTCAAGAGAAATTATACCACAAACACACTCTGAAAGCAAGATGTTTTTTGACCTTCCATATCCTCCCTTTCCATAAACCATTCTAACACACAAGAGAGCACCTTCAAGTACTGTTTGGAAAAATGGAATAATTGCATAGTCAAACAAGAAAAGAACACAAGCAAAAAACAGAAGATAAATTATATCAACCTACGTCGGGGCATTTTGAGGTGTTTTTGGTGAAAATCGATTAGTTCCATGTTTCACAAATAGATGAAAGAAGGTATTCCTCAGTGTGTTAGAAGTTAACTACTAATTTCTCGAATTCAAAGCACTTACACGTCATCGATTACCACAAATTCTCTTCATATTGTCTCTTCATATCATCCATTATTCCCTTTTTAACGCATAGCTTCCGGTACCAGAAAGGCGCATGAAATTTTTCGTTACCGGTAATTGCATACTCTGTATCGATCTTCCAATGCCAAGTACACACATCACCTACTTTGTGAATGATTGGAACTAACCTGGTTTGTATGCATAAAATACATTAAGATTAGACTAATAAAGATTTTTCTAACATCACCTTCTGAAATACTTCCAGATGTTAAAATATCAGAGAAGCTTTCGCCGTGGAGGTGATCTTTGTGAATCCCTACGAAGTTCTTGGTGTTCCACCCGGTGCTTCAAAAGAAGAGATAGAGAAAGCTTACAGAGAGCTGGTGAAAAAGTACCATCCAGACCGATACAAGGATCATCCTCTCAGGGATCTTGCGGAAGAAAAAATGAAGCAGATCAACGAAGCGTACGCTGTATTGATGAGTGGTGAGTTTTCAGAAACGCCCAGGCAGGAAAATGTGTTTAACACGTTCTATTCCATGGGATACAGATACAGAGGGAACGACGACTGCCGTGACATACTTGCATGTCTTGGGTGTGCGTGGTGTACAGATACCTGCTGTGAAGCGTGCGGGGGGGACTGCATCCCTTGCATGTGAAGAAAGTCGCTTATGGGGGGCTCATTTCCGCTCTCGTTGTTCTTCTACTCTACATTGGAAACTTCACGAAGAGCAAGATATTCTTTGCCGCTTTGAGCAGTGTTTTCACAGGGGTTCTTGTGGAACTTTTCGGGGTCGGATCTGTTCCAATCATAATCGCTACGAATGTTCTTGTGTTTCTTCTTGTTCCTAATCCAGGCTATGCTTCGCTCTTTTTCGTGCTTTCTTTTTACGGTTTTCTCAGAAAGAAACCGATTCTCATCAGGTTTCTCTACTTGAACGCTTCTACACTGCTTTTGGTGCTTTTTGCCTCAAAATTCTTCAATGCTGAACTACCTGATGTTTCCTTTTTTCTCTACGCACTCGGCTTTCTTGGAGTTCAGGTTGCGTTCTTCGTCTATGACTATCTGTACAACCGGATCCTTCAAGAACTTCTCAGAATCATCAGGGGGAAAAATTGATGTTTGGATATATCAAACCCTTGAAGTGCGAACTGAAAGTGAAGGAGTACGAAGAATTTAGAAGGTACTACTGCGGTGTCTGCAAAGCTTTGAAAAAGTATTCAATCATTCCGCGTTTCCTCCTCACCTACGAAGCCGCATCACTTGGACTTCTTCTTTCAAGTCTGAACAACAGCGATTTGAAAAGAAAAAGAGAACTCTGCATCTTCACCCTCAAAAAGGTGGATTTTTACTCCTCGAGTGAAATAGACGAAGTGGCTCGTATCTTCGTTGCTCTCCTCCGTGAAAAGTTGAAAGACAACTACATAGACAGAAAAAATCCTGTTTATCTATTTGCGAGCGCTTTTTTGAAGAAAGATCCCGAAATATCCAGACTTTTTGAGAACTTCTACGAAATGGAAAGAAAGGAACAAGATTTCGAAATCCTCGCAGAAAAACAGGGCAAAATAGTTGGAACAATCCTCAGCAAAATGGTTAAGGAAGAAACCCAGAGAAAAATTCTTTACTACCTTGGTCTGTCCCTTGGAAAATGGCTCTACATCATAGACGCACTGGATGACTTTGAAAAGGATAAGAGAAAAAACGTGTTCAACCCGCTCGTCAAGAAATACAACGGTGACCTTGAAAAGGCGCGATCCGAACTGAGACCCCAACTGAAGAAATGTATTGATGAAATGTGGAAGGCTTACGACCTTCTCGATATAAAGAGGAACAAGACTATACTTGATAACATCGTATACCTTGGGATACCATTCATCACAGAAAACGTTTTGATAGGCAAAACCTGTAACTTAAATCACTCAACGATCCTGTAGATCTCCACATCTCCATGTCCGTACCTTCTGTTCTCACCGGTACCGCAAAGCCTCGAGAGTTTCACCAGAGCGGTTGTTTCAGGGGTGAGGGTTTTCAAGGTCATGATAACACCGTTTTTTGTGCTTCTCAGAGAAACCGGCTGGAAGGCAGGTTCAACCTCGACACCGAGGAAGAGTTTCATGTCTTCTTTCGTCTGCTTCAGTGAGAAACCCTTTGCTCCTTTCACCTTCAAAGTGAACACCCCGGGTGAGTCGAAAAGATCTCTCTTTTCGTATATTTCGACGTAGGCTCTTCCGGGTTTCACGACTGCGTTCAAAACACGGGGAACGTTGAGAACCAAGAAGTGAAAGAGCGAAGAAAGGGGCGAGGAGATAACAAGAGCGTAACCACTCCTCGCCCGAAACGGACCGATCACCCTCATTGTTCCATCCGGTGCTTCTTCCACGAAGGAAGCCACCGCTGGATCGATGGACTCGATTTTTGAGAGGACAAACTCCCACTTCTTTTCATCCGATATGAACTCTTCTTCTACGTAGATTGGGAATCTTCCAACCACAGCGCGCACCATCCTATCGGAGATATCACTCTGTAACTGTTGTTTTCACTCTGAACGAGGTATCTCCTCGTGAGAGGAGCTTCGTCATCTTTATGATCCTTTATAATGTTTCTCACCTGTTTTCTTGTTTCCTCGTCAAGGAGAATGAAGAGCGAATTTGCCATGAGTCCTCCTCCGTATCCTACGTGTATGAGTACGTACTTCTTGTTTTGAAGCACTTTCTCTATCTTTTGGAATCTCTCTTCGATCTTGCTGGTGTCAAGACCTTTAAAATTCTCCTTTGCCTTTTCAAAGCGTTCTCTTTCGAATTTGAAAACTTCAGAGTAGAACTCGTTCACGATCGAAAAGATCTCTTCAATACTTTTGGGAAGTTCTACTCTGTAGTGTTTTCTCACGTGTGTGAGAAAGTAATCGTATTCTTCTTTCACAAACCTCACATCAAAGACGAAATCTCTGTTGATAGGAACAAACTCCAGAGAGAAAGTTTTGGGGTGACTGTTGGGACGAGCTACGTAGAAGATCCCGACATCGTGCACAACCACCTGAGTTTTCAGTGTTTGAGAATCAGAAATTCTGAGAAAGCGGAAGTAGTCGGTGTTGATCCCTCTTGGATCGAATCTGAACAATCCATTCAGAAATTCATTGGTCCCGTAGAATGTTCTTTTATGATTTTTTTTATGATTTTTAATATCTTCCTGTACCCTCTTGCGGAATTCTTCAAGAAGATTCCTGTTGTTCCTCAAAACGTGCCAGGTGAGTGCAAGTTTTACAGCGCCCTTCAACGAACTTCCTGGGATATAAACGCTTCCGTCGGGATGGTGAACAACTTCAGGAATCTCCGGATTTCTTTTTCCACTTGAGAAATCTGAGTAGAGGCTTACTTCATAGAAAACACCATCTTCCACGTTTTCTACTTCCTTCAAAGTGAGAGTTTTAGAAAGCTCCTTTGTGATTTGAGGACGTTTCCTCAAAACTTCAAGAAATTTTCTTGTATTAAGCCTCACAGCTGTTTTTTTGTTGTCTTCTTCTTTTAGAACAACAAGGTTGCATGGAGGATATTTTTCACCGCTTCCTATGTGAAGGGGGGTCAGTGTTTTGAGAGTCACCTTCATTTCCTATCACCACCGAAAGCCACGCAGAGTGGAGACGTCTGAACAAAATAGTCCTCTATCTTCAACACCCCACGGCCCTCTGGCTTGAAAGGAAACACAGAACCTTCCTGAACATAGAAAAGCTCTTTCTTCACTTTCATTTCGTCGTGTTTCACGCCACGTCTTTTTATTATCCTGTAGTATCCTTCGTTTATCTTTGCTCTCTCTTCTGTGGAAGGCACAAACAGCGACAGGGTGAGATAGTACTCACCCTCTTCCGGGAAATCTGGAGCATTTTCGAACTCAGCATTGAAAAGTCCGTATCCGTAAGTTGAGTCAGCGCCTATTCCACTATCTCCAAGAGACTTGACAGCTGTTTTGAAAAGATCCTCGTATTCATCGGGAAATTCTGCCAGAAATGCTGGGGTGAACCCCTCTTTTACGAAAGCAACTTCCACAAAGTAGAGATTGGAGGAACTCGTTATCCTGTCGAGGGAATTTCTTGGAATCCTCACTATCTCCACCGGATTTTCCTTGCAGACAGCACCGCTTGCTTTCTTTATCGACTGATAATTAGCAAGCTTGTCCAGGAAAACGTAACTTGCTTTCTTCAGCTCCTTTGGACTTTCCTCATCATCTTCTTCCAACGAATAGGTGTTGTAAAGAAAAGGTTTTGGAACAAGAAGGCGATCACCGCGAACGAACAGAAGAGAAGAGACCTTCAACTTTCTCGCAAAGTCCTCGGCTTTCTCAGACCACTTGAAAGCGTGGTACACAACAGCACCGTAGATGGTATCGGAATGGATGGTGGGGAGGGTGGAATCGGTCTCGTTCCCCCTACCCACCCTGAAACCACTTCTGAAACTCATCTTCACCAGAAGGCGCACTCCTATCACCCTTTCACGATTTCGGGGATGGCTTTCTTAAAGCCCTCAACACCACCTTTGACCTCTTTTTCTACGGGTGTTCCCTCTCCTTTGTAGTAATCGGCGCTCTTGAAGATCACTTTTTCTATACTGAACTTCACTTTTCCGTATCCTCTGCTTCCGTTTCCACCGAGATAGTCGTCTTCGAGAAGCTCCAGAGCTGTGGCTATATTTTCGAGGTCTTCCTTTATGTGCTTTTCGTTCTCTGCTGTGTAGATGATCTCGAATTCAAATTCCGCACCTGCGGGAATTCTTTCAAAGCTTCTCGGATCGGCTTTACAGGTGACTCTGTCCAGTGCGTTCTCTGTTTTCCATTCCGTGTATGGAAGGTCGGTTTCCATGCTGAGGAGTTTCGTTTTCGAATCTTCCGTGAGGAACGCATCTCTGACAAGAAGGCGTGAAGGGATGTTATTTCCTTCTTTCGAGGTCGAACCAAACACCCTGCAGACTTTGCATTCCCTTTCTTCGCATTCGTGTCTTCTTACCTTGTTCCCAGATATATCCAGATTCAACAACCTTTCCATCAGGCTTCTCATCTTTCCTTTCACAGAGCTTCCGGGGATGTAGGGTTCTCCCGTGAGAGGATTTCTGATAACGGGATTGTCTATACCACCGATGTTCACACCGAGCTCCTGACCTCCGATCCTAAGACCTGTTTCCAGAATGATCTTTCCCTTTATGATGTACTTTCCGAGTATCGGCCTTTCCACCGCTCATCCCTCCTTATCTTCTGGCTGTCCTTCTGTTGCTTTTTTCGGATTCAGAATGGAATTTGTGATACGCAAGGATTGCATCGTAGAACTTTTTGAATTTCTCAAACTCGTCAGGAGTCTTTATCTCGTCTATGAGAGGTTCAAGTATCTCCTTCAATTCACTGATACCTTCGATATCCCTTCCAACCTGATATGCGAGAAATATCTTCATGAAGTGAAGCTCGTTAAGGATCTCTTCGTTGAACTTCTCCGGGTTATCCCTGTAGTCCTTCTTTTTGTAGATGTAGTTGCTCCAGATTTTGGTTAAGTGACCATGAAACTTTCTGAGCTGGTTTGTCTTCAGCTTTCCAGAAAGTTCCCTTCCGATTTCCTCTGCCTTTCTCACAAGGTCCTTCAAATCTTCTTTGAGAGAAACACCCTGAGAAACTGCCACCGCTCATCCCTCCTTCAGCTTTTTCTTGAGAGAAGATCCACAAACTGGAGGATTACATTCAAGGCGTTTTCACCGAGGTGATCTATGTTCTCTCTCATGAGATTTGCCACTCTTTTGTCTTCGTCTTTGTTCTCCCTTGCTTCTATGTAGGCGAGGAAGGCTTTGTTCAGAGGAGACTCTTCTCTTGTGAGATTCAAAGCCTTTCTAATGACACTTCTGTCCACTTTGTCTGCTATTTCCTTCAACTCTTGATAAAAGTTGTACATTTCGAAGAAGGTGTTCCACTTTACCGCATAGTAGTTTCTGTTCGAAAATGCTATGCTGTTCTTTCCGGATCTCTTGGCAGCGCTTTCGGCTCTTTCAGACATTTCTCTTATGAGGCTCATACTCGTTTTCTCATCGGTGATCACGTATCCCGCGGAGAACGTCATGAAGTCGTTCGCTGTGAATCTTCCAAACGCCTCTCTCAACTCTTTTGCCACATCCAGAACATCATTCCATCCACCAACCAGATAGAGATCGTCTCCGCCAGAATAGATCACCATAACGTTCTTTCTTTCAACAATGCTCTCTACTCTTTCTTTGAAGAAAAAGCTCATGAGCCTTGAGAGGGTGCTGTATCTGGAAAGGGTCTTTTTCTTTAAGCCCTTGAGAAAGATCTTTCCAAGGTTGTCAACGTCAACAAGGAGGCTCGCTATTTTTTTGCCAGGTGCTTTTTCTGCGATTTTCTCGAACTCCTGTTCTTCGAAATACGTCACCACCTGTATTCTTCTGACGTTCTTTTCTTTTTCCGAGAATTCGTATATCCTTCTCAACTTGTAGCTGAAACCCTCTCCCGGTTCTCTCGAGAAATCGAATTTTCTCTTAAAAATCTCGAACTTTCCATTCTTTCTTTCAGCAAGATACACGTGAGATTTTATGAGAAGGTCTTTTCCAAGCTCGTACATTTCCTTGCAAAAATCACAGGCGATTTCTTCTTCTCCTTCTCGAATGGAAAAGAGCCTGTCCACTCTGTTTCCACAGATTTTGCAGGTGTGGTTTCCCTTCTCCTGGATCAGATTCAAATCATCGGGGAAGATCGCTTCGAGGTCTTTTTCCGTGTACATTCTGTATTTTCTTTCGTTCAACTTTTCACCGATCTTCTTGAAAACCTCGGACATGTCTTCCACGTCTTTCACCGAAAATTCAACAGATTCGATCACAAGGTGGAGTGAAAGACCCCTATTTCTGAACCATTCGTTCAGCTCGTTTCTGATCTCTTCGAGGGCTTTCTTCACCTTCTCTGTGTTGGACAGAACAAGGTGGAAATGTCCTCCTCCTATGAAGTGAACGTTTGTCCTGTAAAAGCCTGTTTTATCAAGAATCTCATCCACAACGACTTCCTGGAGAATTTCTATGAAGAAACTCCTTCCTCTGTAGGATCTGAGAGCTCCTTTTGAAGAGACGTTGGCAATAAAATTCTGTATCCCGGAGACATCTCCCCCAACAAGTAGGAAGGGTTTCACGTTGGAATTCTCAAAGTGTGATTTCATCTCCTGGTAGGATTCAAATTTGAGGTCGTTTTCCTTTGCGTAGTCATAGAGCGAGAGAGCAAGCATAGCCGTGACCTTCAGATGGTCGTAGAGCGATATATCCATGTCTCCTTCCACTCTTGTTTCCTGAGGAATGAACGAGAAGTACTTGTAAGTGAGAAAATTCACATCATCTGGTGTGGGAAAAATCTCCTGAACGTCTTCTGGTGTGGGAGAAATCTTCTGAGCGTCTTCGACAAATCTCCTGTAGAGATCCTCGTAGGTTTTCTGATCTTCTTTCATGTCCTTTACCGCTTCCACCACTTCGTTGGCTGGTTTCGCAGGAAAGTAAGTGACGTTTCTGGAAGATTCCCCCTCCGGGATCTTTGAGAGGAGGTTGTCCATTCTTCGAAGTTCTTCAAACTTCTGACCTTCGGTCATTCTTTCTTTGCTCGAGAGGTTGTCTGCGAAGCACACGTACCAAACCTTTTCGTTTTCCAAACTTTTTTTCAGAAGATCCTTTTCATGATGGTAGTGAATGTAATCCTGAATTACAGCGAATTTCTTCACTTTGTTTGTAAAATCGTATCCGGCAATCTGATGTCTTCTGTCATCCCCCGCCCTTCTTACGACCTTTCCTATGTCGTGCAGGAGAGCCCCAACAACAAGCTCTTCTCTGTCTTTCAAGGAAGATTCACCTCCTTTTCTCAATCAAGCTCCAGAATTTCACCCACCACAAAAGGATTCTGCTTTTGTTCTTCGTAAGTTCTCTTGTCCACAGCCAGGATAGTTTTTACTTTTCTTCCGTATCTAATTTGATTTTTGGCACGCTCGATAACGTACGTAAGAAAAGTGGTTCCACCTGTGAGATTGACGATCACTTCATCCACGTCAGAAAGATGTTCTTTGATTTCGGATACTACTCGATCTATTTCACTTACACCCATAAAAGGGTCTTCGAGAAGGATTACCCTAAATTCACCCTTGAATTCAGCTTTCTCCAGAATTTCTGAAAGAATAGCTTTTCCCTGTTTTGAAGTTATAACCAGGAGTAGATCAGGTGAAATTTTTTTCAGAACGGTGTATAAAGCACCTTTTGTCGTACCGAGAGGAGTGAGAAGAGCTCTTTTTCTGTTTCGCTGAGTTTTTCTCGCAGACTCCAGAAGTTGTTCCGGTGGGGTTTGAACAAGCACTTTCAGGTGATCTTCTATCTTTTTCAAGGAGGGAAGCTGGAGTTTGTTGAATCCGAAATGAGCAACATGATTTCTTGCCTGAAGGATGGTATCATAACCAAACGTTGAAATGCTCACAGACTCTCTAACATTTCTATCCAAGAAATCACTCTTCTCCCCTCCAGACATCAAATAGACATTTATAAGATATTCTCTTGCCAAACGAAGAGCCATACCTAAATCTCCTGTTTGAAGATAGAAATCCAGTAACTCTTTTTCAGATTCCAATTCTTTTTCGCTCAGTTCAAAATTCTCCGATTTCACATGTATAACCCTGTATCTTTTTTCGATCCCATCTAAGAGAGCCGCAATCTCTGGAACAAAAACCTCCGTCTCCTCTCTTATTCTTGCTTTATTTCTATCAATAAAATTGAAGAAATTGGTTAAATTCTTCCTTATGGCTACTATGGATCCAAGACGTATAGAAGACGAAAGATCCTGAAGTTTTTGAGACATAGAACCAAGTAGCTTTGGTTTTTTCGAACTTTGACTTCCCCTGTATATTTCTTCATTTCTCTTTTTTATCAAATCAGCGAGTTCTTTCGCATATCCATACTCTTTGAACAATCGAACAGCATATATCCATGATGTAGCTTTAGTTAGTGGGGTCAAATCTTCGCACTCTGTTACTTTTGTTTCTTTATTGTACTTGCCGTAAACTACACTCACATTAACATCTTTGGCCTCTTTAAGGTACAGGGCTACTACACTTGCCATCAATGGAATACTTCTGAACGAATGAGTAACATCCAGTATAACTCTGTCCCCTTTTTCCAAATTTTCCACAAGGTTTCTTACAAGGAAATTCATCAAGTTACTTGAAGATTCTCCTCCCGGTATTTCAAAATCTTTAATATTTGATCTCAAAAATCTTCTACACTCATCCCACGTTTTGCTTTCTTTCACGGTTTTTGTTAGGAAGAATATTGTTTCAACTTGTTTTCCTATATGATTCAGATATTCAATTAATGCTAGTGGGAAAATCGATTGTCGAACACAAAAAATATCCTGGGAGCCATCATTTTTTACACACCCATCTAAAAGATTCCCATTAATTTTAATTTCGCTTTCTTCATACTTACCCAGGCCAAGAAATGTAACCAGTTTTACAACTTCGCCCATCTTTTCACCTCTCATATTTTTTCAAGGCTACCATTCCGAATCCCATGCTATTTTTCTCTCCAAAACCCGCTTCATAGCCGATCTCTACAAGTTTTTTCTCGCCCCTGATTTTGAACGGGAAAACCACAGCTCTGACGAACGCGTTTTTCAATTTGATCCTTTTGGTTATCCGCTGACGTGATTTGATGTAATCCCAATCGGGAATGACTTCAACAGTGCCTTCTGGTTCTTTTCCGTAAAAAGCCCTGTACTTCTTCACAAGATTCTTTCTGAAAACTTCGTAGAACTCTTCTTCTTCCGGATGAAGATACCTGTGGTAAAGCTTTCCGTTGTTTTCTTCTGGTACACTGACCACAAGTGGTGACAGCATGACAAAGTGGTACTCCGACTGATCAGGAAGAGAATTTTCGATGTCAATGGATTTCACGATGAACTCTGTTTTTTCCACCCTGATCACGGGATCTTCGGAGAGAGAAGAAAACATGTACCTGACGAACTCAATAACTGGTGATGAGATGTACCACCACCCCTTTCCTGGAAATATTAATATTTTCTCACCGCTGACTCTGGAATTTTCAAAGAAAAGTTGTGAAAAAGTGAAAAACTTGAACCTCTTCCCATAACCCTTCTCGTGAAGGAATCTGGCAAAGTTTTCATTCTGTGAAGCCAATCTCTTGTAGATGAAAGAAGAAAGAAAATAGTTGTAATTCAACGGAATAGTGCTTTCCATCGCCTGAAAAGAAACTTTCAATCTCATACTGTTTCCCCCTTGAATGTCTTTGTGATAATTTTATCATTAAAATTTTCTTTGCATACTATCCTTTTTTTTCTTTGAATAGTCATTATCGATGATCTTTCTGATTTAATGGTCAAGAAAAATTCCCCAAACTCTGCAATTTTTTGTTTGACCAAATATATGCAAAAAGTATATAATTTCCCTGAGGTGAGAGTCGTGAGAAAGGTCTGTCAGTGCTGGTGGTGCGGGTATTGATGTCCCCTTCCCTTACCACGAAGAAGAACAAAACGGGGAGGGAAGACTATGGCAGAGGCAAAGAACGCTCCGTTGATTGGAAAGGATGCCCTTGGTCGAGAAGTTCGTGATCTTTCTAAAGTCCCATGGTGGGGCGTGGACAGGAAAGAAATAGAGTGGTACCCAACCATCGATTACGATAAATGTGTGACATGTGGAATCTGCTTTGTAACCTGCGGAAGACGAGTGTTCGACTTCGACAAAAAAGAGGGAAAAGTGATAGTGGCGCGTCCTTACAACTGTATGGTCGCGTGTCAGACGTGCATGAACCTTTGTCCAACAGGAGCGATAAGTTTCCCCGATGCTTCCTATATAAAAAAGCTGGTTGCGCAGAACAAAATTGTGAAGAAAGCCTTTGAGATAATAAAGCCTCTCCTGGCCGAAGATCATCTGTCACCAAAGGAAACGGAAACCAAACCCGAACCCTGAGAGGAGGTGAGACAATGATCATAGCCATTCCCGTCTCCGAAAACAGAGGAAAAGATTCTCCCATATCGGAACACTTCGGTAGGGCACCGTATTTCGCATTCGTGAAGGTGAAGGACAACACGATAGTGGATATCAGTGTTGAAGAAAACCCTCTTGCACAGGATCATGTTCACGGTGCTGTCCCAAATTTTGTGAAAGAAAAAGGAGCGGAGCTGGTGATAGTGAGAGGTATCGGAAGAAGAGCCATCGCTGCCTTCGAAGCCATGGGTGTAAAAGTGATAAGGGGTGCATCTGGAACGGTGAAAGAAGTGGTGAACCAGTATCTCTCAGGACAACTGAAAGATTCAGACTACGAAGTTCACGATCATCACCACCACGAACATCACTGAAAAACAAAGAGGGGCTTTGGCCCCTCTTTTTCATTCTAGATCTCTGAGGATGGATTCGAGCCTTGCGAGACGTTCCCTGTTGGTGTTGAGTTTTTCTTTCGTTTCTTCGACCACTTCCTCAGGTGCCTTTTCGACAAAGTCTTTGTTTGCGAGTTTCTTCTCCAGACGATCTATTTCTTTCTGGATCTTCTCCATGATCTGTTTCAATCTCTCTTTTTCCTTTTCGAAATCTATGAGCCCTCCAAGATCCACGTAGGCCTCTATTTCCTCTTCAACGTAGGCTGTTGCAGTCTTCGGCGGTTTTTCGTTCACGAAACTGACTTCTTCTATGTTTCCGAGAGTCTTGAGAAGGAGCTCTTCTTCTTCCGTGACTTCGTAGCCCTTGATGTACACCTTCACTCTCTGAGACTGCGGCAGATTCATCTCGGCCCTCACGTTCCTAACACCGCGCACCATGTTCATGAGTCTGGTGAATTCCTTCTCCGCGGTTTCATCGATGAGTTCTCTTTCGATCTCTGGCCACTTCGCTATCGTTATGGATTCACCAGCCACGGGGAGTTTCTGCCAGAGCTCTTCTGTGAGGAACGGCATGAACGGGTGAAGGAGTCTCAAGGACGCATCCAGCACCTTCACAAGCACCGTCTGAACAAGGTTCCTCTCTTCGGTCTTCAACCTCGGCTTTGAAGCCTCTATGTACCAATCACAGAAATCATCCCAGAAGAAGTTGTAAATGGTCCTTGCTGCGATGTTGAAATCGTAGTTCTCGAGAGCGTTTGTGACCTCTTCCACCGTTTTGTTGAGTCTCGTGAGAATCCATTTGTCAACCGTCTTGAGGTTTTCGAGAGGTACCTCTTTGTAATCTTCAAGGTTCATCAAAACAAACCTCGTGGCGTTCCATATCTTGTTCGCGAACTTCTTGTAGGCGTCGAAGTACCTCGGATCGAGCTTTATGTCCCTTCCCTGAGCGGCGAGTATTGCGAGGGTGAACCTCATCGGATCGGCACCGTACTCGTCTATCACCTCGAGGGGATCGATGCCGTTTCCGAGAGATTTGCTCATCTTCCTTCCGTATTTGTCCCTGACGAGCTGGTGAATGTAGACATGGCTGAAAGGTTTGTCGTTCATGAACTCGTATCCCATCATGATCATTCTCGCGACCCAGAAGAAGATTATGTCAAAGCCTGTGACGAGAAGGTCTGTTGGATAGTACCTCTTTAGGTCTTCGGTTTCTTCGGGCCAACCGAGAGTCGAAAACGGCCAGAGTGCAGAGGAGAACCAGGTGTCGAGCACGTCTTCGTCCTGTTTCAGATTCGTGGAGCCGCACTTTTCACACTTTTCCACGTCTTCTTCGGAGACGTTCAGATGGCCGCAGTCCTGACAGTACCAGACGGGAATCCTGTGGCCCCACCAGAGCTGTCTGGAGATACACCAGTCCCTGATTTCGTACATCCAGTTCAGATAGACCTTCGTCCATCTCTCCGGGAAGAACCTTATCTCTCCATTTTCTACGGCCTCAATAGCTCTTTTGGCAAGCGGTTTTGTGGAAACGAACCACTGGTCGGAAAGCTTCGGTTCTATCACCGTGTCACATCTGTAGCAGTGCCCAACAGAATGAGTGTAATCCTCTATCTTGACGAGAAAGCCCTGTTCTTCAAGATCCTTCACTATTTTCTCTCTCGCCTCGTACCTGTCCAGTCCTTTGTATTTTCCACCGTTTTCGTTTATCCTCGCGTTGTCATCGAAGATTTCTATCATTGGAAGGTTGTGTCTTTGAGCTATGAGATAGTCGTTCGGGTCGTGCGCAGGGGTTACCTTCACCGCACCCGTTCCGAACTTCGGGTCAACGTACTTGTCCGCGACAACGGGTATTTCTCTTCCAACGAGCGGAAGAATGAGCGTCTTACCGACGAAGTTTTTGTACCTTTCATCCTCCGGGTGAACGGCGACGGCCGTGTCACCGAGCATCGTCTCGGGTCTTGTGGTTGCCACAACGATGTACTCATCGGAATCTTTGACGGGATACTTCACGTAGTAGAGTTTGGACTTGTGTTCCTTGTGTTCGACTTCCTCGTCCGAGAGCACCGTTTTACACCTTGGACACCAGTTCACTATGTACTTTCCTCTGTATATCAGACCCTTCCTGTAGAGCTCAACAAACACCTTCCTTACGGCTCTGCTAAGCCCCTCGTCCAGTGTGAACCTCTCCCTTGTCCAGTCCACCGAGGCTCCAAGAGCCTTTATCTGTTCTCTTATTTCCCTCCTGTATTTGTTAGCCCACTCCCAGGTGATCTCAAGGAACTTTTCTCTTCCGATTTCCTCCCTCGTCTTTCCCTGTGTTTGAAGAAGGAACTTTTCCACCGCGTTCTGCGTAGCGATACCCGCGTGGTCTTCTCCGGGTACCCAGAGGACATCGTACCCTTTCATTCTCTTGTATCTGACCACGATATCCTGGAGAGTTATGTTCAGAGCGTGCCCCATGTGGATCCTTCCGGTGATGTTTGGAGGCGGTATCACAATGGAGAATTTCTCTCCGACACCTTTCGGTGTGAAGTAGCCTTTTTCTTCCCAGTATCTGTACCATTTGGTCTCTATCTCAGCTGGATTGTATCTCGTCGAGAGTTCTGCCACTCTCAGCACCTCCTTTTCCTGTGATATTTTATCAGAAACCGAGGATCGCTCCGATCACTCCACACCCAAAAATGATGAAAAGAGGGTGCACCTTGAAGAAAGAACACACAAAAGCGGCAGCAGAAAGCAGGATCAACACAGGATTCTGAACGGAACTGAGAAGCGAAAGGAGCGTCACGATCAAAAGGGTTGTGGTGGCCCCTTCGAGCGCTTTCATCAACCTCACTCTCTGAAGCTTCACGTATTTTCTGAGGAAAATAGCAGTGGTGATAACCAGAATGGGAGCCCCAAGGAAAGCGAGTGTGTTCAACACAGCACCTATCAGACCAAAGAATTTGTATCCCGTGTAAGTTGCCAGGTTTATCGCAACGGGACCTGGAGTCATTTGAGCGATCGAAACCGCCTGAGAGAACTCCTCAGGAGAGAGAAAGCCACCGGTGACGAGTTCGTTCTTGAGTATTCCAACGATCGCCCATCCACCGCCAAAAGAAAGAAAACCGACCTTCAGAAAGATGAAGGCGAGTTTCAGCAAGGTTCATACCTCCTTCAGATACAGAAGCAGAACGAGCAAAATGACCACCGGAATCACGAGGGATCCATTGAGAAGCAGAACGAAAACCGCTACTCCTATCATAATGGCTCTGTAGAGATTCCAGCGCTGGTTTTTCACAAGCCGGTACAGAACACTCCCTACAAGTCCGATTATGGAAGCGTAAGCACCTCTCAGAAAACTCCGAACGTAGCTGATTCCTGAAAGAGCGCGTATCACTTCTGCAACCGCAACTATGGCGAAAAACGGTGGTAGCACAACGGCCAATCCAGAGGCGATCGCCCCGGAGATACCAGCAAGTCTCTTCCCCACCAACACCGCAGTGTTGAAGGCGATAGGACCCGGTACCACCTGAGCTGTGCTCACGATACGAAAGAATTCTTTCTCCGTCAAAAGGCCGGATCTTTCCAGTTCCCATTTCATCACGGGAATCATGGCGTATCCTCCACCTATGGTGAGGGCGGAGATCCTCAAGAAAAGGAAGAACAGTCTTCCAATCAAATTCGATCCCTCCTGAACTTCGATTTTAGAACTTTTTCCTTCAACTCAAATTTCCATTGAGTTAAATCTGAATATGATTTAATAGTATCAAAAGAAACCGGGAGGGATCGAGTTGGTACTCGTCGTGGATTACGGCTCTCAGTACTCCAGACTCATAACGAGAAGGATCAGAGAAAACGAGGTCTATTCCGAAGTGGTCTTCCCCGATGATAAGGTAGATCTTTCGAAAGTAGACACCGTGATCCTCTCCGGTGGTCCAAGAAGCGTTTATGAAGAGGACGCCCCAAAGCTTCCAGAGTGGTTCCAAGAATACAAAGGTCCAGTACTCGCCATATGCTATGGAATGCAGCTGATCGTGAAAGAACTCGGAGGAGAGGTCAGGAGAGGACGAGGGGAGTACGGAAGAACCCTCGTGGAGCTCTCGAGGGATCCGATATTCGAAGGAATTCCGGAGAAGGTTCACGTCTGGATGAGCCACGGCGATGAGGTGGTTAGGCTTCCGGAAGGGTTCCATCCGATCGCCGTGTCCGAAACGGGTGTGATCGCCGCTGCCACAGATGGAAAAAGGTTCTGGCTGCTCCAGTTCCACCCGGAAGTGCACCACACCGAGTACGGTGATCGTATGATTTCCAACTTCCTCTTCAATGTGTGTAAGCTTGAGAAAAACTGGAAGATAGGAGACCTCGTGGAAGAGAAAATAAGACACATCAAAGAGACCATAGGGAACAAAAAAGCGATCCTCGCGCTTTCTGGAGGGGTAGATTCTTCCGTTGCAGCGGTCCTCGTGCACAGAGCGATAGGAAAGAACCTCGTGTGTGTCTTCGTGGACCACGGCCTTCTCAGAAAGAACGAGCGAGAAGAAGTGGAGAGAGTCTTCAAGGAACACTTCGACATGAATCTGGTTGTTGTGGATGCCAGGAAGAGATTTCTCGAAAAACTCAGAGGAGTCACGGATCCGGAGAAGAAGAGGAAGATCATAGGAGAAGAATTCATACGAGTGTTCGAAGAGGAAGCGAAAAAACACGATGTGGAATTTCTTGTTCAGGGAACGATCTATTCAGACGTCATAGAAAGCGCCGCATCCGGAAAGACGACTGCGAAGATAAAGAGCCACCACAACGTGGGCGGTCTTCCAGAGAAGATGAACCTGAAACTGGTAGAACCCCTCAGAGACCTCTTCAAAGACGAGGTGAGAAAAGTAGGAAAGTATCTCGGCATACCGGACAGGATCATAAACAGGCATCCGTTCCCTGGCCCTGGACTCGCCGTGAGGGTGCTGGGAGAGGTCACGGAAGAAAAGCTCGAAATCCTGAGAGAAGCGGACTACATATTCATAGAAACTCTCAGAAAGCATGACTACTACGATAAAGTGTGGCAGGCGTTTGCGGTTCTTCTTCCTATAAAAAGCGTAGGCGTGAAGGGTGACGCGAGGGCGTATGAGTACGTGGTGGCGCTTCGAGCCGTGAACAGCGTGGAGGGGATGACCGCAGACTGGTCCAGAATTCCGCATGATATACTGGACGAGGCAGCAAGAAGGATCACAAGAGAAGTGAAAGGTGTCGGCAGAGTGGTCTACGATATAACTTCAAAACCGCCTGCAACCATAGAGTGGGAGTGAGAACTTGGAAGAACTGCTGAAAGAACTCGAAAGGATACGAGAAGAAGCAAAACCGCTCGTTGAACAGCGGTTCGAAGAGTTCAAAAGATTGGGCGAAGAAGGAACAGAAGAGGATCTCTTCTGTGAACTCTCTTTCTGTGTTCTCACAGCCAACTGGAGTGCGGAAGGTGGAATTAGAGCGCAGAAAGAAATCGGAAAGGGTTTTGTGCATCTTCCCCTTGAGGAACTCGCGGAAAAACTGAGAGAGGTTGGACACAGGTATCCTCAAAAGAGAGCCGAGTTCATAGTAGAAAACAGAAAACTGCTGGGAAAGTTGAAGAACCTTGTGAAGGGTGATCCTTTTCAATCCAGAGAGTTCCTAGTAAGAAACGCAAAGGGGATCGGCTGGAAAGAGGCGAGCCACTTTCTCAGAAACACCGGTGTGGAAGACCTCGCCATTTTGGATAAACACGTTCTGAGACTCATGAAAAGACACGGCCTGATTCAGGAGATACCAAAAGGATGGAGTAAGAAAAGATATCTCTACGTGGAAGAGATCCTCAGAAAAGTCGCCGAAGCGTTTGGAGAATCTCCCGGGAAGTTCGATCTCTACCTGTGGTACCTTGTGAAGGGGAAGGTGGATAAATAGGAGGTGATGGAGTGCGAAAATACGTGTGGATAGTCGTTTTCATCGTGCTGGGAATCTACTTTCTCACCGGTGTGTATCAGGTAGGACCCTCCGAAGTCGCCCTCCTCAAGACTTTTGGAAGATTCACCTCGGTCGTTCCTTCAGGAATCCACTACCACCTGCCGTATCCGATTCAGTCTCATGTGACCGTCGACGTCACAACTGTGAGAAAGATCGAAATAGGATTCAGAAGCATTCAACGAGGGGAGAGGATCTCTTACCAGTCGGTTCCTCAAGAAGCCATAATGATCACAGGAGACAACAACCTCGTGAGTGTGGAAGCGGTGGTTCAGTACAGGGTGAAAGACCCCGTCGCTTACGCCTTCAACATCACAGAAGCGGATTCCATCGTGAGATTCACAACAGAATCTGTTCTTCGTGAGAAGGTAGCGATGAGAAGCATCGACGACGTTCTCACCTCAGGAAGAGATGAAATAGGATTCAAAACTGCCCAAATGCTCCAGGAGATTCTCGATTCCTACAACTGCGGTATAAAGGTGGAAAACGTTTATCTCCAGGAAGTGGTCCCGCCAGATCCCGTTGTTGACGCCTTCGACGATGTGAACAACGCTCGTCAGGACAAAGAACGTCTCATAAACGAGGCAAGAAAATACGCCAACGACGTTGTTCCAAAAGCCCAGGGACAGGCACAAGAGATACTGAGACAGGCAGAGGCCTACGCTCAGGAAGTTTATCTGAAAGCACTCGGCGAAGCGAAAAGATTCGAAGAGGTGCTGGAAGAATACTCAAAGGCTCCTGATATCACGAGAAAACGAATGCTCCTCGACGCTCTCCAATCTTTGCTTGAAAAATCCGAAAACAAGGTTTTCTTCGTGGGAAACGGTGATTCTCTGAACATTCTCAACATTTCCGACCTTCTGAAGGGGATGGGAAAATGAAAATCTGGATGATTTCTCTTCTGATCATTCTGATCGTGGTGGGTGCGATCCTTCTTTTCTCTTCTTTCTACGTCCTGGATCAGACACAGCAAGCGGTGGTTCTGAGGTTCGGAAAGATCGTCGCGGTGGAAACAGAACCTGGGCTTCACTTCAAGCAGCCGTTCGTTGATAATGTGGTGAGATTCGATAAAAGAATCCTCCTCTACGATATAGAACCAGAAAAGATCATAGCCGCCGACAAGAAAACGCTCGTGATAGACACGTACGTTCTCTGGAGGATAAAAGATGCGGAAGCGTTCATAAAATCACTGAAGAGCGTGAAGCTCGCTCTTCCAAGAATCGACGATGTGGTTTACTCACACGTGAGGAACATCTTCGCAAAAGCGAACTTCGACGAGATCATCTCCGAGAAGAGAGAAGACCTTTTGAGGGAAGTCACGGCTCTTTCAAGAGAAGATCTGAAGGACTTCGGCATAGAAGTGGTCGATGTGAGGGTGAAGCACGCCGACCTCCCCGCTGAGAACGAAAAGGCCGTGTACGAAAGAATGAAAGCGGAAAGATACAGCATCGCTGCACAGATCAGGGCTGAAGGTGAGAAAGAGGCAAGAAAGATACGTGCGGAAGCCGACAAAACAGCGAAGGTTCTGATCGCGGAAGCTCAAAGCAAAGCAGAGCAAATCAAGGGAACCGGAGAAGCAAGCGCGGTGAAGATCTACGCGGAGGTGTTTTCAAAAGACAAGGACTTCTACGAATTCTGGAGAACGATGGAGGTTTACAGATCCATCGAGAAAGGAATTCTCATAATTGGAGACGAACTCGATGCACTGAAATACCTCAAAACGAAGTAAGGGAGAGTTCCCTCACTTCATTTTCAGAAAGTTACTCACGCTGAAGAGCATTCTGAACATCCATATGTTGAACTTGTTTACCCTGTTCTTTCCGGGGCCGTAACCGAAATCTTTCACCGGTCTGAGAAATCTGTACCTCCCAGCGTTGTGAACGATGGGAATGAGCTCACCATTTTCGAGATAGAACTTCGAATCTTTCACGTAGAATTTTTCTCGGGCCGTTGAAGGAATGAAGTTGTACTTCGAAGGAAGTTCCACATGAGGGTTCTTGTAGATCACGTAGTTTCCAATGACAGTATCTCCACCCCAGACGTTTATGTTTTTCAGACGTCTCTCCATTGTTCTTGCGAGCTCGAGGAAACCTTCCCTTGGTGCTATTATCACACCCACGTTGAAGAGCTTTTTGTTTGAAAGAAAAGACTTTATCTCCTTTCCATTCACAAGGTCTTCTTCCTTCACCACGAGATCAATGGGTGGACTCAACTGCTCCACAACCGCTCGAAAAGCATCTCTGTGTTCCTCGAATAGGTGCGAGATGTCACTCTGGAAGATGATGTCTCCGCCATCACAAAACAGGATCTGATCGTACTCAGGATGATTCTCAAGAAAAATGGCAAGATTGATGAAACGCGTGTTGTTTATGAGTCCAGAACGCTCCACAGCCGGAAAGTTGATAACCTCTTTAGGAAGTCCTGTGAGACCGTAGTTTATGACGAGAACGTCCGTTTTGCTCAGATCCACATTTTCCTTCAGAGATCTGTACCAGTCGTTCACAAGAAAGTCCCTTATTCTGTCGTTACCTGCCGTTGCTATCAGATTCAAAAACATCCCTCCTGAGTCTCTTTCTGAGATTTGCCATTTCGATCGCTACCATCGCTGCTTCAAAACCTTTGTTTCCACTCTTTGCTCCGGCTCTGTTGAGGGCCTGTTCAAGGGTGTCCGTGGTGAGAACGCCGAAAACAATAGGAATATCAGAGGTCATGTTGAACTGCGCTACAGCCTTACCTATCTCGTTCGCCACCACGTTGAAGTGGTACGTCTCCCCTCTTATCACAGCACCGAGAACGATTATAGCATCGTGCACGTTGAGGTCGAGGAGTTTCTTGAGCGTGTATATCGCTTCCATACTTCCCGGAATTCTCACAACCGTTATGTTCTCGTCTGAGACACCGTGTCTTTTCAGCCCGTCGAGCGCCCCCTCGAGGAGTTTCGAAGTGACAAGGTCGTTGAACCTAGGAACGACTACGGCTATCTTCAACCCTTCTCCTCTGTAGTCTCCCTGGATAACCTTCATGAATTCACCTCCCCAAGGATCTCCTCAAGTTTGTGTCCGAGTTTTCTCATTTTTGTTGAAAGATAAAACCTGTTGTATGGTGTTACTCTCCCGTACAATCTTTTTGTTTCGATAACTTCGATTCCGTATTTTTCAAGACCAACCGTCTTTCTTTGGTTGTTGGTGAAGAGAAGAACCCTTTCGATGCCAAGGGCTTTCAAGATCTGCACCGCCGGTGCGTAATCTCTTTCGTCCTCAGAAAAACCAAGAACTCTGTTTGCCTCCACCGTGTCCAAACCTTTGTCCTGAAGAGAATAGGCTGCAATTTTGTTCGAAAGGCCGATTCCTCTCCCTTCCTGTCTCAAATAGATCAGGATACCTCCGTGAGCTGACATGTATCTGAGAAAATTCGCCAGCTGTGAACCGCAGTCACACCTCAAAGAAGAGAGAACATCCCCGGTCACGCATTCGGAGTGTATTCTCACAGCAACGGGATCTTCGAGGGGTTCCTTAACGATTGCGAAGTGTTCTTTGCCATCGAGGTGGTTTTCGAAAGAAACAACCTTGAAGACACCGAAATCCGTTGGAAGTGTTGCTTCTGCTTTTTTCTTCATGAGAAGCTTTCTCTTCACAAATTCACGCCAGACATCGTCCATCTCCAGAACGGGGAGGGAAAACCTCTTCGAAATTTGTAAAACATAATCCAGATTGTGAGAATTTCCCTTCTCATCCAGAATTTCCACGATCACCGCATAACGACTGAAACCTGCGAGTTCAGAAATTTCCAAAGATGCCTCCGTGTGTCCTTTTCGTCTCTGGAAACCGATTCCTCCGATCACTGTGACGTGGCCTGGGTACCTGAACTCATAGAAATATCTGCCCTCTGCCAGTTTTCTGCACGTTTCTGCCCTTTCTGACGCCGAAATCCCGGTGCCAGTGCCCCAGTCCACCGGGACAAAATAGTTCGCTCCGTAGTTCGAGGAAAGTTTTACGAACCCTCTTTTCAAAAGATCTTCTTCGTCGGCTGTAACACAGAAGAGTCCCTTCCCGTATGTGACGAAAAAATTCACAACGTCTTCGGTGATCAATTGAGCGGGAAAAACAAAATCCGCTTCGTTCTCTCTGTTTCTGTCGATCAAAACGACAGGTTTTCCTCCCTCAAAAGTCTCTCTCAGTTCTTCCACTGTCTATCACCCCTTTCAAGTAGCGAGCGATGATATCGATCTCGTAGTTAACGGGATCTCCGGGCACCAGATACTGGAGGTTCGTGTTCTCGAACGTGTGTGGGATCACCTGAACACTGAACGTGTCCAGAGAAGTTTCAACGACGGTGAGGCTGATACCGTTCAACGTGATAGAACCTTTTGGAACGATCGCCCATCTTTCCGACGGCATCGAAAAGAACATGAAATAGCTGTTTCCGCGCCTTTCCATTCCGACAAACCTGACGGTACCGTCCACATGGCCTGTTACCAGGTGTCCTTCAACTCTGCTGCCGAGAGCCAGAGATTTTTCAAGATTGTAAAAACGAGAAACGAAAAGATTGGTTCTCCTCCTCGTTTCCTCACCCACATCGAACCAGTACTCTTCTTCTGAAAGCCCGGAGACAGTCAGACACACACCGTTCACCGCTATACTCTCTCCCAGTTTCACTTCCCACGTTCTTTTGAAGAAGATCCTCTCTCCTCTGAGGTGCCCTCTTTCCACCTTCTGAACTATTCCCGTGAACACGGTCTCATCTCCACCAGAAACTCCGAATCGGAAAACTCCACGTTCACCACTTTGAACTTCGGAGGAACCGAAACATCTGACAGATAACCGGAGAAGACATCAAGCCCCTTTCCGAAAATCTTCGTCGAATAAAAACCAAAAACCACATCTGCGTGATCCAAAAATTCACTGAACACCTTCGATCCGCCTTCCACCAAGACAGAATCGATATCCCTTTCATACAGATTTCTCAATATACTCTCCACAGAACAATCGCTCAGGGCCTTCTCCACGTGTGGTGGATATTCCGCCTCTTCACTTTCTGTGAAAACGATCACCCGAGCGTTTTCTTCGAACACTCTGAACACTTTCCCACTCAAAACACCCTTTCTGTCGAGGATCACCCTCACAGGATTTCTGCCTTCTTTCAGTCTGCAGGTTAGCTGAGGATTGTCCTTCAAAACCGTTCCAGCACCGACGAGAACAGCAGAGTAGATGTTTCTCATCTCGTGAACCTTGAATCTGAGTTTGTCTGTGATCCACTTGGAATCTCCTCTGTGATCAGCTATTTTCCCATCTAAGGTGGACGCGTACTTCAGCGCAACGAACGGCCTTTTCTTTGTCACATAAGTGATGAAAAACTCACACAGCTTTTTCACCTCTTCTTCCAAAACACCTTCTATCACTTCAATACCGTGATTTCTGAATTTTTCCACACCGTTTCCCGAAACAGGATTTGGATCCCTTGTTCCAATCACAACGGTTTTTATTCCACTTTCTATGATCAGATCCGTGCATGGAGGTGTCTTTCCATGATGATCACAGGGTTCAAGGGTAACTATGAGAGTTGCACCTCGTAAATCTTCTCCTTTCTTTCTTGCACTTTCTATTGCCATCCTTTCAGCGTGCGGACCTCCAAAATAGGGATGAAAACCCTCCGCGATTATCCTGCCGTCTTTCACAACGACCGCACCAACTGGTGGGTTGGGATTCACCCTTCCAAGTCCTTTCTTTGCAAGCTCTATCGCTCTTTTCATGAAAGTTTCATACATACAACACCCTCCCTGTGTAAAAGAAAAGGGACCCTCTCGGGTCCCATATAATCTCCACATCACGCTCTCTCCCATCCGGACTTTCACCGTCGGCCCCGGAATTCCACCGGGTCAACCCTCCTGAGAGGGCTCGCGGGCTTTCACCGCCGGTCGGGAATTCCACCCTGCCCCGAGAGCGTTTCTTTTGTATTCAGTTTTCTCCATTCTATCAAGGATTTATTTCCAGAAGGTGAACAGATCTTTTAACTTCATCTGCCGATCACTCTGTTTTTTCCACGCTGTTTTGCCAGATAGAGGTTATCGTCTGCTTCTTTGAGAAGATCGTCTATTGTCTCATGATCTTTCATTTCGCAAACACCGATACTCACGGTTACATTCAAGCCGTTTTCAAAGACTTCTTTCTCGATCTTAGTCCTGATTCTCTCAGCGAGGCTCACCGCTTCGTTCAACTTCGTTTCAGGACAGAGGATCAAAAACTCTTCTCCACCCCACCTCGCAATCACTTGACCTCCTCCCAATCCCCTGAAGGGGATGGGATTCTTGGTGGCTCTCAGGCCACCTTCCATGGAGCCAAAGATGCTCCATGGCCACAGAGGTGTGGATGAAACCTCACACCTCTGACGGGGGCCAAGCCCGCTACTACCTGGCCTGTGCCAGGATACCTTTTCCAGATGTTGATTGCTCCAACTCCGTCCCTGTGATACTCAAAACCACAGGCTTTGCAGTGGTATCTTCTTCCGTTCGGATTGTTCTTTGCACCACAGTTAGGACACGTCTTGCTTGTATTCGCTTCTGAGATGAGTTTCACTTCGATTCCGAACTGCTCTGCTTTGTACCTTATCATCTCGATGAGTTTTCTGAACTGCCACTGGTGGATCTTCTGGTTCGCGTTGTCGCTGTAGTCTGCTCTTTCTCTGATCCCTGTGACGTCTCCTATCACGATGGTTCTGATTTGTTTTCTGAGGCACAGCCCGATGAAACTGCTTGTGATCTTGTGCATGATGTCGTTGATCTGGTTTCTGAGCCGTCTCAGGGCTCTTTTCTTTGCACTAACAAGCTTGTTGTACCTTCTTGATCCCTTCTTGCACTCTGCTATGGCAGACTGAAAACTTGCAAGGCGTTTGTTTCGATAGCGAAGAGTGCTGCTGAGGACTCCTCCGTGGTAGCTGATGACTTCTTTTCCATCAAAGCACGTGATGGGACGGAGCACTCCAAGGTCGGCCGCCATAACACCAGAGCCAGCATTCTTCTCTTCAATCTCCACCTCTATCGCAAGGTGGAGATAGTATCCATCTTCAAAGACAAGTCTTGCCTGTTTGATGCGAAGGGGAGGTTTGAGAGGTGTTTGTACAACAAATGGTTCTCGTTCTTTGCCCAAAGACAATCTCAGGGTACCGTCTGGCAGAAGTTTTACAGCGCTTTCTTTCCATATGAACGGCAGATAGCGTTTTTTCTTGTGGGGAGGTTTTGCATCTTGATTCTTTTTGGCTGCTTTGAAGTACCCTTTGAGGGCTTGAAAGTAGAGCTGAACAAATGCCTGCTTTGAATGGACGTGGATTTTGATGTTTTCTGCCCAGCGGAGGATGTATTTGTCTGCGGCAGGCCAGGACAGCCAGAAGCCTTTCTTTTGGTGTATCTTTCGCACAAGAGACATCGTTTTGTTGTAGATTCTTGCTGCTGTGCGGTTGAGTTCTTCGCACATTCGATTCAAATGTCCTGGTACGGCGAGTTTGTAGGTTCGTATCACACGTCCGGGCATTTTCCCACTCCCTGTGCTAATTGTAACACAGTTGAACTACAACAACCGTTTACTACCCCCTGAAGGGGGATAGCTTGCGTGGTTGGGGTTCTGTCATGGAGTCGGCCTGCTATTCCAAGCTCTTTCAGTTCTTTCTTGTTAAGTCCCAATTTCTTTCCTAAGAGAACAGCGATTCTCGAAGTGTATTCCGGGTGAAGGGCTGTGTAGTGATCTTTCTTGTCGATAATTTTGATCAGTCTTTCGAGCCCTTCTGTTTCATAGTGAAACTTCAAAATAGACCTCACAAAAATGGAGCGAATGATGAGTATAATTGCGAGTCCTCCAAGTGAACTCCAGAAAGAAGCTGCAAACCATTTATTGCCGGGCTTACTCTTGTACTCTAAACCCCAGAACGTCTTCTTTCCTCCCTTTCGAAACTCCACAGAAGCACCGATTGAGTTCAAAATACTGGCCACATCCCATTCTACATACGCTGTCCTGTCAGCTATCATTTCTTCCCCCATGCTGTCGTATATTTTGAACAGTGCCCAGAGTCTTTCCCCATCCGATTCCACTCTGTAGTATTCTTCTTCGAAACTCGGGGGTTGATTAAGGATCTTTATTTCTTTGATGTGTGGATCTAAAGACTTTATTTCCTCAAAGGCTTCTTCGTTGAATTCTTCATCGTTTTTTTCTATCGCTTCTTTCAGTTCTGTCCACTGAAAGTATCCACTCGATACGAGATCTACAGACCGCTGAACGATAGTTTTGAAAACCTCGAGTTGATAGTCTTCCAGTTTCTTCTGGTAGTGGATTTGAACAAAAGCCACTCCAAAGAAAATGAGCATTGCGACGACTAAGAAAATCCATTTGTAACGTTTCAGATACAAAAATCATCCCCCCGAGTTTTTTCAAGCCGCTTCTTCGGATGGTTTTGAGAAAAAGCCAACTATCGCGAGAATATCACCCACGAACATGAGTATGAAACCCACCCCGAAAACAACAAGAAGGATCGCTCCCCATTTGTAGAAAGACGCGGTGGTGTTGAAGACTGAGATTTTCAAACTCTCGGCGAGCATCCTGTAGGCTTTCACCTTGTAAACGAGGGCTATTATTCCAAGAACAACGATGGTTACGAAGCCGGCTAAGTCACACCACCAGCGAACAGACCGCCCGCGAAGAGTGAAGCAACGAGTGAAACAGAGAAGATCACAGAAACGATCAACAGCAAAACAGCGGGTATCAAGAGGTAGTTGAAGATTCTTCTTTCCCCCACTTGCTGTGAAATGTTGTATATGCCGATGAGAAACAGTATGAGCCCCACAAGAGAAAAGATCCACCCTACCACTGGCACCGCACCGAACAGTTTGAATATCATCCCTACCCCCGCTAACGTTTTCGCAGTGGAAAGATTCATCGTATCACCTCCACCTGAAATTGTACCAGACAAGACCGATCCACTCGTAGATGGCCCGTGAATTCAGATAGAAAGAGGTGGCATTCGGAAGGAAATCTACGAACTCCGGATCTCCAAAGTAGAATCCAGCGGGGTACGGTGTTACACTCTGGAAAAAACTTTTGAAAGTGGAAACAGCCCTTCTCATGTGAATCGAATCGGTTACCAGAATGATGGGCACATCTCCTATTTTTTCCCTCGTGAAAAAGGCGTTTTCGTACGTGTTTCTCGATCTGTCTTCAACGGTGATCTTCTCCTCGGGAACACCCAGCGAAACAAGGTAGTCTTTCATTATCATCGCTTCCGGCCTCAGCCCGGTTAGGCTACCACCGGTTACGAGTATAGGCATTTTTGTCTTCTGGTAGATCTGTACACCTGTCAGAAGCCTTCTCAGAGTGGCATCGCTGAGGTTGTCACCCGCTTTCGTGTTTCTTTCCACACCACCACCGAGAACAACGATCACAGCATCGTTTGGAAGCGTTGCAGGAACATCGAGGTTTTTCTCGAGAGACCAGAGAAAGAGAAACTCCCCCACGTAACTGCTGAAAAGATACGCGGTCACTGCCAAAGCCAAGAGGAACCATCTTGCTTTTTTGAAAAAGAAACTCCCCACGATCAACAGGAGTATGAAAAGACCGGGTGTTACCAGAAATGCTCCGATGATTTTTTGAAGGAACATCCTTCCACCTCCACGTTTATGATTTTAAACGACTGTCGATAATCATAGGGGGAGGATGAAGAATGGACGTCTGGAAAGTCCTGGGAAGATACAGCAACGTACTCGTTCTCTCGAGGAAAAACAGCATCCTCATCCTCGAGATAAACGGTAAGGCACCGAAGCCGGGAGAGAGTGTGAGAGTCTGGAACAACAAGGTTATGACCGGAAAGGAGCTCAAAGCGAAGCTCCTGGCGCGCTTCGATGAAGAACTCTCCCTCAAGGTTCTCAAAGTGCCGGGTCTTCTGGAGTTCTTGCACGACATTTCCCGCGGGTTTGATAAGAAGTACGTTCACTTCGTGAAGTTGTTCATGAAGTACCTCGTTCCATCTCGATTCCTCAAGATGAACGATGAAGAAAAGAAGATCATAATGAAATCTCTTCCTGAGGTTTTCGAGTCAGGACCTTCCAGCGTTCGAATCACGTTTTCCGTCAAGAGCTTCTTTGAGTACGTTCAAAAGAACTTTCCAATCAATCGGAATATAAATGAAGAGGCTCTCAGAAGAACATTCACTTTGAAAAGACCCATCTTTTCCACCGAAGAGTACGATGTCTATCAGGTGAATGAACCGCTCTCTAAGGGATTCGTGGGGAAGAACTACATGGCACTGCCTCTCTCTGGAAAGTACCTGATTGTTGTTTTCAGAAGGAGAAACTTTCCGTTTGTCGTATTCAAACTCAAAGAGGAGCCGGATCTGACCTTCTTTGAAGATTTTGTGAACGACAAAGTAGCGGTTGAGAAAAGAGAAAACGGCTGGGTCCTCATCTGGAAAGACAGAGAAATGATGGAGTTTGAACTTTTAGACAAAGAACTCCTCCCAAGACCTGAAAAACTGGTGGACGATGACCTCTTAGATGCCGTCTTTCTTTTGAACAGCCTTCTGGAAGAAAACGTCAGGTTCGCTTCAATGCCTTCTTTCGGCATTCAGGAAATGTGGTGGGAGAAAGACAACAATAGAGTGATCCTTGTTGTTAACTCTGTGCGGTTCGGCAGGGTCGTTGCCGACGTGATTTTGGAAGGCAGATCCCTTTCGGTGAAATTCTACGCTGAAAAGAATTCGGAGGAATTGTCTGCTCACAGCGAAGAGCTTCAGAAGGAATTCGAAAGATTGGGATTGATCGCGCACGTCTTCTTTTTGAGAAAGGATCCCATGAACTGGGAGGGATTCAATGCATACGGATGAGATAAAAAAAGCAGTGGCTTTGAAATACGATCCCTCCAGAACGAGTGCACCTGAGGTTGTGGCAAAGGGTGTGGGTGAAGTTGCAGAAAGGATAATCGAGGTGGCCAAAAGGTATGGCATACCAATAGAAGAAAGGCCGGATATCATAGACGATCTTTTGAGACTTGATCTTTTCTCAGAGATTCCTGAAGAGATGTACCTTGTAATCGCTGAGATATACGCCTTTCTGAAAAGATACGACAAATGAAAAGAGGTCCCCAGAGGTGGGGACCTCTGTGTGGTCGGGGCGACTGGACTTGAACCAGCGACCTCTTGCGCCCCATGCAAGCGCGCTAGCCACCTGCGCCACGCCCCGCCGTCTTTATATTTTATCACAGGATATGAAGATTTCAACTATGGATTTTCAGTCCGGAGATCGGGATTCGGTCCTCTGTGGAGTTGTCAGATGTGTTGGTATCTGGGAAAATTTAACTCTCCCACTTGATTTTCTTTCCGATATGGTTTAAAATTACCCTTGGATGGCCCCATAGGATAACGGCCAGTCCGCCGGATTCTCAGTCCGGAGGTCGGGGTTCGATTCCCCGTGGGGCTGCCAGATGAAATAGCAGAAGTGTAAAGGGATGCCAAAGGCATCCCTGTTTTTGTTTTAACTGGTATCTTTCTGCTTTCCAGCGATTCTCAAAAAACACCTTGCTTTTTCAGACGAAATTTTAATATAATACAACATTAAAACTTCATTCAATGACAGGGGGATGATCACGGGAAAGAAAGTGTGTTTTCTGGCCTGTTTGATCTTCTCAGCAGTGCTGTTTTTTGCAATAGCGGTGGTATTATTGATGGAACTCAGGAAACTGACACGCTTTCAGAAACGGCGAGAGGACTTGTCGATCAGCTTCAAGCAGTGATAAGCAACACATCTTCGTTTGAAATACCAAATCCCGATGGTTCTCCAATCGAGTACAAGAACTGGGCAATGAGATTTCTGGAAGGCGCCTCTTCTATGATCTATATTCTAAGCGATTTTGAACAACTCGTGGAGGCAGAGGGCTGGCAGTATCTCTACTATGTATTTCAGGCAAGTTTCTCCACTCCTGCCCCCGTCACATCGATCGAAGTCGAGGGAACAACGGAATATACCACAAAGTTCATCCCATTTCTCCTTAACAACAAACCAGACTTTGTTAAGGATACCTATTTCCTTTCTCTGAAGTTCACAACGGAGGATGGAACGACAACGGCGGTTCAATGGCCGATGATATTGGTGAATGGAAAGTGCTACTTCTTCTCGTTAGAAATCGTACATACGAATGAAGGAACCGAAGTCAGACTGTACCCGAAACCACAGCCTATATTGTGATCATTTCTCTATTAAAACCCTGCTCCTCACACCGAATCCGTGCCTTTCGAAGAAGCCTTTCTTCACCTCGAGAGCGTATCTGAAAGGACCTGGCGCGTAGTAGATCTTGCAGGGTTCTTCTCTGCACGGCTCCATCTCCTGAATGGAGAATATGACACCGCTTCTATCTATGAAAGCGATCTCGAGGGGAACGTACGTGTTCTTCATCCAGAAACCCGAGCGAGTGTCCTTTTCAAAAACAAAGAGCATCCCGAAATCGTCCGGGATGCTCTTTCTGTACATCAAACCAATGGAACGCAGGGTGGGGGTGTTCGCTATCTCCACATCCAGTTTGAGTGATTTTTCTCCATCGGTAATCACTATCTTTCCTTTTGGGAACTTCACCCTGTCGCTCTGTCCAGATGCAACGACCACAACAACTGTCCCGATTGTAATCAGAATCGGCAGAAGAAACTTTTGAAATTTCAACCCCCACATCACCTCAGTTCCGCTATTGTCTTCACTATGTAACTGTTGAGCAGGCTTTCGAGGTACTCCTGCTTTCCGGATGGAAGCTCGATATCCTCTTTGTCTATTATATACTCTTCGAGTTTTTCGAAGTCGGCTTTTCCTTCTACTATCTCTTTTCCGATACCTTCTTTGAAGCTCCTGTACTTTTCTTCGATGAATCTGTCGAGTACTTCATCCTTTACGAGCTTGTACGCTATCTTGAAGCCGAGAGCGAAGGTGTCCATTCCCACGATGTGACCGATGAAGAGATCCTCCACCTTGTAGGAAGCCCTCCTCACCTTCGCGTCGAAGTTGAGGCCACCTTTTGTGAATCCTCCTGCTTTTATCACTTCGTACATGGCAAGTGTTGTGTCGTAGATGTTCGTTGGGAACTGGTCGGTGTCCCAGCCGAGCAGGAGATCTCCCTGGTTGGCGTCGATGCTTCCGAGTTTTCCGAGGATCCTTGCCATCCTCAGTTCGTGCTGGAAGGTGTGGCCGGCAAGCGTCGCGTGGTTCGCTTCGATGTTGAACTTGAAGTACTCATCAAGGCCGTGGTTCTTCAGGAAAGCGTAGGCCGTTGCCACATCGAAATCGTACTGGTGCTTGGTGGGTTCTTTCGGCTTGGGTTCTATGAGGAACTGTCCGGTGAAGCCGATCTTCTTTGCGTACTCTACTGCCATTCTGAGAAATCTCGCGAGATTTTCGAGTTCCAGCCCGAGATCTGTGTTGAGAAGAGTTTCATAGCCTTCTCTTCCACCCCAGAAGACGTAGCCTTCTCCTCCTAGTTCTTTTGTGATCTCGAGGGCTTTCTTCACCTGGGCTGCCGCGTAGGCAAAGACATCCGCACTGCAGGTCGTCGCGGCGCCGTGCATGTACCTCGGATGGGAGAACAGATTCGCCGTTCCCCAGAGGAGTTTCACGTTGCTGTCCTTCATTCTTTCCTTTATTCTTTCCACCACTTTGTCCAGTATCTTGTTTGTCTCTCTGAGCGTTTTTCCTTCGGGAGCGATGTCTCTGTCGTGGAAACAGAAGTACTCGATGTTGAGCTTTTCGCAGAACTCGAAGAGAGCGTCCACCCTCGCAAAAGCTTTGTCCATGGGATCGGAGAACCTGTTCCATGGGCGTTCAGCGGTTGGATCTCCAAACGGATCTCTTCCCTCGTTCACGAAGGTGTGCCAGAAGGCGACGGAAAACTTCAGGTGATCCTTGAGAGGCTTTCCATCGATCACCTCGTTCGGATCGTAGAACTTGAACGCCAGCGGATTCGTGCTTTCCTTGCCTTCAAACTGAATCTTTGGGATTTCTGGGAAAAATTCCATCATGTAAACACCTCCCTAAATTTTTTCTATCAATCAATTATATACAATCTTGGGGTATCATTTCAAATATTTTTTTAGGATATACTTGAATCTGGGAGGTGTTTTCAATGGAGATCACAAAAAGAATAGAAGAACTCGGAGAAGAAATGGTGGAGTCCCTGAAAAAATTCATCTCCATCAATTCGGTGAATCCCGCCTTTGGAGGCCCAGGAGAGAAAGAAAAGGCCGACTGGCTCGAAGAACTCCTCAGGGGTTTCGGTTTCGAAGTCGATCGCTACGACGTGAAAGACGATAAAGGTATGTGGCGATCGAACGTTGTGGCAAAGATTCCAGGGAAAAACAGAGAGAAAACGCTCTGGATCGTAACTCACATCGACACCGTACCACCGGGGGATCTTTCTTTGTGGGAAACGGATCCCTTCGTGCCTGTTGTGAAAGATGGAAAGGTGTACGGCAGAGGTGCCGAGGACAACGGGGGATCCATGATAGCCTCCATATACGCTGGGAAGGTCCTCATCGACCTTGGTATCGTTCCCGAATATAACTTCGGTCTTGCGCTCGTCGCCGACGAGGAGGCGGGAAGCAGGTACGGGATCCAGTATCTAATAGAAAAGGGGTTGTTCAGATCAGAAGACATGTTCCTGGTTCCGGATGCAGGAAACGAAAAGGGGAACTTCATAGAGATCGCCGAGAAGAGCATTCTATGGTTCAAAGTGACGGTGAATGGAAAGCAAGGGCATGCTTCAAGGCCGAGGACAACGGAGAACGCACTCAGAAAAGGAGCACAGCTCATAACGGAGATAGATGAAACGCTTCACAGGAAATACCCCGATAGAGACGAACTCTTCGATGAACCACTCAGCACGTTCGAGCCCACTCGCACTGAAAAAACTGTGGACAACGTGAACACTGTTCCCGGCAGATTCGTCTTTTACTTCGACTGTAGAGTTCTGCCTCGCTACGATCTCGACGAAATACTATCCACCGTCGAGTCGATTCTCGATGGAAGAGGCGCTGAGCTGGAGGTTGTTGTAAAACAGCCTGCACCCGAGCCAACTCCGCCTGATTCAGAACTCGTGGCAAAACTTTCCAGTGCTTTGGGAAGTCTAAGAGGCCTGGAAGCGAAGGTGGGAGGAATAGGTGGGGGCACCTGCGCCGCGTTCTTCAGAAAGAAAGGTTGGCCCGCTGTCGTCTGGAGCACGATAGATGGGACTGCTCATCAACCCAACGAATACCGAAGGATCTCGCACATGGTAGAAGACGCAAAGGTGTTCGCATTGCTCGGAATTGAGAGGTGAATCGATTGCTCAGAACGATCGCTGATCACCTCGTGGATGTCGCCCAAAATTCCGTGAAGGCAGGAGCGAAAAACATAAAAATAGAAATTGAAGAGACCGATGAGTGGTTCTGTTTCATTGTGGAAGACGACGGACCTGGTATAGAGGATCCAGAAAGGGTGTTCGATCCCTTTTTCACCACAAGGGATCCCAGGCTGAGAAAAGTGGGACTCGGTCTTCCGTTTTTGAAACAGGCCACGGAACAGACAGGTGGATTCGTTAAATTGCACACAGAAAGAGGAAAGGGAACAAGGGTGGAAGCGCGATTCAACCTGAAGAGTGTGGATTGCCAGCCGGTTGGGGACGTAGCCGGTGCACTCGCGAGTCTCGTTCTTTCAGGCCCCGGTGTGAACTGGTACATCATCAGAAAGAAGAATGGAAACGGTTACGAGATAGATACCATCAAATTGAAGGAGAAAGGGCTCTGGGACCCAGAGAATCCTGGTTTTGCGGCTTTTCTTTTCGAAACTCTGGAAGACCTCGAGAAAGAGCTGAAAGGAGGTGAAAACAATGAGTGAAAAATTCGAACACTACTACACGGTGGAACCCACATCGAAGCTGAAGGTCAGAAATGCGAAACTCGTCCTGAAGAACGGTCATGAATACATCTTCAAAACACCTTCCGGTGTGTATTCTTACGGAAAAATAGACAAAGCCACACAGGTGCTCCTTGAAAACCTGAAAGTCCACGGAAAGAAAGTGCTCGATCTTGGGTGTGGATACGGTGTGGTAGGAATCGTTTTAAAAAAGGAATATCCAGATCTTGAAGTTTATATGAGCGACATAAACAAGCGCGCGGTGGAATTCGCCAAGATAAACGCGAAGGATCACAACGTTGAGGTCGACATAAGGTGGGGAAATCTTTATGAGCCATGGGAAGGTATGAAGTTCGATATGATCGTGTGCAATCCTCCAGTCGTTGCAGGAAAGAAAGTCTGGATGGAGATAGTGAGAAAGGCTCCCGAGTTTCTTGAAGAAGGTGGCAGCCTTCAGGTCGTCGCTTACCACAACAAAGGGGGCAGAAGGATCAGAGATTTCATGGAGGAGATTTTCGGGAACGTGGAGGAACTCTGCAAGACCGGTGGAATAAGAGTGTACAGATCCGTGAAGGGATTGAAAGAGGATGAAGATAACGCTGAATAACGTTTCTTTCAGATACAACGGAAACTACGTTTTGAAGGACGTGAACGCCGAGTTCGAAACGGGAAAGATCTACGTTGTGGTGGGGAGAAACGGCTCCGGGAAGACCACCCTTTTGAAGATCCTCGCGGGACTCCTGGAAGCTGAAGGAGAGATCCTGCTGGATGGTTCACCGGCGGATCTGTTCCTTTTGAGAAAGAATGTGGGTTACGTTTTCCAGAATCCGTCTTCGCAGATCATAGGTGCCACCGTGGAAGAGGATGTGGCCTTTTCGCTGGAAATATTGGGACTCGACGAGAGCGAAATGAGAAAAAGAATAAAGAAGGTCTTAGAACTGGTGGGACTCTCCGGTCTCGAAAAGGAAGACCCGCTGAACCTTTCAGGAGGTCAGAAACAGAGACTCGCGATTGCCTCGATGCTTGCTCGTGACACACATTTCCTCGCTTTAGATGAACCGGTTTCCATGCTGGATCCTCCTTCTCAGAGGGAAATATTTCAGGTGCTGGAGAGTCTCAAGAATGAAGGAAAGGGAATAATACTGGTAACACACGAACTGGAGTATCTGGATGATATAGACTTCATACTCCACATCTCGAATGGTACAATCGATTTCTGTGGAAGTTGGAAGGAATTCATGGAAAGGGAGTTCGACGATGTGGAAATTCCTTTTAAGTGGAAACTCTGGAAGAAATGTGGGAAGATAAATCTGTGGGAGGATCGATATGAGAATTCTGGTAACCAATGACGACGGGATACAGTCTAAGGGGATCATTATCCTCGCAGAGCTTCTTTCTGAGGAACACGATGTGTTCGTGGTGGCTCCCGATAAAGAGAGGAGCGCAACAGGTCACAGTATCACCATACATGTTCCGCTCTGGATAAAGAAGGTTTTCATCTCAGAGAGGGTGGTTGCGTACTCCACCACGGGAACACCCGCGGACTGTGTAAAGCTCGCTTACAACGTGATCATGGATAAAAAGGTCGATCTCATCGTGAGTGGTGTGAACAGGGGACCCAACATGGGTATGGATATTCTCTACTCTGGAACGGTCTCAGGTGCGATGGAAGGTGCCATGATGAACATTCCATCGATTGCCATATCGAGTGCGAACTACGAGAGTCCTGATTTCGAAGGGGCGGCGCGTTTTCTGATCGACTTTCTGAAAGAATTCGACTTCTCACTCCTCGATCCCTTCACCATGCTGAACATAAACGTTCCCGCTGGTGAGATAAAGGGATGGAAATTCACAAGACAGAGCAGAAGAAGGTGGAACGATTACTTCGAAGAGAGAGTCTCACCTTTTGGGGAGAAGTACTATTGGATGATGGGAGAGGTCATCGAAGACGACGATAGAGATGACGTTGACTACAAAGCTGTTAGAGAAGGGTACGTCTCCATCACTCCGATACATCCCTTCCTCACGAACGAACGGTGTCTGAAGAAGTTAAGGGAGGTGTACGATTGATGTACAGAATAAGAGTCTTTGGGGATCCTGTTTTGAGAAAGAGGGCAAAACCCGTCACGAAGTTCGACGACAACCTGGAAAAGACCATAGAGAGAATGATAGAGACAATGTATCACTACGACGGTGTGGGGCTTGCAGCGCCACAGGTTGGAATATCTCAGAGGTTCTTCGTCATGGACGTTGGAAATGGCCCGGTTGCCGTGATAAACCCTGAGATCCTTGAAATCGATCCCGAAACCGAAGTGGCAGAGGAAGGATGTCTCAGCTTTCCCGAGATCTTCGTCGAGATAGAAAGGAGCAAAAGAATAAAGGTCAGATACCAGAACACGAAGGGAGAATACGTGGAAGAGGTGCTGGAAGGTTACGCTGCAAGGGTTTTTCAGCACGAGTTCGATCATCTGAACGGAGTTTTGATCATCGATCGAATCAGTCCAGCGAAGCGCCTTTTGCTCAGAAAGAAACTCATGGACATAGCAAGAACCGTTAAGAGATGAGGAGGGAAGAGACGTGAAAAGGTGGTTGCTTTTGATTTCCTTGATGGTGTTCTCCGCGGTTGTGTTTTCGTTCTCCGCACCCGTTGATTCTCCAAGGGTTTCGGCAACTTTCGGTGAGTACAGAGGGAGTGGAAACAGAGGACCTCATTTTCACATGGGAATCGACTTTTCTACGGGATTGAAAGAAGGAGTTCCCATATACGCCTCCGAGAGAGGCTGGCTCGTCAGAATCGAAATAGACGAGGACGATATATACGGCTACACAGTGGTTCTGGAACACGAGAATGGATACAGAACGCTCTACGCCCATCTGAGCAGATTCTCGAAAAAACTGGAAACGGTAGCGAGTTCTTTGAAACAAGAGTTCGGGAATGTGAGGATCGTCGTGAACTTCCCTGAGAAAGAGATCTGGTTCGAAAAAGGTGAAGTCGTCGGATACTCAGGAACCACAGGAGAGGCACCCATTCCCCACGCACACTTCGAGATAAGAGACAGGAACGAGGAAGTTTCCTACGACCCTTCGACTTTCTTGAACCTTCCAAAACCCGTGGATGAGGATATTGTTCTGGAAAAAATAAAGATAGGAGACAGTGTGTACGATTTCGTCGAGGGGAGGACGTACCCGTTCAGTGGAAATTTCCCGGATCTTGCGATCAAAGCCTATTCGAAAGGGTTCAACAACACGTTAGGACTCAAGAAGATCTCACTCCTTTTGGAAGGTGAAGAGATCTATCAGATCTCTTTCGATCAGATTCCCTGGTCCGAGTTCACAAACGTCTGGGGAGTGTACGATAGGAAGTCCGTTTCGGCCGCGTACAGGTTTGAGCTCTGGTACAAATTGTTCCCCGAAACGTTTTCTTCGATGATAAAGGTGAACAAATTTCCCGAATTGGGAAAAGCCCCAGATTTTGCCAAATACACAGTCGTTATTGAAGATATCTGGGGCATGAAGAAGGAATTTTCTTTCTACCTGCAGCGGAGGTGAAATCATGCTCTTTCTGTTTTTTGGGAAAAAAAAGAAAGACCTGAACAAAAATCCGTTTTACAGGGAAAAAGGGGCTCTTGTAATTTACATAAAATGTGACAGATGTGGGGAAGTCTTCAGAAGTCATCTGAGAACGGGGTACGATTTCATCGTGGATTACGATAACCCGGGCGTTCCTTACAAGATAGACAAGCTCTATGTGGGTTCAAAATGTCCCAACAAGATACATCTTGTTGCGACCTTCACGTCTTCTTATAAACCGGTGTCTGTTTCTCTGGAGGGTGGAACTTTTATAACCCGAGAAGAATTTGAAGAATCGCAAAAACAATGATGTAACCTTTTTTTAAGAAAGATTGTGATAAACTATCAAGGCTGTTATAAGATCAGCGAAAGGAGGATGGGAGATGAGAAGACTTTTCACCAGCGAGAGCGTAACAGAAGGGCATCCGGACAAAATCGCCGACCAAATTTCCGACGCCATACTCGACGCCATGCTCGAGCAGGATCCAAGGAGCAGGGTTGCCGTTGAAACACTCGTAACAACAGGGCTTGTCATCATCGCGGGAGAGGTTACCACCAGAGCTTATGTTGAGATCCCCGATATAGCGAGAAAGACCATTCTGGAGATAGGATACACGAGGGCGAAGTACGGATTCGATGGGGAAACCTGCGGAGTGCTCACCAGCATCCACAGTCAGTCTCCTGACATAGCTCTCGGTGTAGACAAGGCGCTCGAGGTCAAAACAGGAGAGGAAGTGGCTGACGAGTTCGAGGCGCTCGGAGCTGGCGACCAGGGAATCATGTTCGGCTACGCCACCAACGAAACCCCTGAGTACATGCCCCTTCCCATAACTCTCGCCCACAAACTCGCCATGAGACTCGCTGAGGTCAGAAAGAACGGGACTCTTCCTTTCCTCAGGCCAGATGGAAAGACACAGGTGACCATAGAATACGAGGACGACAAACCAGTCCGTGTCGACACAGTGCTTATTTCAACTCAGCACGATCCGGATATCTCCCAGGCAGATCTGAGAGAGGCGATAATAGAACACGTCATAAATCCTGTGATTCCAGAACAGTACAGGGACGACAAAATGAAGATACTGGTGAATCCAACGGGAAGATTCGTTCTTGGAGGTCCCATGGCCGACACGGGGCTCACAGGGAGAAAGATCATCGTTGACACTTACGGTGGTTGGGTACCCCACGGCGGAGGGGCGTTCAGCGGAAAAGATCCCACAAAGGTTGACAGATCGGCTCACTATATGGCAAGATATGTAGCGAAGAACGTTGTGGCTGCAGGTCTTGCGGACAAGTTCCTCATACAGCTTTCTTACGCTATAGGTGTCGCGAAACCCGTTTCCATAATGATCGACACGTATGGAACCGCGAAGGTGGATGAAGACAAACTTCTCAAGGTGATCACTGAACTGTTCGATTTCAGACCGGGTGCGATCATAAAGAAACTGAATCTTTTGAGACCTATTTACAGGAAAACAGCCGCCTACGGTCACTTTGGAAGGAACGAAGAGGAATTCACATGGGAGAAACTCGACATGGTAGATGAGTTGAAAAGAGCTTTCAATATGTAAGGGAGGGATCAAGTAGTGCCGAATATCAAATCTGCAAAGAAAAGGGTCAGAGTTTCTGAAAAGAGAAGACTCAGAAACAAGGCTTACAAGACTTTCTTCAAGAACAGAATAAAAGAGGTTCTCAAAGCTATCGAGAACAAAGAACCGAAAGAAGTCGTTCTTGAACTCACCAGGAAAGCGCAGGCTGCCATAGACAAAGCCGTTTCCAAGAGAGTCATCCACAAGAATCAGGGTGCGAGAAGAAAAGCGAGACTTTTCGAGAAGGTGAACGAATACCTGAGAACTCTCGAAACAACTCAGGAGTGAATTTCTTGCTGTTTTTGAAAGCTGGCCCCCTTGCGGGGCATTTCTGATTTTAAAGGGAGGGATTGTGCGTGGAGGGGTTGATAGGGGATTTCTTCAGGTTGATTATTAAAAACTGGTATTTTTCCCTACCCGCCGCTCTTTTTCTCATGTTCGCTGCCAGGTATGTTGAACACATAGCTTTTGCGGTGATCGGTTTTGTAATCGGTATCAACTTCGTGTTTCCTCTTCTTTCGAATATCGAATTTCTCAAATCCTATCTCACGAATGAGAATGTGAAGGTTGTTGTACTGGTGGCAACAGGTGTTTTAACCGCAGTTGTGCTTTACGTTCTGTACAGATACCTGGTGTTCCTCGCTGCTCTCGTCACCGTGACCTTCGTCGCTTACTACGTTATAAACTTTCTGGTGAGTTCTTTTAACCTTCAAAGTGTTCAGTACATGAACTGGATAACGTTTGGACTTTCCGTTTTCATTGGACTTTTAGCTGGATTGACTGCTTACCGCAAGGAAAAAGAATTTGCGAGAATCCTCTCAGTTGTGGTGGGTGCTGCGATTTTTTCAGTGCTGGTTTTGTTCTACCTTTCCGGACTCTTTGGTGTGGAGTTTAAACCGGAATCTCTCTTTGCGAACAAGATGATGATCTTCTTCTACGTGTCTCTTTTTCTGCTCTTTCTGTTTCTTTCTGCATGGTTCACTTTCAGGAAAAGATCCTATCAAAAAACTAGTTCGTAAATGTTAAAATAGTATAGAAACCAGATCTGAAAGGAGGTGTACCCCCTCGGGGGATCGAAGATGGCGAAAAAGAAGATTCTGGTGGTTGACGACGACCCGGCAATTCTCGAGCTGGTAGGATACAACCTTTCCAAAGAAGGATACGAGGTGCTCAAGGCTTACGATGGAGAAGAAGCACTCAAAATTGCCAACGACGAGGATGTGGATATGTTCATAGTGGATATCATGCTTCCTGGAATTGACGGTTTCGAGCTGGTCAGGAAGATCAGGGCTATAGAGAAATACAAGAACACCCCCGTGATCTTCCTGAGCGCGAAGGGAGAAGAATTCGACAAGGTGCTTGGGCTGGAGCTCGGTGCGGACGACTACATCACCAAGCCGTTCAGCGTGAGAGAGCTTCTTGCGAGGGTGAAGGCTATATTCAGAAGGCTTTCCACCGCTACTCAGAGCAAGGAAGAAAGGCCTAAGAAGATCATAGCCAAGGATCTTGAAATCGATGTGGAAAAGTACGAAGTGAAAGTGAGAGGGAAAAAAGTGAACCTCACTCCTCTCGAATTTGAACTGCTCCGATTCCTCGCGGAAAACGAAGGAAAAGTTTTCAGCAGGGATGTTCTCCTTGATAAACTCTGGGGATACGATTATTACGGAGATACGAGAACTGTAGATGTTCACATAAGAAGGCTGAGAACGAAGATAGAAGAAGATCCTTCGAATCCGAAATACATAATCACTGTGAGAGGAAAGGGATACAAATTCAGGGATCCCGGAAAGGAAGACTGATCAATGAGTATTTTCCTGTTTGTCGTAGTAGCTGTTCTATTCGTCCTGCTCTTTTTGGTGTTCAGGAAGCGCCTATCTGAGTACAGAATCTTCATCGAAAAGCTGTCAGATATGCTGGGGGAAAAGGACGTTCCCCCGCTTTATCTTTTCGAGAGACTGAAAAAGTACGTAGACAATCTGAAAGAAACAATTTCGCGTGTTGAGGTGAGCAGAGACAACTTCCTCACGATTTTGAACAGCCTCAGTGAACCCATATTCATTCTGGATCGAGAGGGGAAGATCACGTTTTTGAACGAAATTGCCCGTGAACTTGTGCAGGGCAGGATCAATCCCGAAGGAAGGCCTTATTACGAAATATTTGAAGATTACTACATAAGCGAAATGGTGGAAGAGACCATTAAGAGTGAAGAGCCACAGGAAGGAACTCTTGTTACCTACGTTGGTAACGAGAAGAAATATTTCCACGTGAAGGTAATACCTGTCGAACTGAAAAGTGGTGATAAGATCTTTGTCATTCTCTTCCACGATGTTACTAAAGAAAGAAAGCTCGATGAGATGAGAAGGGAATTCATAGCAACAGTTTCACACGAACTTAGAACCCCTCTCACTTCCATCCACGGTTATGCGGAGACGCTCCTTGAAGATGATCTGGAGGACAAAGAGCTGGTTAAGAGATTTCTGAAAATCATAGAAGAAGAATCTGCCCGTATGACACGTCTCATCAACGATCTTCTCGATCTCGAGAAAATGGAAGAAAGTGAAGTCAATTTTGAAATGAAAGATGTGGATCTGTGTGAAGTGATAGAATACGTTTACAAAATCATCCAGCCTATAGCCGAAGAAAATGAAGTGGACCTCGTTGTTGAGTGTGAGGATGTTGTGGTCAGGGGAAACAAAGAAAGGCTGATCCAGATGCTCCTGAATCTCGTGGACAACGCTGTCAAGTACACATCTTTGAAGGAAAAGGGAGAGAAAAAGGTCTGGGTGAGGGCCTACGATACACCGGACTGGGTGGTCTTGGAGGTAGAAGACACGGGACCTGGAATACCCAAAGAAGCCCAGAGTAGAATCTTTGAAAAGTTCTACAGGGTGGATAAAGCGCGTTCCAGAAAGATGGGTGGAACAGGCTTGGGTCTCACGATAGTGAAAACGATCGTCGACAAACACGGAGGAAGGATAGAGGTTGAGAGTGAGATCAACCAGGGAACGGTGATGAGAGTTTTCCTGCCGAAAAGAGGGTGAAAAAGTGAGAGCTTACGATGTGATACTCAAGAAGAGAAACGGGGAAAAACTTTCGAGAGAAGAGATAGAGTTCATGGTTGGTGGATATGTAAAAGGAGAGATTCCGGACTACCAGATGGCCGCTTTTTTGATGGCTGTTTATTTTCGCCACCTCGACGAAGAGGAAACTTACTATTTCACGGAGACGATGATGAGATCAGGAGAGGTGCTCGATCTGTCGGAAATACCGGGACCGAAGGTAGACAAACACTCGACTGGGGGAGTTGGTGACAAAACAACCCTGGTCGTGGCGCCTCTTGTGGCTTCCGCTGGGGTACCTGTTGCCAAGATGTCTGGAAGGGCCCTGGGTCACACAGGAGGAACCATCGACAAACTGGAGTCGATCCCTGGATTTCGAACAGAACTTTCTCTCGAAGAATTCATTGATAACGTTAAAAAGTATGGAATAGCGATCGTGGGTCAAACAGGGAATCTTGTTCCCGCCGACAAAAAGATATACGCACTTCGTGACGCGACAGCAACCGTCGACGAAATTTCTCTGATCGCCTCCAGTATCATGAGTAAAAAACTCGCCGGTGGGAGCGATGCTTTTGTTCTGGACGTGAAGTTCGGAACAGGCGCCTTCATGAAAGGGTTCGAAGACGCAAGAAAACTTGCCCTTCTCATGCTTAAAATAGCCCAGCAACATGGGAAGAAAGCGGCTGCCGTCCTCTCAAATATGGATCAACCCCTGGGAAGCGCTGTTGGAAATTCTTTGGAAGTGATAGAGGCGATAGAAACCTTGAAAGGAAACGGTCCCGAGGATTTGAAGGATCTGTCGATTACTCTGGGCGCTCTCATGCTGGAACTCGCTGGAGTAGCAGATTTTGACGATGGAAAGAAGATCTTGCAGACAAAACTCGAGACCGGAGAAGCCTTGGAAAAGTTTCGAATCCTCGTTAAAGCTCAGGGTGGAGACGAAAGAGTGGTGGACGACCCGTGGAAAGTGCTCCCGGTTGCAGAACAGGTGGTGGAATTCTCTGCAGAGAGAGAAGGCTATGTTTCAAAGATAGACGCGGAGAAAGTAGGTATCGCATCGATGGTGCTCGGAGCAGGAAGGAAGAAGAAAGAAGATCGAATCGATCACAGAGTTGGAATCATCGTTGAAAAGAAGATAGGCGACTCTGTGAAAAAGGGAGAGACGATAGCGAAACTTTTCGTGTCAGACAGAAGTGATGTTGAGAATGCTTTGAAGCTTCTGAAAGAAGCGTATGTGATCTCTGATTCTCCTTCAAAGCCACCCAGAGTCGTCGAAGAGGTGATCAAATGAAGCAAATAGTTCTGGTTCTTTTGATCTTCGCAGGTGTCGCTTTCGGTTCCTACCTGATCAGTGGTGGGAAGGCTTTTCCGTTGAGAACTGTCTTCAATGAAGGGATTTATTATGTGTGCGCTGAGGACCTCGCACCCGCCGGTGTTGGTTACATACATTCGAACGGTTACCACTACATCGTCTATGACAATCACGTACTCTTCATAAAAGAGCATGAGACGATTTTTGATTTTGTGGAAAAACTCTCCCCTCCGTTCTTCGTGAATGGTCTTCTTTTCGTACCCATCGATGCCTTAAAAAAGGTGATGGAGGGTTATCAGGTGTACACGAAAGGTGAAAAGGTTCTGATCTACGATTCCCTTCCGATTGTACTTTCAGCGACGAAGGAAAAAAATGGAGTTACGATAACATACACGGGAACGATCGTACCGGATATGGTGAGTGTAGAAAAAAGCATGGGAAGAGTCAGGATAAATCTATCTCCCGTTGTGTTGAGTCTTCCAAATGTTTCTGAAGGCGTAAAGGTTGAACTTGAGAAAAATGGTCTTTCGTTCGTTGTAGATGTGGGAAATTTTTATCCAGATGTTGAATACTCCATCGAAGGTGGAAAATTGTTTTTCCGGTTTCTCCTCGTCGAAGGTTTCTTTGGAAGACTGGAGGTTGCAGATGGAGTTGTCTTTGAAAGGAAAATCGAAGATTTCGGCGAAGGTGAGAAGACAGTTGTCAACTATCTCATAATGGACCCAGAGAAGGTAACGATAAAACCGGTTGTGTCGGGAAACGGTTTTGGGACCATCGAGCGACTCGATGAAATGGTGAAAAGAGTGGAAGGCATCGCCGGAATAAACGGCAACTATTTCGACCCGGTCACAAAATTTCCCATCGGTCTTGTTGTGATAGATGGGAAGCCGTATTCTGCCATGTTCGGTGGAAGGCCAGTTTTTGCTATCACCGAGGACAACAGAGTGTTCATCGGAAGAATAATAGTGGATGTCACACTCATGATGAGGGATGTCCTCTTTCTCGTGAAGGGAATAAACACCCTCGGAGAAGGTGAAGTCCTCGTTTACACGAGAGAGTTCTCCAAGGAAATACCAGAAAAAGACGACAGAATCTATTTTGTGGTGAAGGACAGTAAAGTATCACAGATCGGATACAAAAGCCGTGCTGAAGATTCTGAGTATGTCGTTTCTATCAGCAAGAAATACGAGAAATACCTCTCCGATCTCAAAGAAGGAGATGGAGCGTATCTTTCTCTTCAGCCCAACATTCCGCTGCGTATAAAGCAGGCTGTTGAAGGAGGACCTCTTCTCATTCAAAACGGTGCTCCGATTCCAGATGCTTGGGAAGAGAAGGCAAGGTATGGTGGGGGAATAGCGTACGCGAAGGCTCCAAGGACGGTTATTGCCACAAAAGATGGAAAGCTTTGGTTTCTCGTCTTCGAAGGTTATAATCATATAACGAGGGGATTGACTTACGATGAACTCGTGGACTTTCTCATCTCCAGGGGGTTCGAAGACGCCATGTGTGTGGACGGGGGAAGCTCTTCCGTAATGGCAGTGGCTGGCAGTCTTTTTGGCAGGACGGAGAACAGCACGGCCGCGATACCTGTGGGAATCGTAGTCTGGGAGAAAAAGAAGACGGAGGTGGGTGAGTGATGGGAGGACTTCAGAATGTGCGTTCGGTTGCTTTGATAGGGCACAACGGATCAGGTAAATCGCTTCTTCTCGCACAGCTTCTTTACAGATCAGGTTTGCTTGACAGGGCAGACACAAAGTACGTGGATTACGATCCTGTTGAGGAGGAGAAAGGGGCCAGTTTCTCCTCACACGTGGCGTCTCTTGAATGGAAAGGTAAAAAGTTGTATTTGATAGATACCCCTGGATTCTCAGACTTCATATCGGAAGTTATAAACGGAATTTTCGTTTCTGAGAACATCATCTCCGTGGTGAACGCCGTTGCCGGTGTAGAGATACAGACCGAAAGGACATGGAACATAGCAGACGAGATGAAAAAACCCATCATGGTTTTCGTCAACCAGATGGATAAAGAGAGGGCCAATTTCGAGAATGTGATAGCCGAACTGAAAGAGAGGTTCTCCAGGAAGATCGTCCCGGTAGTTGTTCCAATCGGTGCGGCCGAGAATTTTGAGGGTGTCGTGGATCTTCTGAAGAAAAAGGCCTACAGGTACAATGGAGATAAAGTTCAGGAAGAGGACATGCCGGAGAACTTCAACGATGTGAGATCAGAGATACTCGAAGATATCGTGGAACAGGATGAAGAGCTGATGATGAGATACCTCGATGGTGAAGAGATCGGATACGATGAACTCATGCGGGTACTCAGAGAAGGTTACAAAAAAGGAGAAATCGTGCCTGTGCTTTCTGGATCCGCGTTGAAAGGAATAGGATTGGATGTTCTCCTTGATTATCTGGGAGACATAGGTTCTTCACCCGAGGAAGCACCTTCGTACAAGGCACTCCTGGAAGATGGAACGGAGATAGAAATGAAATTCTCCGAAGAAGAGCCGTTCTGCGCTTACATTTTCAAATCCGTGGTTGACCAGTTTGTTGGAAGGATCACCTTTGCTAAGGTTATCGCAGGAGTTCTCAGATCTGGTGACACCATTGTGAATGTTCAGAAGGATGTCTCGGAGAAATTAGGGCACATTTATGTTCCAATTCTCAAACAGCAGAAGGAAGTTGAATCCGCTGGTCCCGGTGAGATCGTCGTTCTTCTGAAACTCAAGGAAGGTGCCGTTGGAGAAACACTTGCGCACAGAGACAGAAGAGTGAGGGTGGTACCTCCTGCCTTTCCAGAACCCATGTTCTCCAGGTCTGTTCATCCAAAGACGAAGTCCGATATCGACAAGATCAGCAATGGACTTTCAAGACTTTCAGATTCCGACCCAACGTTCGTGTGGGAGTACGATCCCGAAACAGGAGAAACCGTCGTTTCTGGTCTTGGTGCGATGCACCTTGATGTCATGATAGAGAGATTGAAGAAGATCTTCGGTGTCGATGTGGAGGTTGGAAAACCGAAGATCGCCTACAGAGAGACGATAACAACAACCGCCGTTGCTGAGCATAAGCACAAGAAACAAACGGGTGGACACGGTCAGTACGGTCATGTGAAGATACAGCTGGAGCCTCTTCCGAGGGGACAAGGATACGAATTCGTTGACAGGATAGTTGGAGGAGTGATCCCGAGGAATTTCATACCATCCGTTGATAAAGGTATCAGAGAGGCCATGAAGAAAGGAGTTCTGGCAGGATATCCTGTAACAGATGTCAGAGTCATACTCTTTGACGGTTCTTACCACGAAGTGGATTCCTCGGACATTTCGTTCCAGATAGCTGCCATTCAGGCCTTCAAAAAAGGAATGGAAGCGGCAAGACCCGTCATTCTGGAACCAATAATGGAGGTTGATGTCTTCGTCCCGGAAGAGAACGCGGGAGACGTGATGGGAGAAATCTCCAGTAGAAGAGGAAGGCCCCTTGGAATGGAACCATCTGGAAAAGGCATGGTGAAGGTGAAAGCAGAGGTTCCACTCGCTGAGATGCTTGACTTCTCCAGCAAACTTTCTTCCATCACGAGCGGTCGAGGATACTTCACGATGAGGTTCCAGAGGTACGAAATAGTGCCTCCAAACATACAAGAGAAGATCATTGAAGAGAGAAGAAGAGAGATGCAGGAACAGGAGAAGTGAGATGAACTTCAAAAGACTGATAATATACGAAGCCTTTGCACGTGCTTATCCAGGAGAAAAAGGAAAGAAGTTCGATTCCCTCATGAAAGATCTTGAAAGACTCAAAGGAATGGGCATCAACACAGTGTGGTTGATGCCCATTCATCCTACTGGAATGGTGGAAAGAAAAGGTACTCTGGGATCCCCTTACGCCATACGCGATTACTACGAGATAGATCCACTCATAGGAACGAAAGATGGCTTCAAAAGGTTCGTGAAGAGAGCTCACGAATTGAACATGTACGTTTTGATGGACATGGTCCTGAACCACGCGGCAGCTGACAACGTCTTAGTCAAAGAACACCCTGAGTGGTTTCTCAGGGATGAAAATGGAAATCCCACAAGGAAAGTGCCAGACTGGACGGACATAGTCGATTTTGATTATTCGAATGGAGAACTGAGGAAGTACATGATCAACATGATGAAGTACTGGGTTGAAGAGTTTGACATCGATGGATTCAGGTGCGATGTGGCAGGGCTTGTTCCACTGGACTTCTGGCTGCAGGTAAGGAAAGAACTCGACCCCCTGAAGAGACTCATATGGCTTTCTGAAACACACGATCCCTACATGTACCAGGCTTTCGATATCACCTACGACTACGATGGCTACTACAAGTTCAGGGATTTCATTGAGGGAAAAGGTAGCTTGAGGGAGTACGTGGATTTCTTGAGGATGCAGGATCACATGTATCCCAGAGGTTACATAAAGATGAGATTTCTGGAGAATCACGACCAACCGAGGATCGCGAAATTCATCGAAGAAGATTCGTTGATCCAATGGATAGCGTTTCTTTTCACCTTCAAAGGGGTTCCTCTCGTTCACAACGGACAGGAGTACGGTCTCAAGGAGGACGTGGACATATTCAACGAATACACGTTACCGTTTCCTATGGAAGAGAACAGGATCTCAATTCTTCACAGAAAACTTGCCCATTACAGATACGGAACTGGTGTTTTCACCGAAGGAGAGATGCTTTTTGTGAAAAACGATCAACCAGAGAAGGTGATATCTTATCTCTGGAGATACGAAAACAGGTACATTCTCTGTGTATTGAATCCTCTTCTTGAAAGCACAAAGGTAACTCTGGATTTCTCGGGTATTTGGGAGAGTGCGTGTATCCATTCGAAGAACGTGTTCAACGATGAGATTGTTCGAGTTCCCGTGAAAAATTCCCGCGCGACTGTTGAGGTAGGGAAAGAACCTCTGATACTCTCTTTCGTGCTCTACTGAGAGCGGGTGGTAGAATGAGTGTGGGTGTTGTGAGTCTGAGAGTGAGACTCTTCGGTGTGAGATCTTTGAAAGAAAAAAGAGGAATCCTGAAGAGACTGATGAACGATTTGAGGAAAAAGTACAACATCTCCATCTCTGAAGTGGGAGCGCACGATTCGAAAAGTTTCTTTGAGATAGGAATCGCCATGGTGAACACTGACAGAGCCGTTATTGAGAGAGTCTTCGATTCGATCATCGATTATCTGGATCTTTATCCGGGAATGGAAGTGGAAGAGATCGAAAGAGAGGTGTGGTGAATGGTCGTGATAACGAACGAGATTGAGAGCATCATGGAAAGGCTTCTTTCGAGAAAAAGGATCAATCACGTGCGATCGGTGGTGGAATTTTCAAGAAAACTGGGAGAAATATACGGTGCGGACTTAAATAAAATAGAACTGGCGGCTCTCTCCCACGATCTCTTCAGAGACGTGCCACCAAGGAAGCTTTTGAAAATGGCCCGGGCTTATGGTCTGAAGATTTCAGAGCTGGAGAGGACACACCCCGTTCTTCTGCATGGAAAAGTGGCAGCGGAATTCTTGAAAAGGCGTTTCAATGTAGAAGACGAAGAAGTTCTCAACGCGGTAGCCTATCACACCTCAGGACACGTGAGTTTCGGAACCGTGGGGCAGATTCTGTTCATAGCCGATTCCCTGGAGTTCACGCGTGACTTTCCAGGGGTGAATGAACTTCGAAGGATCGCTTTCAGGAACCTGGAGGAAGGATTCTTTCAGGTTTTGAAAAACAAGATTTTTTATGCGGTTGGGAAGAACTATCTGTTGATCCCGGAGACTGTCGAACTGTGGAACAGCATTCTTATGAAAAGAGGAGGGCTAATCGATGAAGAAGTCGAGTAAGATCGTACTGGCAGTTGTGCTGATCGCTGTTGCTCTCGCCGCTGTTTTGTTCCTTTACTACAGATCGTTTCTCACCTCTCCAGATTACAAAGCAGCGGAGGTTCACTATCTTTTCAGAGTGGGAGACAATAGCTACTTTGTGAGAATAGACGATTCGAAGAGGATGGTCTTCGTCGTTTCTTTCCCAAGTGAATCTTTTGACCCAGAAAGAAGAGAGGCGATCATCTCTGAAAGGCCTCTGAGCGATCTCGAAAAGATGGAGACCCTCTTGGATATAAAGGCCGAAAGAGCCTTCTACTCCGTTATGTCCGAGGAGGAATTTCTAAAACTCTGCCAGGATCTTCTTGGAAAGCAGTGTGAGAGTTTTCCAGACTTCGTTAAAGAGTTCTCTAAAAGAAAGCTGAAGTTCTTCGACTTCATTTTCGTTGGAAGCTGGTTGAAGAAATTCGGTTTCAACAACCTGAACAGGTTCTCTCTCTACAAGTTCTTTGAGAAGATCTCGAACTACGCCATCGACGTTTTCGAAGCACCAACGGTGACGGAAAAGCCCATTGTGATAGAAGTTCAGGGCAAGAAGTACGAGAGACTGTATCTGGACTCGGAGAAACTCAAAGCCATCTCCGAGGAGATGAAAAGGTGAGGATAGACCCCCTCGGTGGAGAGTCCTTGAAGAATCAGGAAGTGAAGGGGAAAAAATCTGGAAAGGCTTCTAAAGTTGGTGAATCGAAAAAAAAGGAGTTTTTCGATATCCTGGAAGACGTGAAAGAAGATCACTTCGAAAAACTCCTTGAAGAAGCCGTGGAAGAAGTGGTCGATTCAGGAAACGAGCTCGTACGTTCTCCCACTCCTTCCAACTTGAAAAGATACAAGAACGCTATAAAGGAGTTCCTGAAACTCATAGAAAAGAAAATCTACAAACTTGCTGGGAGTTTCGATATGAACAGCGGCCGCGCAAGGCTTCACGTGGTGGTCGAAGAGGTGAACGAAAAACTGGTGGATCTCACGGAGAAGATCATGAAAAACGAATGGCAGACAATAAATCTGGCTGCCAAAATAGAAGAGATAAACGGACTGATCCTCAACCTCTACCGCTGAATCTCGAGTGAGAGATCCACGAACACCTCCTGAAATGTCAGCCTGCTCGTGGAGATCACATCTACAGTTTCGAAGTCATAGAGAGAAACATTTTCTTCTGTGATGCCACCTGACACTTCCACGATCGCGTGGGGATTGATCTCTTTTATTCTCCTGGATATCTCTTTCACTTCTTCGGGGGAGAGATTGTCCAGCATGACGATATCCGCTCCAGCTTCAACCGCTTTCAGTGCATCTTCCAGGTTCTCCACTTCGACTTCTATTTTTGTGGTGAAGGGTATTATCTTTCTGACCTCTTGAACAGCCCGTTCGATACAACCGTATATCTTCAGGTGGTTGTCTTTTATCATCGCACACCCGCTCAGGTCGAACCTGTGAGGATCTCCTCCACCGTGTACCACAGCGATCTTTTGAAGAATTCCCAGACCAAGCAGTGTCTTCCTTGTCGCTGCTATTTTTGCGTGTTTGAGTTTTTCGGTGAATCTTCTGGTTGTTGTGGCCACAGAAAACATTACAGAGAGAACGTTGAGGAGAGTTCTCTCCGCAACCAAAAGCTTGTAGGTGTTGCCTTCTATCTCTCCTATCACCCCGGTTCTTTCCAAGTACTCTCCGTCTTCCACGTGAAATTTAGAAAGCAATCCCATTTTTTCCAAGAATATTTGAGAAACCTCTATACCAGAGGCAACCACGTTTTCTGTTTTCAAAAGAAGATGAGCGCTGGCAGTTGTGTTTCGAAGCGGAAAGGAAGCGAGGTCAAGTTTTCCTTCATCTTCTTTGACAAAACTCATCAAAAGGTCGAAAATTTTCTCCATCATATCACCCCATGAGTTCAAACATTCGAAGAATCGGTTTCTTTGCCTTCTCGATCACTTCTTTTGGGAGAATTACCTCGAAAGATTCGGTCTGTAGAGCGTGGAGAGTGTTCTCCAGTGTGTTTTTCTTCATGTTCACACACACTGCCATTTCGAGCGGCACGAATTCTCTGTCAGGGAACTTTTTCTTCAGTTTGTGGATCATCCCTATCTCTGTTCCAATCACAAAGATCCTGGAAGGATCTTTCTCTGGGATCTTTTCCATTTGTCCCGTGCTTCCCACGTAATCGGCTTTGTCTCTCACTGGTTTTGGAGACTCTGGATGAACGATTACTTTGGCATCCGGATATTTCTTCCTCACAGCGTCGATGGATTCAGCGTTGAACTGATGAACTGGGCAGTGACCGTTCTCGGGTATCGTGATGACCTTCTTTCCTGTTTTTTCTGCGACGTACTCTCCAAGATTTCTATCCGGACCAAAGATGACCACACTGGAATCCAGTCTCTTTACAACTTCCACGGCGTTGGCGGACGTACAGATAACGTCGGCGAGCGTTTTGCATTCGGACGTGCTGTTCACGTAGAGAACCACCGGTGCACCTGGAAATTTTTCTCTGTACTCTCTGATGATCTCCGGTGTCAGACGGTTCGCCATGGGACAGGTCGCGCTTTTGTCGGGGACGATCACTTTTTTGTCTGGATTCAGTATCTTGACCAGTTCCGCCATGAAATCTACCCCAAGAAAAAGAATTTTCTTTTCTGAGAGCTCCATAGCCTTCCTTGCGAGCTGAAGAGAATCACCGACGAAATCGGCTATGTCCTGAAGCTCTGGAATTTGATAGTTGTGCGCAAGAATGATGTAGCCTTTTTCTTTTTTCAGTTTGAGAATTTCATCCACCATGTTTTTTCCTCCTCATCCGAATACGATTTTTGATTCGAGGTTTCTCAAGGTTCTGAGAATCGAATAGACTGTTAGCATACTTGTTTTTGGGTTTTCTGGTGATGGAATGTTCTCTATTTTGAACTCGTAGTTTCCGATGGCGGAGGAGATTCTCACTATATGAACGTTGTGATTCGCGTCAGGATCTGCTACTATTGTTACCTTTACCTTTTCAAAGCCCACTACAAGACCGATAGTCGACGCTACGTTGATGTTTCTTGGAAAGAGTTTTGACGCTTCCTCGACACTTCCTTCGAACACGACTGTTTTGCCTTTCAAATCCAGGCCGAGACTCTTTGGATGTTTTATCGTTTCTATGCGGACGTTTTCGACGAAATCTTTAATGGAAGAGAGAACATCGAGACCGCCGATGGCACCGGATGGGAAAAAGACCCTGGCTGGTGAATTTTTCAGCTCGTTGAAAAACCTTTCCCTGAAGACTTCGTCTGCGAAAGCGCTGGTGCTGATTATGATGTAGTTCACAGGACTTTTCAGGATCTGAAACGAGTATTCTTTAACGGCTTCTGGAGAAGCGCATTCGACAACCGTGCTGACATCTGGGGGAACCTGAAATTCATTGAGGTAAACAACTCCTGGGATGTCTTTTGAGATCCTGTCGTAAACGTAGATTTTCTCGAAATTTCTCAGTTCTGCGAGTTTTTTTCCAATATTTCCCATTCCGATGATCAGAACAGTCATGCTCAACACCCCCAGAAATAAGTTTACACCTGCTGTAAACAAAAGACAAGTTGTTTTGATCAAAAGTCGCTGTAATATTAGTGTGAAAAATATTAATATCCAACAAGATTATTTTATGCATCCAAATAGAATTAGTTCCAATCATTCACAAAGTAGGTGATGTGTGTACTTGGCATTGGAAGAACGATACAGAGTATGCAATTACCGGTAACGAAAAATTTTATGCGGGTTTGTGGTACCGGAAGCTATGCGTTAAAAAGGGAATAATGGATGATATGAAGAGACAATATGAAGAGAATTTGTGGTAATCGATGACGTGTAAGTGCTTTTAATTAGAGAAGTTAACAGTTAACTTCTAACACACTGAGGAATACCTTCTTTCATCTATTTGTGAAACATGGAACTAATCGATTTTTACCAAAAACATCCCAAAATGCCCTGACGTAGGTTGATATAATTTATCATCTGTTTTTTGCTTGTGTTCTTTTCTTGTTTGACTATGCAATTATTCCATTTTTCCAAACAGTACTTGAAGGTGCTCTCTTGTGTGTTAGAATGGTTTATGGAAAGGGAGGATATGGAAGGTCAAAAAACATCTTGCTTTCAGAGTGTGTTTGTGGTATAATTTCTCTTGAACTCAACGGGTTTCAATAATTCCTTAGAGGTATGGAAACAAGCAAAGGAGAAAGCGCCCGTCAGGACCGGAGCATGTTTCAATAATTCCTTAGAGGTATGGAAACCTTCCTGCCTTGCGCGGGTTGAACCGGAACCTTATGTTTCAATAATTCCTTAGAGGTATGGAAACCCACATTTCATATGCCTTTTTCAGATACCAAGCCCCGTTTCAATAATTCCTTAGAGGTATGGAAACTAGTCTATAATGTAATTGGACTTAAACATAGGAGTGAGTTTCAATAATTCCTTAGAGGTATGGAAACCTCTTTCTTCATCAACGAGGATCACCTCCCCATCTCCGTTTCAATAATTCCTTAGAGGTATGGAAACTAACATCCCTCGCACTCGTCTTTTGATTCAAAAATTGTTTCAATAATTCCTTAGAGGTATGGAAACCCTGGTAAGAGTTCTCTATACAGTTGTAATGCATCTTGTTTCAATAATTCCTTAGAGGTATGGAAACGCTACAGCAACGAGGTCGCACGCTAGGGCTTTGACGGTTTCAATAATTCCTTAGAGGTATGGAAACTTTTTTCGGGGGCTTTCCCGCTACTCTGGGCTTTCATTGTTTCAATAATTCCTTAGAGGTATGGAAACAGACCACCCCCACCAAAATTGCAAGAGAAGCGCTTGTTTCAATAATTCCTTAGAGGTATGGAAACCTGCGTGGGAAAAGATACCAATCACAACCCGTCTCAGTTTCAATAATTCCTTAGAGGTATGGAAACAAATTTTGTCTTCGTTTTTGTCTTGTAAGGTGATATGTTTCAATAATTCCTTAGAGGTATGGAAACCCGGCTCTAACGGGCCTGATTTGAGGTATAGAAACATTAACCAAGTTCACATAAGCTTTTAAAGGGTTATAAAATAAAAAGAGCAGGGGAAAATTCCCCTGCTTTCTTTTTCTTGTAGATTTCTCAAATACTCCAGATTTCTTCGAAAGAATGCGGTGTTTCACAGTACTCGCATATAAACTGTCCTTTTTCGTCTCTCACAAAGGAAGGTGAAGCATTTTCGCCGTGTGCGGGATTGGTGATGCAGTTCTCGTTTTTGCATCGGAGTTCCTCAAATCCATAGATCGTTGGTGGAAGCTTTATTCTGTATTTTTCAACAACCGTGCTGTTTTTTATGATGTTGACTGTGGTGTTTGGAGAAATCGCCGAGAGTTTTTTTATTTCTCTCTTGGAGAGATAACGATCCGGCAGGCTGATGTAGCCCTTGAAGTTTCCATCACTCGACCGGAAAATACCATCCGCACTGTCCACATCGTAGAGTCTCAGAATTTTCCTTATTTTCACAATTGTTGAGTAAATTTCCTCCGGTGTCTTTCCTTTGGCTATGTGGTCTATCACCGTTCCGTTTTCAATGGGTTTTATACCTCTTTTTCCTTCCTTTTGAACCCCCTTTGATCCGTGTGTGATGGGAGCAGGGATTATGAAGTCTTCTTCTGGCTTTTCTTCTTTCTTCGAGGTATCGAAAGGTGCTTCCAGCGCTCCACCGAACATGGAAAGAAGCACGATCCTCACCCAGTAACCGTTCCTCGCCTGTGTTTCCCATCCGTTCAGAGGGAGTGTGTCCAGGAAGTTCGGTATCGTCGGATAAACCTTGTGCCTTGGAAGCGGATGGTAGAACTTCACTCCTTCCGGCAGTGCGTCCAGATACTCTTTTTTGAAAGTGACTGCTTCTCTCAGAATATGAACCTTCTCGAGAATGTCTTCTCCCATTCTTTCGAGTTGAAGCCGTGTGAAGTACCAGATCTTTGCCACATCTTTCTGGCTGAGATACTCTCTGATCGAAGAGAAAATCCTGACCTCGAAACCGTTCTTTTTCATCTTTTCTACGTAATGCTCTGGCATCATGAGCTCTTCCGGTGCCACAAGATCCACCTTCACATTTTTGAATATCTTCAAGCCGTTCACTTTGGAATGAACCGTTCGGCCGTGAAGCAGGTCACCAACGAGTGCCACATGTATGAACGAGTTGTCAAAACCATTCTGCTCGAGAAAGGTGTATTCATCCAGAAGTTCCTGTGTTGGATGCTCGTGCTTTCCGTCGCCCGCGTTTATAAAAGAGGGTACTTCTATACCGTTCCTGCTTGCGAATTCTGATATTCTTCTTTCCAGGAGTCTACAGACTCCTTCGAGTCTTGTTCTCACAACGAATATGGAGTAGTCGCTGTAGCCTGTGAGCATGGAGAAGGTGTCCGTGTAGCTTTCTTGTTTGTTGAAGGAGGAATGTTCCGAATCGAAAACGTTCACCTTCACGTTTGGACCCGAGTGAAACTTTGCAGCGTTTATGAAGGATTCTTTCGTCCTCGTGCTTGGTTCAACGAAAACGATGTATATTCCAACGTTTCTCTTCTTTATCCTGAAATCCGATACATCCTCTCCGTTGTACCATCTCTGTTTGAGCTCTCTGGTTTTCTCATAGAGGAACATCTGCTCCTCCACGCTCAGATCTTCTATGACTGCGAGGGTTCTGCCGAGAAAATCCCGTTTCATTCACAATACCCCCTTCAGACAAAAAAATATCGCACCTAACGGTGCGATTTTTCTACAGAATATTTGAGAAAAAGTGTGCCTCTTTCGTTCAAACGCCTCATCTCCAGAAGTTTCAAAGGAAAGTAACCTTCGAATTCATCGAAGAAAGGTATTCCCTTCCCGAACACGTACGGTTCGACGGTGACGAAAAGCTCATCTACCAGTTTTTCTCTCAGAAATTCCGTGAACACGGTCTTTCCTCCTATGACAGCCACCTTTTCGTAGCCTTTTCCTTCGAGGAATTTTACCACATCCCCAGGTGAACCGTTGAAAAAAACAAGTGAAGGATCGTTGGAAGACCTGCGTCTTCTCGTCAAAACAACGTTCAGCCTCTCTGGAAGAGGTCTTCCTATTTCTTCGAATGTGACCCTTCCCATCACAACGTTTCCGATCTCTGTGGTGATCTCTCTGAAATTTTTTCTGTCCTCAAATGAGTTCCAGCCTTCAACAGAGGAAGCTATTTTTCCGGAGACGTCCATCGCAAGAACGAAAATCACTTTTGCCATGGGTTCCATTCCCCTGTGAGGTAAGAGTGGATGAACTGCGCCGCTTTCTTTCCAGCTCCCATGGCCTTTATCACCGTCGCTGCACCTGTTACGATGTCTCCACCTGCGAAGACGCCTTTCACGCTCGTTGCTCCTGTGTCCTCGTCCGCTTTGATGTATCCGTGTTCGTTCAGTTTCAAGCCTGGGAACTCAGAGAGAAGCACCCTGTTTGGACCCTGCCCTATAGCTTCTATCACCATGTCAACCTCGAGAATGAAGTTGCTTCCCTCGATGGGAACAGGTCTTGGCCTTCCCGAACCGTCTGCTTCCTTCAGCTCCATCCTTACGCACTCCACGGCTTCCACGTTTCCGTTGGCGTCCCCGATGTATCGTATCGGGAGAGTGAGCCACAGAAACTCAATTCCTTCCTCCAGTGCATGGTGGTATTCCTCTCTTCTGGCGGGCATCTCACGTTCCGTTCTCCTGTAGACAATGTACACCTTTTCGGCTCCTAATCTGAGCGCGCTTCTTGCCGCATCCATAGCAGTGTTTCCAGCTCCTATCACAGCCACCTTCTTTCCCACACGGATGGGTGTGTCGTACTCAGGGAAGAGATAGGCTTTCATGAGATTGACCCTCGTGAGAAACTCGTTGGCGGAGTACACTCCGTTCAGATTCGTTCCCGGAATTCCCATGAATTTCGGTGTTCCCGCACCGGTACCTATGAAGACGGCGTCGTACTCCGAAAGGAGCTCTTTCACTTTGACAGTCTTACCAACAACCGTGTTGAGATAGAAGTTAACCCCGAGTTTCCTTATGTAGTTGACTTCTCTTTCAACGATCCCCTTTGGAAGACGAAACTCCGGAATTCCATACACGAGAACACCACCCGGTTTGTGAAAAGCTTCAAAAACGTCAACGTGGTATCCCATCTTCGCGAGGTCTGCCGCAGCTGTCAGTCCCGCTGGACCTGAACCAACGACGGCGACTTTCTCCTTTTTTGACCCGGCCAGAGGTTTCACTTCTTCTTCGAGGTTCTCGGCTGCCCAGTCCGCGACGAATCGTTCCAGCCTTCCGATCGCAACGGGTTCGCTGTCTTTCATTTTTCCCACGACACACCTCGACTCACATTGAACTTCCTGGGGACAGACTCTTCCACAGACCGCGGGAAGGTTGTTGTAGCTTTTGAGAATTCTGTAAGATTCCTCGAGTTTTCCCTCTCTGAGTTTCCTTATGAAGCCGGGAATGTCGATTCCCACAGGACATCCGGAGACGCACGGATGTGTGGGACACTGAAGACACCTCTGAGCCTCCGCCACAGCCTCTTCGAGCGTGTAGCCGAGCGCTACTTCTTCGAAGTTCCTTCTCCTCGATTCCGGTGATTGTTCCTTCATCGGAGTTTTTCTGTTTTTCATTCTGATTCACCTGCCGCTCTCAAAAATCTTTCGTACGAGATCTTTTCCTGCTCTCTGTACTGTGCGAGCCTTTTCAGAAGTTCGTCCCAGTCCACTTCTTCTCCCCTGAACTCGGGGCCGTCCACACAGGCGAACTTGATCTGACCAGAAACCGTGACCCTGCAGGCACCGCACATTCCCGTTCCGTCCACCATTATCGGGTTTAGAGAGACCCATATCGGAACTCCGAATTCTCTTGCTTTCAGCGTGCAGAATTTCATCATGATGGTGGGTCCAACAGCCCAGCAGATATCGAACTTTCTCTCCCTGAAGAGTTTATCCATCGCGTCCGTTACGACACCTTTCATTCCAGCGCTTCCGTCGTCCGTTACAAGCAGAACATCGGATATCTTTTTGAATTCATCCACCATGATCAAGTAGTCTTTCGTTCTTGCACCGAGAACGGTTGTGATGTTGTTCCCCACGTTTTTCAGCGCTTTCGCTATGGGATAGAGCGTCGCTATTCCCACTCCTCCACCCACGAGCAGGACGTTCCCGTAGTTTTTGATCTCACTCGGGTTCCCGAGAGGTCCCACCACATCGAGAATGGTGTCCCCTTCTTTTTTCAGAGAAAGCTCGTGAGTGGTTTTTCCGACGACCTTCACGACCATCCTGAACAGTCCTTTCTCGGGCCTTGTGTCGGCCACTGTTAGAGGGATTCGCTCTCCCTTTTCGTGGAGCCTTATCACAACAAATTGCCCCGGTCCCGCTTCTTTTGAAACAGAGGGTGAATGAACCCAGAAATCGAACACATCTTCTGCGATTTTCGTCTTCTTAACGATCTCGTTCAAGATTGCTCCCCCCACTCTCACCGTTGATCACCAGAATTTCGTCGCAGAGTTCTTCGATGTCCTCCCTTATGTGAGAAGATATTATCACCGTGATTCCTTCTTCTTTGAGTCGTTTCAGTTTACTCCTGACGATGCTGGCCGATTCAACGTCGAGACCGCTGGTCGGCTCGTCGAGGATCAGAAGTTCAGGGTTTCCAAATAGAGCCGCTGCAAGAGCCGTTCTCTGTTTCACGCCTTTTGAAGCGTTTCGAACAAGGGTTCCCATGAAAGGTTCCAGCATGAACTCAGAGACAATGAAGCTTTCCATCTTCACCCCTCTGAGTCTGGAAAAGAAAAGAAGGTTCTCACGAACTGTGAGTTCTTCAAGCAGAGCAGGGAACTCGGGAACGAAGGCTATTCTCTTTCGAATGTACGACAGGTCCTTCAGTGCGTCTTTTTCGAAGAGAAAGAGTCTTCCTTCGTCCGGTTTCAGGATGGTGGCGAGTATCTTCAAAAGAGTGGTCTTCCCCGCAGAATTCTGTCCAACAATGCCGAGGGATTTTCCTTTCTCGAGAGAAAACGAAACTCCATCCAGAACCTTCTTCTTCCCGTAAGATTTTTTCAAGTTTTCCGCGACTACAACTATAATCCCAGCTCCTTTCTTTCCTCATCGGTCACATACTTAGAAAGCTCCGGTTTTCTGTACAGAATCATCTCCACTGCCCTTCTAAAGAACTCCTTCTGGCCTTCCGAAAACTCTTTGTTCTTCAGAGCCTTCAGGAGGATTCTCAGGGATCTCTCCGTTGGAATGTTGGCAAGCACCATCGCCACCTGTTCGCAAAGTTCCTTTCTGTAGGCATCCTCGAACATCAGGTATTCCAGTTCCGGCAGGAAGACTTCCCCTTCTCCTATTTTAGCGAGCGCTTCGTATATAATGAGAAGTGCTTCTTCCGAGTCGTACTTTTCCATGAGTTCGTAAAGAACGTTCTTCATTCTTTTTTCACCGAGATCTCCGAGTATATCGATTATGTAGAGATTCGTGATGTCGTTCTTCTCGAAACCTCTTTCCCTTCTCTTTTGAATTTCGTTGAAGAGAAACTCCCTTGCCCGATCACCGAGTCTGTAGAAGACTTCAGAGACGATTTCTTTCACTTCCGGGTCTTCGTCCTCCAGAAGCTCAAGCAGTTTCGGAAACGCTTCCTCTCCCTTTTCACTCACGATTCTCTCTATCAGTTCTTCTTTCTTTCTCCTTTTTTCGTCACTCATTCACCACAACTCCTCCCATTATTCTCAGCTTCCTGTCGAAAGCCTCCGAGAACTCCCTGTCGTGCGTGATGAAAACGATCACCTTGTTCAATCTTTCGAGTTCCTTCAAAACGGAAGCGATCTTCTCTTTGTTCTCCGTGTCGAGACTGGAAAACCCTTCATCGATGAAGAACGCGTCCAGCCTGCCGGAGGCTACCTCTGCAAGGGACATGGCAAGAGATATGGAAATGAGAGCTCTTTCTCCACCGGAAAGTCCCCTCGCTGGTCTTTCGATGCCCCAATCTTTTATGATGAAACCACCTTTTTCGTCGTCAAAATCTATGTCGAACCTTCCGTTCGTCAGAATGTCGAGATATGCCTTCGTTCTTTTCAGGACCGCTTCGAGAACTCTCCCTGTGAAGTATCTTGAGAAGTTACTTTTATCGAACAGATATTTCCTCAGAAGATCCAGATTGTTGTATTCATCGCTCAGCTCTTTCAGCTTCTTCTCCAGACTCTTCAACTCTCGCTCTCTTCTGAGTGTTTCTTCGATGAGATGATTGAGCCGTCCTTCTTTTCTCTCAAGATCCGATATTTCCTGTGAGAGAGCTTCCAGTTGATTTCGAACCCTTTCGTAATCTTCACTCACATCTCGAACATTCTCTGATTCGAGCTCCTTTAGGCTTCCCTCAAGAAGCCTGATCTCCGTCTCTACAATTCCCAATTCTTTTTCCGCGTCCTTTACTTCCTCTTTGACGAGGATCCTGAACTCTTCAAAGCCGATTCCTATCTCCCCTAAACGATCGAAGAAATCTCTTTTCAACTGGTCCATCTCTTCGCGCTGTTCTTTCAGAGTTTCCCTTTTGGCTTCGATCTCTCCTTTTATTTCTTTCAGCTGGTTTTCGATCTGCGAAATCTGAACGTCGGCCGCTGTGATCTTCTGGGAAATAGAATGCCTCTCTTCTTCTATTTTTCTAAGCTTTTTTCTTTTTTCATCCAGTTTTTCCTCCAGATCTTCCGAATAACCCAATCTGTGCAGTTCTTCTTCAATTTTTTCAATCTGATTTCGAATGCTCTTCAGATTTTTCTTCCCCTCTTCGGTTTTCATCAGAAGATCTTCTATGAGGCTGGAAAGGCTTTTCTTTCTCTCTTTCAGAACGTTCAAGGTGTTTTCCAGTTCGCTTCTTTTTTGATCGAGCTTCTCAAGTTCATCGACATTGAATTCGACGGCTTCCACTTTTCCATGGAACACTCCACCGCATACAGGGCAGGTGTCACCTTCGTTCAGACTGGAAGCTATCTGATAGGCCAGCCATTTCATGTGGTCTTTCTTCAAAACTGAGAGTTCTTCGAGCAGTTTTTCCAGCTCATCCTTCGTTTCATTCTCTGTCTTTTCAATCGAAAACAGCTCTTTTTTCCTCTTTTCTTTTTCTCCGACGAGTCTTCTGATCTCTTCCTCGAGCCTTATGAGATTTTCTTTCAATCTTATTCTTTGCTCAAGAAGCGGCCGAGAGGCCTTCAAGACCTTTTCAAGAAGATCCAGTTCTTCGTTGATCTTTTCTGCCATCTCCTCCAGCTTGGAAAGTCTTTCCCTGTGAACAGGGATTTCTTTTGAGATCGCTTCCTTTTTCTTTTCGAGTTCTTTGTATCTCTCTTCCCTGCTGTTCAAATCCTGTGAGAGCCTCTCAAATTCCCTCTGTCTGAGGTAGAGTTCTCGAAAGAGCGGTTCCAGTTCCTTCGCTTTTTTCACCTTCTGCTCGTGGACCACTTCTTTTTGCAATTCGTTCTTTCTCAGAGAGAGCGCCTTGAGCCTCTCTTTCTTTTTCACGAGTTCCCGATATTTTTCAAGGAGCCTCTTGAGCTGCTCTTCTTCCTTCTGGAGTTCTTCTCTTTTTTTGAGAAGTTCTTTCTTTTTCTCCGAGACGGTTTTCAGCTCGCTCTTCAGAACTTCCAGATCGTTCTCTTCCAGATACTTCCAGCTGGCGGCGTAGAGAGCTTGCAGGGAGGATATCTCGTTCTCCAACTTTTTCATCTTCTCTTTGAGGAGTTTTTCCAGCTTTTCGAGTGTTTCTTTGCTTTGGAAAACATCGGAGATGATCTCGGTGATCTCCGATGGAGGAGAAGTCAAAAGCTTGTCTATTTCTCCCTGTGGGAGGAAAACCGTTCTTATGAAGGTTCTGTGTTCTATTCCCAGAATTTTTTCCACTTCCTGCTTAACGCTGGCAGGTTTTGCTGCTATGGCCGCTTTCTTTCCGTTTTCCAGTATCTCGGAGAGCTTCGCGTTGTGTTTTCTCTGCAGGGCATTTATCTCTCTTATGATTTCGTATCTTTTCCCTCCACGTTCGAATTGAAACACGAGACGGGCAGTTCCATCGGTGGCGTTCTTGTTCACGTAATCGTACGAGTTGGGATACCTTATCCCGTTCCCGAAAAGTGCAAAAGAAATGGCTTCGAAGAGGGACGACTTTCCGGCACCGTTCGGACCCTCTACAACCGTTATTCCGCTCTGGAACTCTATATCGACATTTTTCAGTCCAAGAAAGTTTCTAACGGTGAGTCTTTCAGGCCTCACTCTTTTTCACCTCATCGAGAAGCTCATCCAGGATTTTCAACAGCTTTTCGTGGTTTTCTTCTCTCTTCTTCAAATACTCCTTGAAGAGTTCGAAGTAATCAATTTTGTCCAGCTCTTCTTTGAACTCTTCCATGCTTTCTCGAAGCACCTCTTCTATCTCTCTTTTTGACTTTCTTTCTATCTTCACCAGATTATCTATCTCTCCCATCAGGTCGGGAAGAATACCGGAGTCTTCTTCATAAACCACCCTCACGTAACCAGGAAAATTCCTGCAGAAATCCCTTATGCTTCTCAGAGCAGAGGTGTCTATCTTTTTGTAGTAGAGAGTTTTCAACGGAAGAGGGGCGACGTCTATTCTTTCATACCTGGGCGGTTCTCCTCTTTTCAGCTCAACAAAGACCGCTCCTTTTTCGTCCGCTTCTTCTCCGAAATCTATCTTTATGAGAGAGCCAGGGTATATGGTGAGAGGTTGCTTCTGAATCTCTCGGAAACTATGAATGTGCCCGAGCGCAGCGTAATCAACCACCGACGGAATCAACGCTCTGTTTATAATGATCTCTCTTCCTTGCTCGATTCCAGCATAACCCGAGAGCCCTTCAACAGTGAAGTGACCCATGAAGATAGCGAAATCTTCCTTCTTCAGCGCTTCTTCGTAAAGTTTGTTGAGTCTGGATTCGAGGAAGAACCGGAAGTCTCCCTCGTTTTTTCTCAAAGCTTCCGACTCGTCAGGATACGGGAAGGGGAGAATTCTCACCTTCTGGCCCCGTTTGGCTTCTACATCCACAGGTTCGAAGGACATGACAAAGGTTATGTCACTCGAGATCGATGTTATGAAATTTCCAAAGAGTTTCAAGCCCTTCCAGTCGTGGTTTCCAGGAAGTACTACCACAGGCGCTGTTCTCATCATCCTCTTCAGATAATCCAGAAGATCGTGCAGAGCGACAACCGAAGGATTGTTCCTCGAATGAAGAAGATCACCCGTTAGAAGAATCAGATCGACCCCTCTCTTTTCGGCTTCTTCGACTACTTTATCGAGCGCTTTCTTCAGCTCTTCACGTCGATCTACTGGTCGCGAGCTGGTCCACGAGGTGACACCGAGGTGCCAGTCGGACGTGTGGAGTATTCTGAGCTCCTTCAAATCAATCACCCGCCAGCTTTTTCCTGCATTCTTCCAGATAAAAACTGGCTATTTTCTTTATCTCCTCGTTGTCAGAGAGATTAAAAGCTTTCTCAAAGAAAACAAGGGCTTCTCCATAGTTGGCAGTCTCGAACAGATCCTTTCCTTCAGCGATGAGAGACCTGGCCTTCTTTTCTTTCAAAAGTTCCATTCCTTCTATTTTCAATCCCTCTTTCTTCACGTAGTTTTCAAAACTCTCGTAATCGGAGAAAATGTAAAGCTCGTATGCTTTCAACGTTTTTTCCATACGGGTGAGCTTCACGGCAAGATTTCTGTAGGAAAAATACGTGAGCATAAAAAGAACCGCGAAGACTGTCAGAATGATCACGTAGAATATGTCTCTCTTCACCTCACAATGGCCTCCTTGAGAACTTCCTGTATTTCACTACAGTAAACGATCTCCATCCCGTTCAGATATTCCTTCGGTATCTTTTCCACGTCTGGTCTGTTTCTCGAAGGAAGGATTACTTTTTTTATGCCGGCTCTCTTTGCCGCGAGCAATTTCTCTCTTATCCCTCCCACCGGGAGTATTTTACCCCTCAACGTGATCTCACCCGTCATGGCTACATCCCTTCTGACTTTTTTACCGGTGACGGCAGAGTACAGGGCCACCGTGATCGTTATGCCGGCGGAGGGGCCATCCTTTGGAACGGCTCCTTCTGGAACGTGGATGTGGATGTCGTTCTTCTCGAAGACCTCTCTGCATTCTTCTCCACACATCTTCCTGACCACACTGAGGGCTATTCTGGCAGATTCTTTCATCACGTCACCCATGTTTCCTGTTAAAATGAGATTGCCTTTTCCGGGGACCAGCAGACTCTCCACGATGAGAACACTTCCACCAACTGGAGTCCAGGCAAGGCCTGTAACTGCTCCCACTGTGTCTTCTTCCAAAATCTCCTCCTCCTTGAAAACAGGAGGTCCGAGAAGCTCTTCGATATCCTTAGTGGTTATTTTGAAAGACTTCTTCTCGCCCTTCACAAGACTTTTTCTTATCACCTTTTCTATGACTCTCTCGAGATTTCTCACACCCGCTTCTTTTGTGTACTCCCTGATGATCTTTTTGATCGCTCCAGGAGTAAACATCACCTTTGACAGGCCATAAGCCTGTGCAATCTTCGGTATTATGTAGTCCCTGGCTATGTGGTACTTCTCTGGATCCGAGTACCCTGGTATCTCTATGATCTCCATTCTGTCCCTCAGCGCGGGAGGAATGGTGTGAAGCACGTTCGCGGTTGTAATGAACAGCACCTGAGAGAGATCGAAGGGTACTTCGAGATAGTGATCGACGAAGTCCTTGTTCTGTTCGGGATCGAGAACTTCGAGCAGAGCAGACGCCGGATCACCCTGAAAACTGATTCCCATCTTGTCCACTTCGTCGAGCAGAATAACGGGATTCTTCGTTCCCAGCCTTCTTATGATCTGTATGATTCTTCCCGGAAGCGCCCCCACATAAGTACGCCTGTGTCCCTTTATTTCTGCCTCGTCTCTGAGGCCTCCAAGGGACATTCTTCCGAACTTTCTTCCCATCGCTTCTGCGATGGTTCTGCCCAGCGACGTTTTCCCCACTCCCGGAGGTCCCACAAGGCAGAGAATGGGAGCTTTGAGATTCTTTGAAAACTTCCTGGCCACGAGATACTCCAGTATTCTCTCCTTGACCTCTTCGAGCCCGTAATGGTTCTTATCCAGGATCTTCCCCGCTTCCTTTATGTCGAGTCTATCCTCGCTGGCAGCGCTCCATGGAAGGTTCAGAAGCCAGTCAAGATAGGTCCTGACAACCGTCGCCTCGGCACTGTAGGGCGACATCTTCTCGAGCCTTTGAATCTCTTTGTAAGCCTTTTCCTTCACGTAGTCTGGGTAATCACCTTTTTCTACCTTCTCGTAGAGCTCCTTGATCTCTAACTCCTCTTCCGCTCCGAGTTCTTCTTTTATAGCCCTGAGCTTTTCGCGGAGCACGTATTCTCTCTGGGTCTTCTCTATTCTGTCCTTCACCTTTTTCTCAATTTCTTCTTCTATCTCGAGAATCTCGATTTCTTTCACCAGTATTGAGAGTATCTTCTCGAGACGTTCAAGAGGATGAATCGTCTCGAGGAGTTCCTGCTTCGTCTCCAGAGGAACGGGAAGAATCGAAGCAACGAAGTCTGCGAGCTTGTCCGGATCCTGCATTTCTTTAAGGGTAACGAGCGTCTCCTGAGGAAACCTGTGGGTCAGGTTGAAATATCTGACTGCCTTGTCTTTGACGCTTCTCATAAGTGCTTCGAGTTTCTTCGTTTTTCTGTATTTCACCTTCAGTATTTTTATCTTCGTGAGGAAGAAAGGATCAGTCGAGACGAATTCCTCGATTTGAGCTCTCTCCAGCCCTTCCACGAGCACCTTGAACGTGTCATCTGGAAGCTTCATTATCTGAAGCACCTTCACAACCGTTCCCACTTTGTAGAGGTCTTCCGGTTCTGGTGTCTCAACGGATGGATCTTTCTGATTGACCACCAGAAGAAGTCTGTTGTACTTTTCCATGGCTTCTTCGAGTGCTATAAGAGAGCCGGTCCTTCCCACGTAGAAAGGAACAACGGTGTTTGGAAAAACTCCCATCCCGTTTCTCAAAGGAATACACGGCAAGCTGTCAGGTATCTCCAGTTCTTTTTCCTGCTGACTGGCGTATTTCTCAAGTATTTTGAAGCTCTTTTCGGTATCTTTCGATTTTTTCGGCAAGGAAGTTCACCTCCTCGGGTATAAGGATCTCCACGTTTCTGTGACTCTCGTCCGCTATCTCTATCTTCACCTTTATCGAGTCCTCAGGCCAGAATCCATCGAACAGATCTCCCCATTCTACCACCATGATTCCGTCTTCGTCCTCCAGTATGTCTTCAACATCGAGACTGAGAAAGTCTGAGTCCTGAAGTCTGTAAAGATCAAGGTGGTATATTGTTTTCAAACCTGGATAAACGTTCATGAGGGTGAAAGTTGGACTCTTCACCATTTTTTCATCGAGACCTATCGCTCTGATCATACCCTTCACAAACGTTGTTTTTCCAGCTCCGAGATTTCCGGAGAGTATCACCACCTCTCCGCCCTTGAGATTCTCAGTGAGAATTTTTGCGAGTCTTTTCAACTGCTCTTCGGTTAAATTTTCAAACCGCAAATGTCTCATTTTCTGTTCCCCCACAGTGTTGTACAATACATATTGAATCCCTCCGGAAGGAGACACAGCGAATGGTTTACGTGGGAACGAGCGGTTTTTCCTTTGAAGATTGGAAAGGAGTGGTGTACCCCGAACATCTGAAACCTTCCCAGTTTCTGAAGTACTACTGGGCGGTGCTCGGATTCAGAATAGTGGAACTCAATTTCACTTATTACACCCAACCATCGTGGCGCTCCTTTGTTCAGATGTTGAGAAAGACCCCTCCCGATTTCTATTTTACCGTAAAGACACCAGCAAGCGTCACGCACGTTCTCTGGAAAGAGGGAAAAGATCCAAAAGAGGACATGGAAAATTTCACACGTCAAATAGAGCCTCTAATAGAAGAACAAAGACTAAAGATGACTTTAGCACAGTTTCCATTCTCTTTCAAACTCTCCAGAAAAAACGTGGAATATCTTGAAAAATTGAGAGAAAGCTACCCGTACGAAATCGCTGTGGAGTTCAGACACTACTCCTGGGACAGAGAAGAAACATATGAATTCTTGAGAAATCATGGTATAACCTTTGTGGTGGTGGACGAACCAAAGCTTCCCGGATTGTTCCCCTATCGTCCCATCACGACAACTGATTACGCCTACTTCAGATTTCATGGAAGGAACGAAAGATGGTTCGAAGCCGAAGGGGAAGAAAGGTACGATTACCTCTACAGTGAGGAAGAACTGAAAACTCTCTTTGAAGATGTTGTAGAACTTTCACGAAGAGTGAAGGAAACTTATGTCTTCTTCAACAACTGTTACAAAGGTCAGGCGGCGATGAACGCTTTGCAGTTTAAAAAGATGATGGAGGAGAGAGTGTGAACGCTCTGGATGAGATTCTCAGTGTTCTCGAAGCAACCCAGGAAGATCTCTTTGATCTTGTCGGAAAACACATACACCAGCTCAGAAAGAAGTATTCAGACGATGAAATAAACGAAGCGCTCCAGATGATACTGTTTGCCATGGAGATTTCTCAGAAACCCATAATTCACCGTGTTTTTGAAGATTATCCGAGAGAAAAAAGGATTTTCGTGGAGGAAGATCTGACCAGAGAGGAAATAGAACTCTTCCTGAAAGGGGAAATGAACGAGCTCGATCTTGAAAAGAGAAACTGGTTTTAAGAGGTGAAAGTATGAGAGCCCTCGTTCTCGCAGCGGGAAAGGGTACAAGGATGAAATCAAAGATACCAAAAGTGTTACACCCACTTTCTGGAAAGCCCATGATAGAGTGGGTGGTTGAAACAGCCGGGAAAGTAGCGCAGAAAGTTGGCGTTGTCCTCGGTTTTGAAGCGGAATTGGTCAGAAAAACTCTTCCGGAGTGGGTAGACGTCTTCGTTCAGGAAGAACAGCTGGGCACCGCACACGCTGTGATGTGTGCAAAAGATTTCATCGAACCCGGAGATGACGTTTTGATTCTCTACGGAGACGTTCCTCTCATAAGCGAAAACACCTTGAAAAGAATGATCGAAGAACACAGAAAAGGTGCGGATGTGACCATCTTGGTGGCTGACCTCGAAGACCCATCCGGGTACGGTAGAGTCATACAAGACGGGGACAAATACAGAATAATAGAGGACGCGGATCTGCCAGAAGAATTGAAGAGTGTAACAACGATCAACACCGGATTTTACGTGTTCTCCGGTGATTTTCTTTTAAGAGTACTACCGGAGATAAAAAATGAAAACGCAAAGGGAGAGTACTATCTCACGGACGCGGTCAATTTCGCCGAAAAAGTGAGGGTTGTGAAAACTGATGATCTGCTTGAAATAACAGGAGTGAACACCAGAAAGACTCTTGTCTGGCTCGAGGAACAGCTCAGAATGAGAAAAATAGAAGAGCTTTTGGAAAACGGTGTTACCATCTTAGATCCAGCCACCACTTACATTCACTACTCCGTCGAAATCGGTATGGACACTGTCATTCATCCTATGACTTTCATAGAAGGCAGAACCCGCGTGGGAGAAAACTGTGAAATAGGCCCCATGACGAGAATAGTCGACTGTGAAATAGGAAACAACGTGAAAATCACAAGATCTGAATGCTTCAAAAGTGTGATAGAAGACGATGTTTCCGTTGGTCCGTTTGCGAGGTTGAGAGAAGGAACGATTTTGAAGAAATCTTCAAAAATTGGAAACTTCGTTGAAATCAAAAAAAGTACAATTGGAGAGGGAACCAAAGCTCAACACCTCAGTTACATAGGGGACGCGTTCGTTGGAAAAAATGTGAACATAGGTGCAGGGACAATCACCTGTAATTACGATGGTAAGAAAAAGAATCCCACCTTCATTGAAGATGGAGCATTCATAGGAAGCAACTCATCTTTGGTGGCACCCGTTCGTATTGGAGAAGGAGCTCTGATAGGAGCGGGATCGGTGATAACAGAAGACGTTCCACCGTATTCCCTTGGTCTGGGTAGAGCAAGGCAGGTTGTGAAAGAAGGTTGGGTATTGAAAAAGCGAAAGGAGGAATGATATGTCTTTCTCAAACGAAATGAAAGTTTTTTCTGGAAACGCCAACAGACCTCTGGCCGAGAAGATTGCAAATTACCTGAATCTTCAACTCGGTGACTGTGAGGTTGGAAGATTCGCCGATGGAGAGATAAACGTCCGTATAAACGAAACGGTGAGGGGACACGACATCTTTCTCATTCAGCCCACCTCACCTCCGGTGAACGAAAACCTCATGGAACTTCTCATAATGATCGATGCGCTCAAACGAGCATCAGCCAACACCATCGCTGTCGTGATCCCTTACTACGGATACGCAAGACAGGACAGGAAGGCAAAGGGAAGAGATCCCATCAGTGCCAAGTTGGTTGCAAACCTCATCACTGTGGCTGGGGCGACCCGCGTTCTGACGGTGGATCTCCACGCGGAACAGATACAGGGGTTCTTTGACATTCCCGTTGACAATCTCTGGAGCTATCCCGTCTTCGCAGAGGAACTTCTCAAAAGAGAAAACATCGTTCCTGAAGAAACTGTGGTTGTTTCACCTGACGTGGGTGGTGTGAGAAGGGCAAGGAGAATGGCTGAAAGATTGAAAACCTCTCTTGCGATTCTCGATAAACGAAGGCCGAGTGATAACGTTGCGGAAGTGGTCAACATAATAGGAGAGGTTAAGGATAAAGTGGTTATCATGTTCGATGATATAATAGATACTGCTCACTCTATAGTGAAGGGTGCAGAGGCTCTGAAAAATGCAGGCGCAAAGAAAATCATAGCCTGTGCAACACACGGCGTCTTCTCCAATAGAGCCTTGGAGAGGATAGAAAATTCCTCGATAGACACCGTGTATATAACCGACACGATATATCATGAAGATCTTCCAGAAAAGGTTAAGGTGATCTCGGTAGCGAATCTCATAGGAGAAGCCATCATGCGAATAAGGAAACATCTGTCTGTGAGCACACTCTTCAGATGACAATGCGAAGACCTACGGGAGGGAGAAAAGATGGTAAGTCTGGAAGCAAGAGTGAGAGAAGTGAAGGGAAAAAGAGAAGCGAGGCGTCTTAGAAGGAATGGAGAAGTACCAGCGGTAGTGTATGGACCAGCAACTGAACCTATACCCGTGAAAATCAAGAGATCGGTCCTCGAGAAGGTATTCCACACCATTTCCGAAGCAACCCCCATTCAATTGATAATCAAAGACGATCAGGGAAACACGGTGTCGGAAAAGACCGTGTTTCTCAAGATGATTCAGAGGGACAAGGTCTCTGAAACGGTCGTTCATCTCGACTTCTATGAACCGACAAAAGGCCATAGAATGAGGATCAATGTGCCTCTCAAAGTTGTTGGAAAACCAGTTGGTGTTGAAAAGGGTGGCTTCCTCGAGGTGTTCCACGAAGAGATACCTGTTGAAACCGATCCCGACAACGTTCCGCAGGAAATAGAAGTGGATGTTTCCTCCCTCGATCTTGGAGACGTGATTTACGCAAGAGATCTGAAACTTCCAGAAGGTGTTAAGTGCCTTCTCGGAGATGAAGAAGTGGTTGTTTCTGTTCTCGTTCCGAAAGAAGTGGTGATTGAAGAAACTACAGAAGCGGAAGAAACCGCAGAACCTGAAGTTATAAGGAGAAAGGAAGAAGAAGAGGAATAACGCATGGTTGTCGTTGGTCTGGGGAATCCAGGCCCACGTTATGCCTTCACCCGGCATAACGTGGGTTTTCTGTTTCTGGACTTTTTGAAAAGCAAAGACTGGAAAACTGAAAAATATTTCGCGTGGAGCAGAATCAAGCTGGCCGGAAACGACGTGGCGTTGGTGAAACCATTGACCTATATGAACCTCAGCGGTTTGGCGATGCCCCACGTTTTGAAATTCTTCAACGCCAGCCCGGATGATATAATAGTGGTGTACGATGACGTGAGTTTGAAACTTGGAAGGATCCGCATCAGGAAGAAAGGTTCCGACGGTGGACACAACGGTATGAAATCCATCATACAGGCGCTCGGAACACAGGAGATAAAGCGTATAAGGGTAGGAATAGGTGATAAACCAGAAGGAATGGATCTTGTAGATTTCGTGCTGGGAGAATTCTCAGACGAGGAGTGGATTATACTAAACAAAGTGTTTGAAGTGATGAAAGAAGCCCTTGAGGTGATTCTCATCGAAGGAACAGAAAAAGCAATGTCTATCTACAACTCCTTAGAGGTGAGAGTATGAAATGTTTGAAGTGTGGACAGGAAACTTCAAAGTCATATAAAGTGGATTTCGACGGTGTAGAAAAGGAGATCGCATACTGTCAGAAATGCTTGATGGATGTTCTGAAAGAGAGTATTCCTTTCAAGAACATCCCATCTCCCTCAGAGGACTCAAGGAGAAGAAACAGACATCTTTCCTACGAGGGAGAGATGACGATTTTCGTGGAGGCTCCCCTGAAAATCCTGGAGGAAATGTTCGGAAAAATCTGGTCAGATCAAGAGAAAGAAAACTTTGAAAATGAAAGAAAAATCACTTTCCTCGAAAGAAAATTAAATGAGGCGATAAAGAACGAAGATTACAGAAAGGCCAATCGTTTGAAACAACTCATACTTCAAATCAAAAACAAAACAGTAAAATGAAAGCCCCCGAAGGGGCTTTTCATCGTTTCAAATAATCATACAGAGATTTCACTCCTCTTATTCCATCTGGTTTCTTTATCGTGATACTCTTTTCCGGTTCCAGGAACAGAAAATCGTCTTCAGGTACTTCATCGGAGAGAATCTTGACACCAAAAGCGGGGCTTTTCGCTGTCAATTCTATAAAATCTCCCATGTCCTCAAGCGAAATCTCCGGATCTGGAAGTTCCAGATCGCGCCACTTTCTGAAAACCCTGTAGTTTCTGTATTTAACCCCATCAATTTCCGCCTCGACGAAGAAGAAAAGATCATCGGGCAATTCAATTCTATCAACCGAACACACACCGTCTGCTGGAAGTACAGTTCTGTAAGTCTTCTCGAATACTTTTTCTCCCGTCCTCTCATAGGCCGCAAGCCTGAGAGAGACCTCCTTCGTCTCCCTCAGATCGTTCACCACCAAAAGTTCTATTTTGCTTTCTCTCTTCTTCAAAACGGGTAGAACTTCCGCAAAGAATCTCCGCGCGTAATAATAGAGAGCTTTGGGCCTCTTGAAGTAATCGACTGCGGACCAGCTGAAAACCGGCCAGCTGTCGTTGAGCTGCCAGAAGAGAGTACCAGCCGTCTTGTACTTCCTGCTTCGCCAGTGTTCAACACCGAACTTGATCGCCTCCGCCTGGTTGAGCTGGGACAGATACACAAAACTGTCGAAATCTTTACACTTCCCAAAATTCCCGAATATGAACCTGATCAACCTTTCCTGACCTTCCACCTGTTTGTTGTGCTTCAGCATGACAGGATGGAATATCTCTCTTTCCTCAGGTTTTGAGAAAAACTCTATCGTCTCTGGATGGGGAGCACCTTGAAATCCAAACTCGCTGATGAACCTTCCGGTGTCTTTTTCGTAGTTCTCGTAGTTCAGCCATCCACTCCACACATACCAGACGTGTCTGTCTCCTTCTTTTTCGCTGTTCGCCTTTTCGCCGCCGTAAGGGCTGGACGGCCAGTAGGGAGTGGATGGGTCTTCTTCAGTACAGATCTTTGGAAAATCGAAAAGATAAAGCCTGTTTCCGAGATTTATACCATCCACTTTTCTGGACATATTTCCCCATTCATCGAATCCCCAGTTGTTTTCGTTGTTTCCGCACCAGAGAACAATGGAAGGATGGTATCTGAGTTTTTTCACAATTTTTCTTGCTTCTTCGTTTGCGAGTTTTCTGAACCACGGAAGATGATCCGGATATTCAAGACACGCGTACATGAAATCCTGCCATACCATGATACCGAGTTCATCACAGAGCCTGTAGAAGATCTCTCTCTCGTAAATACCTCCTCCCCAGACTCTGAGCATGTTCATGTTGGCACTCCTCGCCATTTTGACGAGCTTTTCGTAATCTTCGTCTGTTAACCACGTGAGGATGTTGTCCGAGGGAATCCAGTTGGCACCCTTCGCGAAGACTCTCTCACCGTTGATTTCGAATATGAAAGTCTTTCCTTCTTCATCGGGCTCCTGAATGATTCTGACTCTTCTCAAACCGATTTTCTTTTCTTCCCTGTAGATCTCTCCGTTTGAGTCTTTCAACACGAAGACGAAATCGTACAGGTACGGTTCCCCCACGTTCCACGGATACCAGAGCCTCACATCTTCCAGGTGGAACACTCCATCGAAGAGTCTTTCTCCGTTCTTTTCGAAAACGGGAAATTCCCCTGTCTTCTCACCGTTCACAAAGACTTCTACACTGAGATTCCCTTCCCCGTATACGAAACCGTTCACCCTCACAAGGGCATCTTTACCCTCAAGTTTCAGCAGATAAGCCGTTGAATCCTGAAGACGTGCTCTGTACACTTCGAGGTAAACGGGTTTCCATATACCACTTGTGACGATTCTGGCGCCCCAGTCCCATCCGTACGAGTACTGGGCTTTTCTTATGTAGCCTCTAATGGGATCTTCTGGTCCGCCGAGAACTCCGTAGTTCTGCTCGAGAGCTTTTGGAACTCTGATGGGAGATTTTATGTACACCTCCAGGTGATTCTTTTCTCTCAATATGTTCGTGACATCGAAGCGATACTCAATGAACATGTTTTCAGTGTTTCCAAGGTAAACACCGTTCAGATAGACATCTGACAACGTATCAACACCCTCAAAAACAAGATCGACACGTTCCCCTTCTTTTAAATCTTCTTTGAACTCGAACTCCCTTTCGTAGATCCACTCTCTGTCTTCTATTTCTTTGAAGAGATCTTCGTTCATCCCAACGTACGGGTGTGGAAGGAGACCTTCTCTGACCAGGTCTGCCTGAACAACTCCTGGCACAGTTCCATCAAGTGAAAATCTCCCTTCATTATCCCTGACGTTCCAAAAACCGTTCAGGTCGATTCTCTTCACGTTATCACCTCCTCATGAATGTATATCACACCCTTTATGAAAAAACGAAATGGTAAAATTCAAAAGAGAGGTTAATTTTTCCGGAGGTGATCGAGGAGTGTACAGACCCGACCTGATCAGAAACATATGTATAATAGCGCATATCGACCATGGAAAGACTACTCTGGTGGACAGGATTCTTGAAATCACAAACACGGTGGACAAAAGAAAAATGAGAGAGCAGTACCTGGATATGATGGATATAGAAAGAGAAAGAGGAATCACCATAAAAGCCCAGCCGGTGAAGGTCATGTACACGGCAGAAGATGGAAACACCTACGAGATAAACATCATAGATACACCGGGACATGTGGATTTTTCTTACGAAGTGGGAAGAAGCATGGCGGCCTGTGAAGGTGCCATCTTGCTTGTCGATGCGACACAGGGAGTGGAAGCTCAGACAGTTGCCCACACCTATCTTGCCATAGAGCATGATCTGGAGATAATTCCGGTGATCAACAAGATAGATCTTCCGAATGCAAACATTGAAGAAACCGCTCTCGAAATAAAGGACCTTCTCGGCGCGAGTGAAGATGAGATCCTGCTCGTCAGTGCCAAGGAAGGAACGGGTGTGAAAGAACTCCTCGAAGCCATCGTCAAAAGGGTTCCTCCTCCGAAGGGAGATATCAACGGTAAACTCAAGGCGCTCATATTCGACGCAAAATACGACAACTACAAAGGCGTGATCGTGCATGTTCGTCTCTTCGATGGACAGGTAAAACCCGGTGATAAAATAATGACCTTCTCCAACAGGAAGGTTTACGAAGTCCAGGAAGTAGGAGTGTTTTTGCCAGAGATGAAACCAGTGGATTCACTCAGCGCAGGTGAAGTGGGATACATCATCGCAGGAATAAAAGAGGTGTCGGACGCGCGAGTGGGGGACACGATCACATCGGCGAATGATCCAGTTGATGAAGCTCTTCCAGGATACAGAGAGATAAAACCGATGGTTTTCGCCGGGATGTTTCCAGGACTTCCCGAATACTACGAAGAACTCAGAAAGGCACTCGAAAAGTTGAAACTCAACGATTCTGCACTGTATTTCGAGCCCACGATATCTCCGGCTATGGGCTTTGGCTTTCGATGTGGTTTTCTGGGGCCACTTCATATGGAAGTGGTGCGAGAAAGAATAGAGAGAGAATTCGACCTTGCCGTCATTCTCACCGCACCGAACGTCAGATACAAGGTGAAACTCAGAAACGGCGAGGAAATAGAGATCACAGATCCTTCCAAATTTCCCGATGAAGGAGAGATACTGGAAGCGTACGAACCGTACGTTGATCTTTCGATCATCACACCGAGTGAATACATTGGAGCGATAATAAATCTCGTTCAAAATGAGAAGAGAGGAGAACTCAGAATAACCGAGAACGCTGGAAAAAACCGGGTCATTCTAAAATTCGACGCTCCACTTGCCGAGATAATATACGATTTCTTCGATAAGATGAAAGCGGTGAGCAGAGGCTACGCTTCCATGGATTACGAGTTCAAAGAGTACAGAAAAAGCGACCTGGTGAAGGTTACCATACTCGTAAACAAAGAACCCGTCGATGCATTGTCGTTCATAGCACATCGCTCGAAAGCGTACCAGATAGCCCGAAAGATGGTGGATAAACTGAAAGATCTGATTCCACGCCACCAGTTCCAAATTCCTATTCAGGCTAAGGCTGACGGCAGAATAATAGCAAGAGCGGACATAAAAGCGCTCAGAAAAGACGTTCTGGCGAAATGTTACGGTGGAGATGTGACGAGGAAAATGAAACTTCTCGAAAAACAAAAAGAGGGTAAAAAGAAACTCAGGGAAATCGGACAGGTCACCATACCGCAGGAAGCGTTTCTTGCTCTTCTCAAAATAGGAGAGGAGGAAGAAAAGTGAGGCGCTCTTTGCTTCTCGTTGTTGTACTCCTGATGCTTTCTTCCTGTACGTTGATAAAAGTAGTGGTACCGCCGGAGGCCTATTCTCTGGATACAGCCATCTTCGTTCTGGAAACCAGAGATTACAGATTGTCGGATGTGAAGGAGATAGACAGTTATGGAGACGTGGAAATGAAGGGCAAAGTGGCGGTTTTTGAAACGGAGTATGGTCCTGTTTTCCTCTACGTCTACAAAGGCGAAGAAGCGAAGAAGATCTGGAAGAAATTGAACGGCAGAGCCGGGTTTGTTTCCATAAGAAGTGTTCTGGACCTGCCCAACATGGGAAAATTCTCCACAGTATCGGATGGAAAGAAGATCATTGCTTGGTGGAGAAAAAACTGGCTCTTCGTTGTCGAGGGAAAGAACGGTGTAGAAGAATTCGTGAAGCACGTTTACAGAGTCTACGAGGAGATGAAACGGTGATCGTTCTGGGTCACAGAGGATACTCCGCAAAATACCTTGAAAACACTCTCGAAGCACTTATGAAGGCGATAGAAGCGGGAGCAGATGGGGTGGAACTGGACGTGAGACTGTCGAAAGATGGGGAAGTTGTCGTCTCACACGATGAAGATTTGAAAAGACTGTTCGGTCTGGACGTGAAGATAAGAGATGCCACCGTGTCAGAACTGAAAGAATTAACAGATGGGAAAATGACCACCCTTAGGGAAGTGTTCGAAAACATCACGGATGATAAAATCATTAACGTTGAGATAAAAGAAAGAGAAGTGGCAGATGCCGTTCTGGAAATTTCGAAAAGAAGGAAGAATCTGATATTCTCCTCTTTCGATCTGGACCTTCTCGATGAGAAATTCAAGGGGACAAAATACGGCTATCTGATAGATGAAGAAAACTACGGAAGTATCGAAAACTTTGTCGAGAGAGTTGAAAAAGAACTTCCTTATTCACTCCACATTCCATACCAGGCGTTTGAGTTAGAATACGCGGTGGAGGTTTTGAGGAGTTTCAGAAAAAAAGGAATCTTGGTCCTCGTCTGGACGCTGAACGATTCGGAGATCTATCGAAAGATACGCGGAGAAATAGATGGGGTTATCACAGACGAAGTGGAACTCTTCGTGAAGTTGAGGTGAAAAACCGTGGAGTACAAAAAGTTTGTAGAAACAAGAAGAGAGCTGAACGAGAAAGTGATATCCCGTGGAACCCTGAACACAAAAAGATTTTTCAACCTCGACTCCGCTGTTTACAGGCCTGGAAAACTCGATGTGAAAACCAAAGAACTGATGGGGCTCGTAGCATCCACGGTGCTCAGGTGCGATGATTGTATAAGGTACCACCTCGTGAGGTGTGTTCAGGAGGGAGCGAGCGACGAGGAGATATTCGAAGCCCTTGACATCGCTCTTGTGGTTGGTGGCTCCATCGTGATACCACACCTGAGAAGAGCTGTTGGCTTCCTTGAAGAGCTGAGGGAGATGGAGAAAAATGGCGAGGCTATTTCTCTTTGATGGAACCGCTCTGGCTTACAGAGCGTATTATGCGCTCGATAGATCGCTTTCCACCTCCGCCGGCATTCCCACAAACGCCACGTACGGTGTGGCGAGGATGCTGGTGAGATTCATCAAAGACCATATCATCGTCGGGAAAGACTACGCTGCTGTGGCTTTCGACAAAAGAGCTGCTACCTTCAGGCACAAGCTCCTCGAGACTTACAAGGCTCAAAGACCAAAGACTCCGGATCTCCTGATCCAGCAACTTCCGTACATAAAAAGACTTGTTGAAGCGCTTGGAATGAAGGTGCTGGAGATAGAGGGATACGAAGCAGACGATATAATTGCCACTCTGGCTGTGAAGGGGCTTTCGCTTTTCGACGAGATATTCATAGTGACTGGTGACAAAGATATGCTTCAGCTTGTGAACGAAAAGATCAAGGTGTGGCGAATCGTAAAAGGGATCTCCGACCTGGAACTTTACGATGCACAGAAGGTGAAGGAAAAATACGGTGTTGAACCCCATCAGATTCCCGATCTTCTGGCTCTAACCGGAGACGAAATAGACAACATCCCCGGTGTGACCGGGATAGGTGAAAAAACGGCCGTTCAGCTCCTCGAGAAATACAGAGACCTCGAAGACATCCTGAATCATATTCACGAACTTCCTCAAAAGACGAGAAAAACCATGCTTCGGGACAGAGAAAGTGCCATTCTCAGCAAAAAGCTGGCGATTCTGGAAACAAACGTTCCCATCGAAATAAACTGGGAAGAACTTCGCTACCAGGGCCACGACAGAGAGAAACTCCTGTCACTCTTGAAAGAACTGGAATTCGCATCCATCATGAAGGAACTCCAACTGTACGAAGAGTCCGAACCTGTTGGATACAGAATAGTGAAAGATCCGGTGGAATTTGAAAAACTCGTAGAGAAGCTGAAAGAAACCCCTTCGTTTGCCATAGATCTTGAAACGTCTTCCCTCGATCCCTTCGAATGCGACATTGCTGGTATTTCCTTGTCATTCAAACCGAAGGAAGCGTACTACATACCACTCCATCACAGAAACGCCCAGAACCTGGATGAAAAAGAGGTCTTGAAAAAGCTAAAAGAAATCCTGGAGGATCCTGGAGCAAAGATCGTTGGTCAGAATCTGAAATTCGACTACAAGGTTTTGATGGTAAAGGGTATAGAACCTGTCCCTCCTCACTTCGACACGATGATAGCGGCTTACCTTATTGAACCGAACGAAAAAAAATTCAATCTGGACGATCTCGCACTTAAATTTCTCGGTTACAAAATGACTTCCTACCAGGAACTCATGTCTTTCTCCTCACCGCTGTTTGGTTTCAGTTTTGTCGATGTTCCTCTGGAAAAAGCAGCGAACTATTCCTGTGAAGATGCAGACATCACCTACAGGCTCTACAAGACCCTGAGCTTAAAACTCCACGAGGCAGATCTGGAGAACGTGTTCTACAAGATAGAAATGCCTCTTGTAAGCGTGCTTGCACGGATGGAACTGAACGGTGTGTACGTGGACACAGAGTTCCTGAAGAAACTCTCAGAAGAGTACGGAAAAAAACTCGAAGAACTGGCAGAGGAAATATACAGGATAGCTGGAGAACCGTTCAACATAAACTCACCGAAACAGGTTTCAAGGATCCTCTTTGAAAAACTCGGCATAAAACCACGTGGTAAAACGACGAAAACGGGAGACTACTCAACACGCATAGAAGTCCTCGAGGAACTTGCCGGTGAACACGAAATCATTCCTCTGATTCTCGAATACAGAAAGATACAGAAATTGAAATCAACCTACATAGACGCCCTCCCCAAGATGGTCAACCCAAAGACCGGAAGAATTCATGCTTCTTTCAATCAAACGGGGACTGCCACTGGAAGACTCAGCAGCAGCGATCCCAACCTTCAGAACCTCCCGACGAAAAGCGAAGAGGGAAAAGAAATCAGGAAAGCGATAGTTCCTCAGGATCCAAACTGGTGGATCGTCAGCGCCGACTACTCCCAGATAGAACTGAGGATTCTTGCCCATCTCAGTGGTGATGAGAATCTTTTGAGGGCATTCGAAGAGGGCATCGACGTCCACACTCTAACAGCTTCCAGAATATTCAACGTGAAACCCGAAGAGGTAACTGAAGAGATGCGCCGCGCCGGTAAAATGGTGAATTTTTCCATCATATACGGAGTAACACCTTATGGTCTGTCTGTGAGGCTTGGGGTACCTGTGAAAGAAGCAGAAAAGATGATCGTCAACTACTTCGTCCTCTACCCAAAGGTGCGCGATTACATTCAGAGGGTCGTATCGGAAGCGAAAGAAAAAGGCTATGTTAGAACGCTGTTTGGAAGAAAAAGAGACATACCACAGCTCATGGCCCGGGACAGGAACACACAGGCTGAAGGAGAACGAATTGCCATAAACACTCCCATACAGGGTACAGCAGCGGATATAATAAAGCTGGCTATGATAGAAATAGACAGGGAACTGAAAGAAAGAAAAATGAGATCGAAGATGATCATACAGGTCCACGACGAACTGGTTTTTGAAGTGCCCAATGAGGAAAAGGACGCGCTCGTCGAGCTGGTGAAAGACAGAATGACGAATGTGGTAAAGCTTTCAGTGCCGCTCGAAGTGGATGTAACCATCGGCAAAACATGGTCGTGAGGAGGTGTTATCTGTGGATGCAAGAATCGTGAACGCCCTCATTGGATCGGTTTATGAAACCATCAGAGATGTTCTGGGGATAGAGCCGAAAACAGGAAAACCCAGCACCGTATCACACATAGAGATTCCCCACTCGCTGGTAACCGTCATTGGAATAACAGGTGGAATAGAAGGCAGTCTGATCTATTCTTTTTCGTCGGAGACGGCACTGAAAGTTGTTTCCGCTATGATGGGTGGAATGGAATACAATCAACTCGATGAACTCGCTCTGAGCGCGATAGGAGAACTTGGAAACATGACAGCCGGGAAGCTGGCGATGAAACTCGAACACTTGGGAAAACATGTGGATATCACCCCGCCAACTGTGGTGAGTGGAAGAGATCTCAAAATAAAGAGTTTTGGTGTTATTTTGAAACTTCCGATCTCTGTCTTTTCGGAAGAGGATTTCGATCTTCATCTTTCAGTGAAGAGCGGAGGGTGATGCCTATTTCCAGAAATCTTTTCAGGGACTTTGGAAAATACAACATAGTCGTTATGTTCATAACGACTCTGGCTTCGAACATCGTTGTCGGTGCTTTGATCGGGTATTATCTGGACAAATGGACCTTCAAAAATGGGATTTTACTGTTTATTTTCATAATTTTAGGAATTGTTTCAGGTTTCTATAACGGTTTCAAAATTCTTTTGAAAGAAACTGAGAGGTATGATAAAAGTGAAAAGGTTAACGAAAAAGATGGCAGTGACGATAATGATAATGGGAATGGTTGAAGCACTCGTTTTTGGCTTGATAAGTGGCTTCGAAAAGAGCTGGAGCCCACTCCTTGGAAGTGCAGGAGCTGTACTGAATCTCTTTTCTTTGAAAAACGACATAGAAAAGATGGCTTCCAGGGGAACCACAAAGGGATGGGTCTTTGGATACTTGGGAAGATACACCTTCAGCGCGGCGCTTCTTCTTCTGGGTGGTCTTGTGTCTTTTGAAACTCTTCTGGGAGTTTTCTTTGGTTTGATGAATTTGAAGATAGTCTCTTTCATAGCCTGGAGGTGGACGGATTGAAGATCACGTTTTCAAAAAAAGAGAAAATATTTCTCGCTGTCTTCATTTCCCTCTACGTTCTCGTCGCCGTCTTGAACATCCAGCAGCTGAAACGGACACCCATGGAAGAGATCTTCGGTGGTCTCGGTAAAAGGTGGATTGTGGATATAAACGGCTTCAGGATCAATCCCATGACCATCATCGTTGGAACGGCTATAGCGATCTTTCTAATAGTGCTCGCGTACAGACTGAGAAAGTTCGAAATGATTCCAAACAGAAAGCAGGCTTTCATGGAGTCGATCCTCGAGATGTTTTACGAGATCGTTGACGAATCGATCCCAGATAAGCGATTCGTGAAACCCACTTTTGTAGTCGCAACCACACTTTTCCTCTTCATCACCATCTCGAACATAATAGGTGGAGCGGTGCCGGGCGTGAGTGTGGTCGCCGATGAAACTGGAGCTGTTCAGAAAGTAGTACTCTTCAACGACACCTGGCCGGCACCAACAGGAGACCTAAACACCAATCTCACCTACGCCGTCATGGTCCTCATCATCAGCCATGCTTTCGCCATAAAGTCCAAGGGATTCAAAGAGTGGCTGAAGTCCTGGTTCTATCCAAATCCGGTTATGTTCCCTATAAACCTCATCGGCGAACTGGCAAAACCCATCTCCCATTCTCTGAGGTTGTTTGGTAATATAGGAGGTGGAGCAATACTCGTTTACATCCTCTCTTACATGACGAAGTACTTCTTCGCTCCCATCATTTTCTGGGGATTCTTCGGTATCTTCGTTGGTCTGGTACAGGCGTTCGTGTTCAGTATGCTCGCAGTTGCATACATCAGTTCACAACTTTCGTAAGGAGGGGTCAAAGATGGAAAATCTTGGAGATCTCGCTCAGGGACTGGCGCTTCTTGGAAAATATCTCGGTGCAGGACTATGTATGGGAATAGGAGCCATCGGTCCTGGAATAGGAGAAGGTAACATAGGAGCCCACGCGATGGACGCCATGGCGAGACAACCTGAAATGGTCGGTACCATCACCACGAGGATGCTTCTTGCCGACGCCGTTGCCGAAACAACGGGTATATACTCTCTTCTCATAGCCTTCATGATCCTCCTCGTGGTGTGAGGAGGGGAGAACTTTGGGCTTTCTGGAGATAAACTGGACCTCAGCGGCAATGCTGATGCTCTTCGTTCTCATGGTGTATTTTCTAAACAAATTCCTCTACACACCGTTCATTGAGATGGCGGAGAAGAGAAGAAAAAAGGTGGAAGAGGACCTGAAAAGCGCTGAGCAACTGAAGGAAGAAGCCGAAAAGATGAGATCTGAAGCCGAGAGATTTCTCTCCGAAGCAAGGCAGAGAGCAGACGAAATCGTAGAAAGTGCCAGAAAAGAAGCCGAAGCGATTGTTGAAGAAGCTCGTGAAAAGGCAAAGAAAGAAGCGCAGAACATCGTAGAGTCCGCAAAAACACAGATAGAAGTTGAATACAAAAAGGCTCTGGAACAGGTTCAGGAAAGAGCAGCGGAACTCTCCGTGATACTCGCTACCAAGCTTCTCCAAAAGGTGTTTCAGGATGAAAGAGCAAGAAGAGAGTATCTCGTCAAAATCCTCAAAGAGGAGATAGAAAAGTCATGAGGTTCTCTGCGGTGGCGGGAAGGTACGCCAGAGCACTTTTAAACGTTGCAATAGAAAAAGAAAAAGAAGAGGAATACCTGAGATTCCTGGATCTTGTGTGCCAGATTTACGAATCAAGCAGGGAACTGTTTGACAATCCCATCTTGAAACCAGAAAAGAAGATTTCTCTCATAAAAGAGATAATGAAAAGTTTCGGCCAGGAAATGGATGAGTTTCAGGAACGATTTTTAACGCTCGTGTTTGAGAGAAAAAGACAGAAACTTCTGAGAAACATCAGGGATCTGTTCGAGTACGAGAAGATCCTGTCGGAGCAGAAAGTTCCGGCAAATCTATCGATAGCCCACAGCCCAGAAGATGAAGAACTTTCTCTCCTCAGAAAGTTCGTCAGAAAGTACGCTCTCAAGGATCCTGTTTTCGATATTTCCATCGACGAATCTCTCATAGCGGGTGCTCTCGTTGAATTCGAAGGATTCAGACTGGACACGACGGTTCAGGGCAGACTGAAAAGAATCGCCCGAGAAGCCCTCAAAAGGGGTGAGATGAGTTGAGGATAAATCCTGGAGAAATCACGAAGGTTCTCGAAGAGAAGATAAAAAGTTTCGAGGAGAAGATCGATCTCGAAGACACTGGTAAGGTCATCCAGGTTGGAGACGGTATAGCCCGTGCGTACGGGTTGAATAAAGTGATGGTGAGTGAGCTCGTGGAATTCGTCGAAACTGGAGTCAAAGGAGTCGCCTTCAATCTGGAAGAGGACAACGTTGGTATCATCATACTCGGTGAATACAAAGATATAAAAGAGGGTCACACCGTCAGAAGATTGAAAAGGATCATAGAAGTACCGGTTGGAGAAGAGCTCCTCGGTAGGGTGGTCAATCCGCTCGGAGAACCGCTCGATGGAAAGGGCCCAATAAACGCAAAGAACTTCAGACCGATAGAAATAAAAGCCCCCGGTGTCATCTACAGGAAACCCGTCGATACACCTCTCCAGACAGGAATAAAGGCGATCGACTCCATGATTCCCATCGGGAGAGGCCAAAGAGAGCTGATCATAGGAGATAGGCAGACGGGAAAAACGGCCATCGCTATAGACACCATCATCAACCAGAAAGGACAGGGTGTGTACTGCATTTACGTGGCGATAGGTCAGAAAAAGTCCGCTATTGCAAGGATCATCGATAAACTCAGACAGTACGGAGCCATGGAGTACACAACGGTGGTTGTGGCCTCCGCTTCCGACCCGGCATCTCTCCAGTACATAGCACCGTACGCGGGCTGTGCCATGGGAGAGTACTTCGCATATTCCGGAAGGGATGCCCTCGTGGTCTATGACGATCTTTCGAAGCACGCCGTCGCCTACAGACAGCTCTCACTTCTCATGAGAAGGCCCCCGGGAAGAGAGGCTTATCCTGGGGACATCTTCTATCTACACTCCAGACTCCTTGAGAGGGCCGTCAGACTGAACGACAAACTCGGTGGAGGATCCCTCACGGCTCTACCCATCGTTGAAACTCAGGCGAACGATATATCCGCCTACATTCCAACGAACGTGATATCCATCACTGACGGTCAGATATACCTCGAGCCCGGATTGTTCTACGCCGGTCAGAGACCTGCTATCAACGTTGGTCTGTCCGTTTCCAGGGTTGGAGGATCTGCGCAGATAAAAGCAATGAAGCAGGTCGCCGGTATGTTGAGAATTGATCTTGCACAGTACAGAGAACTCGAAACGTTCGCTCAGTTTGCCACAGAACTGGATCCAGCTACCAGAGCCCAGATCATAAGAGGACAGAGGCTCATGGAACTTCTGAAACAGGAACAGTACAGTCCTATGCCCGTTGAAGAGCAGGTCGTCGTTCTCTTCGCAGGTGTCAGGGGATACCTCGATGATCTCCCGGTGGAAGAAGTCAGAAGATTCGAGAAGGAATTTCTCAGATTCATGCACGAAAAGCACCAGGATATCCTCGACGACATAAAGACGAAGAAAGAACTGACTTCGGAAACGGAGGAAAAACTCAAGAAAGCCATTGAAGAATTCAAAACCACTTTCAGGGTGTGATGTGCAATGAGTAGAGGTCGAATGCTACAGATAAAGAGAAAGATAAACGCAACACAATCACTGATGAAGATCACGCGCGCTATGGAGATGGTAGCGCGCGCAAAGGTGAGAAAAATAGAGTCGGAGTATCAAAAATTCAAGCCCTTCTACGACGAAGTGAAAAGATTGTGGGCGCTGGTTCCAGCGGAATCTCTCGATCCGATCTTTTTTGAAGAAGGGAACAGAGACCTGATCGTGGTGATAACAAGCGATATGGGACTGTGTGGTTCCTTCAACAGTGAAATCTTGAGAGAGGCAGAAAGAGTGATCTCCGAATCCAGGGATCCACACCTCATACTCGTAGGTCTCAAAGCCATAAACCATTTCAAGGACGGAAAAGTGTTGAAAATGTACGACAGATTCTACGAAATACCCGACTTTAGAAACGGCTCTACGATCGTGGAAGATATTCTCAATTTTCTCGATGGGAAACCCGCGAGAGTCAGAGTGATTTTCAGCCGATTCAAAAACGTTCTTATACAGAGGCCAGAAGTGCACGAACTTCTTCCCATCAAAAAGGAAGAAAAAAAGAGAGAAGACTTCGAATACGAACCACGCCTAGAGCAAATTGCTCCGCTGATCTTTCATTACTATCTCTCGGCCACACTCATGGAACTCATGTTTCAGACGAAGATAGGAGAATACTACGCAAGACAGAACGCCATGAAGAACGCCACAGACAACGCCCAGGAAGTGATCAGGGAGCTGACACTGGCGTACAACAAAGCGCGTCAGGCTTCGATCACCCAGGAACTCATAGAGATCGTTACGGGAGCAGAAGCTCTGAAGGAAATAGAAAAATGAGGTGATATGGCATGGCAAAGGGTTCGAAAGGATTCATTGTGAGTATTATGGGACCTGTTGTGGACGTGAAATTTCCCGAAGAGGAACTCCCGGATATATACAACGCCCTCGAAGTTGTAAATCCCCAAACGGGGCAGAAGGTAGTGCTCGAGGTGGAGCAGCTCATCGGCGATGGAGTTGTTAGAACGGTGGCTATGGATTCAACAGACGGTTTAACCAAAGGTCTGGAAGTGGTAGATACAGGAGCTCCCATAACAGCACCTGTGGGGAAAGAAGTCCTTGGAAGGATCCTGAACGTGATAGGTGAACCTGTCGACGAAGCAGGAGAAATAAAAGCCAAAGAAAGATGGCCCATTCACAGACCAGCCCCTGAGCTTGTGGAACAATCCACAGAGATAGAAATCCTCGAGACCGGTATAAAGGTGATCGATCTTCTCGCTCCGTTCCCAAAGGGCGGAAAGATCGGTTTCTTCGGAGGAGCGGGCGTTGGAAAGACCGTGCTCGTTATGGAACTCATCAGAAACATCGCAATAGAACACAAGGGATTTTCAGTGTTCGCAGGTGTCGGGGAGAGAACAAGAGAAGGTAACGAACTCTGGCTCGAAATGCAGGAAAGCGGAGTTCTTGGAAACACCGTTCTCGTTTTTGGCCAGATGAACGAGCCCCCGGGAGCAAGGTTCAGAGTGGCTCTTACCGCCCTCACCATCGCTGAGTACTTCAGAGACGTAGAAGGAAGAGACGTTCTTCTCTTCATAGACAACATATTCAGGTTTGTCCAAGCTGGAAGTGAAGTCTCGGCACTTCTCGGAAGAATGCCGTCTGCTGTGGGATATCAGCCCACCCTCGCAACCGATATGGGAGAACTTCAGGAGAGAATCACTTCGACGAGGAGAGGTTCCATCACATCCGTTCAGGCCATATACGTTCCTGCGGACGACATAACCGACCCGGCACCGGCAACCACCTTCGCCCATCTTGATGCCACTGTGGTTCTGTCACGAAGAATAGCAGAACTTGGACTTTACCCGGCGGTTGATCCTCTCGACTCCTCCTCGAAAATTCTGGATCCAGCGATCGTTGGAAGAGAGCATTACGAAGTGGCAAGAGGTGTTCAGGAAGTTCTTCAGAGATACAAGGACCTTCAGGATATTATCGCCATACTCGGTGTGGAGGAACTCTCTCCGGAAGACAAACTTGTGGTTCACCGTGCCAGAAGAATTCAAAGGTTCCTCAGCCAGCCGTTCCACGTAGCAGAAAGGTTCACAGGTCGTCCTGGAAGATACGTACCCATTGAAGAAACAATTAGAGGATTCAAGGAGATTCTCGACGGAAAACTCGACGATGTACCTGAACAGGCGTTTCTCATGGCCGGAAACATCGACGAAGTTAAAGAAAGAGCAAAAGAAATGAGGAGTTGAAAATGTGAAGGTAAAAATCGTTACACCCTATGGGATCGTGTACGACAGAGAAAGCGACTTCATTTCTTTCAGAACGGTGGAAGGATCCATGGGAATCCTCCCCAGGAGGGCTCCCATAGTAACCCAGCTCTCCGTGTGCGATGTAAAAATAAAATCGGGTGATGATGAATACCATCTGAAAGTTGCGGGTGGTTTTTTGCTCTGCGATGGAAAAGATGTGATCATAATCACGGAAGAAGCCGGAAGAGAAGAAGACATCTCCCCTGATAGATTCATGGAAGCAAGGGAAAGAGTGGAAAGGGTGAGACGATTCTTCCAGTCTTCGTTATAGACAGCGCTGTCACAGTTGGCAATTGGGAACTTCCGTTTCCTGTAAGAACGATCGGTATAAAGGTCTACATCGACGATAAAGAGTACACAGACGACGTAGACATCGATAAAGAAACTTTTTACAGTCTTTTTGGAAAGGCAAAAAACTTCAGAACAGCCGTCCCCTCTCCGCTTGAAATGGAGAGGGTGCTTCGTGATATAATTTCTGAAGGTTGTACCCGTATATACTGCGTTCATCTATCTTCGAAGCTGAGCGCTTTTTATAATGTGATGAAGAGTGTAACTGAACGTCTAAAAGAAGAGTTCCCGTCGGTGACGTTCAGAGTGATTGATACTAAGCAGCTTTCCATAGGAGCGGGGTACGTTCTTTTAAAACTCATGGAAGCAGTGAAAGACGGCAGAGAAGATCTTGAAAAAGTCGTTCAGGAGGTAAACGAAAGAATAAAGATCCGATTCTCAGTGCTGGAATTCGATTATCTCATGAAGAGCGGAAGGGTAAAGACGATAAAGGAATGCTCGGAAATCTCGTAAAGATACACCCCATTCTGAGCATTGAAGATGGAGAACTCAAAGTGGTGGCGAAAAAACGTGGCTTAAAGAATGTTGTAGAGAAAATTGTTCAGGACCTGAAAATAGACGGAAGAAAAATGCTGGGACTTGTTTATGCCGGGGAAGAAATGAAGGAGATCGTTCTTGAAATAGAAGAAAAACTGAAAGACGAACACATCGAAAGGGTGGACATCGTGAGATTGCCTCCCACCCTTGCTGTTCATTCTGGTCCCAAGATGTTCGGAGCAGGTGTATTCATACTGTAAGGGAGGTGCTTTTATGGAGTACAGGATAACGGGAAAGGGTGTAGAGATTTCCGAAGCCATCAAGAACTATCTGGAAAAAAGGCTCGATAAAGTTGACAGAGTGATCTACGATGATGAACTCGTCTCCTTTGACGTGAGAATAGAAAAAGATGGAAAGAATCAATACGTGGTTAAGTTCAATATGAATCTGAAAGGGAACATCATCAATGTGGAAGAAAGGCATCCGGACATTTACACCGCGATAGACTTCGCCTCGGATGCTCTGGAAAAACAGGTGAAAAAACTGAAAGAAAGGCTGAAGAACCACTCCCATAGAAAGTCTATACCCACTGAAACACCTCTTGAAGAACACGGTGAATTTTCTCCATCCGATAAGATTTCTTCGATAAAAAGAGTTTCTCTTCTCAACCTCGATCTCGATGAAGCAGTCATGCAGATGGATGAGTTGAACCACCGATTCCTCGTTTTCAGAAACGTCAACACTGGTGAAATAAATCTTCTCTACAGAGACGAAAACGGAAACATTCATCTCATTGAGATGGCAGAGTAAACCGGAGGTGTCAAGGATATAAGAGAATTTCTCCTTAATGTTCAACCAGACAGTCTGTCCTACGCTGTAATGGACGATGGTGAACTCGAAGAGATCTTTTTTGATGAGATAGAAACGATCGCGGGGAAAATTTACCTTGGAAAGATCGAAAAAATCGTACCAGGACTCGAAGCGGCTTTCGTGAAGATTGGAAAGGGCAGGAACGCCTTTTTGAAACTCAGTGAGATAAACGAGGTCTACAGGGAAACTATTCTGAAAGAACAGGAAGTGAAAGAGGGTCAGAAGATACTCGTACAGGTAAAAAAGGATGCTTCGGGGAAAAAAGGACCTCAGGTAACAACTCAGATAGGAATAGCCGATAGATTCGTTGTCATATTTCCTTTCAAAAAAGTGATAGGTGTCTCAAGAAAGATAGAAGATGCTTCGGAAAGGCGTAGGTTGAGAACTACAGCTTTTTCTCTGAGGAAGAGACACGGTGTCGGTGTAATAGTGAGAACAGCAGCAGAAGGTGTGGACGAAGAGGAGATCATAAAGAATTTTGAAAGGGCATTAGAAAAATGGAACCAGGTACTTCAAAAGTTCAGAAGGTCGAGAAAACCGAAATTGCTACACGAAGAAGACCCTGTAGAACAGATCATCAAAGAAAAGGTGAATTCGAAGATAGACAGGTTGATTTACAACAATAGATCACTCCTTGAGACTTTGCAGAAATATCTTCAAAATCTTCCAAAAAAGCCGGAACTCGAGTACGTAGAAGGTGATTTGTTTGAAAAATTCTCTGTTTACGAACGTATGAAAAAACTCCTTTCTCGCACCGTTCAATTGAAAAGTGGCGGAAACATCGTCATAGATCGAACAGAAGCACTCACCGTCATAGATGTAAACTCGGAAAGCTACACAGACGCTGAAAACCAGGAGGAACTCGCTTTGAAAACGAACATGGAGGCCATCGAAGAAATCGTTCGTCAGTTGATACTCAGAAACATTGGAGGAATCGTGGTAATAGATTTCATAAAGCAGAAAGATCCGAAGAGTTATGAAAAGCTTCTTTCACGATTCAAAGAGGTTGCAAAAAGAGACGGAACAAGAATCGAAATCTTTGGATTCACAAATCTTGGGCTTCTGGAAATAACAAGAAAAAGAACGACAAGACCTCTGGATACACTTCTTTTCACCCGGTGCCCCGTGTGTTCGGGAACAGGGAAGGTGCTTTCTCAAAAGATCCTGCTCAAGAGGATCAGAGAAGATTTGAAAAAATTGAAGAATTTTGAGGAAGTAACATTGAAAGTTCATCCGAACATGTCTGGATACTTCAAAAGGGAAGATATAAAAAAGCTCCAGAAGGAATTCAAAGTAAAACTGAACCTGGATTATGGCTGGCATGATCCAAATTCTTACGAGATCAAGGCGAAGACCAAGAAAGGAGGAAAGTGACATGGAAATATCCATGGACCTAATCAAAAAGCTCAGAGAGATGACGGGAGCAGGTATTCTGGATTGTAAAAAAGCCCTCGAAGAAGCCGGCGGTGATATGGAAAAAGCGGTGGAGATTCTCAGAAAAAAGGGTGCTGCAACAGCAGAAAAGAAAGCCGGAAGAACTACCAAAGAAGGAATCATCGTTGCTTACGTTCATTTCAACGGAAGAATAGGTGTTCTGCTCGAAATGAATTGCGAAACAGATTTCGTGGCGCGAACCGATGAGTTCAAAGAACTCGCCTACAATCTCGCAAAACAGGTTGCCGCGATGAAGCCTCTGTACGTCAGGAGAGAGGACGTTCCCGCAGAAGTCATAGAGAAAGAGAAAGAAATCTACAGGGCCCAGATCAAGGATAAACCTGAAAACATCGTTGAAAAGATCGTGGAAGGAAAGCTTGAAAAATACTTCGAACAGGTGTGTCTCTACGAACAGACCTACATATTCGACGATACAAAAAAGGTAAAAGATCTCATAAACGAACTCATAGCGAAAACAGGAGAAAACATAAGGGTTTCAAGGTTTACAAGATACGAGATAGGAGAGGGCTATGAAGATTGATCAACAATACACATAAACAAGGGTGAGCGAAAGGCTCACCCTTTTTTTGGAGGTATGGATCATGAGAGTACTGGTGAAGCTGAGTGGGGAAGCACTCTCGGGAGAAGGAGGCAGAGGCTTCGATCCAGAAAGGGTGAACTATATAGTTACAGAGATCAAAAGCGTCGTTGAAGAGGGTTTCAAAATAGGTATCGTTGTGGGAGCAGGAAATCTTTTCAGGGGTGTCGAGCTGAAGAATCTCACCATGGCAAGGGCCGATCAGATCGGTCTTCTCGGGACGGTGATGAATTCCGTATATTTGAAAGACATCTTCGAAAGATCCGGATTGAAAGCTCGAATTTATTCACAGATAGTGAATCTTCCGGATGTGGAAAGGGTGAACTACGATTCTATAGAATCTGCCCTAAGAGAAAACAGCATTCTGATCTTCGCTGGAGGTACGAGCAATCCATTTTTCACAACGGACACGGCAGCCGTTCTGAGAGCCCAGGAGATGAAAGCAAAACTGGTGGTGAAAGCCACAAAAGTGGATGGTGTGTACGATAAAGACCCAAAGAAATTTCCCGATGCTAAGAAGATCCCTCATCTCACGTTCTCAGAAGCGATGAAAATGGGGCTCAAGGTCATGGACGCCGAAGCCTTCGCACTGTGTAAGAAGCTTGGGATCACAGTGAAAGTGATCAATTTCTTCGAACCAGGAACTCTTCTGAAAGCGCTGAAGGGAGAAGACGTGGGAAGCACCGTTGTTCCAGATTAATCCACGTATTTCCCCTTTGTTTCTCTTCCAAACATCAGAACGATCACACCGGCAAACATTGCCATCGCGGAGATCCATGCGAGGGTTTCCGCGATGCTTTTTCCTTTCTCCATCATGAAGCCTGTGTAGTAAGGAGCTATTATACCCGCTATCCTTGCCCATACTCCCGCTGCTCCGTTTCCAGTCCCCCTGAGCGGCGTGGGATACAGCTCCGGTGTGTAGGCATAGACCAGTCCCCACACTCCAAGACAGAAGAAAGAAAGGACCAAAGCAGCTGCAAGAAGCGAAGCATCTCCTCTCACGTTGGCCCACAGCAGAGCGACAAGTCCTGTTCCTATGAAGTAAACACCAAGAGAAGCCTTTCTTCCCCATTTTTCTATGAAGTAGGCTGCCGAAAGGTACCCGGGAAGCTGTGCCACCATCATGTAGAATGTGAACCAGGAAGATTTGACAACACTCACACCCAGCGAGGAGAAGATCCTGGGAGCCCAGGTGAACAGAGCGTAATACACGAAGCTCACAACGAACCACGCTATCCAGATCACAACTGTGTCTTTCAAATGTTCCCTCTTCAAAAGAGCCAGGATGGGAACTTTCTCTTTTTTTGGAAGCTCCACCTCTTCCTCCACTCTTTTACCCAGAGACCTTTCCAGCGCTTCTTTTCCACCCTTCAAAAACGCGTACTTTGGAGTTTCGGGCATCCTAAGAAACACCGGAACAAAAAGGTACCCGATGGAGAAGATCCAGAAGACCCATCTCCAGTTCGGGAGAACATTCACTGCGAAGAGTCCTATCAGTATACTCCCAACCGCCCAGCTCGACTCCAGAAGCACAAGATACCTTCCCCTGAGTCTGATACTCGTGAATTCTGCAAGATACGCGTTGAACGAAGGCATCAAGCCTCCATACCCAAAACCCGAAAGGCCTCTCAGAACTAAAAGAGTTTCGAACGATGAGGAAAAGCCGGACAGAAAAGTGAAGGTGATCGTTACGATGAAAAAGAACAGATTGGAAACTTTCCTTCCAAGAAGGTCAGCCACGAACCCCACAGAAAGCGCTCCAAAAAGCATTCCAAGGAAGGTAGCACTCGCTATGGTAGCTCCCTGAGTAGAGGTGAGATTCCATTCCTTTATCACGTAAGGAAGCACAAAAGAAAGAAGCATAACACCGGCAGCGTCGAACATCCAGGCGATAGAAGTGAGGATGAGAAACCTTCTCTGAGTTTTTCTGTCCACGTATTTTTCAACTATTTCGTCTATTCTCATCTTTTATCCCTCCTCTATCAGGAAACCTTTTTTCTTCAGCTCTCTCATGATTCTTTCCATTGTTTCTTCATCCGGTGCCTCTATGGTGTGAAGATGAACTCCTCCAGAGAGAGTTAAGAGAGGTTCTGTCTTTGCCATCTCCATCAAGTTTACAAATTTCAAGACCTCTTCCTCGGAGGAAACATCGATGATACCTCTTATTTCACCGTAAACCGGATGTTCCACAATCACATCGACTATTCTTCCACCGTTTCTCACCACACAGAGTAATTCTTCTTTTATCTCTTCTGGCGCGTGCTTCACAGCTACAAGCCTCGAGACTCCGGATTTTCCACCCGCAAGCACGTATCCCCTTGGCGTGGCCACGATGTTGTAACCAAGACTTCTCAAGTAGGCGATATCCTGGACAATTACCTGCCGACTCACACTGAGTTCTTCTGCCAGCTGAGCTCCACTGACGGGTTCTTTTGATCTCTCGAGAATCCTTACGATAGACTTCAATCTTTCCTGTCTAACGGTCTTCATATCCCTCACCCGAGTATATTTTACACCTGCTGTAAAGAAATGCCAAGCTTTCTGAGAAAGTTCACTGTCTCGGCGGGAACTACTTTCTTGAGATCTTCCCAGCTTCTGAAGGGACGATTCAAGATGATCTTTCTGGCGAGGGCACTTCCAATCCCTGGGATCGCTGTGAGTTCTTCCAGTGACATGGAGTTTATGAAGGAAGGGTAAGGCAGGGCAGTCACCGATCGTTCGCCATGGGAAACTACAACCACGTCCAGCACACCGCTGTGATTTCCCGGAATGCCGACGAGTATTGGATAACTCCCCAGCTGTCTTCCAAAAGAGGTTTTTCCTTCTCTGTACTCAACTATCACCTTTTTTAGAACAGTGCCGGCAGGGAAGACTCTCTTCAGCATTTCACGATCTATCTCTTCTCTTATTTTTCTTTTCCATTGTTCATGAAGATGGCTTTTGATTCTGTGCTTTTTATTCTTCAGATACTCGTATACCGGAGTTCCCGGATAGGCGAGAAGTTTTCTGATGTTTATCCTTCTCAGAAGATAACCTTCATCGAGAATGCGCTTCAGATATGAATAATTCTTTTTGAGGGTTTCTTCCGTTTCCCCCGGAAGACCGAAGATCAGATTCACACCGGGAAGGAGTTTTGGTATTCCATCTACCCGCACTCCACCTATCTCATTCACAACAGCGATGGCTTTCAAAAACTCTTCCGGCGAACCCTGAACGTTGTTCTTCTTCAGAACATTTTCGTCGAAGGACTCCACTCCAAAGGAGAACACATCACCTGGTGTGTTGTATCTGACAATGGTTTCAACTATCTTTCTACATTCCTTTTCGTATGTAACAAGGTAGGATGGGTTGGCGTTGTCTGTGTGGAGAACTTCCAGATGAGGAGCTACTTCTCTGGTACCCGAGTACAGCTCTTCCAAGATCTCTGGGGAAGGCTTCCCTCCGTTTCTGTCAGATCCAAACGCCAAGATATTTGCAGCCCTTCCGAAGCGAAATGCTCTGCATCCAGCTCTGTAGAGGGACTCTATCTCTTTCAGTATGGCCTGTACATCTCGAGATTTCAACCTTCCGTGGAGAAGCGGCTCTGTACAAAAAGAACAGAACGTTCTTCTTTCACAACCCCTCGAGACTTCTATTTCGCATATGACATGCGGAAAGTTCGGATGTTTCTCAAGGACAACGGCCCCATAAGGTGCCACCGCATCGATCAGCTCATAATCGCTTTTTGCCTCTGGATCGGGTACACCTCGAAAATAGGAGACTACAAAAGCCTCCATATCTCCACTCACCAGATAATCCGCCTGTATGTCAAATCGTCTTGCCACAGATCCCCCTCTGAGTGAATATCCCCCAACTATTGGGCCTCCCACTATTTTGGTGGGCCTTCTTGTGATGCTGAGAATCCTCTGAAGCTCTGAAAGGGTGAGAGGTGTTCCGCCCTTGTATCGACCTGGCACGGTGATTCCACCAAAAACAAAAAGAAAGTCGTATTCGTTCGCAATTTCCCAGAGTGATTCCTTTCTCATCCTGTCTATGGTGACATAATCGACTTCTACATCATGAACCACAAGTGCACCTGCGAGGTACCTGATGTACGGACTCACATAAGGTGGGACACCGAAAGCGGCAGGTTCGTCTATGTAACCGTCCACTATGAGCGCTCTCATTGTCCAAGAATCACCTTTATCTCCTCAAGAGTTTTTTCATCGGCAACGATGGCTATCTTGAGCCCGTTGATGCTGATTTGCAAACCACCCTTTGGAAGGTCGTTTCCTATGAATATCTCTACCTTCTGACCGTTTTTGTAGATACCTTCTATCTCGAGCCCCGATGTTCCTTCTCTGATTATGAGGAAACGAAAGTTACTCAGGATGTCAACCAGTTCTTTTGGAAATTCCACTCCAGAGTCCACAAGAGTGTAGTCTTTCAAAATTTCATTCTTATCGGCAGAAAGTGGTTTCACTTCTTCGTAAATCAGCTTGCTCTTCGTGTCCATGTAGTTTCTTTCGATCTCTTTTGGAAACCCATCGGATGAGAGAAGCACGCGGTATTCTCCCGTGTCATGAATGTATATCTCGTACCCTTCGTTTGTTTCTTCAATTTTCAGATCTCTTCCCTGCAGAATCTCTTTGAAGGCAAGATCCTCAAGATCGAGAATGAGCATGGGAGATCTCTTCAAGGTGGTACCGGATCCCATGTAACAGCTCTGACCCAGTCTCACCCAGTTCACACTGACGGGTTCGTGTACCAGAACCATCTTGTCTGCTCCCCACTTGTACACCTCTTCGTATCTGAAACGGCTTTTCAAACCAATTTCAACCATTATCCTCTTCGCGTAATAGTTTGCGTACATCCATTTTTCCACGATTTCAGGTAGTGCAAAAATCGTGGCTGCGAGGAAAAACAAAACTACCAGAACGTATTTTTTCACACTATCACCATCCATCGCTCACTACTTCCACTGTTTTTATGTAATCTATTAACTCTTTAACAACAGGATTTTGTTTTTGAACAACTTTTCGAGACGGAGAAACCGGGAAAATGTCGAGGACTACAGAAAGAAGCAGCAGGGAAACTGCGATCCCAGCGAAAACTGTTGAAAGAACAAGTTTCTTCCGCCTTTTTTTCATGATCTTCCTCATCAGACGTTCACTTGGAACGTACTCGCATCGTATTCTGAAGAGAGTGATAGCTTCTCTGTAGATTCGGTAATCTCTGAGGAGTTCCTCAGGAAGCCCCTCTATGGGTTCTTCACCGTCAAGAATCCTGTTCAATCTGTCATCTTTCAACAGTTCCACCCTCTTTCAGCAAGTTTCCCAGCCTCTTTCTTGCGTAGTGAAGACGGCTTTTCACAGTTCCAACAGGTTTTTGCAAAACGGACGCTATTTCTTCATAGCTCAACCCGTCTATATCCCTCAGTTTTATGAGCAGCCTGTCCTCCGGTGAGAGCTTTTCCAGAGCCTTTTGAACCCTCTCAGCAGTGATCGATCGAAGCACTTCATCGAACACATCCTCTTTCGCTTCCGGCTGGATGTAGATTTCCTCTTCGTTGTCTTTCTCCTGGAAATCCGTCAAAAACTCGTTTCTCTTCTTGTACTTCTGAAGATAGTCCTTACAGACATTCACGGCTATCCTGTAGATCCACGTAGAGAGCTTCGAATCGCCTCTGAATTTCTTTATCCCTTTGAAAATCCTCAAAAAAACATCCTGAACAACATCATCCACATCGTCGGTGTTCAAAAAGCTCTTTGCTATACTTCCTATTTTTGGAGCGAATTCTCTGTATAGAATCTCGTATGCCCAGTCTTCTTTCCTTTTGAGGGCTTCAACGAGTTTTTTTTCGTTCAAAACCGCTTCCTCCTCGTATTAAGACTTTCCCCTCAAATTGAGGGTTCATACACCTTCTCCACGAATGGAGAAGTCATAGCCTTCAAAAGACAGGAGTAAGTCATTCTGAACCTGAACACGTCACCGACTTTCACATCTCCAAAATCCGTAACATCGAGGACGATATGATCGCTCGAAGCGTGCAGTACCTCAACTCCTTTGTCCACGGGAATGAGACCTCTGCTGTCTATATCTTGCTCTCCAAGAGCGCAGATCGCTCTCTTCCTTATGCCCCTGTCCACGAACTCAATCTTCCTTCCAAAGACA